>JAJQBI010000084.1 GCA_021203365.1 Clostridiales bacterium
CCAGTCCCTTCCGCTTAAACGTCGGCACTGGTTTCAGCTTCACACCCTTGTACTCTGTCAGTCCTCCGTTATCACAGCCCGTCCGGTTGTAGCAGGTGACCTCGCAGCCCATCTCTACCAAACGATGTGCCAACTCCTCTACCACAACTTCGATGCCGCCTCTGCTGCTGTCCATTGCCGGAACCGTCTTGTGCCCCAGCATTGCAATTTTTAGAGGTGTGTTTTTCTCCCTTTTCATAACTCAACATAACCCCTCTTTTATATCCGCATACATCTCATCTGGAAGTTTATTACAAGGTTCTCCCGTGTGGTCTTCCTGACTGCATGTCAGGATCTTTTAATAAATCCTCAGATGTACACATTTCTTCTTTGCGTGAAATTGAAAACTGCTGTCCTGTTTCATCCTTGCTATTTCTGTTTTTTGCTCGAGTTTGAAATCGTCGGTTCTCTATATTTCAAATTCTCTTGACTTTCTGAAATAGCTCGGTTAAAATTAAATCGGTGATTTCAAACTCACAGAAAGGTTGGTTCCTAAATGGAAAATAAAATCCGTGCCGGAAAATTTGTTACAAACCTGTCCGGGGACATGGCTTACCAGTCATTTCTCCCCGCCTCGCTTCCTCCGATCCCTCCAATAAACATCGATGAGGAAATGACGCAGCTTTTGATTTCTGCTCACAGCCAGCTCACTCTTCTGGATGGACTCACAAAACGCATACCCAATATGCAGCTCTTTGTGTCTATGTATGTTCGGAAAGAAGCTCTGCTCTCGTCGCAGATTGAGGGCACACAGGCTACCTTAGATGATATTCTCGACCCATTGTTAGAAGAGAATGCGAATCGTGATGTAGCTGATGTCGTCAATTACATTCACGCTGTTGATTTTGCCGTAAATCGCCTTCAGTCTCTGCCGCTGTGCAATCGACTGATCCGCGAAACACACGCTGTCTTGATGGAGAACGTTCGTGGTCAGGAGAAAAATCCTGGTGAGTTTCGCTACTCTCAAAACTGGATCGGCGGCCAGGGCAGCACCTTGAAAAACGCCCGCTATATCCCGCCAAACCCACAGGATATGATTGAATCTATGTCTGACCTGGAAAAGTTCATCAATGCGGAAGACTCCATAGACCATCTAATCCGTATTGCATTGATTCATTACCAGTTCGAGACAATCCATCCATTCCTGGACGGAAATGGTCGAATCGGGCGGTTGATTATCACCCTCTACCTGATGGAGAACCATGTGCTTTCTTCACCTGCACTGTATCTCTCCTGGTATCTCAAACAGAATCGTGTTGAGTACTATGATCGCATGTCTGAGGTCAGGAGAACGGGCGACTACGAGCAGTGGGTCAAGTTTTTCCTCCGTGCAGTTGCTGCTTCTGCCGAAGATGCCATTCGAACAGTCGATCAACTATCTACGCTTCACGACAGCAACCATCAGCTTGTCACTGATTCCTTTGGAACCCGCTCCAGGAAAAACGCCATGCAGCTTTTTTCATATCTTGAGCAAAATCCTATCATAGAAATTCAGAAAACCGCTGCCGCTCTTAATATGGCATACAATACTGTCGCCAGATATGTCGCGGACTTTTGCCGTCTGGGTATTCTTCTGGAGAACACAAAAGGAACGAAAGCAAGAGTCTATTCTTACGAGCAATACCTGAAGATTCTTCGTGAGGATACGTGACTAATATTCCATTTTCATCTAAGCACCCTCCTGAGTGCTTATTACAAGGTCCTCTCGTGTAGTCTTCCTGGCTGCACGTCAGGTCCTTTTAATAAATACTCAGGTTTATGCGGCGGTTCCTCCTCAGTACGAGGAGGCTTTACAATTTACCTATAAGTGACACCCTCATATCCTACTAGAGTAAAAACTTGGGTCAAATTTTACTCTCTAAGTCCCACTAACAGCCCATTGCATAGGAAAATATGAGTTTTTCTTTAATCTACTATCAAATAGGACACCATGAATCGTACATACACATCTTCTTCCAAGAGCGCGTGGGAACCACATCCAGAAACACGGCCCTTCTGCGTGATAGTGGATCACATCATAGCCGCCGAAGGTAGCTTTGATTGTCGCCCATAGCGATGACGACATCGCTGCAAGCCCTTTCCGATGTAGTGTGAACACCGGTTTCAGCCTAACTCCCTTGTATTCTGACAACCCTCCATTATCGCAGCCTGTTCGGTTATAACAGGTCACTTCACATCCCATATCAACCAGTCGCGGTGCCAGTTCCTCAACGACGACTTCTATGCCTCCTCTGGAGCTATCCATCGCGGGAACCGTCTTATGCCCCAACATTGCTATCTTAAGGGGAGCATCCTTTTCAGTTTTCATCTTTTAACATAACTCCTCTCAATTTCTACGATAGTGAACAGTTCCATATCCTTCTCCGAACAAAATATGTACATATCAAAATTGTCCTCGCCCCCAAGTATCGGTTACACGACAATAAGCCTGTAGTAGAATGACCTCCGCCATTCCGCTGCAGGCTTGTCTCAACCTCCTTCTTCAATTTTTACGCTCGTTCGATTGGGTCAAAACAGAGCAGCCAGAAGCCAACCGCTTCATCTACTCAGATTTTCGACTTGCTCAATCTCAGCATAAAAATTATATTCCAAGGAGACTAAGCCAAGCCAGAAATCCTTGTAAATAAAGGCTTCTTCGTGGTTGTCCCTATTATATCTCCATCACCAGTACCCGCAACCGCAATATTCAGTCCACTCATTGTTCTATCTCCTCGTATGAATTCCTGTGGCAATTACCACAGCTGTCTTTCTATATATCAAACTGTGAATGTCCACAGTCGTTTCTCTCAACTTCATCTCTTGCACTCATATTGTGCAATCCTTACAAAACATCTACCCCGTTTTTGTCTATTCCTTACAAACTAAAATCGAGAAAAAAGTGTAAATATTTTTTGTTCTAATAGCACCTACGCCAGTGTGCAAAAAGTGAGCACTGTCCCAGCCTAATGCCCTGTCACTATTTCTGCTTTTCCCCTTGCCGAGAAAAATATGTGCAAAAAGTGGTCACTAATATAGCGCTATCCAGTGCACGCATATCTGAAGTCAGTCAAACAGACAACTACGAGCGACGGGGTAAGTTTTTCCTCCGTTCAGTTGCTACCTCTACCGAAGATACTATTTGAACGGTCAATCAACTCTCTGCGCTTCATGACAGTAACCTGCAGCTTGTCACTGAGTCCTTTGGTATCCGCTCCAGAAAAAATGCCATACAGTTTTTCCTATCTTGAAGAAAATATCATAGAGATTCAGAGTAAAGCTTCAGCTCTTAATATGGCATAAAAACCGAAAACACCATTACAACTTCCGCCTGACAAATCATGCCCGCAACAGTTTAAACCACAAAAATAAGTGCAGCTGTCAGGCTCAATGCCTCCCTGACAGCTACACTTTTATGGCACTAAAATAAGAACCCCTCAAGGCTCCCACTTTTCCGAATTCCATTTAATTGTTGAATCTCAAGTTTTTATTTTTCTTTCTGACACCTTCTCAAGAACTCTCCATTCCCTCCGTCTCTTTTCTCAGCCCCATTCTCACACCGCTCCGTCCCTTTTCAGGACAACGAGGATCGTCTTAAACAGTATTTTTATATCCAGCCAGAGAGACCATTCCAGAATGTATTTTGTATCAAGCGCCACCACCTGTTCGAAATCATTTATTTTCGTTCTTCCGCTGACCTGCCACATACCGGTGATTCCCGGCTTAATGGCCAGACGCTTGCGGTGTCGGAGTTCGTATTTTTCCCATTCATCCACCGTGGGCGGGCGGGTGCCCACCAGGCTCATGTCGCCTTTGAGCACATTCCAGAACTGAGGCAGCTCGTCGATGGAGGTCCGGCGGATAAAGGAGCCGATTCCCTTGATGATGCGCGGATCGTCATCTATTTTAAACATCATGCCGTCCTGCACCTGGTTCTGCGTCAGAAGCTCCTTCTTTCGTTCCTCTGCATCCATGTACATGGAGCGGAATTTGTAGATCTTGAAGGGTTTTCCGTTCAGGCCGATCCGGGTCTGGGAAAAAAACACAGGACCCCGGGATTTTATGTAGATGGCCGGGGCGACAAAAAGAAAGGCGATCCCGGTGAGCAGGATTCCCACAAGCCCGCCCAGAATATCCATCCCCCGCTTGGTAATCCTCTGCCGGGCGGTGATCATCCGGACTGATTTGGTCAGCACTGTATAGTTTCCGATTTTTTCTACGGTCTGGTTCATGCCCACACCCTGGGCAGCCGTGTCCGCCATCCACAGATGAATGGTGATCCCCATCTCCATGCAGCCATCCACCAGACCCTGGGGGATTTTCATGTCCTCCGGAACATGGATAAAAACCTCATCCACCCAGTTTTCCTTCAGGAAGTGCAGCACATCCTCCCGATTCGCCACCACCGGAATTTCCTCGATCCTTTGCCCGGTGAGATCTCTGTCCAAAATGGCGATTCCGCTGATCCGGTACTCTCCAAAGTTGTTTTTCCGGATGTTGGAAACCACTTCCTGGCCTGGGCCAGGTTTTCACTGGAAAGAATGACCAGGGAATGATTTCCCTGGTTGGATTTTCCCCTGTACATGAGAACGTTTTTCAGAAGGCATCGCCCGGCATACGTCAGGGCAAAATAAAACACTCCGAAAAGAAGGAATGTGAGACGGGAATATCCGCGGATATCCTCCGTCATAAACATATAAAACAACAGCACGGCTACCACGTAAAATACATGGATCAGGCTTTTTCACAATTCCGCCTGATGACCGCGCTTCAGAATTCCTTTATAACTTTCATTAAAAAATACAACAAAAACATTCAGGGCAATCAGAGCCACTGAAATCCGGCCGTAGATCATACTCCCCCAGGAAAGGGAACCGCCGGCTTTTACCAGAACCGCCAGCCAGAAAGCCAGTTCCATGCAGACCATATCAAGCAGTGTAAAATCCCAGTGCTTATACCAGCGATATGTGCTTTTTTCGTACATTGCCCTTCCTCTTCTTGTTGAACTTTATTGTGCAGCTGCAATCGGACAGACCCTTTGTATGCAATTTACAGCCATACAAAGAATCTGTCCGATTTGTAACCACATCGTTTGAAATCTTATGTCCCAAAGTTTCCGCTACGGCGCTGTCTCCATCCTGGCTCCGCGGGCCTTTCAGGGTATGCTTCGCCATTCCGCCTTCATACAGGCAGACTCCCACAACAGCGCTATAACATCCGGGAATTCTGAACGCGACGAAGCGACGATTCAGAATTCAGGGAATTTTTCAGGAAATCTTCTTCATCCGGTCCGGACAGGCCCTGAGGGCCCACTTACAGACCAAATTGATTATAACACCGATTTTTAAGACTGTAAAGAACGAGAAATGTCCAAAACAACGGCAATTTTTACACTTATCTCTAAAAATGTGACGAAATTCTTTTTTTCCTTCCGGATTGTAGAATCTCTTCGCAGGGCAACGCTGTCGGCGCCTGCCACAGCCGCCAAAAAAACAGAGGAGCCAGGCCCCTCTGTTTCACTCTTTCCGGAAAATCATCTGATTTCTATATCTTTTCGATCACACAGCTGTGTCTCTTCGCTTCCTCCCCCTTTGCGCCCTTTTCATAATTGATTCCCACCAGCAGCAGACTCCCGAAGCAGTCTTTCAGCACTCCGTCATACCGTTTGTCATGAATCTGCCGGATTGCGGTGTCTGCATCCATGTCGTATTTTAATTCGACAATCATTGCAGGCTTTTCAACTCCCTTTCTGGGAATAAAAGCGAGATCCGCAAAGCCTTTCCCCGCGGGAAACTCCCGAACAATGCTGTAATAACGCTTTGCCGTATAATAAGCGATTGTAATTGCACAGCTCAGGGAAGCTTCATTATTATACTGAAGCACAGAAGCCACAGACTCGTGAATGGCTTCCAGCGCTTCCGCCACTGTGTTTTCATCCTCCCGGAGGGTTGCCTCCAGCAGCCTTTCCGAATCTGCCACAGCTCTGCCGACGATCCCCCAGCCTTCATTACTCACCGCGTCCTCAAATGCTTCCGCCACCTCCAGATTTGGAATGTAAACCTCTCTTTTTTCTGAATCGTAGGCAAGATAGCCCAGATGGATCAGAAGAGTCAGTACATCGTTTCGATTCCTGAAGGAAACCAGATCATTCTGAAACGTGCTGATTCTTATGGCTGTCGGCCTGCCTCCAAGCATTTCAATAACCGCGTTTCTCAACCCGTCATAGTCCATGCTGATATATTCCTTCAGACTTTCAAACGTTTCCGTCTGTGTCCAGTAATTCTTAAATCTGTGAAATTGCACGGCCTTCATAACGGAACTGGGGCTGTAAACGGATTTCAGATCATCAAACGAATACCCGTCATACCACTGTTTCATTTCATCAAAATCCACGCCGAATCTGTCACAGAGCGCGGTCACCTCTGTTTCCGTAAAACCTGCATATCTGGACAAAATCAGCGGATCCGCCATGGTAAATTCCATAAAATCAGTCAGTGCAGATTCCGTCCCATATTTTTTGATTGGAAGAATACCCGTCATATATGCGGCCGCAATCGTCTCATCTGTCGCAACTCCGCCCTTAAAAAGGCCCCGCAAAAGCTGCACATATTCTTTCTGAAGTGCCGCATCGTTTTTCGCTTCACGGAAAAGCGCATCCCATTCGTCTATAATAATGACAAATTTCTCTTTCGTATTACCGCAAATATTTGCAAGTACACGGGGCAGAGATCGGTCACCGGCACGGACATAATCCGGAAACTTTTCCCTTAATTCAGAAATCACACTGGTCTGTATATCCTGAACAATATGATCCATATCCTCCGTGACTGAAACAAACCAGGTAATATCCAGGTAAATCACGTCATATTTGTTAAGATACTTATCAAATGAATCCTTCCCCGATATTTCCAGTCCCTCAAAAAGCGAACGCGAGTCACAGCTCTTATCATAATAGGCACAGAGCATCTTCGCGGCAAAGGATTTTCCAAAACGCCTGGGACGGCTGAAGCTTGTGAGCTTCTGAGGGGTATCGATCGTCTGATTTACATAACCGATCAGGCCGGTTTTATCCACATAAATTCCATTTAATATTGTCTGAAAGCCCCCGTTTCCAGGGTTTAAATAGAGTCCCATAAGTATGAACACCCCCTGAGAAAAATCCGGCACAACACGGCCGCCAAAAATGCCGGAACAACTCCCTGCGTCTACTCCACCGTCACGCTCTTCGCCAGGTTCCTGGGCTTGTCCACGTCCAGACCGCGGCCCACGCTGACATAATAGCCAAGGAGCTGCAGGGGAACCACCGCCAGGCTGGCGGTAAAATGGCTGTCAATCCTGGGGATGTACACCACAAAATCCGCGGTGTCCTCTGTCTCATATTTCCCGTAGCTGGTCAGCCCCATCAGGTAGGCGCCGCGGCTGTGGCATTCCACCATATTGCTTACGGTTTTCTCATAAAGCTCCGGCTGGGTCAGAACGCCGATCACTAGGGTGCCTTTCTCGATCAGGCTGATGGTGCCGTGCTTCAGCTCTCCGGCCGCATAGGCCTCGGAGTGCACATAGCTGATCTCCTTCATCTTCAGGCTGCCTTCCATGCAGATGCCGTAGTCCAGTCCTCTCCCGATGAAAAAGATGTCCCTGGCGTTGACAAATTTCGCGGCAAACCACTGCAGACGGTCCTTGTCTTCCAGAATCCGGTTGATTTTCTCCGGAATGGTCTCCAGCTCCCCGATCAGTTGGATGTATTTCTCCCGGGAGAGCTCCCCTCTTACCAGAGCGAACTGCAGCGCAACCAGATAGGCCGCCACCAGCTGAGAACTGTAGGCCTTGGTAGTGGCCACCGAAATCTCCGGGCCGGCCTGGGTGTACAGAACCTTGTCCGCCTCCCGGGCGATGGAGCTGCCAAAGACATTGACAATGGCCAGAACCGGAATGCCCATCCCTCTGGCTTCCCGCAGGGCGGCCAGGGTGTCCGCGGTCTCTCCGGACTGGCTGATGACGATCACCAGGGCGTTTGGATCCAGAAGGGGCTTCCGGTAGCGGAATTCCGAGGCCAGCTCCACACGTACGGGAATTCTGGCCAGGTCCTCGATGACATACTGAGCCGCCACCCCCACATGGTAGGCCGATCCGCAGGCCACAATGGTGATCTGGGAATAATTCTCCATCTCCTCCCGGGTGAGTCCGGCTCTTCCCAGGTCGATCTCCCCTTCCTCATTCAAAAAAGAGTGGAGGGTATCCGCGACGGCCTTGGGCTGCTCGTGGATCTCCTTCATCATAAAATGCTGGAAGCCGCCTTTTTCCGCCTCCTCCGCGTCCCAGGTGATCTCCTTGCTCTTCTTTTCCACCGTGTCCCCGTCCAGGTTGAAAAAGGTCACCTCGCCCCTGGCCAGGCGGGCCATCTCCAGATTGTCAATGTAGTAGACCTCCCGGGAATACTTCAGAATGGCAGGCACGTCCGAGGCCAGCCAGGCGGAATCCTCATTCACGCTGATGATCATGGGACTGTCCTTCCGGGCCACGTAGATTTCCCCGGGGAAATCCCGGAACATGACGGCCAGGGCGTAGGAACCCCGCACACGCACCATGGTCTTGGCCAGGGCATCGATGGGGCCCACCTTGTATTTCCTGTAATAATAATCCACCAGCTTGGTCAGGACCTCTGTATCAGTCTGGGAATAGAACTGATAGCCGTTCCGGATCAGCTTTTCCTTCAGCTCCTGGTAATTCTCGATAATTCCGTTGTGTACCGCCACCACGTTCCCATCGTCTGAGTGGTGGGGATGGGCGTTGGTCTCATTGGACTCCCCATGGGTGGCCCAGCGTGTGTGACCGATGCCGCAGGTCCCGGCCAGGCTCTGGCCGTCGTTGGTTTTTTCCGCCAGAATCTTCAGACGGCCCTTGGCCTTTACGATCTGAACCTCTTTATCTCCGTCCCGGACAGCCAGCCCGGCCGAGTCGTATCCTCTGTATTCCAGCTTCGCAAGCCCATCCAGAAGAATCGGCGCCGCCTGTTCCTGTCCTGTAAATCCAACAATACCACACATAAATTGTGTCCTCCATTTCAACGATCGAATCATTCAGGCCTTTTTTCCTGTATTATTTTATCATGGAACCACAGCACTGTAAAGCGCGAAAAAAAGCGGCCGGAATCGCATACTCTTCCAGGTATGCGGCTTCCGGCCGCCAAAATCTTCTCACATTCTGTAATCCGTCTCACACCCCAAAGCGCACATGCAGTGCCTGGGCAATGAGATCCGCGGCGCCCTCCACGCCGAAGACAGAGCTGTCGATCATCATATGGCTGCTGTCCTTGGGCGAGCGGATTCCCGGGCAGTATTTCCTCTGGTAATAGGTCCGGGCCATGTCTACCTCCCGGATGCGCTTCCGGGCCGTCTTCTCATCCATCTCCAGTGTCTCCACACAGTTTTTCAGCCGCTGTTCATAGGGCGCGTAGATATACACGGAGAGATGATTGGGAAAATCCCGCAGAATATAGTCCCCGCACCGTCCCACGATGATGCATGGGCCGCTCTTTGCGGCGTCCAGGATAATGTTCTTTTCCGTCTCAAAAATCTCATCGTTGATGTTATAGGTGGTCAGACTCATCTTAAACTCTCTGCGCAGGAAGAAGGAATTTTTCGCCACCTCCTCCTCGTCGCTGATCAGGGATACGGAGTGACCCAGCCGCCGGGCGGCGGACTCCACAATATCCCGGTCCCAGAATTCGATCCCCAGCTTCTGGGAAAGATTCTGTGCAATGGTCCGTCCCAGGGAAGCGAATTCCCGGGAAATTGTCACTACATAGCGATCCATCTCACACTCTCCTCTCCGGTCCCTGCTATTGCTGTTCCACGGTCACCACATCTGTGGGGCGCTTCACCTTTTTCATGCGCTTCTGCATATGCCGCACCACGCAGGACAGGGTAAAGTTAATTACAAAATAAATCGCGAACGCGAAGCCGAACAGCACAAAAACATCGGATACATTGATCACGCCGGTGCCGTTGTAGCGGTTCGCGGAGCTCATGATCTGCTTGGTCCTGGCCATCAGCTCGATCACGGCCACGTTGGCCAGATAGGAAGAGTCCTTGATGGTGGTGATGACCTGGCTTAACAGGGTGGGGATAATATTCCGGTAGGCCTGGGGCAGCACAATGTAGATCATGATCTGCACCATATGAAAGCCCTGGGAACGTCCCGCCTCAAACTGTCCCTCGTCCACGGAGTTCAGGCCACCCCGGACAATCTCCGCGATGACGGAGGAGGTAAACAGGATCAGAGCTACCGCTCCCTTAAACAGAAGCTTCACATCTGCCGCGGAATTCAGGCCGAACATTTTCCGGTTGAGAAAAGCCGGGGTTGGACAGAATACCAGACAGATAAAGATCCACAGAAGCAGCGGAGTGTTCCGGAATACTTCAATATAAAATGTGGCCAGCCAGCGGAATATTTTCGTCCTTCCGCTGTTGCAGTAGTTGCGCACCAGCGCCAGCACAGATCCGATGAGGATTCCGAAGCCCACGGCGATCACGGAAATGATCAGGGTAAAAAGCACACCTTTCATGATGTACTGCAGAATCGCAGTGTTTGTCAGCATAGACAGACTTGCCTTCCAGGTATTCATGCCGCGTCCGCCCCCTTCCCGTCGCCTCCGGCCGCCACGCCTGTGCGCTTATCTCTCTGTTTCAGCCTTGCCTCCCAGGTGCTTCCCAGCTTGGAGAGCGGGAAGCAGATGACGAAGAACAGGACGCCGCTGACCAGATAGGCCGGCCCGTAGGCGCCGCCGGTTTTCGCCCCGGTGACAAAGCTGTAGGTCATGGATATCAGGTCCGTCCCGCCGATGATGTACAGGCAGGAGGTGTTCTTGATCAGATTCACTACCTGATTGACCATGGGCGGGAGTATAATCTTGATACTCTGGGGAAGAATAATATAGTACATCTGTCCGATATAGCCAAAACCCTGTGACTGTGCCGCCTCAAACTGTCCCTTTGGAACCGCCTCTATACCCGCGCGGATGACCTCCGCCATATAGGCCCCGTGATAAATGCCCAGGGATATGATGCCTGCCGGAATGATTCCGATACTGTGGCCGGAAAAGGCTAGTATATAGTACAGAAAACAGATCTGCAGAAGCACCGGCGTATTCTGGATAAATTCCACGTATACACGTGCAATGGCCTTCAGAATCCGAACCTTCCCGGTGGCAAACAGACCGAAAATAATTCCGAGAATCATCGCCAGCAGTATGGCAAGAACGGCCGTCTCCACGGTGGTCAGAAGACCGTGCAGAAAAGTCCCCCGGTAGGTCCAGACCTTCAGCCACGCTGATTTTGAAAAAACACCTGCCATTTTATTCCTCCCGATTTACGATTTGCGGCTTAGTCCAGATCGTATTCCTCAATAAAGCCGTCGATGGTGCCATCCTCCAGCCAGCGGTTGATCAGTGTGTCCACATAGGCGGAGAGTCCGGAATCCTTGGTGGTGGCTACGCCGTACTCCTGGGGAGCAAATTCTGCGTCCACATAGGAACGGCCCTCGGTCTTATAGATAGCCAGGATGGATTTGTCTACACAGAAAGCATCCACTTCTCCTGCGCTGAGGGCGGTGGAGATGGTGGGATAGTCGTCATACTGCTGGAAGGAGATGCCGTCGGTCCACAGAGAGGGATCAAAGGAATCTGCGTCGTATCCTTCGCCGTCCAGAACTCCTGCCTCGATCATGGCCTCAACCAGAGAGCTGGCGGAGGTGGAACCGGAGGAAACGCCTACGGTCTTGTCCACAAGGTCTTCCAGAGTTGTGATCTCACTGGAATCCTCCACAAGAACGGTTACATAGTCTGTATAATAGGGAGTGGAGAAATCCCAGCTCTCTTTTCTCTCATCGGTGATGGTGAAGGTGGCCAGCACACAGTCGATGTCGCCGGAGTCCAGAAGCTCGGTTCTGGTAGCCGCGGTAACAGTGGTAAACTCGGTCTCCACACCCAGTTCCTCGGCAATCAGGTTCGCCAGATCGATTTCCATTCCGGAGTATTCGCCGGTAAGGGTATCCTCATAGCCAAAGCCCACAACCGCGTTCTTTACGCCTACGCGGAGCACGCCCCGGTCGATGATTTCCTGAATGTCTTCGGTGATTTCAAGTGTTTCCTCTGTCTCCTCGCTCTCCTCCGCGAATACGGGGGCTGCACACATCGTCAGCGCGGCGGTAAAAGCCAGTCCCAGTGCGATCATTTTCTTTGTTTTCATCATTCATCCTCCTGCTTTTTACATTCTGAATTAACCTGCTACTCTATTTTCAGGGCCTTTTCCCGGAGGATGGCCCGAAAATGCCGGTATGACCTGCCCGCTTCCACGATCCAGTCTGTTATTTCCGGATAATCTTCCCCAGGAACTGCTTCACACGCTCGTTCTCCGGATGCTCAAAGAAATGCTCCGGGGTTCCCTCCTCGATGATCTGTCCGTCGGCCATAAATACCACCCGGTCTGCCACCTGTCTGGCAAAACCCATCTCATGGGTAACCACCACCATGGTGATTTTCTCATGGGCCAGCTTAATCATCACATCCAGCACCTCCTGGATGGTCTCCGGATCCAGGGCCGAGGTGGGCTCGTCAAAAAGGATGATCTTCGTCTGGGCGCACAGGGCACGGGCAATGGCGATTCTCTGCTGCTGACCGCCGGAAAGGGTGGTAGGATACACATGGGCCTTGTCGGTCAGACCCACCACATCCAGATAGTGGTAGGCCAGCTTCTCCGCCTCCGCCCTGCTCTTGTGATGAAGCTTTACAGGCGCCAGGGTGAGGTTTTTCAGCACCGTCATGTGGGGATACAGATTGAAGGACTGGAATACCATGGACATGGACTCCCGTACAATCTTTGTCTTATTTTTGTTTGTAATCTCCTGGCCGTCGATATAAACGTGGCCGCTGGTAGGCGGCTCCAGAAAATTCATGCAGCGCACGGTCGTGGACTTTCCGGAACCGGAGGGACCGATGATGACCAGCTTTTCGCCTTCCTTCACCTCAAGATTCACATCCTTGAGAACGTGCAGGTCGCCGAAATATTTGTTGACGTTTTCCAGTTTGATCATGTTTCACTCTCTTTCCGGCCGCAGGGCCCTGTATGTAAAAATCGAAATATCCCGTAAAACAAAAAAGGGGCACTGAATAAACTCAGACCCCCTTGCCTTCATCCATCTTATATCATTTTGCCCTTCCTGTCAAGGAAAAAATGTCCGGCCGGACGTGCCGTTCGCTCCTCTTCACAGCCGGCCGTTCCCGGGTTATTTCCGGCCTTTCTCAGCGTCCGCAGCAGAATTTATATTTCTTTCCGCTTCCGCAGGGACAGGGATCGTTCCGGCCGATCTTATGAGGCTTGACTATGGTCCCGGATTTCTTCTGCTCCAGGTAGAGCTCCTTTTTCTTCTCCGGGGTAAAAATGCGGTCCCACTGAGGCAGCTCATACAGCCAGTCCGCCCTGGCGTCCACCATATTCTTGTACAGAAGCTCCCTGTCAAAGGCCAGGGAAACCGTCGTATCCTCATCCATGGTCTCGATGGGATTCTTCACCAGAAGGCTGTCGTTGATTCCGTCCAGAAAGCCCACCATGGTCATCACACTCTGGCCATACTTCTCCGCAAGCTCCCGCACGGTTCCGGTCACCGGCTCGTCCGGATTTTCCAACAGCTGCTCATATATGCTCTTCTCGATATTAAAATAGTTTGCCCAGAACTGCTGCAGCTTGTTCCGGTCCGCGTTTTGGTTGTAGGCGACCCCGCGCCACTGCTCCAGAATTGTCTTTTCACTCATGCTTGTTTCCTCTTTTCCAGAATAGTCATCTCAATTTATCAGTATATCACTTCTGGGGATGAACGTCAAAAAATATTTTTCCGGTGCTCTTAAGGCCTCTACTTTACGCCCAGCTTCTCCAGCTCCCCGGCCGCCTGCTTCAGATTTTCAAATACAATGGCGTGAATGCCCTGTCTCTCGGCGGCCTGGCAGTTGTCCTCCCGGTCATCCAGGAAAACGCTCTCTTCGGCCTTCAGGCCACAGCGGGTGAGCAGCGCCTGGTAAAAGCTGGCATGGGGCTTGATATCCTGGATCTCCCAGGAAAGAAGGACGCCGTCCATCTCCTTTAAAAAAGACAGCTCTTTCAGGGTGTGCTCATACATATACTGACTGTAATTGGAGAGGGCATAGAGACGATAGCCCTGATTCTTCAGATACCGAAGCCAGGTGTCCGTGTAGTCTCTCTTCCGGATGGTGGCAAAAGAGCCTTCCACCACCTCCCGGATCTCCCGGGCATATTCCGGCGCGGCCGCGATAAAATCCTGGATGTACTCCTCTTCTTTTTTCAGGCCCTGATCCCGCAGGTTCCAGGTTTCGCTGCGAAAAACCGCGTCGGCGATTTTTTCATATTTTTCCTCCGGAAAACCATAGGATTTCAGATAACCCTCCCAGTCAAAATCCACCAGAACATTTCCGATGTCAAAAATAAGATTCCGGATCTCTCCTTCCACCTTTTTCTGTCTCCCTTCCAGCATTTTGTAAACCATCAGCATGGCGTAAATCAGAATGGGCACCATCAGGGCCGCAAACAGCGCCGCCATAAACACCCCCCGGGACTGCTCTCCGTCCCCGAAGGCAAAAATCATGGGCAGGCAGAAAACGATCAGGATCACCGCCACGGCCACCAGCGCCGCCACACGTTTAAAATTCTTCATAAAACCCTATTACCTTCATTCTTATCTATGGATGATGTCACGCCTGTCGGTAAATGATATCATTTCTTCCCGGCCCGTTGGAAATCATGGTGATGGGGAAGCCGATCTGCTTTTCCACGAATTCCACATAATTCCGGCAGTTCTCCGGGAGATCCTCATATTTCCGGATGCCGCGGATATCGGTTTTCCAGCCGGGCAGTGTCTCCAGAACCGGCTTCGCCTTCTCAAGCTTTCCGGTGGTGGGGAAATCGGTGGTCACCTCTCCGTCAATCTCATAACCCACGCAGACCGGAATCTCATCCAGGTAGCCCAGCACATCCAGAACCGTAAAGGCCACGTCGGTGGTTCCCTGAATGCGGCAGCCGTATTTGGACGCCACACAGTCAAACCAGCCCATTCTCCTCGGACGGCCGGTGGTCGCCCCGTACTCGCCGCCGTCGCCGCCCCGCCTGCGCAGCTCGTCCGCCTCGTCTCCGAAAATCTCGGATACAAAGGCGCCCGCGCCCACAGCGCTTGAATAAGCCTTGCACACAGTGATGATTTTCCGGATTTCGTAGGGCGGAATCCCCGCGCCGATGGCGCCGTAGGCCGCCAGGGTGGAGGAGGAGGTCACCATGGGATAAATCCCGTGATCCGGATCCTTCAGTGAGCCCAGCTGTCCTTCCAGAAGAATCTCCTTTCCTTCCTTCAGCGCGTTCCACAGATAGAGGGATACATCGCACACATAAGGCTCCACCATTTTTCTGTATTCCATAAGCTCCGCGAAAATCTCCTCCGGATCCAGGAGCGGCTTATGATACAGGTGCTCCAGGGTTACATTTTTGGTCTCACAGGTGCGGACCACCTTTTCCTTCAGGGCTGTCTCATCAAAAAGCTCGCTGACCTGGAAGCCGGTTTTTGCGTATTTGTCGGAATAAAAAGGCGCGATGCCGGATTTGGTGGAACCGAAGGATTTCCCCCCCAGGCGCTCCTCCTCATACTGGTCAAAGAGAATGTGATAAGGCATCACCATCTGGGCCCGATCAGAAATTTTAATCTTCGGCGCGGGAACCCCCCGGCTGATAATCTGGTTGTATTCCTTAAAAAATACAGGGATGTTCAGGGCCACGCCGTTTCCGATCACACTGGTGGTGTGGCTGTAAAACACACCGGAGGGCAGGGTGTGGAGGGCAAATTTCCCGTAGTCGTTTACGATGGTGTGCCCCGCGTTGGCGCCTCCCTGAAATCTTACAATAATATCCGCCTCCCGGGCGAGCATATCGGTGATTTTCCCTTTTCCCTCGTCTCCCCAGTTCGCGCCTACAATTGCCTTTACCATAGTCTTGTATACCTCCTTGTGTGTTGTATCATTGGTTCTACCAGCTTCTGCCTCCGCCGCCTCCGAAGCCGCCTCCGGAAAAGCCGCCCCCGCCGCCAAAGCTCGTACCTCCGCCTCCGCCGCCATGCCCTCCGGAGCCGGCCTTAGACGGCTCCACAGCGGTCATGGTCCGCTTCATGGTCTCCATATTGTGCATCAGAACCCGGTTAAAATAAATTACATTCCATGTCCGGTAAGCCGGATCATCGCATATATACCAGTCCGGGGCCGGAACGGCCAGTCCTTCCATCCTCCTGGCAAACACATCGGAAAGCCCCATCACATAGGCGTAGGGGAGAACATTCCAGAACCACTGGGGATTCTCCTCCGCCAGAGCTTCCATGCGGTCCAGCTCCGCGGTTTCAATAAAATCCCGAAGTCCGGCCAGCTTTCCTGTCCACTGGACGCAGATGGAGGTGCGTTTTTTCATGAAGGCGGTGACAACCGCCCCCGGAACACTGCTCCCCATTACGACCGCCAGACAGAACCAGAAAGCAAAGGCCTGTCCTCTCTGAATCAGAATTACGGAAGACACGGAAAAAGCAGTCACAGCTCCTGCCACAAGCAGAATTCCAAAGGCAAACAGGCGCCCCGTCTCCCCTGCGCGTCCAAAGTACCGGCGGTCTGCCGCCCGGCTTAAAACCAGGATGCCCGCAAACAGAATTCCCACTGCAAGGAACAGACCGATCTGCTGCAGTTCCTCCGCCGAACCATACAGGGTGGTCAGCCCGGCCAGCGCAGCCATGGGCACCACGGCGAGAAACGCGCAGAGAAGGCGCAGAATCCGGGAACTCCGGACATACAGACCTCCCTTTTCCCCCATCCATGCCTTCAGAGAGGCGGAGGACGCGGTGATGGTATCCGAAAGTCTGTATTTCAGACTTTTCAGGGAGACATCCTCCCCTTTTTCAAAGATTTTGTTGAAAAATATTCTTTCGTATTTCGGGGCGTCCTTGGGCAGAGGTCTGTCCGTTTTGTGAAACCAGAGCTGGTTTTTCTTTTTCTCTTCGATGGTCAGATATCCCTTGTCCGCCCAGTACAGAATCAGGGATAAAATATCCCGGCTGTCCGCCTCGTCATCCACAATGTAGCCCACAGCCGCGCTGTCCAGCCCCTCCGGGGGCTGAAACTGCACAGAGGGAATGATCTCCTCGTCCCTTCCGAAGCGGAAGAAAAGAAGCAGAATCAGTGCCAGAACGCAAAGGCTTCCCGCCAGAACCGCCCCATCCCAGCGAAAAATCACGGATACGCCGGTGATAAACCCGTTTTCTGAGGAGGAAAACAGGGTCAGGCCATTTCCCGGTTCCAGTTCCCGGGTGAGGACTCCGGTCAGCGTATTCCCCTCCCAGGTCAGAGAGAGGATTTCTCCGGCGTCTGCCGTGGACCCGTAGGGACCGTAGTAAAGCTCCGCCAGATCCGAATCTCCGGGGTTCGTTCCTCCCTGTGCGGATTCCTCCTCCGGGTCCGCCCCTCCCGCGGATTCCACGTCCACCTGGCCGGTGGTCTCCGGAAATGTGAAGGAAAACTGACTGCCCACCGGAATCACATTGCCCCAGTCCGAGGGGAAAAGGTTATAATATACAGGGATTTCCAGGTCCCCGCTCTGAAATTCCGGGTTGAAGCAGTATTCCAGCACATAGGTCATCTCCCCGGAAACCGTCGCATCCTCATCCCCCAGCTTCATGACAAACGCGTTGTCCTCTGTGTAGGTCTCCAGGGGAACATTTGCCTTCACATCCGTCACTTCCACGTAATAGGGAAGATTTTCCACCTCCCCGTCCTCATTATAGGCACTGAGGGCTCCCTTTACCGTAAGGTACCGGTAAATCCCGTGGCGGGGAGAAAGCATATTCACCGAAATGGTCTCTGTCACCTGATAACTTCCATCCTCAGACAGGACGACCGAGACCTGATAATCCTCCGTCTCCATACCGGTGTCATATTCTGTCTCCGCGTCTGTATCGGTATCACTGTCCATGGCCCCCGCCACAAACAGGCCAAGAAACAGAACCAGAAGGACAGTACAGATAAAAAACGTTCTTTTTTTCATATGGGGTCCTCCCTGTGGGAACGGCGCCCCGGTAAAACCCGAGCGCGGCCGCGGGCTTTTCCGGGAATCAGAAGGAAACCTTTACATTTTCTCTCTCCGCCTCAGAGTTCACCTCGTACAGCGGTTTCCTGCGAAATCCGAACATCCCCGCCAGTAGATTTCCGGGAAAGACCTCCGTCTTTGTGTTATATTTGTTCACCACGCCGTTGTAATAGCGCCGGGAGCCCGCAATCTCCTCCTCCACTCTGGCCAGCTGCTCCTGCAGACTGACAAAGCTCTGGTTTGCCTTCAGATCCGGATATCCCTCCGCCAGGGCAAACAGAGACTTCAGAGAGCCGGAGAGGGCTGTATCCCGGACGATTTTTTCCTCCGGGGAGGAAGCTTTCACCGCCTGATTCCGGGCCGCGATCACCGCCTCCAGGGTCTGGCTCTCATGCTTCGCATAACCCTTTACAGTCTCCACCAGGTTGGGAATCAGGTCGTAGCGCTTTTTCAGGGAGACGTCCATGGCGGAAAACGCCTCCTCACTTTTATTCCGCAGCCGTATGAACCCGTTGTAGGTGGAGATCAGCCAGGCCGCAAGTGCCAGGATAATGACAAGTACGACAATGAGTATAACCATATTCTTTCTCCTCGAAATCGTGCACCGGTCCGTCAGACATGAATCTCTGCCTTCATGCCCAGAAGCTCCTTATGGGAATCCAGCACCGGCTGAACCACCTTTTTCAGGAAGGTTTCCGTCTGTTCCTTCGCCCGGCCTGTGTATCGGGCCGGATCCATGGTCTCCTGCAGTTCTTCCAGGGTCAGGTTAAAGGCCGGATCCGCCGCGATCAGCTCCAGAAGGTTGTTGTCCTTCCCCTCTGCCTTTACCCTTCGCCCGGCCTCCATGGAAAGCTCCCGGATGCGCTCATGCAGCTCCTGCCGGTCCCCGCCGGCCTTCACCGCGTCCATCATAATGTTCTCCGTGGCCATAAAAGGCAGCTCTGCCAGAAGGCGCTTCTCAATTACCTTCGGATAAACCACCAGTCCGTCCACCACATTCAGGCACAGATCCAGAATGCCGTCCACCGCCAGAAATCCCTCCGGAATGGAAAGGCGTTTGTTAGCCGAGTCGTCCAGAGTGCGCTCAAACCACTGGGTAGCCGAGGTGATGGCCGGATTCAGCGCGTCCACCATCACATAGCGGGAAAGAGAGGCAATGCGCTCGCTGCGCATGGGGTTTCTCTTGTAGGCCATGGCAGAGGATCCGATCTGAGACTTTTCAAAGGGCTCCTCTACTTCCTTCAGGTGTTGCAGAAGACGGATGTCGTTGGACATCTTGTGGGCGCTGGCCGCGATCCCGGCCAGAACATTCAGCACCCTTGTATCTACTTTCCGGGAATAGGTCTGCCCGGAAACGGGATAACAGGCCGAAAAGCCCATTTTCTCCGCGATCATGGGGTCAATACGGTCGATGGTCTCCTGATCCCCGTCAAAAAGCTCCAGAAAGCTGGCCTGAGTTCCGGTGGTTCCCTTGGAGCCCAGAAGTTTCAGGCTTCCCAGCACATATTCCAGATCCTCCAGATCCATAAGAAAATCCTGGGTCCACAGGGTGGCTCTTTTCCCCACGGTGGTGGGCTGCGCCGGCTGAAAATGGGTAAACGCCAGCGTGGGCTGCGCCTTGTACTGCTCCGCGAATGCGGACAGCTCTGCGATGACATTCACAAGCTTCCTGCGCACCAGCTTCAAAGCCTCGGCCATCACAATAATGTCCGTATTATCCCCCACATAGCAGGAGGTGGCTCCCAGATGAATGATCCCCTTTGCCTTCGGGCACTGTACGCCATAGGCGTACACATGAGACATCACATCGTGGCGCACCTGGCGCTCCCGCTCCCTGGCTACGTCGTAGTTAATGTCATCCGCATGGGCCTTCATCTCGTCGATCTGCTCCTGGGTGATGGGAAGCCCAAGCTCCATCTCCGTCTCCGCCAGGGCAATCCACAGCTTCCTCCAGGTGCGGAACTTCATATCCTGGGAAAAAATATACTGCATTTCCTCACTGGCATAGCGCTCCGACAGGGGGCTTGTGTATCTGTCTGTACTCATATTCCTCTCCTCAGTCCAGTCCCAGGCGATGGAAAACCTCCTGGTACGCTTCCTCCACGTTCCCCAGATCCCTGCGGAAACGATCCTTGTCCAGCTTCTCGTTGGTGTTCACATCCCACAGACGGCAGGTATCCGGGGACACCTCATCCGCCAGCAGAATCTGGCCGTGATATCTTCCAAACTCAATCTTAAAATCAATCAGGCGCATTCCCGCGTGAAGGAAATACTCCTTCATAATCTCATTCACCTTCAGCGTATAGCTGCGGATCTGCTCCAGTTCCTCCTTTGTGGCCAGGCCCAGAGCCAGCGCATAATCGTCATTGATAAACGGATCCCCCAGGTCATCGTTCTTGTAGCTGAACTCCAGAATAGGACAGAGCAGCGCGGTTCCCTCCTTCACGCCCATCCTCTTCGAAAAGCTCCCCGCAGCCACATTCCGGATAATCACCTCCAGCGGAACAATCTCCACCTTCTTCACCGCCGTCTCCCGGTCACTCAGCTCCTCTATAAAATGGGTGGGAATCCCCGCCGCCTCAAACCTCTGAAACACCACGTTGGTCATCCGGTTATTGATCGCGCCCTTTCCCACGATCGTCCCCTTCTTCTCCCCGTTAAAAGCCGTCGCGTCATCCTTATAGCTGACAATCACAACATCCGGATCCTCCGTCGCGAAAACCTTCTTCGCCTTTCCCTCGTAAAGCTGCTCCCTTTTCTCCATGGGTCTCACCTGTTCCTTTCTTAATTATATTGATAACTGAAACGACAAAAAATATTTTGTCACTATGATACACGGACTTCCACGCACTTCGCGCTCCCGAAGTCCTGACATCATATGATCGAAGCCATCCAGGAACACCTCCGGTATCTCCCCCTGGCTCCCGTCCCAGCTTCCCTTTTACCACATTCATCCGTCCGCCGCCACACGCACCCCCGCGCCCGCCGACGGCCAAAACCATAAAAATTATATAACAACCCCCACCCGTTTGCAATGAAAACTTTTGTGCTGCTGATCAGTGCATTCTTTGGCTCCCCATCGCTAGAAGCCAGGGCGCGGGGCGTGTGCTCCGATGCGGGGGCTTTGTGAGCGCGTCCGAAGATCCTCTGCCTACGAAGACCCGGCGCGAAGCCTTTGCTGAGCGTCGCTGGTCGCAGTTGGCAGATAGCTGAGGAGAAGCATCACCGGCCCCCGCATCGGAGCACACGCCCCGCGCCCGTCCTACTGCCGAAATTTTCCAAGAAACTCCCGCATCCTCTCATTCTCCGACCCGAACACCTCCTCCGGCGTCCCTTCCACGGCGATAACCCCCTTGTCCATGAAAATCACCCGGTCCGAAATATCCCGGGCGAAGCTCATCTCATGGGTCACGATCACCATGGTGATATGCTCCGCCGCCAGATCCCGGATCACCTTCAGGATCTCTCCCGTCAGCTCCGGATCCAGGGCCGACGTGGGCTCGTCAAAAAACAGGATCTTCGGGTTCATACACAGCGCCCGGGCAATGGAAACCCTCTGCTGCTGCCCTCCCGAAAGCTGATAGGGATAGGCGTTTTCCTTGTCCGAAAGCCCCATTTTCGCCAGAAGCTCCCGGGCCTGGGCATAAGCGTCCTCCTTCTTTCTCTTCTGTACCTTGATCGGGGCGTCCACCAGATTCCGGATCACGGAAAAATGGGGAAACAGGTTAAAATTCTGAAACACCAGTCCCACATCCCCGTTTTTCACGATTTCCCCCGCATCCGGCGTCTCCAGCCCTGTAGCACACCGGAGAATGGTGGATTTTCCGGAGCCGGACGGGCCGATGATGCTCAGCACCTCTCCCTCCTCCACCTCCAGGGAAATATCCTTCAGCACCTCCAGGTCTCCAAAGCTCTTTTTTATATGCCGCATCTCAAATAATTTCATAGTCCTGCTTCCTCCATATAAAGCCGCCCGCGCCTAATGATAATAATTCAGTGCCTTCTCCACCCGCTGCATGACAACCGCAACCAGCAGATTAAACACATAGTAAAAAACCGCCGCAATGATAAAGGGCATCATGGTGGTCTGGGAACTGGCGATCTGCTTGGCCAGAGTAAACATCTCCGCCACCGCCACCACATAGGACAGGGACGTATCTTTAATCAGCGTAATGATCTCGTTGGTCATGGACGGCAGAATCCGCTTCACAACCTGGGGAAAAATAATGCGGAAAAACGTCTGTACTTTGGAGTATCCCAGGATCTGCGCCGCCTCATACTGCCCCACCGGCATGGACTCGATTCCTCCCCGGTAAATCTCCGCGAAATAGGCCGCGTAATTGATGGCAAAGGAAATAAACACCGCGATCAGACGATATCCCATGGAAATCCGGATTCCGAAAATAAAATAGGGGCCAAAATAAACCACCATCATCTGCAGCATCAGCGGCGTTCCCCGCATAACGGAAATATAGGCGGAAACAATTGTCCGCAGCACCGGATTTTTCGACATCCGGCCAAAACACACCAAAAGGCCCAGCGGCAGGGCAAAAAGCAGCGTCACCAGAAATATTTCAATGGAGACCATCATTCCGGACGCCAGCTGCATCAGCATCACTGAAAGCTTCATACACTTCTCTCCTTCTACTGAAACAAAAAAGCGGGTGTTCCAAAACCACCAATTCCGTTCTGAAACACCCTCATTTCTACTTTGAAAGCCTTCCGCAGATTACTCTGCGTCCGCCTCTGTGGCAAGAGAATCGCCGATGCAGATTCCGTCCACATCATACTGCTCCGCCAGCTCATCCACCGCGCCGGATTCATAAAGTTTCACAACCTCGGTCCATACGATGTCACAGAGTTCTTCGTTTCCAAGGGCAAAACCGATTCCATACTGCTCGCTCTGAATGGTCTCGTCCAGGATCACATAGGCGCCCTCTTCTCTCTGGCTGAGCTGATATTTCGCCACGCCTACATCAACCGCAACTGCATCCGCCGCGCCGGAATCAATATTCATAAACGCGGTATTATAATCCGCGATCTCCGTAAGAGACGCAAAGCTGGCGGTCAGATCCGCGTTGTCCTCATTGTTCAGGGCGTCCAGAGCCGCGGAAGCCGCCTGTACCACCACATTTTTCCCCGCAAGATCTTCCAGAGATTCAATTCCGGAATCCGCGGCGACCACGATCACCTGCTCGTTGTTCAGATAGGGCTCGGACCAGGTATAGTCGTCCTCCCGTCCGTTAATGGTAAATCCGTTCCAGATACAGTCAATGTTCCCGGAATTCAGCTCCGTATCCTTGGAGTCCCAGTTGATGGGGGTCTTCACCAGCTCCCATCCCAGATTATCGCAGACCATCTGAGCCAGATCCAGGTCAAAGCCCACATACTCTCCGTCGTCATTCATATATCCAAAAGGCGGATATTCCGCGTCAAAACCAACCACAAGGGTCTCATCCTCCACCCCTGCCTGTACACTGACTGCGGATACCATCCCAACAGCCAGAACCGCTGCCATCATTGCTGCCAAAGCTTTCTTTTTCATAATTTGTACCCTCTTTCTTCCGTTTTAATTGTGAAGTCCGTATCCCTCCGGCGTCCGCTGCCTCATACAGTCCGCCGTCGGCAACCGCCTTCCATCTCCGCACAGTCATTCACTATCGCTTAACCACTGCACCACACCAAAGCATGGTACCACACTATGCAATCCCCTGTCAAGACGATTTTCCTTCCAGGCGGCACATTCTCTCCAGCACCTCCAGACTCCGGAACCTTCGGTCCGTATTCAGCTCCACATACCGGTGGATGACTCCCTCCAGCTCCCCCAGCACCTCCCCGGTCACTGTGAAGGTATACAGCCTTCCAAGATCCGCACTGACCGCGCGGCGCATGGCGTAAAGCGCCGCCTGGGAGAGACGCCGGTCTGCCTTTTTCAGATCCCGGCACTCCGTTCCCAGAATCCCGTGTTCCTCCTGGGAAAAAAAAGCCTCCTCTCCCTCAATGGCCCTTCCGCAACTGCAGCAGTGAAAAAGCCCGGGCATCATCCCCTGGATGGTCATCAGCCGCAGCTCAAAGACGCAGCGGACCAGCCGGTCATCAATGCGGGGATTCAAAAGAGCCTTCACCGTCACATACAGAAGATTCATGGTCTCCCGCTCGTCCGTGCCTTCCTGCCCGAAATAATCCGCCAGCTCCAGGAAATAATATCCATAGTAGATTCCCGGCTGCTCCATGGCCAGCTCCACAAAGTGGCGGGTGATGGAAACCTGATTGAGGGTATAGCTGGTGCGCCCCTCATAGAGGGTAAATTCCCCGAACACAAAGGGATTGGCCGCCGCCATCAGAGGACTGTTCTGCCGCCGGGCCCCCCTGGCAAAGGCAGAAATTTTCCCTCTCTCCTT
Source organism: Clostridiales bacterium (assembly GCA_021203365.1). Classification (GTDB taxonomy): domain Bacteria; phylum Bacillota; class Clostridia; order Lachnospirales; family Lachnospiraceae; genus Blautia_A. Next base: position 24,590 of record JAJQBI010000084.1, read on the forward strand.
TGTCAGCAGCACGATCCGCTTGTCATATTCTCCCACGGGCATGGCGGAAAGCACCACCCCCTGCACTGTAACCCGATCCTTCATGTTTCAATTCCCCGCAGTCACACAGGGCAGGCCATCGGCCTGCCCACAGCTGTTTCATATTTCCTTCCGGTCATATCCGAAGTTTTTCAGAAGAAAGTCACTGTCCCTCCAGTCCTTTTTCACCTTCACCCAAAGCCTCAGATTTACTTTGGCTTCCAGCATCCGCTCCAGCTCATAGCGGGCGTTGGAGCCGATTTTTTTCAGCATGGCTCCCTGTTTGCCGATGATGATGCCCTTGTGGGAATCTCTCTCGCAGATAATGGTAGCTTCAATATCATAAAGGGATTTTTTCCCCGGACGGCGCTGCATTTTGTCGATCGCCACCGCGATGCCATGGGGAACCTCCTCGTCCAGGGCGTGAAGCGCTTTTTCCCGGATCACCTCCGCCGCGATCTGCCGCTGGGGCTGATCGGTAACCGTGTCGCTGTCGTAAAACTGAGGTCCGTAGGGCAGGTATTTAAAAATACAGGGGATGATATCCCCGGTATTCTGGCCCCGCAGAGCCGAACAGGGAATAATCTCCGCAAAGTCGCAGATTTTCCGGTACATATCAATGGCGGGCAGGATCTCCTCTTTTTTTACGGTATCGATCTTGTTGATAATCAGAATCACGGGAACCCCCACCTGCTGCAGCTCCTCTGCGATGTGGCGCTCCCCGGCGCCGATAAAGGTGGAGGGCTCCACCAGCCACAGGATAGCGTCCACATCCTTCAGGGTGCGCTCCGCCACGGCCACCATATATTCTCCCAGGCGGTTTTTGGCCTTGTGAATTCCCGGGGTATCCAGAAAGACAATCTGTCCCTCCTCACAGGTGTAGACCGTCTGAATCCGGTTTCGAGTGGTCTGGGGCTTTTTGGAGGTGATGGCGATTTTCTGGCCGATCAGATGGTTCATCAGCGTGGATTTTCCCACATTGGGCCGGCCGATCAGCGCCACAAACCCGGATTTAAAGCTTTCACTCATCATCTTTTTCCTCCCCGGTGATCAGCGGTCGGATCTCTCCAAAGACCTCCTCCGCCCTGCGGATGGCCGTCTCGCTTCCCACCACGCAGATCTGGGAATCCTCCAGAATGGCGTCCATAAGCGGGGCGAGCGCCCGGATATCCTCCTCCGTGGCCTTAAGAATCTGGTCTCTTTCTCTCTGGACCATCTCCTCTGTCACATGGGAGAACCAGGCCGCTGTGGAAACGCTTCCCTCCATCTGAGGCGTGCGGGGAACATCCTTTCCGCTGATGGTCCCGATAATATACTTTGTCATATCCCGCTCGTCCGCCTGGAAATTGCGGATATACTCTGAAACGCCCCCATACATTTCCAGGGTGCGGCGCAGATGGGGATCCCGGTAGGAAACCAGATAGCTCTCCCCACTCCTCTTAAAGCCGCTCATGCAGCCATAGGCCCCGCCCCGGACCCGAAGATTGATCCACAGATAATCGTAGCTCAGAATCACCCGCAGAATATCCAGGGCGCCGGTGTAATCCAGCCCCTTCTTCCGGAAATTTCCGGCCTGGGCCACATACTGCACCTGGCCTGAGGTGAGAAAGCCTTCGTTTCTTTTCACACAGACGCCGGTCCAGGGGGAATCCGGTGCGGCCGCTAAAGAATCTGCCTTTTTGTCCGCGGCGCAGGTTTGCTCTGGTCTCTCCCCACTCTCTCCGGGGAAGCCTGCCCTTCCTGCGGTCAGTCCCCCGCGGATCTCCCGGAAGAGCTTCTTCGCCGCCTCCAGGGATTCCGCCTCTCCGGTGTAGCTGACACAGAGATTTTCCGGGAGAAACAGACGGCCCATCACATGGCAGAGGCCCTCCGCGATCTCCTCCCCTCTCTGGTCAAATTCCTGCTCCAGTCCTTCAATAAAGTGATAATAACCGATCCCGGCCATCTCATCCTGAAAAGCCGCCATGGGCGAAGCATAGGAAGCGGCCCGAAGCACCGCCGTGGAATGTCCGGCAGCCACAAGGCTGGCCGAAGCTCTGGACTTCACCTCCGCGATAATCTCATACAGACGCTTCCGGTCCCGAATCTTTGATGTCTGAAGGATCTCCAGAATCATTTTTCCCATAAAATCCAGCTTCGGATAGAGGGCTTTTCCCCGGAAGGAGAACATGGCCCGGAAATCCTCGGTGGAGCGGGCGTCGTCATAGACCGTCACTCCGCAGGTAATTCCCCCGGTCCAGGTATTGATCTCATTAAACAGCTCCCCGTAGGAGTAGTTTTCCGTGTCCACACAGCCCAGAACCGATTTCAGAAGACCCAGATAATGCACCTCCTCCGGGGTGAAATTTTTTACCTCAAACATCACGTCCGCGTACCCGATTCCGTTGGTGCACACGTCGTGATACAGGAAAAGATTTCCCTCCAGATCCAGGGCCTGATTGGTAAAGCCGTTGATCTCCCTGCGGATGTCCTCTCTTTTCAGCATGGGAATGCATTTCAGGTTCTCCGGGTCTTCCCCGGCCTCCTGCCAGGCCGCCAGAGCCTGCGTTTTTTCCACCATGGCTTCCCGCTCCTGCATGGAAAGTCCGGCGCGGTACGCCTCCAGCTTTTCGGCCAGCGCCTGATCCCTGCGGGCGGCCAGACCCTTTTCCGGAACCAGGGTGACCACAGAGCCGTGCGGATTGTCCAGGAGATATTTCTGAATCAGCCCCTCAAAATAGCCCTCCCCGGCAGCCTTTTTCAGCCGGTCAAACACAGGCAGCAGAGAAACCTGGGAAAATGGGTTCTCATCCTCATAAAGCCAGGTGCCCAGGATATCCAGCCCATACATCAGTCCCTTGGGATAGGAGGAGAAATCCGCCTCCCGATACCGGAATTCGTAATAATTGATTCCTGCCAGGATCGCCTTTTCATCGATTCCGTTTTTCACAATCCCCTTCAGGGTATCCAGAATCACAGACAGGAAGGCCTCCTTCCGGTTCGGATCCGAACCCTTGGCCACCACCGTAAAATAGGGCTGGAGAATCCCGTCCTCAAAGGATCCGTAAATATCCTTCCCGATTCCCGCGTCCAGAAGAGCCTTTTTCAGGGGCGCCCCCGGGGCACTGAGCAGGGCGTAGTCCAGAATCTCAAAGGCCAGGGAAACCATGGTATCCGTGGTCTCCCCCACAACCATATTGTAGGAGAGATAGGTGTTGTTCTCCTCGCTGTCGTTTTCCGCGATGGGATAGGGCATGGTCAGATCCCTGCACCGGTCAAAGGCCGGCTGACGGCGGATCTGAGAATCCACCTCCAGGGCCTCAAATCCGGAGAGATAATGACGGTCAATAAAATCCAGCTTTTCCTCCATGTCCATGTTTCCATAGAGATAAATAAAGCTGTTGGACGGATGATAATATTTCCGGTGAAAATCCAGGAAATCCTCATAGGTCAGATCCGGAATACAGTCCGGATCCCCGCCGGATTCCACCCCATAGGCTGTGTCCGGGAAGAGAGAATTCATGATCATCCTCTCCAGCACCTCGTCCGGGGAGGAAAAAGCTCCCTTCATCTCATTGTATACCACGCCGTTGTAGGTCAGCGGTCCCTCCGGCGCCTCCAGGTGATAATTCCAGCCCTCCTGGCGGAAAATTTCTTCCTTCTGATAAATATTCGGGTAAAATACAGCGTCCAGATACACGTGCATCAGATTCTGAAAATCCTGATCGTTGCAGCTGGCCACCGGATAGCAGGTTTTGTCCGGATAGGTCATGGCGTTCAGAAAAGTGTTCAGAGACCCCTTCGCCAGCTCCACAAAAGGATCCTTCAGGGGAAATTCCCGTGATCCGCACAGCACGCTGTGCTCCAGAATGTGGGGCACCCCGGTGCTGTCCCCGGGCGGCGTGCGAAAGGCAATGCTGAATACCTTGTTTTCGTCCTCGTTCTCAATGAGCATAACTCTGGCACCGGTTTTTCTGTGGCGCAGAACCGTGCCCCTGGAATGAATATCGGGGAGCTCCTCCTCCCCTACGGTCTCATATGCTTGAAATCTGTTTTCTGCCATAGTTCCTCCCTGTATTTATTCTTCTCTCATTCAAACCGCCCCGCGTCTTCCGGGTAGTAAAGCTTCAGCATTTCCCGGGCGGCCCTGGTGATGATCCCCAGCTCCTCCTCCATGTGAATGGAGGCCGGCAGGGCAATGGCCGTCTCATAGATGTCTCTCTGAAGCTTGTCCTTCGAATTTTCCTTATTCATGCGCATCACGCCAAACAGTGTGGAATTGTAGGACCGGTCCTCCTGGCACAGCTGAATATAGGTGCCCACCATATGGCAGCATTCCCGGTAGAGAAGCTGCGCGTGAAGATCGCTTTCGCTGCTCATCTCCTGAAATTTCAGTTTCTTCAGATGCTTTCTTACTTCCTTCTGTACGCCTCTGGATCCAAAGATCCTGGGACCGGAGCTGCGGTTAAACTCCAGAGTCATCCAGAGAGCGAGAAAACCGTCCGCCCGTCCGCCCTCCGCGGCGCTGGAAGCTTCCGCGTAGCGAATCTCCCAGATCTGCTTCCGGATGGCGTTTTCCTCCGGCTCCTCCCCCTCCGCCATGGATTTTTCCAGCAGCTCTTTCCTCTTCATGGGGTTATATTCCCTATAGTATTCCGCGATCGCAGGTGTGTCCATATTTCCTCTCTTTCCGGCAGCGCAAAGCCCGTTACCTTTTCTTCTTTTTTGCCGGATCCTTCGCCAGATACACACAGCGGATATAGCGGAGAGTTTTTTCTTCTCCCCGCGCCTGCAGCATCCGCAGAAGGCCTTCCAGCTCCTTCTTCGTCTGTGGATGGATAAACCAGAGTTTCTCCTTTGACTTCAAAAAATATTCCAGGGGCTGCCCGTCGTCGTAGGCGTCCCCCAGATAGGTCCTGGAGGCGCTGATCCGGTCCATGACCATCTCCGCCACATAGCGGCGGGGCATCTGCGCTCCCATAATCACATGCTCCCCGTCCAGGGAATAGTCTACCCAGTGCTCAAAATGATGCCGGTTGCGGCCCTTATGGTGCAGCCAGGCCAGAGAAACGCCTGTGGCCTCCCTCTCCGCATTGTTGGGGCTTCGGTCCCCCTGATAGTATCTGCAGCCCACAAGAAATTCCGTGGGAGAATATTTGGACAGGTCATGGAGCAGCCCCTGCTTATACAGCCCTATCCGGAAGCAGTATTTCATCACCATCCATTTGTGTTTCGTGATCGTCCTGAAGTGTCGCCACGGATGCATCCTTTTCCTCCTCCTGTACTCCAATCAGCACCAGAATCGTCCGGGGACCCGCCTGGACAGACCTTTTAAAGGTCTCTTCCTTTTCCAGGTAAAAGCCTCCGTCCTCCCCGGTGTCCGCAATTTTCTTCCAGCAATGCCCCGCCGGCAGATTGGGAAGGGCAAGGCTGCGGTTTTCCCAGTGGAAATTATATCCCACATAGATCATGTCGTCCGGGGTTTTGTCCTCTTTCTCAGCATAGGCGCCGCAGTACATAACACCAAACAGACGGCAGGTATTTTCGCTGTTCAGATACCAGGCCCGTTCCCCGTGGAAGGAAATATCCGGAAAGCCCGCAGCCTTAAAATCCGCCCCCTGCAGCTCCCCGGTCATGTGAAGAATGGGGTGCGCCCTGCGGAAGGCAATGGCGTCCTTTACAAAGTCATAAACCTCCCGGTTCCGTTTCAGTCCTCTCCAGTCGATCCATCCTGTGGGGTTGTCCTGACACCAGGCGTTGTTATTTCCCTCCTGGGAGTTGAGAAACTCATCCCCGCCGTAAAGCATGGGGACTCCCTGGCTTAAAAGCATCATAAGAAAAGCGTTTTTTACCTGGCGGCGGCGCATCCGGGTGACCAGCTTTTTCCGGCTGGGGCCCTCCACTCCGCAGTTCCAGGAGTAATTGAAATTGTTTCCGTCCCGGTTATCCTCTCCGTTGGCCTCGTTGTGTTTATAGTTATAGCTCACCAGATCGTTCATGGTAAAACCGTCCTGGTAAACCATATAGTTGATCACCCCGCTGGAGTCGCCGTTGTGGCGGACGTGGTACGCCGCGCTCTCCACCATTCCCTCGTCGCTTTTCAGGAAGCGGCGCATATCCCGGTAAAAATCCGGGCTGCAGACGGCTGTCCGGCGTTTTTTCTCCCCCCGGTTCGCGGCGAAGCGCGCTCCGTCATAGCCCTGGAAAATCATTTTGCAGTCAGAGAGAATGCCGTCCCTGGAAAGGAGATCCAGAAGGCTGCCGCTGCCCAGAACGTGAAACCCGTCCACATGAAAGGTAAGTCTCCAGAACTGAAGAACCCGCAGAGCCAGAAGCGAACTGACCTCCTCCGGGAAGTAAAACTCCAGAATGCATTCCATCCCCGCCTCATGAAGGGCCTTCACCAGGGCGCAGAATTCTGCCTCCGGCTGTGCCTTCGCGCTGTAGGAGCGCTTGGGTGCGAAATAATATCCGGGTATGTAGCCCCAGTAGTTCACCCGGTCTGTGTTTACCACCTGGGTTACCTGACCGCTGCTCTCCCCTTTGGAAGGGACCTCCGGGAACTCATATACCGGCATAAGCTCCAGAGCGTTGACTCCCAGATCCTTCCAGTAGGGGATCCTCTCCGTAAGCCCCGCAAAGGTGCCCCGGTTTTTTCCTCCGTTTTTCAAAAGCATGGTGTAGCCCCGCACATGGAGCTTATAAAGAATCATGTCCGCGAAATCCAGATCCGGGGCCTTCTCCTCCCCCCAGTCAAAGGGCACCTCCGGGAAAAAACCGCTGCGGATTTTGTGTTCATCCTCGTCGGGAGGCGCCCCGAACCGGTTTCTTCCAAGAATGACCGGCGCGGCAGGATCCGGGCAGACTGTACCGTTGATCCGATAGTTGTATTCCCAGCCTTCCGGCGAAAAGTCCGGAAAATACATGGCATGTACCCGGCCGGCCCGGGCTTCCTGTGAAAAGGGAATCTCCCGCACAGGCTTTTTTCCGTTTTTCCGATAAAGAAGAAGGGAAACCTCCGCGTCCTCCGGCGCCTCCACCGCGAAATTATATCCCCCCTCCATCTTGACAGCCCCCAGCATAAAGGGGCATCCTTTCGCGGCTTCTTCTTTTTTTCTTCCGCCCATCCTCTGTACCCTCCTTTTTATTTTCTCCTGTATAGAACCCCGGCCTCATAAATGCCCGTGCAGGCATCCTGCATTTACGGCCTTCCGTCCCCCTGTACTATCGTATGTCCAGTTCAACCGGGCAGTGATCCGAGCCCAGAATCTCTGTGTGTATCTTCGCGTCCGCAAGCCTCTCCTCCAGAGAAGCAGAGACAATAAAATAGTCGATCCGCCACCCCGCGTTCTTTTCCCTGGCCTTAAACCGGTAGGACCACCAGGAATAAATCCCCTCCTGATCCGGGTAAAAATACCGGAAGGTATCAATAAATCCGGCTTCCAGCATTCTGGAAAAGCAGGCGCGCTCTTCGTCTGTAAAACCGGCATTTTTGTGATTGGTGCGGGGGTTCTTCAGGTCGATCTCCTGATGGGCCACGTTCATGTCGCCGCAGCAAATCACCGGTTTCTTCTCCTGAAGCTTTTGCAGATGGGAAAGAAAGGCGCTCTCCCATTCCATGCGGTAAGACAGCCTCCTCAGGTCATTCTGGGAGTTCGGCGTGTAGACCGTTACCTGATAAAAATCCGGAAATTCCAGTGTGATGACCCGGCCCTCCTGGTCGTGCTCCGAAATGCCCAGGCCCATGGACACGGAAAGAGGCTCCCGCCTTGTAAATACCGCCGTGCCGGAATAGCCCTTTCTCTGGGCGTAATTCCAGTACTGATGATACCCGGGGAGCTCCAGCACAGCCTGCCCCTCCTGGCATTTGGTCTCCTGAATGCAGAACAGATCTGCGTCCAGTTTTTCAAAGGTTTCCTGGAAGCCTTTGCCAAGGCAGGCACGGATTCCGTTTACATTCCATGAGATCAGCTTCATCTTTTCGTTCCTTTCATCCTGAATCCTCTTGTCCTCGGGATCCAATCTCCTGAATGCCAGTGCAGGCACCTGCATTCAGGACCTTTGCTCCCTTGTATCATAACATATTTTCCTGATAAGTCAAAATTTTTTCGGGAAATTTCTGTTTTTTCAGTTTTTTCATCCCGGCGATTGCCATTCCCCGCCGCTTCTGTTATAATTTCCTGTAGCGTTCGTTTCCCTTGGAACGACACAGCAAAAATCAAACAATCAGGAGGTTTATCTATGCGTGAAGAATATCCAGACGCCGGCTGCTCGCCCAGTGACTGCGCTTCCTGCCAGGCCGGATGTGAAAAAAATACGGAACACCACACTCTCACCCTGACCCTGGAGGACGACACAGAGGTGGAATGCGCGATTCTGACCGTTTTTCCCGCGGGGACCAGAGAATACATCGCTCTTCTGCCCCTGGATGAGAACGGACAGAACCACACCGGGGAGGTTTATCTCTATGCCTTTTCCCGCACTCCGTCCGGCGACCCCATGCTGGAAAACATTGAGGACGACGAAGAGTACGCCCTGGCCGGACAGGAATTCCACAAAGTTCTGGAAAAAGCCCGGGAGGACGAGGAGGCGGGGGTTCCGCTGTAATCTACCGCATCTGCTTTGTGGTGCTGCCCAGGCCTCCGTTCCGGACCTGGGTAACCTGATCGTCCACGGTAATGCCGTACTCCATGAAGATCCCCTGCATAAAGCCTGTGCCCGCGGGGATCTTCACGGTTTTCCCCTCCTTCGTATCGTTGGTCAGCCGTGCGAAAATATGGCCCTCGTTGTCGGAATAAAAGTAGTCGCTGTCGATGATCCCCACTGTATTGTTCATCTGCAGACGATATTTAAAGCCCAGCCCGCTTCTGGGGTAACACTGCAGCACCCACTCCCGCTCCATCTCCACCCGGATTCCCGTGGGGATCTTCACCATTTCCCCCGGCCCCAGGGTAATCTCCACCGGGGCAAAAAAATCATATCCCGCGCTGCCGGCCGTCGCTCTTTGGGGCAGAGTGATTCCCTGATAGATTTCCCGGATCTTCTCCTCCGGAGTTTCCCCAAAGGTATCCCTCCAGTCCTCCTTGAACCTCTCAAAGCTTACCCTGTGAAATTTTGCGATTCTTCTCATAAATCCTCCTGACGCAAAAAGCCGGACCCCAAAACCCGGATCCGGCCCTGACCATCTGTCAGCTGTCTGCGTGTAAAATTACCTTTCCCTGGGCGAGACTGGCCGGGACATCAATCACCCGCTGATTCGCGGAGCCCTTCCACTTAAGGAGGCGTTCTTTTTTTTCGCCTCAAACTCGCCGTCCACACATACATCCAGATATTCCGCGATCTCCAGACTCTCCACCTCCTCCCAGAGGGAGCCGGTGTAAAGCCAGATCGTCTTGTCCGGATATCTCTCCCGGATTTCCCGGGCCAGGGCGGTTACCCCCTCTATGTTGGAGGGATGAAGAGGATCCCCTCCGGAAAAGGTTATTCCGCTGATATAATCCCGGTCCAGGATGGAAAAAATCTCCTCTCTCTCCTTATCCGTAAACGGCAGCCCGCCCTCCGGGTCCCAGGTCACCGGGTTCTGGCACTGCCGGCAGTGATGAGAGCAGCCGGCCACCCAGAGCACAACCCGAAGGCCGTCCCCGTTTAACATATCGTCTCTGGTAATGTTGTGATATCTCATAAATAATTCTTATCTCGCGTTTTTGGGCACGTCCTTCATGCTGAAGCTCATACGGCCCATCTTGTCCTTCCCCAGGCAGATCACCTTAACCGTATCGCCCAGCGAGAGGACATCCTCCACGCGGTTAATCCTTTCTCTGGCAATCCTGGAAATGTGCACCATTCCCTCCTTGCCCGGGGCAAACTCGATGAAGGCCCCAAATTCCTTGATGCTGACAACAGTTCCGGTGAGGATCTGTCCCGCCTCAAAGTCTGTGACAATGATCTCCACCATTCTCTTTGCCTCTTCCATGGCCCGGGCATCCGTTCCGCAGATGGAAACGCCGCCGTCGTCGGAAATGTCGATCTGCACACCGGTGCGCTCAATAATGGCGTTGATGGTCTTGCCTCTCTGGCCCACCACATCACCGATCTTCTGGGGATCAATCTGTACCTGTATGATCTTGGGTGCGTATTTGCCCACTGTGGGACGGGGCTGGGCGATGGTCTTCTCCATCACCTCGGTGAGGATATATTCCCTGGCCTCCTTGGTGCGGTAAATGGCCTCTTCCACAATGGGTCTGGTCAGACCGTGAATCTTGATATCCATCTGGATGGCGGTAATTCCGTCATGGGTTCCGGCCACCTTAAAGTCCATATCTCCGAAGAAGTCCTCCAGGCCCTGGATATCGGTGAGCACGATATAATCGTCATCGGTCTCCCCGGTCACCAGACCGCAGGAAATTCCGGCCACCGGCTTGCGGATGGGTACGCCCGCCGCCATCAGAGACATGGAGGAGGCGCAGATGCTGGCCTGAGAGGTCGAACCGTTGGACTCAAAGGTCTCGGACACGGTGCGGATGGCATAGGGGAATTCCGTCTCTGAGGGCAGAACCGGAATCAGCGCCCGCTCCGCCAGAGCGCCATGGCCGATCTCCCGGCGTCCCGGTCCTCTGGAGGGCTTGGTCTCTCCTACAGAGTAGGACGGGAAATTATAATGGTGCATATATCTCTTGGAGGTCTCAAACTCATCCAGGCCGTCCAGTCTCTGGGCGTCCGCCAGGGGCGCCAGGGTGGTCACGGTACAGATCTGCGTCTGGCCTCTGGTAAACATGGCAGAGCCGTGTACTCTGGGAATGATATCCACCTCCGCGGCAAGGGGACGGATCTGCCTGATCTCACGGCCGTCGGGGCGTTTGTGATCCCGCAGGATCATCTTGCGGACGGTCTTCTTCTGATACTGATATACCGCCTCGCCCAGTACAGACAGCCAGTCCTCCCGGTCTGCGAAGGCTTCCTTCAGCTTCTCGGTGATCTGGCGGATGTTCTCCTCCCGGGTCTGCTTGTCATCGGTAAATACCGCCACCTCCATCTCCTGGGGAGGAACAATTTCCCGGATGGCGTCGAAAAGCTCCTGGGGAACGGCGCAGGAGGCATAGGAATGCTTGGGCTTCCCGCACTCCGCCACAATTTTGTCAAAAAAGGCGATGATCTGCTGATTTACCTCATGGGCTTTATAAATGGCATCGATCATCTGAGCCTCAGGAATCTCATTGGCGCCCGCCTCAATCATGATCACCTTCTCCCGGGTGGAGGCAACCGTCAGCTGCAGATCGGAGATCTCCTTCTCCGCCAGGCTTGGGTTTATCACATACCGGCCGTCGATCAGGCCCACCTGGGTCGTGGCGCAGGGGCCGTCAAAGGGAATATCGGAAATACTGGCCGCCAGGGAAGAGCCCAGCATGGCCGGAATCTCCGGGTTGCACTCCGGATCCACAGACATAACCATGTTTACAAGGGTCACGTCATTGCGGTAATCCTTGGGGAAAAGAGGGCGCATGGGACGGTCGATGACACGGGAGGTCAGGATGGCGTGCTCCGTGGCCTTTCCCTCTCTTTTGTTAAAGCCGCCGGGGATCTTGCCCACAGCGTACATTTTCTCCTCATAATCCACGCTGAGGGGGAAGAAATCGATTCCTTCCCTGGGCTCCTTCGAGGCCGTAGCCGTGGAGAGAACGGTGGTGTCGCCGTAATGCATCAGAGCGGCGCCGTTGGCCTGCCTGGCCACACGGTCAATGTCAACGGTCAGGGTTCTTCCCGCAAGTTCCATAGAATAACTTTTGTACATGTTCTTTCTCCTTCTTACATTCTGTACAGCTCTTACATTAAACAGGAGTCCGAAACAACTGAAAAAACCGCTTCCCGCCGGGGACACGGGCTTTTCAGTGGTCTCGGAAATAGCTCCTGCCATGTAGTGACGCAGTCCCGGAAAATAAAGTATGCGCATACAACAAACGGGGACGGATGGATCATCCGCCCCCAATCCGCATACCAATTATTTTCTCAGGCCTAATTTTTCAATCAGTGCACGGTATCTCTCGATATCTGTTTTTTTAAGATAAGCCAGCAGTCCGCGTCTCTGACCAACCATCTTGAGCAGTCCGCGTCTGGAATGATGATCCTTGTGGTGTACCTTCAGATGCTCGGTGAGCTCCTGGATCCTGGCGGTGAGGATTGCGATCTGCACCTCCGGTGAACCGGTGTCTCCCTCGCTCCGGGCATATTCCTTCATGATGGCTGCTTTCTTCTCCTTTGAAATCATCTTTGATTTCCTCCTTAATTTTATTTAAACGCCAGATATTAGGAGGCGGTCGGAGTGTCCGCTCTCTGAATACAGGCTATGGTATTTATACCGGAAACAGTATAGCACAGAGCCGCTTGCTTTGTAAACTGTTTTTTTCACTTATTCCCGGCAGGCCAAAAAGAACTCTCTGCCTTTTTCCGCGTCCGAAAGAAGCTGCGCCCGCAGGGCCTCCAGGGAGGGAAATTTCTGTTCCGGGCGCTGGAAATGTCTGAATTCCACGGTACACTCCCGGCCGTACAGATCCTCGTCGCAGTCAAAGAGATAGGTCTCCACGCCCAGAAATTTCTCCCCCACAGTGGGCTTGTAGCCCACATTGGTAATTCCGGGAAAACTTCGGTCCCCGAAATGGGAAACGGTGACGTATACTCCGTTGGGAGGCATAAGCTTTTCCTCCGGAGGGATGAGATTCACCGTGGGAAGGAGGACCCTGTGGCCCATTCCGCGGCCATGGGCCACCGTCCCGGTCACAAAAAAATCCCTTCCCAGAAGTTCGCTGACCTTTTCCATATTTCCCCGCCTCAGCTCTTCCCGGATATAGGTACTGCTGATCTTCCTGCGGCCGCTCATGGCCTTTGGAAGAACATCCGTGTGAAATCCGTATTTTTCCCCAAGAGAGGCAAGAAGGCGGGGATCTCCCTTTCGCTCAAAGCCAAAACGGAAATCCTCCCCCACCGCCACATAGGACGCGGACAGATCCCCCACCAGGATCTCCTGTACAAAGGTCTCCGCCTTCATGTGCCGGATCCGGTCGCTTAAGGGACATTCCAGAAAAATGTCCACCCCCAGCTCTTCCAGCAGAGTGCGGCGCTCCTCCCCGGAGAGGATCATACGGCTGTTTATGGAGAAGGCAAAAAGGACGGCGGCAAGTCCCTCTTCCTTCTGTCTAAGGATGCGGTCCACAAGGGTGCGGTGCCCCCGGTGGATCCCGTCAAATTTTCCCAGAGTCACCGCGCTCCCGGGGAATCTGGGAAATTCATCTTCAATCTTCAGATATTCCATATTGGCTCCCATCTCCCCCTTTATGGAAAGATTTTTACCGGACAGTACAGCTGCCGGCTGTCCTTCCACTGGTACAGGCCCTTCAGTCTGTGATCGCTGAAATACATCCGTACCAGGCCGTTTTTTTCTCCGCCGGAAACCAGCGGTTCAGGCAGAGGATTGCCGTTGGCCAGAAGACGGTTTCCCCTCTCCAGGACAGACAGAGCCGGATAATCGGCCAGCACATCCTCAATCCCGAGGATCATCCCTGAAACACTGCCGTCCCGGGCCGCCGCCTCCACCTGAGAAAGAGAGTAGCTCTTCTCCAGGGTAAAGCTTCCGGATCGGGTGCGCACAAGGGACGCCATACATCCGCCGCAGCCAAGTCTTTCCCCGATGTCATGGCACAGGGTGCGGATATAAGTCCCCCGGCTGCAGCGGACGTAAAGAGGGATCCCGGACAGATCCAGAACCGGATCCTCCCCGGAAATTCTCAGCTCATGAAAGGTCACCGGACGGGGCTTCCGATCCACGGTTTTTCCCTCTCTGGCCAGCTCATAAAGCCGGCGCCCGCCCACCCTGACCGCGGAATACATGGGCGGGATCTGCTGCTGCTCTCCCAGAAAGCCGGCAAGCACCCCTTCCAGCTGCTCCCGGGTCACCTCCGGCGTCTGCCGCCGAAGGACCTCTCCGGTCAGATCCTGGGTATCGGTGGTAATCCCCAGACACAGGACCGCCTCATAGGTTTTTTCTTTGTCCGTCAGGAGCTCGCACAGACGGGTGGCGCTTCCCAGCGCCACCGGAAGGACTCCCTCCGCCTCCGGGTCCAGAGTGCCCGTGTGGCCGATTTTTTTCATGTGAAGGATCCCCCGAAGCCGGGCCACCACATCATGGGAGGTCCAGCCCTTTTCCTTCCGGATCACAAGAATTCCGTCCATCTCACTCATTTTCTTCCATTTCCTGCTGCTGTTTTTCAATCTGCGCGGTCAGGTTGTTCACCACATCGTACATGGAACCGGCCATCTCACAGCCCGCGGCGCGGGTGTGTCCCCCGCCTCCGAAAAAGACAGCCACCCGGTTCACATTCAGATTTCCGTTGGAGCGCAGCGAAACCTTAAACACCTGGGTCTTCAGCTCATAGAGAAAGATCGCCACGTCCACCCCTGCTGTCAGACGGAGCTGACTTACGATTCCGTCCAGGTCCACGCCCGTGACCCTGTAAAAATCCATATCCTTCTTCTTCAGATAACCTACGATCACCCGGCCGTCCTGAAGCAGAATGCTCTCTGTCAGCACCCGGCCCATTACCTGATTCTGGATATAGGTTTTCTGAAAAAAGGATTCATCTACAATCCGGCTGAAATCAAATCCGGTTTTCATCAGTTCCCCGGCGATGCGCATGGTTTCCGGAGTAGTGCAGGAATACTGGAAAACACCGGTGTCATGGATAATTCCCGTGTAAATCGCCGTGGCAACGCCGCGGTCCACCTTATCCGGGTCCAGAAGTCCGTACAGCACCTCACTGGCAGAACTGGCTTCCGGAAGGATGTGGTTCACATCCGCAAAGCCCGGGTTGCTCACATGATGGTCTATACAGGCGGTCCTTTTCGCCGCGCCAAAATACCGGCCGGCCACCGCGATCCGATCCTTTGTACTCACATCACAGGTGATAAAAAGATCGTAAGCCTTTTCGCCTTCCGCCTTTGTTTTCACCTGATCCATATGCTCCAGGTATCCGAATACAGGCTTTGGACTTTCCATATAGATATCCGCCTGAATTTCCGGAAACCAGTGACGGATATAGAGATACAGCCCCATACAGGAGCCTACACTGTCTCCGTCCGGGCGTATATGACCCGCGATTCCCAGAGTTCTGACACCATCCAGTAATTCCGCTATGTTTTTCACGCCTTCACCTCTCTGTCTGAATTTCCCCGGAGGGCGGCGCAGGATTCCCGTACCGTCCCCCGGCAGTTCCCCCGGCGTCCGGCCTCAGGCCCCGCCGCCGGTCACCTCATCGATTTTTCGGGTCATATTCACACCGTACTCAATGGATTCGTCCGGAATAAAACGGATCTCCGGCGTGTGGCGAAGATTCAGGTTCTTCGCCAGCTGGCGCCGGATGTAGCCCTCGGCGCGCTTTAATCCTTCCACAGTCGCCTCCCGGGCTTCCCGGTCCCCCAGCACACTGATATACGCCTTACAGGTTTTCAGATCCGGAGCCACCTCCACCGCCATGACAGAAGTCATGGGGTGAATGCGCGGATCCTTGATCTCATCGTGGATGATCGCGCTGAGCTCCTTTCGGACTTCCCCGTTGATCCGCGTGTTCTTAATGCTGTTTTTCCTCATAAAACACCTTTCTATCTGGGTACCTCAACCATAATATAGGCCTCGACCTGATCCTCTTCCTTTACATCGTTGAAATCGGCAAATACAAGACCGCACTCATAGCCTGCCCGAACTTCCTTCACATCATCCTTAAATCTCTTAAGAGATGCCAGCTCGCCCTCATAAACCAGCTCGCCTTCTCTGGTGATCCGGATCTTGCTGTTTCTCTGGAACACACCATCCATCACATAGCTTCCCGCGATGGTTCCCACGCCGGAGGCCTTAAACAGCTGGCGCACTTCGCCGTGTCCGATCACCTTTTCCTCAAAGACAGGATCCAGCATGCCCTTCATGGCGGATTCCACATCCTCGATGGCCTGGTAGATTACCTTATACAGACGCAGGTCTACCTTTTCCTGCTCCGCCAGCTGCTTCGCCAGCGCGTCCGGACGAACGTTAAAGCCAATGACAATGGCATTGGAGGTCGCCGCCAGACTTACGTCGGACTCATTAATGGCGCCCACGCCTCCGTGGATCACCCGCACCACAACCTCTTCGTTGGAAAGCTTTTCAAGGCTCTGACGCACGGCCTCCACAGAGCCCTGCACATCCGCCTTCACCACAATGGGCAGCTCCTTCAGATTGCTAGCCTGAATCTGATCAAAGAGGTTATCCAGAGAAAGCTTGCCCCGGGTCTCCTCCAGAAGATGGCTCTTGTTTTCCGAGACAAAGGCTGCCGCAAAGTTTTTGGCCTCCTTGTCACTGTCAAAGGACATAATGATCTCGCCCGCGTTAGGCACATCTCCCAGTCCCAGAATCTCCACCGGGGTAGAGGGAAGCGCCTCTTTTACCCGGCGTCCCTTGTCGTCCATCATGGCACGCACCTTGCCGCTGCAGGCTCCCGCCGCAATAAAGTCACCCACGTGAAGGGTTCCCTTCTGCACCAGGATTGTGGCCACCGGACCCTTGCCCTTGTCAAGCTGTGCCTCGATCACCAGGCCTCTGGCCGCCCGCCCTGGATTGGCCTTCAGCTCGCTGACCTCGGCGGTAAGCAGAATCATCTCCAGAAGGGTATCGATTCCCTCCCCGGTCTTCGCGGATACCGGTACAAATACGGTACTGCCGCCCCAGTCCTCAGGGATCAGACCCTGTTCCGAGAGCTCCTGTTTCACTCTCTCCACATTGGCATTGGGTTTGTCAATCTTATTGATGGCCACGATGATCTCTACGCCCGCCGCTCTGGCGTGGCTGATGGCCTCCACGGTCTGAGGCATAACGCCGTCGTCTGCGGCCACCACAAGAACAGCGATATCCGTGGCGTTGGCGCCGCGCATACGCATGGCGGTGAAGGCCTCATGTCCCGGGGTATCCAGGAAGGTAATGGTCTGATTGTTGATCCGAACCACGGATGCGCCGATATGCTGCGTAATTCCGCCGGCCTCGCCCCGGGTCACGTTTGTCTTGCGGATCGCGTCCAGAAGGGAGGTTTTTCCATGATCCACATGGCCCATGACACAGACCACCGGAGGTCTGGATACCATCAGGGATTCGTCCTCCTCCGCTTCTTTGAGAAGCTCCGCGATCACATCCACCTTTTCTTCCTGTTCAGCTACAATGTCATAATCAAGGGCAATCTCCTGCGCCTTCTCAAAATCAATCTCCTGGTTCACCGTCACCATGATCCCCTGCATAAACAGCTTCTTCACGATCACGGCAGGCTGCATCTTCATGGCCTCCGCCAGCTCGCGGATGGTCAGCTTCTCCGGAAGGGTAATCTCCTTGATCTCCGGCTTCTTCTCCTCCTGCTTTGGCTGTACGGAAGGCTTCTGCAGAGCTTTAGGAAGTCTGGATGTCTGACGGGAGCTGTTCTGGTTCGGACGGCGTCCGCCGTTTCCGGTTTTCTCAAAGTCTTTCTTTTTATTCTTATTCTCTCTGTCCCGCTCTCTCTTGCTGTCCTTGGACGTCTTGGAAAGCTCTGTGCCGTAGGAGGAATCCCCGACCGGACTTCTTCTGGCCGCTCCGGGGCGTGCTCCCGGACGGTTCTGGCCGCCGCCAAAGCGGCTGTCGCCTCTTTCATTTCTTCCGTCAGAACGGCTTCCCTGGGGTCTGCCCTCAGAGCGGAAGCCCTGGCCTCCCTGGCTTCTTCCCTCGGAGCGGAAGCCCTGGCCTCCCTGGCCTCTTCCCTCGGAGCGGAAGCCCTGGCCTCCCTGGCTTCTTCCCTCGGAGCGGAAGCTCTGGCCTCCCTGGCTTCTTCCTTCGGAGCGGAAGTTCTGGCCTCCCTGGCCGGATCTGGACGGGCGTCCTTCTCCCTGACGTCCTGTGCGGCTGTCACGGTTCTCGCGGTTTCCGACCGTGCCCCGACCAGTCTCATTCTGGCGGGTGCCGCGGTTTTCTCCCTGGCGGAAGCTGCGGCTGCCATCTCCCTGGCGTCCTGCGCGGGCTCCTCCCTCGGAATTCCCTCCCTGGCGGAAGGACCGGTCGGTGCCCCGGCGCTCTGGGCGGCCGTCCCGGTTCTCACGATTCTCACGACTTCCGGTCAGAGTCCGGCTGCCCGGGCGGCCGGCGGATCCGTCCTGGGTGCTCCCGGAAGAACGGCCTCCCGCACTCTGGGCACGCCGGCCCTCACCGTCCCCGACAGGGCCGGCTCCCTCCGGACTGTTCCCGGTTCCACGTCCTGCCTGAGCGTTTCCGCCTGAAGCCGCAGCTTTCTCTCCGGCCGCCTGGATATTTCCCCGGGCCGCTCCGCCTGCCGGAGTGCTTCCGGTTCCGCGTCCTCCCTGGGCACCGGCCTCAGAAGCCGCTGCGGCAGAAACACCCTCGTTTCCACGATTTCCCTGCACAGCTGCGGTTTTCTCCGCGGTCCCCTGGATATTTCCGGGCGCGGAACTGCCCTGGACTGCCGCCTTTTTCATTCCGGCCGTGCTTCCGGTTTCCCGCTTTTCCTGAATGCTTTCGCCGGAAGCGCCCACGGTTCCCGCCGGACGAGCCGTCTGTGCGCCTCCCCGGAGGACTCCGGAAGCCCCGGCGGCACTGCCGGCCGCGCTGCGGGGTCTTTCCCCGGGCTTTAACGCCTGCCGGTCCCTGGGAGCGGGACGGTTTCCTCTCTTCTCCCCGGAGGGCCGTCTTCTGCCCTTTCCTCCATCACTGGCATTCTGCGCGTGATAGACACGGATAATATTTTTTTTCTTTTTCGGTGCTTCAGCCTTCCCCGCCTCCGCGTTTACCGCCTGTGTCTTTTCTTCTGTTTTTGGGGTATCCAACTTGTTAACTTGCTCCTTTCCCGATTTCCTGAATTCTTTTCTCGCCATGGCGACATGGGCGTCCTCAAGCTGTGTCATGTGACTTTTTACATCCACGCCCTTCGCCTTCAAAAACTCCATAACCTCTTTATTCTGCCTGCCAAGCTCCTTCGCAAGCTCATGCACTCTGACTTTATCCACCTGTCATACCTCCTTTAAGCCTGCCGGAGTCACGGCAGACACCTGTGGCAGCTTCAACTGTCAACAACGTTCCCGTCTTTTCAAGTACCGTCCGCGCGGCTCTTTTCCAGCTCCCGGACAACCGCCTGCGCCAAACCCGGATCCTGCACCGCAAGGCCTGCACGAAATTCTTTCCCCACAGCCCTGCCAAGGTTTTCCCGGTCAGAAATAAAATACAGGGGTACCTGGTAATACGCGCACATGTCCCGGAAGCTCTTCTTCGTATTCTCCGAAGCGTCCCCGGCCGCCAGAACCAGGCAGGCCTTCCCGCTCTTCACCGCCTTTTCCGTGGAAAACTCGCCGCTTACGACCTTCCCCGCCCTGGCGGCAAGGCCTACGAGAGACAGTACCTTATCCCTTTTCAAGCTTTTCCATCTCCTCCTTCAGCGTCTGCCAGACCTCACCTGGAATCGCCATCTTCAGCGACCTCTCCAGTCCGCGGTTTTTCCTGGCCTTCTCCAGACATTCCGGGGAAAAACACAGATAGGCGCCCCGCCCGTTTTTCTTTCCCGTAGTATCCAGAACAATGGTGTCCTCCGGCGTCCGCAGAACCCGGAGCATTTCCTTTTTATTCCTCATTTCCCTGCAGCCTGTACACTGACGCATGGGAATCTTTTTTCCCGTTTTCATATTTCCCGCTCATCTCCGGCAGGTGATTCCTCTGCCTCTCCATATCCGGCTGAATTCTCCGCACCCTCCGGCGGATAATCTCCCTCCGGCTGCGGGTATTCCCCGGATTCCTCCCAGGAATAGGAATCCTCATACTCTTCCCCGTATCCGTCCTCCGGATCATACTCCTCGTCGTACTCGTCGTCCTCATAGAAATCCTCGTCCAGATCCCCGGCCTCATTGGCCTGGGTCTCACTCTTGATATCAATCTTAAATCCGGTCAGACGGGCGGCCAGGCGGGCGTTCTGGCCCTCCTTGCCGATGGCGAGGGAGAGCTGATAATCCGGAACCACCACAAGGGCGCTCTTCTCATCCGGGTCCGCCATAACGGCGATCACCTTTGCCGGACTCAGGGCGTTCTCAATGAGAATGGCCGGGTTCTCATCCCAGTTAATGATGTCGATCTTCTCTCCGCGAAGCTCTTCCACCACGGCGCCCACACGGGCTCCGTTCATACCCACGCAGGCTCCCACCGCGTCCACATCCGGATCATTGCTCCACACCGCGATCTTGGTGCGGGAGCCTGCCTCCCTGGCGATGCTCCGGATCTCCACGGTTCCGTCCCGGACCTCCGCCACCTCGGATTCAAACAGCCGTTTCACAAGACCCGGATGGGTGCGGGATACCAGAATGCGGGGACCCTTGGGGGTATCCTTAACTTCCAGAATGTAAACCTTAATGCGCTCTGTCGGGCGGAAGGTCTCCCCCTTCACCTGCTCATTTTCACTCAAAACAGCGTCTGCCTTGCCCAGATTGATGCTCACATTCTTCCCGTTCACTCTCTGAACGATTCCGGTGACGACTTCCTTCTCAATTCCATAATACTGATCGTAGAGGACTCTGCGCTCCTCCTCCCGGATCTTCTGGAGGATCACGTTCTTAGCATTCTGAGTAGCGATCCGCCCGAACTGTTTGGACTGTATCTCTACCTTGACCACATCCCCGATCTGCGCGCCGCTGCTGATCTTCCGGGCATTTTCCAGAGAAATCTCCAGCGCCGGGTCCTCAGGACATTCCACCACAGTCCGGTCCGCGTACACGGAAAAATCGCAGCTTTCCGGGTCAATCGTCACATGTACGTTGTCCGCCTTCCCGAAATGATTCTTGCATGCCTGGATCAGGGACTGCTCGATGGCTTCCAGCAGGGTGTCCTTACTGATGCTTTTTTCTTTTTCCAGCAGGTCCAGCGCTTCCTTTAACTCTCTGCTCATTGTTTTTTCTCTTCCTCCTGATTTGTTAAAACTCAACTGCCAGACGAATCAGGGCAATCTCTTTTTTCTCAAAGATCTGTTCTTTGCCCTCTGTCTCAATCGTCACACTGTTACTATCATATGCTGTCAAAACACCGCAGAACTCTTTTTGTTTTTCAATGGGCCGGTAGGTGCGGATCTCCACCGCTTTTCCAACGCTTCGCGCAAAATCCTTCTCTTTTTTCAGAGGGCGGTCCAGCCCCGGAGAGCTGATCTCCATCACATAGCTGTCCTCAATAAAATCCTCCTCATCCAGCCGGTCGCTGAATACGCGGCTTACCGCCTCGCAGTCGTTGACGGTGATGCCGCCGGGTTTGTCAATGTAGCCCCGGAGATACCAGTTTCCGGCCTCCTTCACATATTCCACATCCACCAGCTCAAATCCCTGCTCTTCCACGATCGGGGAAAGGAGTTTTTCCGCCCTGTGCTCATACTCTTCTCGTCTGCTCATTTTCCCACCTGCCTTTCCTTTTCTCCACAAACGGATAGGAGCGGGCTCTCGCCCACTCCTATGTCATCAAGTTCTAAGTTTTATTCATTGTAGCACCGCAGAATCTGAAATGCAAGGCCTTTTTATGTAAAATCAGGCTAAAATCAGGGCAATCTCACAGAAACCGTCCTACAGAAGCCTCTTCGCCAGGAGTCTGGCGTCCCTCACAGCCTCCTCTATGGAATAAAATCCCCAGTGGTACATCCGTCCTCCAAAGCATATATGATTCTCGTGTTCCGCCAGAAGCCGGTATTTTTCAAAAAGCTCCCGGTTTTCCTTTGTCTCCAGAGGCCGGACAAGTTCCTCCTCTTCCCCTCCTTTTCCCCGGCTCCGGACCGTGATGACCGTCAGAGGGCTTTGGGTACCGGTCAGACGTTTGTGTTCAATGATCTGACATTCCGATCCGGCAGGGTTCTCCTGAACCCGGGTCTGGTAATATTCCCGATACAGTGTCCGTGTCTCAAAGCGCGCCCTTTCATAGAGAAGCCGGCCGTAGCACTCCCGGTAAAAAGTGTCCAGACGCCCGGTATAAACCACCCTTCCCGCCATCTTCCGGGCCTTTCTCCGAATCTGTTCATAATCAGTATTCAGAAAAACATCGGCATTCTCCAGCATTTCGCCAAGAATTCTTGTGTATCCGTGAAGAGGCACTCCTTCATACTTCTTTCCCCGGCTGTCCAGACCGGAAGGAAAAAATTCTCCGAAACGGTTCATATACTCCCACAGCTCCCGGTCATCTGTGCGAAACACATGAATGCCAAACCTGTGTACCTCAATTCCGCGGATGTTTTCACAGTACAGGCTTCCCCCGATCCTTCCTCTCTTTTCCACCACCAGACACTTCTTTCCGGCGCGTCCGGCCTCGAAGGCAAAAACCGAGCCGAAAATACCGGAACCGACAATCAGAAAATCATACTCCGGTAAGCTGTCCATATTATCCGTCCTCCTGTCGTCTGTATGCTTTCCATATTTTTTTCGCCTGCTTCTGAAGTCCGGAAGGAAGGCGGTAATAAAAGCGGAGCAGAAATCCCGGTTCTGCACGGCGGCTGTCCTTTGCGGCCACATAAAGCTCCTCCCTGGACCGCGGACGGATATCCTGGGCGTATACCTGAGAGGTTTTTGCCGATTTAGGGGAAAACATGGCTTTTTTAAGCCACGCCTCCGCTTCCTGTTTCTTTCGGGCCAGAATTCTTTCCGTTTCCCGGTAATCCACGTCTTCCAGAAGTTCCGGACGCCTGAGAATCTCTGACGGCTCCCTCACCAGCCGATGCTCCATATGAAGCAGATGGGCCAGGGATTCAAACCGGGTCATTCCCCTGCGCGTATTTCCCATGGCGATAAAATTTTTCCTGTACAGAATGGCAAAGCTCATTCCATGGCAGGAATCTGTAAGCACAAAATCCGCGTGCTGAAAATACCAGACCCAGTCCGGAAAGGTGATATCCTCCAGAATCGTCTCCATTCCCATTTTTTCCCGGTTTTCCTGAAAATTCCACGGAGTTCCGTCCAGAATGTGAAGGGGCCTGCGCCCCAGCTTCTCTGCCAGATAGCCGATGGCTTCCCTTTTCTCCGGAGTGGGATCCAGGATGTAGGTGAGCAGATAGGGCTCCCTCTCCCTGCGGCGGGACTCCGCCGCCACCGCGTCATACACCTGCCGGTCTGTGGAAAAAACCGGATCCAGGATCTGCACCCCCTCCACACCAAAGTCTCTTTTCAGGATTTCCACGCCGGACTCCTCCCGAACCGAAATCCAGTCAAAACGGGAGAGCAGCCGGCCGTCCGCTGCCCGCTCTTTTACAGGACGAAAATCACGGTCATGGCCAAAGGAGGCGGCCACGGCCACCTTTTTCTTCTCCTCACGGGCAAAATCCAGAAGGAAGCTTTTCCCGAAGGCCCGGCCGACTCCGTAATTCCATACCTGGTCAGATCCCACCACAAAAGCGTCGCAGATCTGGTTCAGTCTCCGCATCTCCCACAGCTGGTATCTCCGGCTGACATGGAAATGATTCCCCGCGAAAATCCGGCTGTGACTGTCCTGGGCCAGCTCCCTGTCTTCCTCCGTATGCCCCGGCTTGTCAATCATCAGCACAGACATACCCAGCTTTTCCAGCTGGCATTTCAGCCCGTAATAGGTGGCAATGCTGCCGTAATTGCAGCCAAACCACACGCCCAGAAGTCCCACGTCATAACGGCCGTCCAGGCAGTATTCCACCGCCTTGTGCACGCCGGCGCCATCCAGCATTTCAAAAAACCTTTCCCTCTGGGAATGAAATTCCTTATGTGTCCCGAACCGGTTTTTCTTTACCGCAATTTCCAGCGGTGCTTCCTGAAAAAGCCGGATTTTTCCCCGCTTCCTGATCTCTTCCAGAAAGTGCCGGCCCTTTTCGTTGTTCACCAGTACCAGAGAGGTTCCCTTTTCATCCGTCCACTCCTTCCGATAAGAAGAAAGGCCCCAGAAGTCCCCCAGTGTCAGATCTCCCTGCCGGGGAAAGGAAGCGTAGGGGCAGTCCTGACAGATCGGCCGCGCAAAAAGATTCCGGTAGCGCCCGCGTACAAGAGGATCGATGGATGGATGGCCCATATAGGTCTGCCCGTTTTTCAGGACACAGGCACTGACCAGTCCGTCATATCCATAGATTTTTGTCCGGAAATAGTAATGTTTTATATTTTTCTTCCCAAAGGTTTCCTCAAGATAACGCTCAAATACTTTGGGGGAAATCACGCCGCTGCACACAAGATCCACAATGAGAAGCCGTTCCCATTCCCGTCCCAGAAAGGCCCGCAGTCCGGCCGCCTGACAGGGGGTTCCCACAAACAGCACCCATCTTTCCTTCTCCAGACAATCCCGGATCTCCGGAAAAACCTTCCTCAGGTCACTCTGTACATATTTGGAGCGGCGCAGGGGCTCCAGGTCCCTTTCCTTTTCCGCCAGAGTATGGTACACCTGAAAATCCCGGTCCATACAGGCGCCGCATACCACCCCGCCCCGGGACAAAGTCTCCCTGGCCAGAAGGGTAAACATTCCTCCGGAGCTGCTGCCCATACGCACCCGATCCTCAGCCTGCACCGCATAGCAGGCTGGCTCCGCCCAATTTATGGCATCCGCTGGCCTTAAAGCCGGACAGAGACTCTCACATTTTCCGCAGCCCACACATTTTGCCTCATCCATTCTGGGATATAAAAATCCCTCCCCGTCCGCCTCCATGGAAATGGCTCCCGCCGGGCAGCTGTGGACACAGGCGCCACAGCCGCTGCACCGTGTTTTTTCAGGAAGCCTCCCATATCTTTTTTCGCCGTCCCATTGGGACTCCCGGGTCTTCATCTGATTTTCCACGCTCCCCTTTCCCTTTCCGGGCCGTCCGTTTCCGTCAGCTTCAGGTAATCCTTCCAGAAGGCGGCGGTTTTCCAGGCGGATCCATGCTGTGCGTATTCCTGAGACACCCTTCGCCAGGTGCGCCTGCAGCGCGCCTTTAACCGGCGTCTTCTTTTCAGAATCGCGAGAAAACGCTTCCGGTCAATCTCCCGATAGGCACCGGTTTTCATGTAAGAATTCACCGCAAGAAGCTTTTTCCGCAGAAAATAGTCGTGGGGATTGTAAAACCAGTCATAGGCGGTTACGCCTGTGCTCTTGTTCCGCAGCCGATCCGGCCAGAAATGCCCATTGTAGGTAATTCGATAGAGAAAAGTCTCCAGCGCTGTTCTGGGCGCGGACTGGTATACGTCTTTTGGCCGGACCGGAGCCTCCGGAAAGCCGGAAAGGGGCGAAAGCCTCTCGTTTTTCGCGGATTTTTCTCTCAGAATCGTTTCCCCCTGATTTTGCGTCAGGAACGTCCAGCCCTTCAGATAATCCTCCACCGCGTCCAGAAGAAGCTCCGCTCCGTTATAGTCAAAGCGCAGAAGCTCTGTCCGCACCAGCCTCCAGATCCTCCCCATAAAATCCACCTCCGGACACACTCCGCCAACCGCCTGAATGATCAGGCTGTTCCGGTGTACCTGGTAGAATTCCATGGCGCCGCTGAATTTATTCGTAAAGCCTTTATGCCAGACACAGATGCCATTCATGGTAATAAATTTTCCATGGCAGCGCAGGCTGAACTCCACGTCATCTCCACGGACAAACAGAGGCAGGGGGAGGTTTTTTTCCGTGATAAATTCCGCCGGAATACAGCAGAACCACCAGCCCGCGTAGGCGTTCCGGGGCTGCGGCACATCCTCCGCCAGTGCAAGAACATCCCGGACTGTGCGGGTATCCGCCGGTTCCCGCACAGGGCCGAATTCTCCGTCCCCGTGCACATACCCCACATCCTCATAAAACATATACATCTTCTCATAGTCAAGCATCGCCCCGCTGATAAAATACCTTTCATACTCCGGACGTATCAGGGTCAGCAGTCTCCATGTCCGGCAGAGACTCTCCGGAAGAAGCAGAATATCGTCGTCCATCAGGAGAATGTGCGTGGGCTTTGCAGGGTGCGCCATGGCCTCCATCATTCCTCTTGCAAATCCTCCGGATCCGCCCGCGTTGAGGTTTGGGTGCATCTGAATATGAGAGTCCTCTATCTCCCCGACCGGCAGTGTCCGACCATTGTCCACCACATGAATCCAGAGATTTTCCGCCAGCTCCGGATCCGTGTAAAGGGTTTCTTTCAGGAGGCGCAGATTGGAAAGGATATAATCCTCCTTCCGGCAGGTGGTCGTCACAAGGTGGAGAGAAACCGGACGGCGTTTCTCCGGCTCTGTGCGGGTCACATACGCTCCCGCGAAGATCGTGCAGACACTCATGGTCCGGATCTCAAAGCCCGCCAGAAATAAATCTCCGGAGGGATAGACAAGACAGAGCTCTTCCCGGTTGAAAGCGTATATTTTCCTTCTGTACAACGTGCGCCGGATGTACTGCCCATCCTGCCGCACATAGCCGGTGAGCGCAACTTCCATCTCCCCCCTCACCTCCAGGCGGAGGATGAGTTCCTCCATCCAGGTATATTTTCTCCATTTTTCCAGGGAAAAGGAATTAAAATAAGTACAGAAGTCTACCGTCTGTCCGGCACCGATCAGCAGCCTTTTTTCCTGCCTTTCATAAACAGGACGGCTGCCGCGGCAAAACATTTCCCAGTCGTCCTCCAGCCTTTCGTTGTCACAGAATAAAAGCTTCTGCAGCTGGCAATACTCTTTCATATTTTTTTCTCCAGATAGTCTTTCCAGAATTTCCCGGTTGTCATTTTCCTCCATTTTCGCCGGTAGCTTCCCCGGGCACGGGCAAAATACCGGTCTGTTTTTTTCAGGGTCTTATACAGAAGGAAAAGGCAGAGCACCGCTTTTCCCGGATTCTTTTTCGCGTACAGAGTCCGGCCGTCTCTGTCCACATACGCAACGCTTCGCCGCACGGCCACCGTATACAGACTCACCTCCGGAGTCGTATAAAAGATTCCCCTCCGTTTTTCCCCGCAGGGTCTCAGGGGTGAAAGCCGGGCACAGATTTTCTGATGCAGGGCCTCCCCGTCCGCGGCGGCCAGGTAATCCGCCCCCTTCAGGAAATCCAGGGCTCCCAGAAGATTCAGACGGGCATATTCGTAACGTCCCCGCAGAAGATTGCCTCCCACACACCGACAGAGAGTGTGTTTCCATTCCCGGAGGCTCCAGTCTTCCAGATAGACGGAATTCACAATGGCCAGGTTTCGAACATCATAATACTCCGCGGCCTGGGGGTTTTTCCCCAGTGGATCCGGATGCCAGACCCCCACCCCGTTCAGAGTCAGGGGCGCTCCCAGACGCAGGCCATATTCCACATCATCCCTGTGCAGGAAAAGCGGCAGAGGAAGACCCTGTCTGCAGACGGCCTTCAGCGGGATACAGCAGTACCACCAGCCGCCGTATTCCGGCCTGCCTTCCCGGCCATTTCCAAGCAGCGCTTCCGGCTTTCGCAGATCCAGGCCATGGGAGAGAGGCCGGATCCGCCCTCTCTCCCACCGGGCCGCGCATTCATACTGCAGCCAGGGCCGGTCCCGGCACAGAAGGCTTCCGGCCACCGGTCTTTCCCTCAGAGCAGGCCGCAGAGTCCTTAAAAAATCCCGGGTTCGCAAAATCACCTCCTCTGCAGGCCAGATATCGTCATCCATGAAAATCACATGGGTAAATTCCCCGGACTCAAGAGCCTTCAGAGCTCCCCGGGCGAAACCGCCGGATCCCCCGCAGTTCCTTCCCGGAACGTACCGGACAAAATCCGGGAACTCCGCTTCCATAAGAGAGCTTCCATTGTCTGAGAGGAACACAGCAGGCCTTTCTTTCTCCGGAAGCATGGCAATCCGCTCCACAATGGCCATCGCCTCCCGCTCCCTGCAAAAAGTACACAGCACCACCGCCAGACGGACCTCCTGCTCACTGTCCGTCTCTCCCTCCGCCTGAAAGCTCTTCAGAAAACATCCCTGTCCGCGCCCTTCTGCCTCCGGCCAGATGACCGTGCGTTCTTTCAGGCTGTTGTCCGGGAGTTCAAAAATCACTTCTCCTTTTTCATCCGATCCATCACCGGCAATACTTCCGAGACATACCTTTTCCAGGGTGCCGTTTTTCATCTCTCCCCGATAAAAGGCCAGGCGGTATTCCCCCTCACAAAAGAGCCGGAACCTTACATTTTTCGCCGTTGTATATCGAAGCCAGGTATCCGCATAAAACCCATTGAAATAAGTAAGAAAGTTCACCTTTTCCCCGGGTTTCAGATACAGGCCCTCCTCCTTTCCCAGATGAAGAACCCCCTGCGTATGCCGGTAATACAGGCTGTAATTTTCCGCCTGGGTATCCGGAAGAATCATCTTCTGCAGAATTTTATAACGCATTTTTTCTCTCCCTCAGTCGCACGCAGAGATGTCCCGGGTAATAGAGAAGATAACCGCTTTTGCGTATGGCCCAGACGCCGGGGTTTTCCACCTTTCTGTATATCTCCGGGTATTCCCTTCGTATTCTCTCATCCATCTCCCGCATGGCCTGGCATGCCTGGGCCGAGCAGGGAAAGCTGAGATAAATTTTGAAATGGCTGCTCAGAACTCTGGCAATTCCCCGCTCCAGATAGGCAAGACAGGAGGGGGATGCTTTCCGGAATTTCTGATCCTCGTAAAAATCAAGAAGATTGTTCAGCACCCGCTCATGATTCCTGTGATTTTTCCGCATACGCTCCAGCATCATGCTCTGTCCGCTTCGGCCGATCCGATACATATAAACATATTCATCCAGAAATACAACGGTCTTTACCAGCGGAATGGGATACATGGCAAATTCCATATCCACATAATAGCAGTGCTCATCGATCCGGATCCCGGTGTCCAGCACAAGCTCCCTGCGGATGGTCATGGAATGCATTTTGATAAAGGTTCTGTCCCCGATTTCAAAAAAATCATATACCTTTCCATAGGAAACCCAGGGAAACGGATCCCTGTACTGAATTTCCACAGCTCCGGTTCCTTCATGAACCCAGTAATAATTGTTCCACACCAGATCCGCGGTGGTCTTTCGCAGAAAAAGGACAAGATTCCGAAAGGCGGCTCTCTCCACCCAGTCATCACTGTCCAGAACCTTCAGATACCTTCCTCTGGCCATCATGACACCTGTGTTGATGGCGGACCCGTGTCCTCCGTTCTGTTTGTATATGACCCGAAAGGTACCCGGGTATTTTCCGGCAAATTCAAAGGCAATATCGGTGGAATGATCTCCGGAACCGTCAAGAATAATAAGAATTTCAATATCCGACAGGATATCTTCAATGAGAAGAGATTCCAGACATGAACGAATGTATTTTTCCATGTTGTATACCGGAATCACAACAGATAATATTTTTTCCATAAATGCCCCCTGCCAACTCTATCTGCACACATTATAAAGAATTGACAGAACGGATTCAATGGAAGTAACAAAGGTTGAACAATGTTTAACCCGAATTTTACAGGGGCTGCGCGGTTATGACCGCGCAGCCCCGAAATGGAAAAAACGGCAATATTCAGATTCTTGGTTTTGTGCCCCGGGTGTCCCGCCGGGCCAGCCGAAGTCTGGAAAGGACATAGGGCTTTTCATGTATGGTCACCGCAAAGTCACTGTGGGCGGCCAGAAGATACACATTGGTCAGGTGGTCATCCCCGGCCAGCTTCATGCCCCGGACGCCCACGGCGCTTTTTTTCATGGCGGAAATTTCCTTTAACAGAAAGCGCAGCAGGTAACCGCCGGCGCTCTGGAGGACCACCTGCTCCATCTCCCCGGGCTCTCCCACAAACAGCAGGCGGTCATCCGGGGAAAGCCGGGTGGCGGCCACGGTCCTCCGGGATACCAGAAATTCCTCCCCGGATACCAGCTTGCACATGGATTTTTCCGTGACGAAAAGCAGGGTGGAGGACGAAAGCTGTGCCAGCGGGGCCACATAGAGGATCTGCTCGGCTGTGCTGTCGTAATGGCTCACATTGTCCGCCGGAACCCCCTTATCCCGGTAGCGGGTAGTGGGCAGATCCCTGGCTCTTACGGTGTGCATTTTCCCCGTGTCCGTAAAAATACAGATGTTGTCGTCGTTCATACAGGGGAACACATACCGGTTTTCACT
The DNA here is from genome assembly GCA_021203365.1 of Clostridiales bacterium. GTDB lineage: Bacteria > Bacillota > Clostridia > Lachnospirales > Lachnospiraceae > Blautia_A. The sequence goes on from JAJQBI010000084.1 coordinate 54,663, forward strand.
GTGCGCCGCCTCCCGGTTGCGCTCATAGGTAACCTTGTCCAGCAGGCGCATATAGCCGAAGCGGTCCATAAGAAACACTACCTCCGCCGCCTCCGGCTTTTTCTCCTCATAAACCACAGCCTCCGCGTTTTCTATGGAGGTGCGGCGCTTCACCGCGTATTCCTTCTTAATCCCGTCCAGGTCCTTCATAATCACGGCGGCCATGGAATCATAGTGATTCAGGATATCCTCATAGGTGCTGATATTTTTCATGGTCTCCGCGTATTCGGCCTGAAGCGCCTGTATTTCCAGACCGATCAGGCGGTACAGACGCATTTCCAGGATGGCGTTGGCCTGGCGCTCGGTAAAATGAAGCTTTTTCGCCGCCCGCTCGCTGGTCTTTGTCCTGAACCGGATTCCTTCGGTTGTTCCCTTCACCAGGCAGTCCCGCGCCTGCTCCCGGCTTTTGCTGCCCCGGAGGATCTCAATGATCAGGTCAATCACATCGCAGGCCTTAATCAGGCCTTCCTGGACCTCTCCTTTCTCCTTCTCTCTGGAAAGAAGGGTCTGATATTTCCGGGTGGTGATCTCGAAAACAAAATCCACATGGTGCTCAATAATCTGCTTCAGACTCAGAGTCTCCGGCCTTCCGTCCGCCACGGCGAGCATATTCACGCCGAAGGTGTCTTCCAGGCGGGTTTTCTTATGCAGCAGATTGGTAAGATTTTCCACGTCCGCGTCCCGCTTCAGCTCCAGGACAATGCGGATGCCCTCCTTGGAGGACTGGTTGGAAATGTCCACAATATCTGTGGTCTTCCGGGTCTCCACCAGGGAGGCCACATCGTTTAAAAACTTTCCGATGTTGGCGCCCAGCATGGTATAGGGAATCTCCGTGATCACCAGCTGGGATCTTCCATTCTTCAGTTTTTCCACTTCCACCCGGCCGCGGATGCGGATCTTGCCTGTGCCGGTCTCATAAATGGCGGGAAGCTCATCCTTATTGACGATAATGCCGCCGGTGGGAAAATCCGGACCTTTCAGATAACGCATCAGGCCCTTTACGCTGATATCGCTGTTTTTCATATAGGCCTTCACCGCATCCACCACCTCCCCCAGATTGTGAGGGGGAATGCTGGTGGCCATGCCTACGGCGATTCCGTCCGCACCGTTGACCAGCAGGTTGGGAATCCGGACCGGGAGAACCTCCGGCTCCTTCTCGGTCTCGTCAAAATTTGGCACAAAATCCACCACGTTCTTATCCAGATCCGCCAGAAAGACCTCCTGGGTCAGTTTCTCAAGCCTTGCCTCCGTGTAGCGCATGGCGGCCGCCCCGTCGCCCTCGATGGAGCCGAAATTTCCGTGTCCGTCCACCAGGGTGCGGCCCTTCTTGAAATCCTGGGCCATGACCACCAGTGCCTCGTAAATGGAGCTGTCCCCGTGGGGATGGTATTTTCCCATGGTGTCGCCCACAATACGGGCGCATTTCCGGTAAGGCCGGTCGTACCGGATACCCAGCTCATACATGTCATAGAGGGTGCGGCGCTGCACCGGCTTTAAACCGTCCCGCACATCCGGCAGCGCCCTGGAAATGATGACGCTCATGGCATAGTCAATGTATGATTTCTGCATCACATCCGCGTAATCCGTGCGGATGATATTTTCCTGTCTGGTTTCCATATTTCCTGTTCCATTTCTTATAATAATGATTGAAGCGACAAAAGGTATTTTGTCGCTATGATACCAGGATTTTTCCGCACTTCGTGCTCCCAAAATCCTGACAACATTCGAAATCCGCTCATTTTTCTGCGAAAAATGGCTACTTTCTCATATTGTTCGGGACCCAATCTCATGAATGCCGATGCAAGCATCTGCATTCATGACCTTTTGTCCCTTGTATCATAAAATGCATGCACGTCAGACATCTAATTCTGCGTCTCTGGCGTGTTCGTAGATAAATTCCCTGCGTGGAGGCACATCATTGCCCATGAGAACCTCTGTCACACTGGAGGCCAGCCGGGCGTCCTCAATCTCCACCCGGCGCATCCGGCGCGTCTCCGGGTTCAGAGTGGTTTCCCACAGCTGCCCGGCGTCCATCTCTCCCAGACCTTTGTACCTCTGAAGGGTAAAGCTTCCCGGCTTGTGGCTTCTGCGGTATTTTTCCAGGGCCTTGTCGTCATACAGGTATTCCTCCGGTCCTTTCTTCGGCATGGCCTTGTAAAGAGGCGGCATGGCAATGTACACATGACCCTCATAGATCAGCTCCGGCATAAACCGGTAGAAAAGTGTCAGCAAAAGTGTGGAGATATGGGCGCCGTCCACATCCGCGTCCGCCATGATCACAATCTTGTCGTAGCGAAGCTTGGTTATGTCAAAATCATTTCCAAAGCCCTCGGAAAAACCGCAGCCAAAGGCGTTGATCATGGTTTTGATCTCCGCGTTGGCCAGGATCTTGTCGATGGAGGCCTTCTCCACATTCAGGATTTTTCCCCGGATGGGCAGGATGGCCTGATAATTCCGGTTCCGGGCGGTCTTGGCAGAGCCTCCGGCAGAGTCTCCCTCCACGATAAAAATCTCGCACTGGGACGGATCCTTTTTCTCACAGTTGGCCAGCTTTCCGTTGGAGTCAAAGGAATATTTCTGCTTTGTCAGAAGGTTGGTTTTGGCCCGCTCCTCGCTTTTCCGAATCTTCGCCGCTTTTTCCGCGCAGGAAAGGACGGTTTTCAGATTCTCCAGATTCCGGTCAAAATAGAGAACCAGCTGTTCCCCGATCACCTTTCCCACAGCCCGGGCCGCGTCCTGGTTGTCCAGCTTGGTCTTGGTCTGGCCCTCAAAGCGGGGCTCCGGGTGCTTGACGGAGATCACGGCGGTCATCCCGTTGCGGATGTCCGCCCCGGTAAAATTGGGATCTTTTTCCTTCAGAACGCCGATCTCCCGGGCATAGGTATTCATAACGGTGGTGAAGGTGGTTTTAAAACCGGTCAGATGGGTTCCGCCCTCGGCGTTGTAGATGTTGTTGCAGAAGCCCAGGACATTTTCCCGGAACTCATTGGTAAACTGAAAGGCGGCTTCCACCTGGATTCCCTCGGATTCCCCCTTCAGGTAAACCGGCTCATGGAGAACCTCTGTATTCTGATTCAGATCCCGGATATAGCCCACAATTCCCTCCGGCTCCCGGTAGGTCACCTGCTCAGGGGCTTCTCCCCTGCGGTCCTCATAGTGTATGGTAAGCTGCGGGTTCAGATAAGCGGTTTCATGGAGACGGCTTTTTACCTCCGCCGCGGAGAAACGGGTACGCTCAAAGATTTCCCCGTCCGGCAGGAAATTTATGGAGGTTCCGGTTTCTCTGGTTTTTCCCTCTTTTGGAAGGAGACCGTTCTCCAGCTCCAGGACCGGAATTCCCCGCTCATAGCGGTCATGGTGGATATACCCGTCCCGGCGGATCCGCACATCCAGATACAGCGAAAGGGCGTTTACCACGGAGGAACCCACGCCGTGCAGACCGCCGCTGGTCTTGTATGCGGAATTGTCAAACTTTCCCCCGGCGTGCAGAGTGGTAAAAACCAGGCGCTCTGCGGGCATGCCCTTCTCGTGCATGTCCACCGGAATGCCCCGCCCGTTGTCTGTCACCGTGCAGGAGCCGTCCTTTTCCAGGACAACCGTGATCTCGCTGCAAAAGCCGGCCAGATGCTCATCCACCGCGTTGTCTACGATTTCAAAAATCAGATGGTTCAGGCCTTTCCTGGATACGCTTCCGATGTACATGCCCGGTCTTTTGCGCACTGCCTCCAGGCCTTCCAGGACGGAAATACTCCCCGCGTCATAGGTTTCCTTTTTTGCCATAATTGTTTTCCTTTCTTCCCCACAACGTAAAAAGGAATCTTCCAGCGAAGATTCCTTAAGGAACAGCCAGTACGGGAATCGAACCCGTGTTTCCGCCGTGAGAGGGCGGCGTCTTAACCCCTTGACCAACTGGCCTTGTCAACCGACTTGCTAAGTATATAACACTTTTCGGAAGAATGCAAGAACTTTTTTTATGAATTTGGATTTTTTTTGGGGGCAATGGGACGGGTGTGAACGTGAACGGGAGGGGAGAGGCTAACGGGACAGATCTAAAGCCAAAAGTAAAAAAATACCGGAATTTTGACGGCTGCACATGAAAAAAAATCGGGATGGCCTGAATGTGTCCGGGCGGACGGCAAGGCAGATTCATACAGAGTAAGACGACAGGTGGCACAACCACGTTAAGCATGAAAAAATATTTAATTTTGAAAGAAGAATCATTTGGCCAGTACCTCGTAAGCTTCACGGTTTTTTGCGAGCAGCCGTTTTGATACAGCAAGAACATCTTCATCGCGAGCTGTCTGTTCTTCTTCTGCGGAACTAAACTCAATAAGCAGATAGCGTGGTGTATTGTTCTTTAGAATAACAACAGCTCCATTCTCATCAACCATGCGTGCAACTCGCGAAAAGTTCTGGTTGGCTTCTGTGATAGAAACGAGATTACTTGTATTTACATTCATGTGTAGAACCTCCTGTATATGATACTGTCAGTATACGTAAATTTTAGGAGAAATTCAACCTATTTTGGACATCTGTTTAAAGGTATGGACGGCTCGAATCTCTGTTCACTTCGTCCCAGGGAACGGTGCAGAGATCACGTACACAAAATCGCAAAAGTTTTTAGGGGGATCGCCCCCTGGAATGAAAAATAAAATTTACTGCAAAATCGCCCTCAACAGCCAAATGAATTGTATTGAACACCCGCTCAATTCCTGTCGGGGATACTATTTTTACAGATATTTCCCTGTGATGCTTTCGGCGCTGTCTCTGACCTGCCGGGGTGTTCCGGCGGCGATGATTCGCCCGCCGGCTTCTCCTCCGCCGGGGCCCATATCCACGATGTAATCGGCATGGCGGATCACATCCAGATCATGCTCAATGACGATGACTGTGGCGCCGTTTTGAATCAGTGTCCGGAATACGGTAAGCAGTGTCTGAATGTCCAGCGGGTGAAGGCCAATGGTGGGCTCGTCAAAAACAAAGACTGAATCGTTCTGTACACGTCCCATCTCGCTGGCAAGCTTCAGGCGCTGGGCTTCGCCGCCGGAGAGACTGGGGGTTTCCTCTCCCAGTGTCAGATAGCCCAGTCCCAGATCACACAGTGTCTGCAGTTTTGCCGCAACGGGCTTTAATTCCCGGCAGGCCTCCAGGGCGGAGCTTACATCCATATCCATCAGCTGAGGCAGGCTGTAGCTTCTGCCTTCCCTGTTGGTCCACAGTATCTGCTGTGCCCGTTTGTCGTAGCGGCTGCCGCCACACTGAGGGCAGGTAATGTGTACGTCCGGAAGGAACTGAATATCCAGGTCAATCTGACCCGTGCCGTCACAGACCGGACAGCGAAGCGCTCCCGTGTTGTAGGAAAAAGCTCCGGCTCTGCAGCCCTGCTCTCTGGCGGCGGGGACTCTGGCGAAACGCTTGCGCAGCTCATCGTGGACATCCGCGTAGGTGGCCACGGTGGAACGGACATTGACGCCAATGGGAGTCGCGTCGATCAGTTTTACATGGCGGATTCCTTCTGCCTCCATGGAAATGATGTGCTCCGGCAGCTTTTTCCCGTTTATGACTGCCTCAAGGCCGGGGACAAGGCTTTCCAGTATCATCGTAGTCTTACCGGAGCCGGAGACACCGGTCACTGCCGTCAGCCTGCCCCTGGGGATGCGAACGTCCAGCGGCCGGACGGTATGGATCCTCCGGGTTCTCATTTTCAGTTCTCCTCTGGAAAAAAGCTCCGGCTCTTCGATCTCTTCTCCGCAGATAGTCCCACGGTTTGCCAGAAACGGGGCAATTTTTGAATCCGGATTCTGCAGAATTTCCGAAATGGGGCCCTCTGCCACAACGGTGCCTCCCTTTTCACCGGCCTCAGGGCCCATCTCAATGAGCCAGTCCGCCTCTGAGAGGATCTGTGTATCATGGTCCACCAGAATGACCGAATTTCCATCCGCCACAAGATCGTGCATCACGGATGTCAGTCCTGCGATGTTCTGTGGATGCAGGCCTATGGAGAGCTCGTCAAGAATATACATGACGCCGGTGGTTCGGTTGCGCACGGCGCGGGCCAGCTGCATCCGCTGGCGTTCACCGGTGGAAAGTGTGGAAGCGGCCCGGTCCAGCGTCAGATAGCCCAGTCCCAGCTCCAGCAGGCGTCTGGCAACAACGAAAAAGGATTCGCAGATGCTTTCCGCCATGGTGCGCATCTCCTCCGGCAGGGAAGCCGGAACTTCTCCTACCCATCGGGTCAGATCGTCCAGGGTCATCTGACAGGCCTGTGCCAGGGTGATTCCCTTAATCCTTGGGGCACGCGCATCCGCAGACAGACGGGTTCCTCCGCACTCCGGGCATTCTCCCTGCCGGAGAAACTTCTCCACCCGCTTCATGCCTTTTTCGTCTTTTACTTTGGAAAGAGCATTTTCTACCGTGTAGGTGGCGTTAAAATAAGTAAAATCCATCTCTCCCGCCGCGCCGCTGGTCTTATTCTGATAAATAATGTGCTTTTTCTCGGCCGGACCGTGAAAAACAATGTCTCTCTCCTTCCGGGTCAGTTCCTTAAAAGGCACATCTGTTCGCACGCCCATTTCACGGGCAATGTCCTTCATAAGACTCCACATAAGCGTCTGCCACGGCAGAACAGCGCCTTCCTCAATGGAAAGATTTTCGTCCGGCACAAGCGTCGATTCATCCACCACCCGGACAATTCCGGTACCGCCGCAGCGTTTGCAGGCTCCCCGGGAATTAAAGGCAAGCTCCTCGGCAGAGGGCGCATAAAAATGGGCTCCGCACTGTGGGCAGACCAGTTCTCTGCCCGCAGCCACATCCAGTGAGGGCAGGAGGAAATGCCCATTGGGGCATCGATGACTTGCGAGCCTGGAAAACATCAGGCGCAGACTGTTCAGCAGCTCTGTCCCGGTTCCAAAGGTGCTGCGAAGTCCCGGCACACCCGGCCGCTGATGGAGTGCCAGGGCGGCCGGCACGTACATCACCTCGTCCACATCGGCCTTGGCGGCAAAGGTCATGCGGCGGCGGGTGTAGGCAGACAGGGATTCCAGATAACGCCGGGATCCTTCTGCGTAAAGTACACCCAGGGCCAGAGAGGATTTCCCGGAACCGGAAACTCCGGCGATCCCGACAATCTGGTTCAGAGGCACGTCCAGATTCACATTCTTCAGATTGTGGACTCTTGCACCGCGTATTTTCATTTTATGGTTCATTGCTGATTCTCCCGTCGTTTCATAATAAAATAACCGTCCCGACTCTTTCAAAAACTGTCTTTCAAAAATGTAACTATTAAATTTATTAGTTACTTTCATTCCAGGCCATCGCCCTGTATAATAGAAAAAAGGAGGTTTTGCCATGTATCAGAAAAAGCTTCAGGAAGATATACGCTGTCCGCTGGAATATGGATTGGGTGTGTTCGGCGGCAAGTGGCATTCAAGAATCATCTGCGTTCTGGCGAGGATGGGAACTCTCAGATACAATGAAATACGCCATGAAATGGGGAACATCACAGACGCGGTTCTTACATCCACATTAAAGGATTTAATCGCAGACGGAATTGTGCTGCGAAAATCCTATGACGAAATTCCGCCGCACGTGGAATATTCTCTGAGTGAGAAAGGGAACTCCGTCGTCCCTATTCTTCAGAATATCTGCCAGTGGTCCGACATCTATTATAAACAGGAACATAAAAATTCTCTGAAATTCTGCCGGAAATGCTGCCGCAGCTGATTTTCCGAAAAAGGCTTATTCTTCCCATAAAATGTCTGTAATATCCTCAAATCGGATGAGCACCTCAGCCAGACCTTTCGGTCCTTCCTCCCCGCAGGTGATTTTCAGCAGCCTGCGCACGACATCCAGTCCGGTCACGGTTCCTTCTGTCCGGGTATAATACCCCATAACTGCACCCGGCGTCTCCGGAAGAAAGTGGGTCACAGCCACATTCGTTCCCTTCTGCACCTGGGACAGCTTATGGGAGAGTCTCTCCGTCTCCTCCTCTGACAGCTCCGCCCGGCGGCTCCGCAAAAGCTTTCCGCCCTCCTCCGACAGCCTTTCACTGTGGCCCCGAAGGGCGGCAAAGGGAGCAAATATTTTCGCGCGCTCCTCAAGAGGCATCCTGGGATGCCTCCGCAGGATCGCCGCGTCCACCGGGCGTTCCATATGTATGATGCCCGCATATTTTCCCCCGGTTTCCTTCTCAGTCTGTCTCATGATATTCTCCATCTCCCCTCCGGTTCAGATTCTGTGTTCTCCAATCCAGTGTGTCACTAAGCTTTGTGTCCCCCGATCTGTCCGTTTCGGTCCCGCATGGTAGCGCCCTCCCGGAAATTGGTTCCCTTCAGTACTGCGTTTTTCCCATATCGCTTTTTAATGGAGAGCATGGCGGCCTGGAGCTTCCTCTCCCGCTCCTGTTTCTCCACGTCGGAAAACAGATCCAGCTGAACCACCCCATCATCCTCCACCACATGATTTGCGGCAAGGGTGACCCTGCGCACGGACAGACGGGGATCCGCGATTCGGACAAAAATCTCGTCAAACGCGGAGAGAATCTCACTGCCAAGACTGGTTGGATGGTCCAGCCGCGCGCTCCCGTGGGCCGGCCTGGGCACAGCTCTCCCATAATGATCCACATGAACCGGCCCCAGATAGCTCCCATGGTCCACATTCTCCCGGTCATAGCCGATATCCAGAGTATAGGAATCCGACGCCAGTCCTTTATCCACGAGCTGCATGGTCAGGCTGTCCGCCATCTCACGGACAATGACCCGTGCCTTCTCATAAGAATAGGGGGTGGAAAGCACCTGGCCCTCACTTAAGCTGTTAAAATCCGGCTGGTAATTCTGAATGTATTCCATGGTCACCGGCTCTATCCCCCAGGCATGGTCAATGAGAATTTCCGCGTCTATGCCGAAGGTCTTATAAAACCAGCCCTGATCCGAAAGGGAAAGCCGGGCTACATCTCCCATAGTAAAAAGGCTGTGCCCTTCCAGCTTCCGCGCGGTGGCCGGACCAATGCGCCAGAAATCCGTCAGCGGCCGGTGCGGCCAGAGCCGGGCGCGATAGGTGTATTCATCCAGCTCCGCAATCCGCACACCGTCCCGGTCCGGCAAAGTGCGCTTGGCCTCAATATCCATGGCAATCTTGGCCAGATAAAGATTCGTGCCGATACCGCCGGCCGCAGTGATCCCCGTGGTATACAGCACCTCCCGGATCATAACCGACGCCAGCTCATGGGCCGTCATATGATACGCCGTCAGGTAGCCGGTTACGTCCATAAAAACCTCATCAATGGAGTAGGCAAAAATGTCCTCCGGCGCCACATATTTCAGATAAATGGAATAAATCCGGGCAGATACCTCCACATACCGGGCCATCCGCGGCGGCGCGGTAATATAGGAAAGCTCCAGAGACGGATCGGCTTTCAAAGCTTCCATATCAAAGGAGGCGCCGGAAAATCTGTGCCCCGGTGCCCGGCGCAGGCGCTCCGCATTCACCTCACGCACCCTCTGCACCACCTCAAACAGCCTTGCCCGCCCGGAAACGCCGCAGGATTTAAGAGACGGAGAGACCGCCAGACAGATGGTCTTCTCTGTGCGGGAGGCGTCCGCCACCACCAGATTGGTGGTCAGCGGATTGAGATGCCGGTCCGCACACTCAGAGCTTGCGTAAAACGATTTCAGATCAATGGCAACATATGAGCGGTCTCTCATGCCGCCGGATACCTCCCTTCCTCTCACCGGGCACCCCCCTTCAGCCTTCCACTTCCACAAACCAGCGCCCCACCCGGCCGGAATAAAGAGGCGCACTGTGCTCAAAAAAGAGATGCTTCTCCTGTCCCTGTATGATCACCGTGTAGCAATCTCCGGGAAGATTCATGCGCACTGTGTTCGCAGGGCGAAAATCACGAACCTGCTCAATCTGAAAAGTGCGCCCGTCCTCCCAGGTAATTGTCCGGGGCTGCATATACCCCGCAGCGTCAAAATCAGATGTCACTTTGACATATACCCGCTCCAGCTGCGGCCGCGATAATTTTTCCCTTGTCACTGCTCCACCTCTTCCCCAATTATTTTAATACCGGAATATTTCCTGCTCATAAGTCACACTGTCGGAACTTCGTTCCTCCGTGTGACAACTTCCGAAACTCAGCTGTGCTCCGCACATCTGACACTGCTTCGCAGCTTTCCGTTTCGGAACTGACTTATGAGGTGAACGTGAGCAAGCTCCCGTTTCTTCTCATAAGTCACATTATAATATTCGAACATATGTTTGTCAACTGGGAATATGAGGATATCTTTTGACTCAGGGCATCACCTGAAAAGTGCGGACCTGCTCAGTCCGCACTTTTTCCCCCAATTTTTTACGCTTTCCAGATTCCGGATTCCACAGCCGATCTCTCAATTCCAAGTCCCGCGGTGTATCTCTCCATGAACTGGTTAAAGCCCTTTACTCCCTCTTCCGCAGGCTCCAGGGTGCTTCCCTCGTTCCCCTTGAACACCTTCTCATTCAGGAAATCCTCCAGACTTTCGCCCTCCTCCTTATGAATCCGATAGGAGGCCAGCAGCGCGGCGCCCCAGGCTCCGCCCTCTCCCGCGGTCTCCATCACGGAAACCGGGCAGTTCACCGCGTCCGCCAGGATCTGCTGTCCCACACCCTTTGTCTTAAACAGACCACCGTGGCCCAGCAGCTGATCCACCTGCACGTTTTCCTGATCGATCAGAATACTCAGGCCCACTCTCATGGCTCCAAAACAGGTATAAAGGTTGGTCCGCATGAAATTCGCCAGATTGAACCGGCTCTCGGGAGAGCGCACAAACAGGGGCCGGCCTTCCTCAAAGCCGGTGATATGCTCCCCGGAAAAATAGCAGTAGGACAGCAGTCCGCCACAGTCCGGATCCCCTTCCATGGCTTTGTTATACAGGGTTCCGTAAAGCTTATCCATATCCACATCCACGCCGAAGGTCTCCGCGAACTCTCTGAACAGGCCGATCCAGCCGTTCAGATCTGAGGTACAGTTGTTGGAGTGCGCCATGGCCACCAGATCCCCGGCCGGAGTGGTCACCATATCAATCTCCTTATACGGCCTGGAGAGCTCATGTTCCAGCACCACCATGGCAAAGGCGGAGGTACCGGCGGAAACATTTCCGGTGCGCTTCTTCACGCTGTTGGTGGCCGCCATACCGGTTCCCGCGTCGCCCTCCGGCGGGCACAGAGGAATTCCGGGCTTCAGTCTTCCGCTGACATCCAGAAGCTTCGCCCCTTCCGGCGTCAGGACGCCTGCGTCCTCGCCGGCCACCAGCACCTTCGGGAGAATTTCCTTTAATTTCCAGGGAAATCCATAGGGAGTCACCAGCTCGTCGAATTTCTCCACCATGGTTCCGTAATAATCCTTTGCCTCCGTATCGATGGGGAACATCCCCGCCGCGTCGCCGATGCCCAGCACCCGTTTTCCGGTGAGCTGCCAGTGCACATAGGCCTCCAGAGTCGTAATATAATCGATCTCCTTTACATGCTCCTCCCCGTTCAGGATCGCCTGATAAAGGTGGGCAATGCTCCATCTCTGCGGAATGTTATAATTAAAAAGATGAAACAGCTTCTCGCTGGCCTCCCCGGTAATATTGTTTCTCCAGGTGCGGAAGGGCACCAGAAGTTTGCCTTCTTTATTAAAGGGCATGTAACCGTGCATCATGGCGCTGATGCCAATGGCTCCGTAGGATTCCGGAACAATGCCGTACTGCCTCTCCACATCCCTTACCAGATCCTGGTAGCAGTCCTGAAGCCCGTCCCAGATATCCTCCAGCGTATAAGTCCAGATTCCGTTTTCCAGGCGGTTTTCCCAGGCATGTCCGCCGGAGGCGATGGGCACGTTGGCTTCATCCACAAGAACCGCCTTGATCCGGGTGGAGCCAAACTCAATTCCGAGGGCCGTGCGATTATTAAGAATGGATTCTTTTGCAGACATTTACTTTCCCCTTCTTTCCTATTTTCTGAAATACATCTGGTTCCAGCGAAGCTCATTTTTCAGCGTCCGGATGGTTGTGTCGCCGTCAATGCACACTGCCTCGATTCCCATGGCGTCCGCCCAATCGCACATCTGCTCCGCGGTCAGGTCATAAGAAAATGCCGTATGGTGCGCGCCGCCGGCCAGGATCCAGGCTTCGGCTCCGGTTGTCAGATCCGGCTTCGGAGTCCAGAAGGCCGTTCCTACCGGAAGCTTAGGCATGGGCTTTTCTACCTTCTTACACTCAACCTCGTTGATGATCAGGCGGAAGCGGTCCCCCAGATCTACCAGTGAGGTGGCAACCGCCGGTCCCGTCTTGGAGGTGAAGATCAGTCTGGCCGGATCCTCGCGGTCCCCCATGGAGAGCGGGCACACGCGGATGCTCACCTTTCCGTCCGCAACGGTGGGGCAGACTTCCAGCATATGGGCTTCCAGAACGCCTTCCTTTCCGGGAACCAGGTTGTAGGTGTAGTCCTCCATAAAGGAGGTTCCTTTGGCATCCTTGATCCCGGAGGTCATAATCTTCATCAGACGCACCATGGCCGCGGTTTTCCAGTCGCCCTCTCCGCCGAAGCCATAACCCTTTTCCATCAGTCTCTGGATGGCCAGGCCGGGAAGCTGCTGCAGAGAGCCAAGATCCCCGAAATGGGTGACAATGGCCTGGTAATTTTTCTCCTCCAGGAATTTCTCAAAACCGATCTCAATGCCTGCCTGAACCGCCACATGACGGCGGAATTCCTCCGGATCCCGGCCATCCAGAATAATGTCATATTTATCATAATACTCGTCCACAAGAGCGTTGATATCTCCCTGCTTCACATCCTGCACGTATTCCGCGATCTCATTTACAGGATAGGCGTCAATCTCCCAGCCAAATTTGATCTGCGCTTCCACCTTGTCGCCCTCCGTCACGGCTACATTGCGCATATTGTCCGCCACGCGGCACACACGAATATGGCTGCTCTCCATAATACCCACAGCGGTGCGCATCCAGGACGCCAGGCGCTCCTGTACCTTCCGGTCCGCCCAGTAGCCCGCGATCACCTTGCGCTCAATACCCATGCGGGTTACCAGATGTCCGTACTCACGTCCGCCATGAGCGGACTGGTTCTCATTCATAAAATCCATGTCAATGGTGTCATAGGGGATTTCCTCATTAAACTGCGTATGCAGATGACAAAGAGGCTTCCGGTATTCCTTAAGACCCAGGATCCAGGACTTTGCCGGGGAAAAGGTATGCATCCAGGTGATCACACCGGCGCACTCGTCATCCGCGTTGGCCTCGTTAAAGGTTTTGCGGATCAGCTCGTTGGTGATCAGCGTGGGCTTCCACACAACCTCAAAGGGAAGTACACCGGATTTGTTCAGCTCTTCCACAATAATGTGGGAATGCTCCGCTACCTTCCGAAGGCACTCATCTCCGTAAAGATCCTGAGAACCGGTACAAAACCAGAATTTGTAGCTCTTAGCTGTTGTCATAATAAAATCCTCCTTTAAAAATGTAATGATTGAAGCGACAAAAAATATTTTTCCGCCATAGTGCTTTACAGTAAATCCCCTCTGCTGGACCCGCGCACGATCAGCTCCGGACGGATCAGGCGTTCCACACGGCTCTCGGATTCCGGCACGCCGTTCAGCTTTTCCAGAAGAAGCTCCGCGGCCATCCGCCCCAGCTCCTCCTGGGGATGGGCAATGGTGGTAATGCCAGAGCCGGCCCGGGAATAGATGGAGTTGTCATAGCCGGTAACCGAGACATCCTCCGGCACCCGCACGCCCTTCTTCTGCAGAGCCTCCATCACCTGCACGGCAATCTGATCATTGTAGCACACCAGCCCGTCGGGAAGAGACCCGGTCCGGGCCATCATGGCGGCCATCAGCCCCGGCTTGGATCTGCGGTCTTCCGTGTGATACCAGATCACATCGTCCGGCACATAGGGCAGGCCCCTCTCCTGAATGGCACGGACAAACCCCTTGTGTCTCTCCGCGCCCTGAAAATCGTCCGCCTTGAAAAAACCCGCCACTCTCTTACATCCGGTATCCAGCAGATGCTTCGTCACCAGATACCCGCCCTGCGCGTCGTCCATAAGGATATGGGGACGGTCCCTCATCTCTGTATAAATTCCCTGAATAAAGACATAGGGGATCCCGTGCGCGTCCAGACTCTGATACAGATTCCGGTGTCTGCACAGCACCTGACTCTTGCTGGGTTCAATAATCAGCCCGTCAATCTCCTTCTCCAGCAGCTCTTCCAGACATCGTGCTTCCTTCTGCCGGCTGTTTCCGGTATTCTTCAGAATAATACTGTATCCGTGCTCCGACAGAACCTGATCCATCCCCTGGATCAGCCGGGGAAAAATGTAATCCGAAATATAGGTGATGACCACGGCGATGTTTCCCGACCGCTTCATCCGGTTCACCTTGTCCGAGCAGAAGGTTCCCTTCCCGTGAAACGCCTCCACATACCCGTCCTGCTCCAGAATCCCCAGTGCCTTGCGCACCGTATGCCGGCTCAGGGAGTATTGCCTGGACAGTTCATTCTCCGAGGGAAGCCTCTCCCCCGGGGCAATTTCCCCGGACAGAATTTCCCCTTTCAGCTGTTCCATCAGGATATAATATTTTGGCTTTCCGGAATCTGTCATTCCAATCCCCCTCCTGCTTACTATGCTACAACTTGTATGGATGTCCAAACAAGTTGTTTCCATTGCAAAAAGAGTACGAAATTTAAACCGATTTTTTGTCTAAAATGTATAAGTCCGGAAATTTGCCCTGTTCAGGACTTTTCCGGTATGGCATCTCCGTCTCATCTTCGAAAAAGGGAGATCACATACAGCACCACCGCCAGCACAATAAAAAACGGAAGAACCGCGATGAGAACCCGCCCCACAAGGCAGATGATAATTACAAGTACCAGAATCGCGATGATCCTTCCGATCCAGGTATTCAGATCCAGGCGAAAGCTACGATGCCCGGACTTTTCGGCGGAAGCTTCCGTCTCTTCTCTCCATTCGCTGCTGTACTCCTCATAGTCCGCATCCGCACTGTCCGGGTCCGTATCCAGAAGAGTTTTCGCGATCAGCCTTGGATCTCCAAGCTCCGCAAGCACCTCCGCTTCACTTCTCCCGCCGCGCACCTGAGACTGAATATAATCCTCGTAATACCGCACATGAGCCGCGGCCTTTCCCTCATGCATCTGTCCCTGCAGCTGCCGGCGCAATGTATCAAGAAATTCCGTTCTGTTCATAAAGCTTCTCCTTACGATGACACAAAGGGCCAGGCTCTTTCAAGACCGGCACAGGCCTCTGCGTTCACAGTTCACTGTCCCCAGGCCCCTGTATCATATGATTTTCAAATGCAATCTTCCGCTTCTTATTTTAGCATAGAACCCATGTACACGCCTACCTGCCGAAACATAAAATTTTTATGAACTGCCGCCGATTCAGATGAAAAAACAGCCGGCCGGCGAAAACGCTGACTGGCTGTTTTTATATACATGAAAATTTATATCACGCTTTAGAAAAGTCCGGTAATCTTTCCGTTCTCATCCACATCGATCTTCTCGGCGGCCGGAACCTTTGGCAGACCGGGCATGGTCATAATCTCTCCGGTGAGGGCTACAATAAAGCCGGCACCCGCGGAAATCTTCAGATTTCTTACGGTAACCTCAAAGTCAGTGGGCGCACCCAGCTTCGCCGGATCGTCGGTCAGGCTGTACTGTGTCTTCGCCACACAGATGGGACAGTTCCCGAATCCAAGAGCCTCCAGCTGCTTCGCCTGCTTCTGCGCGTTGGCTGTGAGAACCGCTCCCTTGCCGCCGTAGATCTTCTGCACGATCTGGTTCAGCTTGTCCTCAATGCTTCCTTCCAGCTCATAGGAATAAGTAAAGTCGTTGGGCTCCTCAACCAGACGAATCACTTCTTCAGCCAGACGAACTCCGCCTTCGCCGCCCTTGGCCCATACCTCAGAAAGCGCTACATTTACACCCAGCTCTTTGCACTTGGCTTCTACCAGGTCAAGCTCTGCCTTGGTATCCGTCGGGAAGGCGTTGATGGCAACCACGCAGGGAAGCTTATATACGTTCTTGATATTGCTTACATGCTTCAGCAGGTTGGGAAGACCCTTCTCCAGAGCTTCCAGGTTCTCCTGATTCAGATCTGCCTTGGCAACGCCGCCGTTGTATTTCAGCGCACGCACGGTCGCTACAATAACAACCGCGTTGGGCTTCAGGCCCGCCATACGGCACTTGATATCCAGGAATTTCTCCGCGCCAAGGTCCGCGCCAAAGCCGGCCTCTGTGATGGTGTAATCCGAAAGCTTCAGAGCCATTCTGGTTGCGGTTACGGAGTTGCAGCCGTGTGCGATGTTGGCGAAAGGCCCGCCGTGTACGATCGCGGGAACATGCTCCAGGGTCTGAACCAGGTTGGGCTTGAGAGCGTCCTTCAGAAGAGCGGTCATGGCTCCCTCTGCGTGAAGATCGCCTGCGGTCACCGGTTTCTGCTCAGAGGGCTTGCCATAGGTATAGCCTACGATGATACGGGAAAGTCTGTTCTTCAGGTCTGTGATGTCGCTGGCCAGGCAGAGCACTGCCATGATTTCAGAAGCCACAGTGATATCATATCCGTCCTCACGGGGAGTTCCGTCGGTTCTGCCGCCCAGGCCGTCCACGATGCTGCGGAGCTGACGGTCGTTCATATCCACGCATCTTCTCCAGGTAATCTTGCGCGGGTCAATGTTCAGCGCGTTGCCCTGGAAAATATGATTGTCGATCATGGCCGCCAGAAGGTTGTTGGCCGCGCCGATGGCATGGAAGTCACCGGTAAAGTGAAGGTTAATATCCTCCATGGGAACCACCTGTGCGTAGCCGCCGCCGGCCGCACCGCCCTTTACGCCGAACACCGGTCCAAGGGAGGGCTCACGCAGAGCAACCATCACGTTCCTGCCAAGCTTCTGCATGCCGTCCGCCAGACCAACGGTGGTTGTGGTCTTGCCTTCACCCGCGGGAGTAGGGTTGATGGCGGTAACAAGGATCAGCTTTCCATCCTTTTTATCCGTCTCCTTCAGCAGATTGTAATCAATCTTTGCCTTGTATTTGCCGTACTGCTCAAGATACTTATCGTCAATTCCTGCCTTGGCCGCGATCTCGGTGATCGGCAGCATCTCGCACTCCTGTGCAATCTCAATGTCACTTTTGAATCCCATTTGCCTTTTTCTCCTTTCAAATGACAAAGTGTGTTGCACAGCCGTTTGTGTAAAAAAGGGCAGTATCTGATACTCACATGTTACAAAATGTAACAGTTAAATTTCAAATACTGCCCAGACGGTCGGCTTGCAACAAGTTTCTGTCTCCACGTGGTAAGCTCCACCTGCTCCGTCAGTCAACAGAAACCTTCTCTTCTTAACGGAAAAATTGTAACATTTTCTCTCGACTTTGTCAAGAATTTATCATAAATTAACTCATATTTTTCATAGTTTTTACAGCCGGAAGAACAGACTTTAATCAATATGCACAGCCCCGGTGGCGCGAAGGTTCATAGGATACACGTTTTTCCGCCCCGCGTATCTGGAGATATACTCCACATAAGCTTCACTGTCCTTCAAAGGAAGGACCACCATGATTACCCCCGCAAAGCCGCCGCCGTGCACCCGGCACACCCCGGCTCCGGTTTTCTTCAGGAAAAGCTCCGTCAGAGCCAGCATCAGCGTAATCTTCTGCTCTGTGCAGTCCTGAAGGGAATAGCAGTTCTGAAGCAGCTCCCAGGAGGATCTTCCGGATTCCTCCATCAGCTGCAGAAGCTTCCCGGCGTCATCCGCCCCGATGGCCTCCCGCGCCTCCTCTACCCGGCGGTTCTCCTCGAAGAAATGAATGGCGCGAAGCACTGCGCGGTCGTTTGGAATCTCGTTTACATGCTCCAGGAGAGCCTCAAGACTGGTCTCACAGAGATTTCCGGCTCCCAGCACCGCGGCGGCCTGGCGCATTTCCGACGGAATACTGGAATACTCCTCGCTCAGATCCGCGTGTCCCCCGCCGGTATTTACGATCACAAGGCTGTAGCCGGATTTTTCAAAGGAAAAATCAATGCTTTCACAGCGGATTTCCTCCGGATCGGAAAAATCAAGGACAATGGGGCCGCCCACGGCGCAGGCCATCTGATCCATGAGACCGGAGGATTTTTTCCAGAAAACATTTTCCGCATACTGTCCGGCTCTGGCGTAATCGGAGCAGGTCATCCGGCCCTCATTGAAAAGGGAATTCACCATGGCGCACACCAGCATCTCAAAGGACGCGGAGGAGCTCACCCCCGCGGCGCTGATCACACGGGTGGAGACACAGGCGTCAAAGCCTCCGGTTTTAAACCCTTTTTTCTGTAAATATTCCATAATTCCGGCCACCAGCGCCGTGGTTCCGGAAACCTTCTCCACAGAGGCGATCCGGGACAGGTTTACAACCACCTCCCGCCGGTATCCCTCGCTGAAAAGATGGATCGTATCCGTTCCATTGGGCGCAGCCGCCCCGATGGTGTCCAGATCAATGCTGGAGGCAATGATCTTTCCTCCGTTGTGGTCCGTGTGGTTGCCGATGATCTCCGTGCGGCCGGGAGATGTGAAATATTCCGGCTGCTCCTCCCGGAAATGGGAGGCGAAGGCGTCCGCGAGAGCCTGAAAACGGCGGGCGCTTTCCGAAGATTCTTTATAGATTTTCTCTAAAGACCGGGCTGATGGTATGTTCATAGTAAAAACCTCCTGATAAAATTCTGCGATAATTCCTTACCCCCTGCGTACTTTAACGCTCATACGTCCTACTATATGCCCCCGGAATATCCCTTTCCTTGAGGATTTTGCGGGGTTTTAGCAAAATATTGCGTTTTTTCCCTGAAAAAGTGGTATAATTATGACACAAAGGACAGTATCACAGCGACAAAATATCTTTTGTCGCTCAATCATAATTATCGGAAGATACCGGGAGTTTACCAAAGGAGGAAGGAAAATGCAGATTCAGACAGACGCGTCCGGAAAGGAACTGAAGCGGCACGGAGATTTTGGCTTTCCCTTTCTGGTCAGCCGGGAACAGCTGTCCGGGTATGAGAGCGGCTCTTTTTTCTGGCACTGGCACCCGGAGGTGGAGCTCACCTTCGTGGAAAAAGGCGAGATGATCTACCGGGCCGGCCAGAGCACCTTCCATCTGCGGGAAGGGGAAGCCATCTTTACCAACACAAATGTGCTCCACGCGGGGGAAATGTTTGAGGAAAAGGACTGCAGGTACACACCGGTCACCTTTGACCCAAGGCTGATCTACGGCTTTCACAACAGCGCCGTTTACCGGAAATACGCGGAACCGATCCTCTGCAGCTCCTCTCTTCCGGCCATTCATTTTGACCTTTCCCGGGGATGGCACCGGGAAGTAATCACATCTGTACAGAAGCTGATCCGCCTGGATAAGGAGCAGACCGCGGGCTACGAAATGGAAATTCTCGCGGAGCTTGTTCTGCTGTGGAAAACCATTTTTCTGGGCCATCCGGAAAAAAGTCCGTCGGAAATGGAAAATGAGGCGGATTCCCGGCGGATCCGGGAAATTCTCACCTTTTTGTCGGACAATTATGGGAATAATATCCGCCTGGACGACGTCGCCGGCCATATTCACCTGTGTACCAGTGAATGCAGCCGGCTGTTTAAGCGGTATATGAAGGTATCTCTTTTTACCTTTCTGCAGGAATACCGGGTAGAGCGCAGCCTGGAATTTCTGGCGGATCCGGAAATGTCCATCACCGACGTAGCTCTGCAGTGCGGATTTTCCGATTCCAATTATTACGCCAGGGTTTTTTCCAGAATCAGGGGATGCTCTCCCAGGCAGTATCGGAAAGCTCTCCGCCCGGAAGCTCCGGACAGCCGGACAAAATCATGAAAATCCCTCTGGCCACTCCGTCCTCTTCATTGGAAAGGGTGCCGCGGGAAACCGCCCGTCTTACATGTGGATCCGCGTTTCCCATGGCCACGCCATAACCCACCGCCGTCAGCATCCCCAGGTCATTGTCCGCGTCCCCAAAGGCAGCGGCCTCCTCCGGGGAAATTTTTAGAAGCGCAAGCAGACGGCAAAGGGTATTTCCCTTGCCCGCACGGCAGTTTCCAATCTCCAGGAGATGGGAAACCGAGGAGGTCACGTAGATGTCCGGAACCTGCTCCAGAATCTGCTGCCGAAGGCGGGACCGAAGCTCCGGCTCCCCGCAGAGGAAATCAAAGCTGTCCAGAGCGGCGCGGTTTTCCCGGGCAAAGGCCGCGATATCCTCCACTGGCCGGCGGGTTCGCCGCATGTATTCCACCCCGTAGCCTGTGGCCCCGTAAGCCGCAGGATTTTCCAGACATTTGCGGGCACAGTATGGCACGCCGTCCCGAAACACCTCAATCGCCGCATTTCCCGGACGGGGAATCCCAAGAAGAGCGTCCACAGATTCCGGCGTCAGCAGGCACTGATAGATCCGCCGACGGCTCTCCACCTGATAAATGGCAGCCCCGTTGGAGGTGATGGCGTACTTTGCCCCGGGCAGGGCAAGCACCTCCGGGGGAATGGAATCAAAGGCCCGGCCGGTGGCGGGCACAAACACAATTCCCCGCCGGACGGCCTCCAGAAGCGCCCTTCTGGAAAGGGGCGTGATTTCCTTTTGCTCCGTAAGCAGAGTGCCGTCCAGATCGCTGGCAATGAGGCGTATTTTCATTCGCTTTCTTTTCCTTCCTTTTCTGTTCTTTTTTTGTGAAACCACAGGGTAATCTCCGTTCCGCGGCCGGGCTCGCTGAGCAGGGACAGCTTCCCGCCCAGAAAATGCACGCCATGCTTTACAATCGAAAGGCCCAGTCCCGTGCCGCCGATGGCCTTGGAATGACTTTTATCCACACGATAGAACCTCTCAAAAATCCGTTCCTGATCCTCTTTTGGGATTCCAATTCCATTGTCCCGCACCATCACCTGCACCTCATTTTCAGAATCCTGAAGCCGCAGGAAAACCTCCCCGTTTTCCCGGTTATATTTCACGGCGTTATCACAGATATTAAACAGGATTTCCTCCATAATCGGCCGCACAGTAGACAGAACCGCAGAGCCTCCTTCCATATACAGATGCACATTTTTCTTCTCCGCAGCCGCGTGAAGGCTGGCGAAAACCTCCCGGGCCAGGTCATGAAGATCCACCTCCTCCCACTGATAGGGAACCTCCCCCTCGTCCAGCTGAGAAATCTTAATCACATCCCCCACCAGGCTGATCAGTCTCTGGGCCTCCTTATAAATCCGTCCCGCAAAGGCCCTGGTATCCTCTTCCTTCACAAAGCCGCTCTGCATAATCTCCGCAAATCCGGAAATAGAAGTCAGCGGCGTTTTCAGCTCGTGGGAGACATTGGCGGAAAACTCCCTTCGAAAACGCTCTCTCTCCACCTTTTCCGTGACATCCATGAGAAGGATTACCGCGCCCTCCAGACTTCCGCCGTCCATCGCCGGATCCCCGATCACCTGCACATGGCTGCCGTCCAGCTGCAGCACCGTATCCTGATGTCTCCCCTCCAGAACATTTTCAATCAGCCTGCGAAAATCCTCGCTGCGGTTCAGGGCGTAAACACTCTCTCCCACCTTCACCTGTTTTACCCGGAAAAGCCTGGCCACGCCGGAATTCCCGGAGAGAATCATGGTGTACCGGTCAATCACCAGAAGGCCTTCCTGCATATTTTCCGTGATAAGGGAAAATTCCTCCTGCTGACGGCGGGCCGCCTCAATCTGGCCCTGAATCTGCCGGTTCTGGCGATACAGCCTGGACAGCAGCGGTTCCACCTCCTCGTAAATATGACTGTCCTCCGGATGCTCCAGGTCCAGCTCATTGATGGGTCTTACCACATTTCTGGACAGACGTATGGCAAAGGCCGAGGAAAAAAGAATCATCACCGCAAAAATCAGCAGAAGGGCCGGAAGCATCTGAAGCACCAGCGCCAGAACAGAGGCCCGGGTGCTGGACACCCGCAGGATAGTTCCGTCCTCCAGGCGAAGAGCGTAATAAATGGTCATTTCCGACAGAGTGCTGGACATGCGGACTGCAGATCCGCTTCCGGTTACAGCCGCCTCCCGGACCTCCTCTCTCTGGTTGTGATTTTCCATGGAGGACTGATCCGCCTGGTTGTCATAGAGCACGGTTCCGTCCCCGTCAATATACGTGATCCGGTCCTCGTCATTGAGATTTTCCAGGTAGGCCACGCCCTCCAGCTCCACGCCGCTGGCAAGATAGGCGGCTTCCCGCTCCAGCTCTGTATAAATCTGATCCCCGAAATTCTGATAGAGTATGCCGGTCACTGAGACAAGTCCAAGCAGCATGGCAATGACAGAAACCAGCATAATGGATCTGAAAATTTTTTTTGTCAAGTTTCCCCTCCCCGTGTTTCAGGCAAAACAGCCCGTATAAACAGCTTTATCCTTACTGCCTGCCGGCAGTAAGGATCTGTATGAAAAGCATGCTTTCATTGTACTCCAGGCTTCATGGTTTCGCAACCATTTCCCTTTTCTACCCTTCGCTGATCTCCTGATATTTCTCCCCGTTTCTGTGCACGCCGGTGATGGAATACTCCACCCACTCCGCGATATTCACCGCGTGATCTCCGATCCGCTCAAAATATTTGGCCGCCATGAGAATGTCCAGGCCGGTCTTCGCATCCGGATGTCCGCTGTAGATCAGCTCCGCCAGCTTTTCCTTGATCTCGATAAAGGCGCTGTCCACCGTGTCGTCGTCCTCAATCACCTTCCGGCAAAGCTCCAGATCATCATTCACAAAGGCGTCCACACTCTCTGTCACCATACGCACCGTATACTCCGCCATTTTTCCGATATTCAGGGGCTCACCGCACACCGTCTCCCCGGGAATATACTGAGAGAGATCCGCGATATCCGCGGCCTGATCTCCGATCCTCTCCATATCCGAAACCATTTTCAGCGCCGCGGATATGGCCCGCAGGTCGCCGGCCACCGGCTGCTGGTGAAGAAGAAGACTCATGCAGTGATTTTCGATTTCCCGCTCTTTTCTGTCAATTTCCCGGTCTGTGGAAAAAATCTGGCGGGCCAGTTCCTCCCGGTATCCCAGAATGGACCGGGCAGAAAGTGTGATGACCTTTTCGCAGAGGCTTCCCATGGTGATCATTTCCACATGAAGCTGTTCCAGCTGTCTCTCAAAACGTGTCGCCATATCAACCGAACCTCCCTGTAATATAGTCCTCTGTTCTCTTATCCGCCGGCATGGAGAACAGTTTGTCGGTATCGTCGTACTCCACCACCTCTCCCAGCAGAAAGAAAGCGGTCTTATCTGAAATACGCGTGGCCTGCTGCATATTGTGAGTGACCATCACAATGGTGTAATCCTTTTTCAGCTCCACAGCCAGATCCTCAATTTTCGACGTGGAAATGGGATCCAGCGCGGAGGTGGGCTCATCCATGAGAAGAACCTCCGGCTGCACCGCCAGAGCTCTTGCGATGCACAGACGCTGCTGCTGCCCTCCGGAAATTCCCAGAGCGCTTTTTTTCAGACGGTCCTTGACCTCGTCCCAGATTGCGGCATCCCGGAGAGATTTTTCCACGATCTCGTCCAGCTTTGCCCTGGAGCGGATCCCATGAGTTCTGGGACCATAGGCAATATTATCGTAAATGCTCATGGGAAATGGATTCGGCTTCTGGAAAACCATCCCCACCCGTTTGCGCAGGGTGTTTACATCCATATTCCCATAGATATCCTCCCCGTCCAGACACACCTTTCCCGTGATCACACAGCCCTCCACAAGATCATTCATCCGGTTCAGAGATTTCAGCAGTGTGGACTTTCCGCAGCCGCTTGGACCGATAAAGGCAGTGATTTCCTTTTCCGGGATGTTCATATTAATATTTTTCAGAGCATGGAAATTACCGTAATGCAGCTCCATATCCGCGATGGAAATTTTCGTGCTGTTATCCATAATTCTCTATATCCTCTTTTCCTATTTTTTCGCCACTTTTCCGGCAATCAGACTGGACAGGCCGTTGATAAGAAGTACAAAAACCAGAATAACCACTGCCGTGGCGGACGCCTGGTTTGTATGCAGCCCCTCGCTGGACAGCACATACATATGCAGCGCCAGTGTCCGGCCGGAGCCCATCAGGCTGCCGGGAACCTGCGCCACAGTTCCGGCGGTGTAAAGCAGGGCGGCAGTCTCACCGATCACACGGCCGATGGCGAGAATCACACCGGCCAGAATTCCCGGGACCGCGGAGGGCAGAACAATGCTGAAAATTGTGCGAAGCTTTCCGGCCCCAAGACCAAAGCTGGCCTCCCGGTAAGAATCCGGAACCGCCTTCAGAGCCTCCTGGGCGGTCCGCATAATCAGCGGCAGAATCATGATCACCATAGTGAGGGAGCCAGACAGAAGGCACATACCCCAGTGCAGCGCCGTAACAAAAAACAGAAGTCCGAACAGACCGTAAACGATGGACGGAATTCCGGAAAGGGTTTCCGCGGTGAGAAGCACCACCTTCACAAATTTACTGCCCTTATTGGCGTATTCCACAAGATAAATGGCGGCAAAAATCCCCAGAGGCGCCGCAATGACCAGAGAGACTGCGGTCATAATAAGCGTATTGATCAGAGACGGCATCAGGGACACATTCTCTGAGGTATATTCCAGACTGAAAAGCTCCGGAGTCAGGTAGGGAATCCCCCGGACCAGAACATATCCGATCAGGAAAAACAGAACTCCAAAGGTCAGAAGCGCCCCCAGAAGAGTGAGCAGCGCCAGAAGTCCGGAGCCCGGATGACGCACATAGGATTTCAGCTGTTCCCTCAGGGAAACGGAATTTCTTTTATCTCCCACAGCGGCCGCCTCCGCGGGGACCGCGGTACTGTTAAGCAACATTCTCAGACCTCCTGTTCAGCAGTGAAAGACTCAGATTGATGATAAGGATAAACACAAAAAGAACCACTCCGGTGGCGATGAGCGCTTCTCTGTGAAGACCGGAGGCATATCCCATTTCCGTTACAATATTGGCCGTCATGGTGCGGACACCCTTGAGCAGACCCTGGGGCATCCAGGTCTGATTGCCCGCCACCATAATCACAGCCATGGTCTCACCGATGGCCCGCCCGATTCCAAGGACCACTCCGGCGAGAATACCGGATTTCGCCGCCGGCAGCAGCACAAAGAAAATACTTCTCTCCTTTGTCGCTCCCAGGGCGAGAGAGCCCTCATAATACGACTCCGGCACACTGCGGATGGCGGACTCCGTCACCCCGATGATGGTGGGAAGGATCATAATTCCCAGAAGAAGAATGGCTGCCAGCATACTGTTTCCGGTTCCTCCCAGGTATGACCGGATCGTGGGGACAATGAGAACCAGACCGAAGTAGCCATAGACAATGGAGGGGATTCCTGCCATCAGTTCAATCCCGGATTTCAATGGCTTATAAATCTGTTTCGGACAGTAGCGGGCCATGAACACAGACGTGAAAAGGGCAATGGGAACCCCCACAACAATGGCCCCCGCGGTTACATAAATACTTGCTACGATCATCGGAAAAATTCCATACAGATTATTGGAAGGCTTCCAGGTCCTCCCAAAAAGAAATTTCAGCGGTCCGATCTTGGCGATAGCAGGAATTCCGTTGGCAAACAGGAATACACAGATCAGGGCAACCGCCAGAATGGAAGCACAGGCCGCGATGAGAAATACCGCCTTCATGCCCGTTTCTTTAACTTTGTTCATAGAACACCTTTCTTTCCTCATTTTTTCAGCCAGTCCGCCTTTTACGGCAAACTGGCTGTTTTTTTCGCAGATTACTCCGCATATTCCTCCACATCGGCCCAGTCTGTGGTCTCACCGGTGAAAACAGATTTCACGGTCTCGCTGCTGATGCCGGTCAGCTCATTGGAATTGTTCACAATTACGGCGATTCCGTCTCTGGCAATCTGCGTCGAGGTAAGGCCGTTTTCCGCTTCCTCATCCTTCAGATCACGGGAAGCCATTCCGATATCGCAGATTCCTTCCGCCGCAGAATTAATGCCTGTGGTGGAATCACTGATCTGCACCTCTACGGTGATATCGCCGTTGATTTCCTGATAGGCCTCCGCAAGCTTTTCCATAACCGGTCCCACGGAAGAGGAGCCCATCACAACAACCTTTCCGGCTGCTCCGGATGCCTCATAGGCTTCCGCTTCTGTGTCCACTTTAATATATCCCTCATCCTCAATCAGCTGCTGTCCGTCGGCGCTCATGATGTAACTGATAAAATCCTGGGCCGCGTCGCTTACTTCCTCCCCAAGCACAATGTTGAAGGGACGGGACACGCCATAGGTGCCGTCCGCTACGTTCTCCGCAGTGGCTACAGCGCCGTCGATTTCCAGAGCCTTTACCGTATCATTTAAGGAGCCAAGGGATACATAGCCAATGGCGTTCTCGTCTCCGGATACGGTGGTCATCATAACATCCGTGTTATTGGTGATGCTTGCGCCCTCATAGGTCATGTCCACCTTCTCACCGTCGATTTCCTCCTCAATCCCGAAAAGCTCGATAAATGCGCCGCGGGTTCCGGACCCGTCCTCCCGGGAAATCACATCAATGGTTCCCTCTGCTGCAGATACGTTTGCCGCCAGAGCGGTGGTTCCGATGAGAGCCGCTGCCAGAACTGTCACGATTCTTTTTTTCATAGCTTATTTCTCCTCTTTTCCATAACAGGTTTTTGTTTTGCTGCCTTTTTGTTTACGTGACTCATTATAAAAAGAGGAGGTAAAATGTAAAAGTCTGATTCTGTAAAATGAATGTTAAAATCCCGGGCCGCCGCCGGTTTTTAATAAAACACACCTACCAGTGAGCCCTGAAGATCCGCCGCCAGCTCCAGCAGCTCACTCTCGGAAGCGTTTCCAATGTCAAATTTTTCACCGGACAGTGTCTGGACGGAGGCACCTTCTGAGAGCGCAAAGCTCACATTCACGTCCAGAGCCTCCCCCTCATATACAATATGGGTCGTCTCTATTTTCAGGCTGTTTTTCGAGGACTCCAGGTTCCCTCCTGCAATCACAGGATACCCGGCCGAATAAAACATCAAATTGAAATCCCCAGTATCCCGGTCATATGTAAGCAGCTGCATGGACGAATCATCCACCACAAGAGATATGGTTTCCTTTGAATCCTCTGTGTCGCCCACCAGCGCCAGCACCGTCTCTTTGTCCAAAAGAACATCGATGTTCTGCGCCCTTGTCTCTCCCCCGCGAAAGACGATCTCAGCCGTCTCCCCCTCGGCTTCCAGCGCGATGCAGGCCAGTTTGTTCTTATAGATATAAAATGTGGCGTGCATATCCGGCATTTCAGAAAACGTGTCTTTCAGCTCCTCAAATATCTCACTGACCGTGTAATCGCCAAATTCCTCCATCAATCCCCCATAGGCTTCCTCCGCGTAATCCTCCAGATTGTCCAGAAGAGACATCATATCCGCAGCGGTTATGGTTGTCCCATAGCCTTTGCAGCTGCGCTCCGCCTCGTCTATTTCATATTTTGCCGCGGAGACAGATGCAAATTCCAGATTGCTGTAAGCATCATATATAATTTCTGTCAGCTCATCCGTCTGCTTCTCCTGTTCCTTGCCGGACGCCGCCACCGCACACAGCCGGTCGATTTCCTCAATCTCATCACGATTCAGAATATTACAGATATAACCGGTTTTTTCATCCGTATAATTGTACACAAACAGGCGGCTATCCAGCGCCGGAACCTGAAGCTGCACCTCCTCTGAGGTAAGGGCCGCGGCAAAATCAATGTTGCTTCCCCACACACTGACAGAGCCATCGATCTGCTTCTGACCGTCTTTTCCTGCAATGTCCAGGGAGACCAAAGCCTCCTCCGTCTCAATGTCCAGGGAAACCGTACAGGAATCCTCACTTAAAACAGATAAAGGTTCCAGGGCTTCCAATATGGCGGATTTCTCATTAAAGGTATTGTAAAATGCCAGCAGGACCTTCTGCGGATTTCCCACAAACAGCCCGCTCTTTATTCCCGCGGCTGCCGCAGCCACAATTCCAAGCAGCAAAACCGGGATAAGAATCAGCCACTTCAGAAATCCCCGTTTTCCGGAACCTCTTCCCACAGGCTTTCCGGTTATGGGATCAAAATTCCGCGCCCCCGGCTGACCGGTAAAGCGGTTCCGGTCTCCGATGGGTCTTCCGGTCATCGGATCATAATTCTGACCTCCGCGGGATCCGGCAGATCGG
>JAJQBI010000065.1 GCA_021203365.1 Clostridiales bacterium
TATCATAATTGTTTTTGCTAATCTTTTCTTTCTTGGATAAGTTTGAAGTCAAAGCGTCCGGACCTTTCAGAAACCGGGAACTCCATATTCATTCAAAGTAACTTTACGCAAAAGAATGTTTATAAAATAAAAAAACCAAGCAAAACAGGACATTATACAATGTCTATTCTGCCAGGCTCTTCACTCTGCGGCTTTGCAATATCGAATTCTCAATCTCTCAACTTCTGTGAGTATTATACATATATATTTTCCAAATTTCAAGTCTGAATTTGAAAATAATTCTATTTTTTTTAGAAGATTTTTTTTTATACTGTGAAAAATGACGAATTGTTTTCCAAAGTCCGCCATGAAAAATACCACAGCAAAAGGTATCAGACGTGTAGGCCTTTTGCCGTGGTATTTCTGTGGGAAATATGTCAGTTCAGTTTTGACACTGGGAAAGCTCTGTCTGATACTGGCGGACGGTTTTGGCGTGGGTCAGAAGCCGGTTTCGCTCAGATGTCTGGCCACATGTACGCCGCTGGCGGAGGCATGGGAGAGGGAATGGGTCACGCCGCTGCAGTCTCCGATGACAAACAGTCCCTTCCGGCAGGTCTCCAGGTTCTGATCGAGCTCTACCTCCATATTGTAGAATTTCACCTCCACGCCGTAGAGCAGGGTGTCGTCATTGGCCGTTCCGGGAGCAATCTTGTCCAGGGCGTAGATCATTTCAATAATGCCGTCCAGGATCCGCTTGGGGATCACCAGGCTCAGATCTCCCGGTGTGGCGGACAGGGTGGGTGTCACAAAACATTCGGCAATCCGCTGCTTTGTGCTGCGCCGGCCCCGGATCAGATCTCCGAAGCGCTGGATGATCACGCCTCCGCCCAGCATATTGGAGAGACGGGCGATGCTCTCTCCGTATCCGTTGCTGTCCCGGAAGGGCTCTGAGAAATGCTTGGAGACCAGCAGGGCGAAATTTGTGTTTTCCGTATGCCGGGCGGGATCCTCATAGCTGTGTCCGTTGACGGTGATAATCCCATTGGTGTTTTCATTTACCACGACGCCCCGGGGATTCATGCAGAAGGTGCGGACCAGATCCTCAAATTTTTCGGTGCGGTACATGATTTTGCTCTCATAAAGCTCGTCCGTCAGATGGCTGAATACCTCTGCGGGAAGCTCCACCCGGACGCCGATGTCCACCCGGTTGGAAAGGGTGGGAATCGCAAGATCCTTACAGACGGTTTCCATCCATTTGCTGCCGCTTCGGCCGGCGGAAATGATGCAGCAGGTCCCCTCATAGCGCGCTTCCCCCGCGGTGAGAGCGTATCCGCCCTGGATCTGCTCCACCTTTGTCACCGGTGTGTCAAAGTGAAATTCCACGTGATCCTTCATTTCATTATACAGGTTCTGGAGGACCACATAGTTGATGTCCGTTCCCAGGTGACGCACGGAGGCGTCCAGGAGGTGCAGGCCGTTTTTTACGCAAAGCTGCTTGATCTCTGAGTTTGCGGTGGAGTAAAGCTTTGTTCCCTCTCCTCCGTGGGCCAGGTTCAGTCCGTCCACATAGTGCATCAGCTCCGTGGCCCTTTCCTTTCCGATGTACTGGTAAAGGGTTCCCCCAAACTGGTTGGTGATATTATATTTGCCGTCGGAAAAAGCGCCGGCGCCTCCGAAACCGTTCATGATCGCGCAGGTCTTACAGTGAATGCAGGATTTGACTTTTTCACCGTCGATGGGACATTTTCTTTTTTCAAGAGGGTGTCCGGCTTCAAAAACCGCCACCTTTTTCTCCGGGCTTTGCTTCATCAGCTCATACGCGGCAAAAATCCCTCCTGGTCCGGCTCCCACAATCAATATGTCATATTTCATAGATTTCGCTCCTTGTTTTCTATCCGTTTCCGTTGTCTCATTCGCTGCTCTTCATTATTCCATTCTCCCTGAAATCTGTCAACCTTTTTCCGTTTTCAGTCAAGGAAGCGTTTTACCCACATCCGGACGCCGTCTGTAAAAACAGTTACAGCCCCGCTTTTCATGGTGTACTCCACGTGGCTGCCTGCCTGGGAAAGGCGCTGGACGGTTTCCGGAGACGGGTGTCCGTAAAGATTGGTATCGGAGCAGGAGATGACGGAGACTTCAGGCAGGATTTTTTCCAGAAAAGCGGAACCGGAGGAATATCTGGAGCCGTGATGGCCAACCTTCAGAAAATCCACATCGGAGAGAACTTCTTTTTCAAGAAGCACGCTTTCCGTCTCCTCCCCGATATCTCCGGTGAGAAGCCCGGTGAAGCTTCCCCAGGAAATCTCCAGCACCATGCCTTCCTCGTTTACATCGCTTCCGGCGGCGCCTGCCTCCGGCGTCAGAAGGGAAAAGACAGTTTCTCCGGATAAAACCCGGTCCCCCTCATTTCCCGTGCGTACCTGTACGCCGGCTCTTTGGGCGGCCTGGGCCAGCTCCGTCCAGGCCTGGGGAGGCTCTGTCCATTCCGGGAGAAGCAGGCAGTCCACCCGGAGGGTGGTCAGACCTTTTTCGATAAAGCCAAGGAGCTCCAGAACTCCGCTGATATGGTCGCTGTCTGTGTGGGAGATGAAAATTCCCTGCAGCCGGGAGATGCCCTGACTTTTCAGATAGGGCAGAAGACAGTACTGCCCAAGAGAAGACTGGCTGCTGCTTCCGCCGTCTACCAGATAATGTTCCCCGGCGGGAGTTTCGATCACGATTCCGTCCCCCTGTCCCACATCCAGACAGGTGATGGACAGGTATGGGGAGGGATGCCGGCCCAGGAGAAGAATCCCCCCGGCAAGAGCCAGGCATCCCGCGCTTTTAAGCCTCAGGAGAATATAACCGGCGTTTCTGGCTTCTTCCGGGCTTTCGGTATGGTCCTTTTCTCTTCGGATCCTGGCCGCGAAATTTCCGGCACAGAGTGTGAGAAGAAGGATTCCGTAGTAGGCCAGGACCTGCCAGGCCTCTGGCTGCCCGCCGATCCAGGTACAGAAGGGGATTTTTCCCACCGCCGCACAAAGCTTTTCGTAAACAGCCAGAAGGATTCTTCCCGGAAGAATTGCCGCTCCGGCCGCCTGCAGACTGAAAAAACCGATAAGAACCGCAGCCACGCCGCTGGCCAGGACCACCCCCACACTGGGCAGCACCAGTAAATTCAGCAGAAGGCCCGGCAGCGAAACCTCCCCGAAGGCCCAGAGGGATACTGGCAGTGTCGCCAGCTGTACGGAGACGGAGGAGAGCAGACTTTTCCAGAAATTATTCTTTATGCCTAGGAGGCCCATCAGAGCGGGCGCAGCTGTGCCAACCCCAAGGACCGCACCGAAGGAGAGAAGAAAGCCGCTGTCATAAAGATAAGCCGGTGATTCCAGCAGAAGCAGCAGGGCCGCCGCGGCCAGAGCCGTCATGGGATCATAAATCCGCCCCAGGATCCGGGCGCCCACATGCAGCAGAAACATACACACCGCCCGCATGGTGGAAACGCTTCCCCCGGTCATCATGCCATACTGGAGCATGAGGGTCAGAGAAAGCATCCCAGCCGGCCAGATGCCAAGCCCGGCTTTTTTCAGGAGACTGTAAAGTCCCATCCCCAGAAGGCTGATGTGCAGCCCGGAGATGGCCAGAATATGGACAATCCCGGCCTGCTGATAGCGCATGCGAAGCTCCGGGGAAAGGCCGGTTTTGTCCCCAAGTACAATGGCGGCAAAAACCGGCGCCGCTTCCCCGGCGGTTTTTTCCAGAATTTCTGCGCATTTTTCCTGAAAATCCAGAATAAACTGCCCATATCTGGAGTAGCTTCTGGACTTTTTCAGTACGACGGCTTTTTTCAGAAGATAGTAAACATGCCGGCAGGCGTAGTACTGCCGGCTGTCAAATCCCCCGGGATTCCTGGCCGTTTCCGGGCGCTGAGGCGTGCCGGAGACATAAACGGTGGTTCCTGCGGGGAGCCTGGTTTCCTCTTTCAGGTAAACCACGGTATTTTTGATGGAAATTCGCTCCTCCTGGCCGGAACGGCCGGAGCTGCAGATCAGACAGGCATCTTTCAGCCAGACAGACTGGGAAAACTCTGTATCCACACTTTTCTGCACAACTCCGCAGACGGTGACCTCTGACTGTTCCTCCATCCATTTCTGAACCTGATCCGGAAGCGGGTTCCCCCGAACCAGCTCGCCTCCGGACAGAAGATCCAGAAGAAACAGCCCGGTCATCACAAGCAGACACAGAATGCAGAGTGGTCTTCGAACCATTCGCATTTCTCCCATATGTACCTGTTTTGTTATTCACTGTCATTTAGAATCAGATCTTCGTTATACTCATAAAAATTGTAAAGCTCCATGGTTTCGCCAAAGGTTACATCGGATTTTCCGTCTACCAGAATCTCCACCCGTCCCGCGCCTGTGGCCGAGATCAGAGTGTTCACCACAGAATAAACCGGCAGCTCCTCGGATATGTCCAGGGCATAATCCAGGAAGGCCGCGCTGAAGTTCACATAGCAGGTGTCGTCGGCGATGGTCAGATCCAGAACCTCTGCGCTTTCAGGGATGGTGGGATAACGGCCTTCTTCCAGGGGCCCCTTGGCCAGCTGTGCGAGAGCCACCTGTGCCTTTTGCAGGTTCTGGCTGTGTTTTACCCTCCGTTTTTCCGTTATCAGGCCGGTTCCGTCCGCATTGGTAAAGTAAAGGGTGACGGTATCATACTGATATGTATCCGAATCCGATCCGGAAAACTCCAGGAAGCTTTTTTCATTCATGGCGCCAAGGGCATTGCCCTTGGAGTCTGTGAGCTCCGTATCCCCGACGAAAAGACGGACACTGTCCACTGCAGATACCTGGATATAGGTTTTCACAACGCCGGCCCGGACCAGCAGCTCCCGGGCCAGGCTCAGCTCACTGTACCCATCGTTAAATACCACATGGAGGATCCCGTCTTCTTCCAGAGAATATGAAAGGATCTCCACCTCATCCGGAAGGAGGTTTACCCCGTCGGAGCGGGCAGAGGTGTCGTTGAGCTTCTCTGTCAGATCCTGAAGAAGAAAGGTGTCTGTCTCCTCCTCCGGAGCATAGCCTTCTTCCATCAGCGAGGTCTCCTCGCTGTTTAAATAATAAAATACGTAATCACTGTCAGCTGCCGGATCTGTTTCAATGGAGCATCCTCCCAGGAAAATACAGAGAAGCGTCAGCACAGCCGGCAGAAATATAGTTTTTCTCACGGTTTCTCCTCCTGTGGAACATAGGTCAGAGGAATCCGTACGGTAAAAGTGGTTCCCTCTCCTTCTTTGCTGAATACCTTAATCGTCCCGCGGTGCATGACAACAACGCCCTTGGTGATGGAAAGCCCCAGCCCTGTGCCTCCGATTTCTTTGGAATGTGATTTGTCTGCCCGGTAGAATCTCTCAAAGATTTTGTCTATGGATTCCTCCGGAATTCCAAGGCCGGAATCGGAAACCGTCACATAAAAATATTTCGGATCTGAATCCAGGGAAACCCGGACCCATCCTTCCTCCACATTGTATTTGATTCCGTTTTCCACCAGATTGCTGATGGCAAGGGTGAATTTTGTCTCGTCCACATCCGCTGTCACAGAAGGACTTTCTTCCAGAGTCAGGGAGATTTTTCTCTGATCTGCAATGGGCTTAAGACGTTTCAGAATGCTTTCCAGCAGTGCGTGTATATCCAGACTCTCCACATTCAGATCCGCAGCCTTTTTGTCAAGCTTTACCAGAGAGAGCAGGTCTGTGATGATCTTGTTTTCCCGGTCGATCTCCGCGGTGATGTCTGTCAGGAATTCCTGATACAGCTCCTCCGGAACTCCCTGCTGGCCCACAAGGGAGTCCGCCAGAACCTTCATGGAGGTCATGGGCGTTTTCAGCTCATGGGATACATTGGAGACAAATTCCTGCCGGGATTCATCCAGTGTTTTCATCCGATGCAGCATTTTGTTGAAGGCGTCGGTGATCAGAACGGTTTCCGTATAATTCTGTACGGAGATCTCCTCATCCTGATAGCCGTCCGTCACATCCTCAATGGCCCTGGTCACCAGAGCCAGGGGTTTCACCAGAATTGTGGAAAGCACAAATGCCAGCACCACTCCCAGAACCACAATAATCAGGATAATCAGGATTCCGGTCTGTTCCAGCTCCTTGATGGTAGCCGCAATCTCGCTGGAGGACACCGTAATCATCAGCGCCCCCTGAAGCTGATTTACATCCGGACTTTTTATCGGAACAGCCAGCACGATTTTCTGACTGTCGCTGTCGTAGTCGAAGGCATCCTCCCCCCGGAAGCATTTTACCACCATGGGAGAGACAAGGATTTTTCCCTCGTCTTCGCCGTAGGTATCTCTGACCACCTTAAAATCCCGGTCTACGACAAGAATTCTCCCGCTGTAAATATTAGACAGCAACTCCAGCTTGCTGTTGACAACCTGCGAGCTGGAGTTATTGAGATAGTTTTCTTTAATCAGCAGATTGCACAGGATCTCGCACTGATCCTGTACAATCTCCAGCCGGTTGGCGATGGCGCGGTACCTGTAATTATTAATAATAATGGCTGTGACAGCCACGCTGGGCACGATCCCCAGAATCACCAGGATGATCATGATCCGAAAGCGGAGACTTTTAAAGAAGTCAAAATTCATATGTTTTTTCATAGATTATGCCTGAAAGTAATAGCCCACTCCCCATTTGGTATGTACATATCTTGGCTCGCTGGGATTTTTTTCGATTTTCTCCCGAAGGCGGCGGATATGAACGTCTACGGTCCGTACATCCCCGGGGTACTCATAGCCCCACACAATGTTCAGCAGATTTTCCCGGCTGTAGACTTTGTTGGGATTAAACACCAGCAGCTCCAGAACGTCGAATTCCTTGGCGGTAAGATTGATTTCCTTCCCGGAAATAAAGACTCTGCGGCTCTCGCAGTCCAGGCGGAGATCGCCGGCCTCGATGGTTCTGGCTTTCTCTTTCTCATCCCGGTCGCTTCCGGCGCGGCGCATGATCGCCTTGATCCTGGCTTTTACCTCCAGAATATTAAAGGGCTTGGTGATGTAGTCGTCGGCTCCGTACTCCAGCCCCAGGATCTTGTCCATATCCTCCCCTTTGGCGGTGAGCATGACGATGGGAACATTGGAGAATTCCCGGATCTGCTGACATACTTCCAGACCGTCCATTTTCGGAAGCATCAGGTCCAGAAGAATAATATCATATTTATTGTCTCTGGCCATTTCCAGGGCTTCCTCTCCGTCGTAGGCACAGTCGACCTCCATGCCTTCTTGCTCCAGGCTGAAACGGATTCCCTTTACAATCAGTTTTTCGTCGTCTACTACCAATACTTTCCTGCTCATTTACTTCTCCTGTTCTCGTCAGCCGGAAGTCTCCGGCAAGCATTACTCTACAGCTATCTGGTCTTTTATTTTTTCGAAGGTGCCTTCTTTGATGCCCTCTACTTTCATGATATCTTCAATGGAGGAAAACGGTCCGTTGGCTTCCCGGTAGGCGATAATCGCCCCGGCCCGGGTTTCACCGATTCCGTTCAGCGTGGTCAGCTGGGCCGCGTCCGCGGTATTCAGATTGATTTTCCCGGAGCTTTCCGTTTCTCCGGAATCCCCGCCGGTGCCGTCTGCCTGGGAAACGTTCTCTGAATCCGAAAGGATTTCCTCCCCGTCGGATCGTACCGGCAGGGTCTGTGTATCCACCTCCTCCTGAGTGGGTACATAGATCTGCTGTCCGTCTGTAAGGCACCGGGCACGGTTCAGGTAGTTCTGGGCCGCTTCGGGAAGGTACCCGCCTGCCGCTTCCACAGCCTGAAAGACACGGCTGCCTGCCTCCAGGATAAAGACTCCGGGATTGACCACAGCACCGCACACATCCACATAAATTATCTCTGGCGCCGGGGTCGCGGACTTCTCCGGGATATCCTCATCCGATTCCGAGGCTGCCTGGGACGGCACATCCGTCTCTTCCTGCGATAAAACGGGCTCCTCTTCCTTTTCTTCCATTCCCCCGTCGTCTTCCTGCCAGAGGCTCTCCTCCTGTGTTTCCTCCAGAAGGAATTCTCCGCCTCGATTTCCGCAGCCTGTCAGAATCGCGGATATCAGAAGCAGAGCGGGCAGCAGGAATCGGCTGTTTTTCTTTTTGGGTTTCGTCATGTTCCGGTTCACTCCTTTGCCATTTTGTCTGGCAAATTCCCCTTCCGGACACTGAACCTTTTCTTATTTTAACGAAAATCGGCCGGATTTACAATAGAAAACTTTATTTCTCCCATTTAAATATGACGATTCCTGTAATGGCCACCGCGATTCCCAAGAGCCTTCTTAAGGTGAGGGACTGCCGTTCCATTCCGAACAGACCGAAAAGTTCGATCAGATAGGACATCGCGATCTGGGCGATTACAATGAGCATGGCGGATCTGGCCGGCCCGAGAGAGGAGACGCTCTGAATCACCGTGACTGTGATAAAGGCTCCGATGACGCCTCCGAGAAGGGTATATTTATTTTCCACCTGAAAGAGGGCGCCCACGCTGGAGCGTCCGGTAAAAAGCCAGGCCAGGATACACACTGCGAAGGCCGTCAGCTGTACCCAGCCTGTGGAGACCCAGAGACTGGTCTGTTCCTTCAGATCTGTGTTAAAAACACCCTGCACACTCATCAGAATGCCTGATATAAGAGCTGTGATCACACCCCACATTTTTGTTCCCTCCTTAGACTGGGCCGACGTACGCGGCCCCTGGTTTTATGATTATTATCAGTATGTCCGCATTTGGGGATTCTTATGAATCGAAGGCTTGTCTCTTGTATTTTGGAGGAATTTTTTATATAATGTTAAAATCAGATGCAAAAGCACGGAGGATTCAATGAATAACAACGAGTTTGAAGATCTTGGAGATAAGATTTCTGATATTATAGAGAATGCCGTGGGGAACCGGGACTACAGCCGCCTGAATGAGCAGATTACCCGGACGGTGAACCGGGCCATTGACAACGGCAGCGACGCGCTGAAAAGAGCCATGAATTCCGCCTTTGGACAGGGATACACCTCTGAGGACGATTCCGGGGACCCATACGGGCAGGAACAGTGGGAGCGGGAGAACCCGGAGCATAATGCCCGGGCCTATGAGACCCATAAGGTGCATGGATACCAGCAGCCGCCCTTTGGCCGGGGGCAGGACGGACCGTATACGGCGCAGAGAACACGCCGGCAGCAAAAGGCCCGCCCTGCGGTTTACGGAAATACCACGGGAGAGCGGGCGAAGGATCTTGTGCTTGTGGTTGGCGGCGGGCTTCTGGCCGGAGGTCTGGGCCTTGGATTTCTCGGACTTCTCTTTCTTGGAGGGGTGATGGGCTGGCTGCCCGGAGGGGCTCTTCTGGTGGTCGGTGTGGGTACTCTGGCCGGTGTGGGAGTCTGCGGCGCCGGGGTTTCGGGGCTTGGCCGGCTGAAGCGCTTTGGAAGGTATGTACAGGCTCTGGGAGAGCATACATACTGTAATTTCGAGCAGCTCTCCCGGGCGGCGGGCAAGCCGGTGCGGTATGTGATTGACGATGTGAAAAAAATGATCGACAGGGGCTGGTTTCTGGAGGGTCATGTGGATCAGCAGGAGACCTGTCTGATTACCAGCAACGAGACCTATCAGCAGTATATGGAGACCTGGGAGAATCTGAAGCGGAGGCAGCAGGAGCAGGAGCGCCGGAAGCAGGAAGAGGGTCCCCGGGTCGGACCCAGGGGCGAGGCCTCTGCGGAGGTTCGGGAGGTCCTGGACCGGGGCAATGAATACCTGATGAAAATCCGCCGGAGCAACGACGCCATTCCCGGCGAGGAGATTTCCGCGAAAATTTCCAGAATGGAACTGATCGTGCAGAAGATTTTTGAGCGGGCGGCGGAGCACCCGGAAATCATACCGGACCTGAAACGGCTGATGGACTATTACCTTCCCATGACGGTGAAGCTTCTGGACGCCTACGAGGACATGGACCGGCAGCCGGTGCAGGGGGAAAACATCCGCTCTTCCAAGAAGGAAATCGAGGATACTCTGGATACCCTGAATACAGCCTTTGAAAAGCTTCTGGATTCCGTCTTCCGGGATACCGCCTGGGATGTTTCCAGTGATATTTCAGTACTTCACACCATTCTGGCCCAGGAGGGTCTGACCGAGGACGATTTTCAGAAGATGAAAAAAGAGACAGAGCACCCCACAACATAAGACAGCGGCTGACACACACCCGCGAAGGAGGTTACTATGGAAAACGATTTTGAATTTGAAGTGAGCGGACCGTCCCTGACCCTGGAGCCTGAGCTGGATTCCCAGCCCGTGGCCGTGGCAGAGCCGGAGGAGGTAAAGAGCGGGGAAAGCCTTGCCAGAGAGGCGCCGCTTACACCTGTGGAGCAGCAGATGGTGATGGATTTTGCACAGAAGATTGATATAGAGAATACTGCGCAGATCCTTCAGTACGGAGCCGGAACCCAGAAAAAAATGGCGGATTTTTCCGATGCCGCTCTTACCAGTGTCCGTACGCAGGATCTGGGGGAGGTGGGAGATCTGCTCTCGGATGTAGTAGGGGAGCTGAAGGATTTTGACGCCTCTGAGGAAAAGGGCTTCTTTGGACGTTTCAAAAAACAGGCAGCCCGGGTGGAAAATCTGAAAAACCGATACGCCAAGGCTGAGGTCAATGTGGAGAAGATTTCAGAGGCGCTTCAGAGTCATCAGATGAAGCTTCTGAAGGATTCTGCGGTTCTGGACAAGATGTATGAACAGAATTTAAGCTATTATAAAGAGCTGACCATGTATATTCTGGCCGGCAAGCAGAAGCTCCGGGAGACCCGGGAAGGGAAGCTTTTGGAGCTTCATGAGAGAGCCGCGAAGAGCGGACTTCCCGAGGACGCTCAGGCCTACAATGACCTGGAAAGCAAGTGCAATCGTTTTGAAAAGAAAATTCACGATCTGGAGCTGACCCGGACTATTTCCATGCAGACCGCTCCCCAGATTCGTCTGATTCAGAACAATGATACCACTATGGTGGAGAAGATTCAGACCACCATTGTCAATACCATTCCTCTCTGGAAAAGCCAGATGGTTCTGGCTCTGGGGATCGCCCATTCTACGGAGGCGGCCAAAGCCCAGCGCCAGGTGACGGATTTCACAAATGAGCTTCTGAAAAAGAACGCGGAAACACTTCATGTGGCGTCTGTGGAAACCGCCCAGGCGTCAGAGAGGGGAATCGTGGACATTGAGACACTGACAAAGACCAACGCAGATCTGATCCGCACGCTGGACGATGTTATGCGGATTCAGCAGGAGGGCCGCCAGAAACGCCAGGCTGCCGAGGCTGAGATGCAGCGGATGGAAAATGAGCTGAAGGAAAAGCTGCTGGAAATCCGGAAATAACGGGCAAAAAACAGGAGACTGCGCAGTCCTGCGGATGAGAGAGGGAAAACTATGTATCGAGATCACACAAAAACCGTACAGATCGGCAATCGGAAAATCGGCGGGGGAAATCCCATCCTGATTCAGTCCATGACCAACACCCGGACCGAGGATGTATCGGCTACGGTACAGCAGATTTTGGCCCTGGAGGCGGCGGGCTGTGACATTATCCGCTGCGCGGTGCCCACGATGGAGGCCGCCGCCGCGCTTAAGGAAATACGCCGGCAGATCCACATTCCCCTTGTGGCGGATATCCATTTTGACTATCGTCTGGCCATCGCTGCTATGGAAAACGGAGCGGACAAGATCCGCATCAACCCTGGAAATATCGGCTCTTTGGAGCGGATCCGGGCGGTGGTGGATACGGCCCGGGACCGGGGGATTCCCATTCGCGTAGGAGTCAACAGCGGTTCTCTGGAAAAGGAGCTTGTGGAAAAATATCACGGCGTGACCGCGGAGGGGATCGTGGAGAGCGCTCTGGACAAGGTGAAAATCATCGAGGATATGGGATATGACAATCTGGTGATCAGTATTAAATCCTCGGATGTTCTCATGTGTGCCCGCGCCCATGAACAGATTGCCCGGCAGACCCGCTATCCCCTTCATGTGGGAATTACGGAGGCCGGAACCCTTTATTCCGGAAATATCAAGTCCGCCGTGGGCCTGGGGATTATCCTCTCCCAGGGAATCGGGGATACCATCCGCGTGTCTCTCACCGGGGCGCCTCTGGAGGAGATCAAATCCGCGAAACGGATTCTGAAGACTCTGGGACTTCGAAAGGGCGGGATTGAGGTGGTCTCCTGTCCCACCTGCGGCCGCACCCGCATCGATCTTATTGGCCTTGCC
The DNA here is from genome assembly GCA_021203365.1 of Clostridiales bacterium. Taxonomy (GTDB): domain Bacteria; phylum Bacillota; class Clostridia; order Lachnospirales; family Lachnospiraceae; genus Blautia_A. The sequence continues at coordinate 12,240 of JAJQBI010000065.1, forward strand.
AACCAGGTGGAGACCATGGTGCAGGATTTCCCGCTGGATATTAAGGTGGCCGTGATGGGCTGTGTGGTGAACGGCCCGGGGGAGGCCAGGGAGGCGGATATCGGCATTGCCGGAGGGGACGGCGTGGGTCTTCTGTTCCGCCGCGGGGAAATCGTGAAAAAAGTACCGGAAGCGGAGCTTCTGGACACTCTGCGGGAGGAGCTTGAGAATTGGCGGTAGCGGAAAAAGAGTTTTTTGATGTTTTTCCAAATCTGAAGGTAAAAAAAGAACTGACAGAGCTTCTGGACATGGTCACGGTGACGAAGATCGCCATGAATTCCGGCAGAACCCGCCTGTGGGTTTATATTCAGTGCGGCACATGGATTCACAAGAAGCATATTTTTTCCCTGGAAAAGGAGATTGAGCGGCAGTGTTTTTCAGGGACAGCTGTGACGGTGACGGTGATTGAGCGCTTTCATCTTTCCAGGCAGTATACCCCGGAAAATTTCCTTGACAGCTACCGCTCCAGCATGGAGCTTGAGCTGCGCAATTATAATATGCTGGAATACAATATGTTCCACAATGCGAAAATTACCTTTCCCAGGGCAGATGTGCTGCATATGGTTCTCCCGGATTCCATGATTCACAGACAGAAAAGCGGGATTCTGACGGAATATTTACAGAAGGTTTTCTGTGAGCGCTGCGGCATGGATCTGAAGGTGGAGCTGGAATTTGCCCGGATGGGAGAAAGCCGCTACCGCAAGAACGCGGCGCTTCAGATTGAGCAGGAGGCCGGCCGGATCGGAAGCTCCCTGCGGGCAGGAAAAGAGGAAGCAAAGGCCGGGAGCCCTTCGGAAAATGGAGGCTCCGGGAAATCTTCCGGAGCCGGCGGGGAGGAAAAAACCGGAAAAACGGCAGGCAGATCCGCTCAGGGGCAGGATTTCAGGAACCGGAGATCCGGCCGGAAGGAAGTCGGCTTTGGCCGGGGAGATTTCAGAGGAAGCTTTTATAAGGACAGCAATCCGGATGTGGTCTATGGCCGGGATTTTGAGGGAGAGCCCATCGCCCTGGAATCTGTTACCGGCGTTATGGGGGAGATTATCCTCCGGGGCCAGGTGATGGATGTGGAGGCCAGGGAAATCCGGGGGGAAAAGACCATCCTGATTTTTCCGGTTACCGATTTTACAGACAGCATTAATGTAAAAATGTTCCTGCGCAATGAGCAGGTCCCGGAGGTCACCGCCCATGTAAAAAAAGGGGCCTTCCTGAAGCTGAAGGGAGTGACCAGCATCGACCGTTTTGACGGTGAGCTGACCATCGGTTCGGTGTCCGGGATAAAGAAAATCGCGGATTTTACCAGCTCCCGTATGGACAACGCGCCTCAGAAAAGGGTGGAGCTTCACTGTCATACCAAGATGAGCGATATGGATGGGGTTACTGACGCGAAGCGCCTGGTAAAGCGGGCCTATGACTGGGGACACAAGGCCATCGCCATTACGGATCACGGGGTGGTGCAGGCCTTTCCCGAGGCGAACCACTGCTTTGACGCCTGGGGCGGGTGTGTGCCCAAGGACTCGGACTTCAAGGTCCTGTACGGAATGGAAGCCTATCTGGTGGACGATCTGAAAGGAATTGTCACCAACAGCCGCGGACAGTCCATAGACAGTGATTTTGTGGTCTTTGATATTGAGACCACCGGCTTTTCTCCGCTCACCTGTCAGATCATTGAGATCGGCGCGGTCCGGGTGGAAAAGGGCGTGATCACGGATCGTTTTTCCACCTTTGTGAATCCCCGTGTGCCCATTCCTTTCCGGATTGAGCAGCTGACCGACATCAACGATTCCATGGTGATGGACGCGCCGGGAATCGAGAAAATTCTGCCGGAATTTCTGGAATTCTGCCGTGGGGCGGCTCTGGTGGCCCACAACGCGGATTTTGACATGAGCTTTGTGATTGAGAACTGTAAGAGACTGGGGCTTCCACAGGAATATACCTATGTGGATACGGTGGGGATGGCCCGTTTTCTGCTGCCGGCTCTGAACCGTTTTAAGCTGGATACTGTGGCCCGGGCGGTGGGCGTTTCTCTGGATCACCACCACCGTGCAGTGGACGACGCGGCCTGTACGGCGGAGATTTTCGTGAAGTTTGTGGAAATGCTCAGGGAACGGGAGATTTCTGACCTGGAGGAGCTGAACCGGCAGGGAAGTGTGTCCGTGGAGATGGTGAAAAAGCTTCCCACCTACCATGCGGTGATTTTTGCCAGGAATGAGACCGGCCGGATAAATCTCTACAAGCTGGTAAGTCAGTCTCATCTGAAATACTTCCGGCGAAAGCCCAGAGTACCCAAGAGCCTGTTTCTGGAGCACCAGGAGGGACTTCTCATCGGCAGTGCCTGTGAGGCGGGGGAGCTATACCAGGCGCTTCTTCGGAACGCTCCGGACGCGGAGATCGCCCGGATTGTGAATTTTTACGATTATCTGGAGATTCAGCCGCTGGGAAATAACTGGTTTATGATTGCCGATGAAAAGAATGACTCTGTTAATTCCAAAGAGGACCTGATAGAGCTGAACCGGAAAATCGTGAAGCTGGGGGAACAGTTTAACAAGCCGGTGGTGGCCACCTGTGACGTGCATTTTATGGATCCCCAGGACGAGGTTTACCGCCGGATTATTATGGCGGGAAACGGGTTTTCTGACGCGGATAATCAGGCGCCTCTGTACCTGCACACCACGGAGGAAATGCTGGAGGAATTTTCCTATCTGGGCAGTGAGAAGGCGGAAGAGGTGGTTATCACAAACACTAACAAAATCGCGGATATGATCGAAAAAATCTCGCCCATTCATCCGGATAAATTCCCTCCGGTTATTGAAAATTCGGATCGGGATCTGAAGGAGATGTGCTTCAAAAAAGCCCATGAGATCTATGGGGATCCTCTTCCCGGGATTGTGGAGGACCGGCTGAACCGGGAGCTTCACTCCATTATTTCCAACGGGTACGCGGTGATGTATATCATTGCCCAGAAGCTGGTGTGGAAATCCAATGAGGACGGATATCTGGTGGGCTCGAGGGGGTCTGTGGGCTCTTCCCTGGCTGCCACCATGTCGGGCATTACAGAGGTAAATCCTCTGCCGCCTCACTATATCTGCCCCAAGTGCAAATACAGTGATTTTGACTCCCCGGAGGTTAAAAAATATTCCGGAATGTCCGGATGCGACATGCCGGATAAGCTGTGCCCCACCTGTGGGATTAAAATGAAAAAAGAAGGGCACGACATTCCCTTTGAGACTTTCCTGGGCTTTAAAGGGGATAAGGAGCCGGATATTGACCTGAATTTTTCCGGGGAATATCAGGCCAACGCACACCGGTATACGGAGGTGATCTTCGGCAAGGGGCAGACTTTCAAGGCCGGAACCATCGGCACTCTGGCGGAAAAAACCGCCTACGGCTATGTGAAGAATTATTTTGAGGAGAGAGGGCAGCACAAGCGGTACTGTGAGATCAACCGGATTGTGGCGGGCTGCACCGGTGTGCGGCGCACCACCGGCCAGCATCCCGGGGGGATTATCGTTCTTCCAAAGGGGGAGGAGATCGAGAAATTTACTCCGGTGCAGCACCCGGCCAATGATGAGAACAGCGATATCATTACCACACATTTCGACTATCATTCCATTGACGGCAACCTGCTGAAGCTGGATATCCTGGGACACGATGATCCCACCATGATCCGTATGCTGGAGGATCTGACCGGGCTGGATGCAAAGGAAATTCCTCTGGATCAGAAGGACGTTATGTCATTGTTCGCGGGGACGAAGGCACTGGGAATTACGCCGGAGGACATTGGCGGGTGCAGGCTTGGCTGTCTGGGAGTGCCGGAATTCGGTACGGATTTCGCCATGCAGATGCTTCTGGATACAAAGCCCAGATATTTTTCCGATCTGGTCCGCATCGCCGGCCTGGCCCATGGAACGGATGTGTGGCTTGGCAATGCGCAGGTGCTGATTCAGGAAGGAAAAGCCACGATTTCCACGGCGATCTGTACCCGGGACGACATTATGATTTATCTGATCCAGATGGGCCTGGAGAGCGGCCTGGCCTTTACCATTATGGAGAGCGTCCGCAAGGGCAAGGGCCTGCGCCCGGAATGGGAGGCGGCCATGAGGGAAAAGGGGGTTCCCGACTGGTATATCTGGTCCTGCAAAAAGATAAAATATATGTTTCCCAAGGCCCATGCGGCCGCCTATGTTATGATGGCCTACCGCATCGCCTGGTTTAAGGTGTTCCAGCCTCTGGCCTATTACGCCGCCTTTTTCAGCATCCGTGCCACGGCCTTTTCCTATGAGACCATGTGCATGGGCCGGGAGCGGCTGGATTATCATCTGGAGGAGCTGCGGAAAAAAGGGGATGACGCCACCAAAAAGGAGCAGGATACCATCCGCGATATGCGTGTGGTACAGGAGATGTATGCCCGGGGCTTTTCATTTGTACCTATTGACATTTATCAGGCGAAGGCCACCCGTTTCCAGATTATAGACGGGAAACTGATGCCGTCGCTGAACAGCATTGACGGAATGGGGGAAAAAGCGGCGGAGGCCGTTGTGGAGGCAGTAAAAGACGGAAAATTCCTGTCAAAGGATGATTTCCGCGATCGCACCAAGGTCAGCAAAACGGTGATTGATCTGATGGATGAGCTGGGGCTGTTTGGGGATATTCCCCAGTCCAATCAGATGTCTCTTTTTGATTTTACATAAGGAAAAGCGGCCTGGTGCACCTGGGTGAAAACCGGTTTTTGCCGGAGAAATAAAAGGAGAAGGTATTTATGAAAAATGATGAACTGCGTTATCTGCAGCGGCTGGCAGAGCTGTATCCCACCATCGGAAAGGCGTCTACGGAGATTATTAACCTCCAGTCCATTCTGAATCTTCCCAAAGGAACCGAGCATTTTCTGTCGGACATTCACGGGGAATACGAGGCGTTTTCCCATGTGCTTCGCAATGGTTCCGGGGCGGTGCGGAAGAAGATTGACGACGTATTCGGACACACCTTAAGCAACAGTGATAAAAGGGCGCTGGCTACGCTGATTTACTATCCGAAGGAAAAAATTGAGCTGGTGAAAAAGCAGGAGCCGGACATGGAAAACTGGTATAAGATTACCCTGTACCGGCTGATCGAGGTGTGTAAAACAACGGCTTCAAAGTATACCCGTTCTAAGGTCCGCAAGGCTCTGCCCGCGGATTATGCCTATGTGATTGAGGAACTGATCACGGAAAAGGCGGAGGTGCTGGATAAAGAGGCCTATTATGATTCTATTGTGGATACCATCATTGAGATTGGCCGTGCCGGGGATTTTATTATCGCTCTGGCAGAGCTGATTCAGCGCCTGGTAGTGGATCATCTTCATGTGCTGGGAGACATTTATGACCGTGGCCCCGGGCCTCATTTTATCATGGACCGGCTGATGAGCTATCACTCCCTGGATATCCAGTGGGGGAACCATGATGTGGTCTGGATGGGGGCCGCGGCCGGGCAGAAAGCCTGCATCGCCACGGTGATCCGCAACTGCATTCGTTACCGGAATCTGGACATTCTGGAGGATGGATATGGAATTAATATCCTGCCTCTGATGACCTTTGCCATGGAGGCATACAAGGACGATCCCTGTGTGGGCTTTGATATGAAAGGAGCCTCCTCCTATTCCGCCCTGGAGGAAAAAATGGGCTGCAAAATGCATAAGGCCATTTCCATTATTCAGTTTAAACTGGAGGGAAAGCTGGTGCAGACGCACAAGGATTTTGGAATGGAAGACCGGGCACTTCTGCACCGGATAGATCCGGAAAAGAAGACCATTACCCTGCCGGATGGAAAGACCTATCCCCTGAAGGATTCGGTGTTCCCCACGGTGAACTGGGAGGATCCCTATGCGCTTTCGCCGGAGGAGGAGGAAGTGATGGAACGCCTGGATTCTGCTTTCCGGAACTGTGAAAAGCTTCAGAATCATATGCGTCTTCTCCTGGATAAGGGCGGACTGTACACCACATATAACGGGAATCTTCTGTTTCACGGAAGCGTGCCTCTGAATGAGGACGGGAGTCTGACCGAGGTGGAGATTTACGGGGAAAAATATCGGGGAAAGGCTCTCTATGACGCCCTGGAAACCTATGTGCGCCGGGCCTTTTATTCCATGAATGAGGAGGAGCGGGAAAAGGGAAAGGATATTATGTGGTACATCTGGTCTGCCCCCAATTCTCCCCTGTTCGGCAAGGATAAAATGACAACCTTTGAGCGGTATTTTATTGAGGATAAATCCACCCACAAGGAGAAGAAAAACGCCTACTACCGGCTGCTGGAAAGGGAAGATGTGGTGGACGGCCTGCTGCGGGAATTTGGGCTGGATCCTCAGACCGGGCACATTATCAACGGGCATGTTCCGGTTCACCAGAGCGAGGGAGAAAGCCCGGTGAAATGCGGCGGCAAGGTGATCGTTATTGACGGCGGCTTCTGTAAGGCCTATCAGAAGGTGACGGGAATCGCTGGGTACACTCTGACCTATAACTCCTATGGGCTGGTTTTGTCGGCCCATGAGCCTTTTACCTCAAAAGAACAGGCTGTAGAGAGAGAAAAGGATATTGTTTCCAACCGGGTGGCGGTGCAGTACAGCGGCAAGAGAGTCCTGGTGGGGGACACCGATACGGGAACAGCGGTGAAGGAGAGAATCGGGGAGCTGATCCAGCTTCTGGACGCGTATCGGAAGGGGGTCATTAAAGAAAAGAAGTGAGGCACGAATGAAAAAAAGGGACCTGAAATTTTTACTGGTAATTCTGATTGTGGCCTTTCTGGCTCTGATCGGTTCAGAGGTGATGGTACAGAAACGCAATCAGGCGGAAGAACAGGAGCTTCAGCGGCAGCAGGCGCTCAGTGCCCTGGAAAGTGTGACCACGCCTACGCCTACGGTGACTCCTGCGGTGACAGCCACGCCTACGCCCATTCCCACAGCCACCCCCACGTCCATTCCCCAGGAGGTGGGCGCGTACTTTTCGCCGGATGACTACTGGGGAACCTGGTACAGCGCCAACGGTCTGGTGAGTGTGAATATTTATGATATTACGCAGGATTCAGTTTCCTTTACCTTTTCCCAGTCCTATGATTACGCGGATTCCTATGTGGTGACCGGCGACGCCACCGGCACGGTGTATGGAAACGCGGCCACGGTTTCCTTCACGGATTCTGCCGGGAGTCAGGCGGGCGGGAGCCTGACCTTTGACAGCGGAACTCTGTATGTGAATATACAGACAACCGCACTTGCAGACGGGGCTGTGGTCAGCCCCGGAGTGGCCAGCGTCATGTCCAGAACCAGAGTGACCCCCTCACCGGTTCCGGAGGAGGATACACAGACCGCGGAAACCTATGAGGAAACCGAAGAAACCTATACGGAAGAGTGGTAGGAGAGGCAGGCTACCGGCGCATTTTCTTTTTATCCGTGCGGCCGAGAAGATAGTCTACGCTGGTGTCGTAATAATCCGCCAGACGGATGAGCATTTCAATGGGAATGTTCCGGGAGCCTGTCTCATAATGTGAGTAGGATCGCTGACTGATGTGAAGAATTTCGCTGATCTCCTTCTGGGACAGATCCGCGTCGTTCCGGAGATCCTGTATTCGCTGAAATTTCATGAAATCACCTCTTTCTGATAATGTAGAAAGTATAAATCAGAAAGAATTGACCTCTTGCAAAACAGCCCAAAATGGGCTATACTGATTTTTACATCGTTTTTCTGGACGAATCTGTCCACATTTTCCAGTTAAAGAAAACAGTACAGGAATTACAACAAAAGCCGAAGGCGGCGGATATCGGGGCGCCGCGGCTTTCGCAGAAAGGATGAATATTGTTCGCAAGTGTATTGTCTGCGGCTATTCTGGGCATGGAGGTCCGTGAGGTCGCTGTGGAGGCGGACGTCAGTGATGGGCTTCCAACCTTTGTGATGGTCGGTCTCCCTTCCACCCAGGTGCGGGAGGCCCAGGACCGCGTGCGCACAGCCTTCAAAAACAATGGGATGCGTCTGCCTCCCAGACGTGTGACCGTCAATTTTTCTCCGGCGGACATTAAAAAAGAAGGCGCCGGGTTTGATCTGCCCGTAGCGGCGGCGGTGCTGGCGGCATCGGGAATTCTGACGCCGGAGCTTCTTGACCGTGTTATGGTGGTGGGGGAGCTGAGCCTGAACGGGGAAATCCGGGGCGTGTCCGGAATTCTGCCCCGGGTGATCCGGGCCAGAGAACTGGGGTGCCGTTATTGTATGATTCCCAGGGACAACCTGCGGGAAGGGCGTCTGGTGAGGGATATCCTGGTCATCGGCGTGAAAAACCTGCGGGAAATGGTGGATTTTATCCGAAATCCGGAAAGCTTTCCGGAACCGGAAACAGAGGAAGGAGGAGAAGAGACAGAGGAGGAAATTCTGGATTTCTGTGATATCCGGGGACAGGAACAGGCCAGAAGAGCGGCGGAGATTGCAGTAAGCGGTTTTCACAATATTCTCTTTACGGGGCCGCCTGGTTCCGGAAAAACCATGCTGGCCCGGCGGCTTCCCACGATTATGCCTGAGCTGAGCTTTGAGGAGAGCCTGGAGCTGACAAAGATTTACAGTGTAGCCGGCCTTCTCTCTCCGGAAAAGCCGCTGATCCGAAGGAGGCCCTTTCGAAGTCCCCATCATACCAGCTCAGCCCAGGCTCTGGCAGGAGGCGGGCGGGTGCCCACCCCCGGGGAAATCACCCTGGCCCACCGGGGTGTACTGTTTCTGGATGAGATGCCGGAATTTTCCAGGAGAAGCCTGGAGATTCTGCGTCAGCCCCTGGAGGATAAAAAAATCCAGCTTTCCAGGACGGCGGGTACCTATGTCTTTCCGGCCAGCTTTATACTGGCGGCCGCCATGAACCCCTGTCCCTGCGGTTACTACCCGGATATGAACCGCTGCATCTGCACTTCCGGCCAGATCAGTCATTACATGGGAAAAATCAGCCGGCCCCTTCTGGAACGGATTGATCTTCTGGCGGAGGTTCCGGCGGTGCCTTTTCATGAGATGAGCGGGAAAGCTCCGGGGGAATCCTCGGCGGCGATCCGTGCCCGCGTGGAGGAGGCGCGGAGAATACAGACGGAGCGATACAGGGAGGAAACGATCTGTTTTAACGGGGAGCTGCAGGGAAAACAGCTGGAAAAATACTGTGTCATGACACAGGACGCCAGGAAGCTTCTGGAGACTGCCTTTGAAAAGATGCGGTTCAGTACCCGGTCCTTTCACCGGATTCTGAAGGTGGCCCGGACCATTGCGGATATGGACCAGGCGGAGAGGATTCAGGCGCATCATGTGGGTGAATCCCTGTCCTATCGGGCATTGGATCAAAATCCACAGCTGTAGGGGAAGCGGTATTTTTGTCTTTGAGAGGAGGGACTATTATAATAGAAGAAACTGTTTCAGAGGAGATTCATCTGATTCACAGGGAGAGCGAAGGGTACCCGCTTCGGCTGCGGGAGCTTTCCGGAATGCCGAAGAGTCTGTATTACAAAGGAAAGCTTCCGGCGGACGATCAGCCCACCGCGGCCATTGTAGGGGCCAGAATGTGCAGTCCATACGGACGTATTCAGGCCTTTGCCTATGCAAAATTTCTAAGCGAAAACGGGGTGCAGGTGATCAGCGGCATGGCCATCGGTATTGACTCTGAGGGACATAAAGGCGCTCTGGAGGGAAAAACGCCCACCTTTGCGGTTCTGGGAAACGGCGTGGATATCTGTTATCCGGCTTCCAACCGGCGGCTGTATCAGCGGATTCTTCGCTGCGGGGGCGGGATCCTCAGCGAATTTCCCACAGGAATGCGGGCAAAGCCGGGCTTTTTTCCCGCCAGGAACCGGGTGATCAGTGGTCTGGCCGATCTGGTGCTTGTGGTGGAGGCGAAGGAGAAAAGCGGATCTCTGATCACGGCCTCCTTTGCCCTGGAGCAGGGAAAAGCGGTCTACGCTCTGCCTGGGGCTGTGAATGACGCTTTGAGCCGGGGATGCCACAAACTCATCTATGACGGGGCCGGGATTGCCTATTCTCCGGAGATTCTTCTGGCTGAATGGGGGATTGTGCCGGAAGAGTCCGGCCCTGGCCTCGAAAAAAGCAACTTGGGACTTGAAACGGATTTAAATTTGGTGTATAGTTGTCTGGATTTACGACCAAAAAGCGTAGACAATATTATCAGTGAAACAGGCCTTCCGCCGGGAAGGGCGGGCAGTCTTCTCACGGAGCTTACACTGCTCGGACTTGCGAGAGAGACAGGCAGACAGTATTATGTCAGACAGCAGGGAGCTGCCGCGAAATTTCCGTGACCGTTCCCGGACCGCCCGAAGGATTCCCATAATGGCCGGAAATGATCCGTCCGTATCCCATATTCCCCGCACAGTGCGCGGGAATTCCGATACAGACGGATATGGCGAAAAAGGAGGATATATGGCCAAGAATCTGGTGATCGTTGAGTCACCTGCAAAGGTAAAAACCATAAAAAAATTTCTTGGGGCAAACTATACTGTGGAGGCGTCCAACGGGCATGTCCGCGATTTTCCCAAAAGTCAGTTTGGCATTGACGTGGAGAATGATTTTGAACCCAAATATATAACCATCCGTGGTAAGGGAGAGCTTCTGGCGAAGCTTCGCAAGGAAGCGAAAAAGGCGGACTGCATTTATCTGGCAACAGACCCGGACCGGGAAGGGGAGGCAATCTCCTGGCATCTGATGCAGGCTCTGAAGGAGCCGCCGGAGAAGATTCGCCGGATCAGCTTTAATGAGATTACAAAGAGCGCGGTAAAGGCTTCTATTAAACAGCCCCGGGAGATCGACATGGATCTGGTGGATGCCCAGCAGGCCAGGCGCATGCTGGACCGCATGGTGGGGTATTCCATCAGTCCTCTTCTCTGGGCAAAGGTAAAGAGAGGTCTGAGTGCCGGCCGGGTGCAGTCTGTGGCCCTTCGGATCATCTGCGACCGGGAGGAGGAGATCAATTCCTTCATCCCCGAGGAATACTGGAATCTGGAGGGGGATTTTCTGGTAAATGGAGAAAAGAAGCCTCTGACGGCCAGGTTTTATGGTACAGACAAAAAAATTCCCATACACAGCCAGGCTGAGATGGATAAAATTCTTCAGGGCCTGAAGGAGAAGGAATTTGAGATTACAGAGGTGAAAAAGGGCGAGAGAATCCGGCACGCTCCCCTTCCTTTTACCACAAGCACCCTTCAGCAGGAGGCGGTCCGGGCTCTGAATTTTTCCACGCAGAAGACCATGCGGATTGCCCAGCAGCTCTATGAAGGGATTGATATTAAGGGAAATGGAACCGTAGGTGTGATTTCCTATCTCCGGACGGATTCCACCCGGATCTCGGAGGAAGCGGACACAGCGGCCAGAGCCTATGTTCAGGAAAAATTCGGCGCTTCCTATGTTTCCACCTCCGGGACCGCGGCAAAAAAAGTTCAGAAGATCCAGGATGCCCATGAGGCGATCCGTCCCACGGATATCGCCCGCACTCCGGTGGCGCTGAAGGATTCCCTTTCCCGGGATCAGTTCCGTCTCTATCAGCTGATCTGGAGGCGATTCACGGCCAGCCGCATGGCGGATGCCCGGTATGAGACCACCTCTGTGCGGATCTCGGGCGGCGAATATGTGTTTACGGTTGCCGCCTCAAAGCAGGTATTTGACGGTTTTATGTCGGTATATACGGAAGAAGAGGACGCAAAGAAAGAAAACGTGCTCAAACAGTCCCTGGAAAAGGGTATGAAGCTTTCCCTGAAGGAGCTGAGGCCGGAGCAGCACTTTACTCAGCCTCCCGCCCACTATACGGAAGCTTCCCTGGTAAAAACCATGGAGGAGCTTGGCATAGGCCGCCCCAGCACCTACGCGCCTACCATCACCACCATTATCAGCCGCCGTTATGTGTCGAAGGAGCAGAAGAATCTGTATGTGACGGAGCTTGGAGAGGTGGTAAACAATATCATGCTGCAGGCCTTTCCCAGCATTGTGGACGTGAATTTTACGGCCACCATGGAAGGACTTCTGGACTGCGTGGAGGCGGGAACGGTGCGGTGGAAGACTGTGGTGCGCAATTTTTATCCGGATCTGAAGCGGGACGTGGATGCGGCCCAGCAGGAGCTGGAAAAGGTGGATATTCAGGATGAGGTTACGGATGTGATCTGTGACAACTGTGGCCGGAACATGGTGATAAAATACGGCCCCCATGGAAGATTCCTGGCCTGCCCCGGCTTTCCGGAATGCCGCAACACCAAACCTCTGTTTGAAAAGATCGGGGTGAGCTGTCCGAAGTGCGGGGCGGAGGTAGTTCTGAAAAAGACCAAAAAGGGCCGGAAATATTACGGCTGTGAGAATAATCCGGAGTGCGATTTTATGTCCTGGCAGAAGCCTTCCGCTAAGAAATGTCCAAACTGCGGCGGATATATGGTGGAAAAAGGCAACCGGCTTGTCTGCGCGAAGGAAAATTGCGGTTATGTAGAACAGAAGGAAAAGATATAATTTTCAGAAAAAGCAAATAAAACTCAAAAATTGTAAAAAATGTCTTGTAAATTCTTCCTCGAACGTGTAATATGAAAGTAATGTACAGTGAATGGCAAAAATTTTTTGCTGTTTGCGAAAAAAGAAGATATAGGATTCGTACGGAGAAGGCGAAAGGAGGAAGAAATGAGCGTCCAATTACTGGATAAAACGAGAAAGATCAATAAACTCCTGCATAACAGCAGTTCCAGCAAGGTGGTTTTTAATGACATCTGCCAGGTCCTTATGGAGACACTGAGCTCGAATATTCTGGTGCTCAGCAGAAAAGGCAAGGTTCTGGGCGTAAGTCTTTGTCCCGGCGTGGAAGAAATCACGGAGCTTATCGAGGATCAGGTGGGCGGACATGTGGACAGCCTGCTGAATGAGAGATTTCTGGGCGTTTTGTCGACGAAGGAGAATGTGAATCTGCAGACTCTGGGTTTTGAGCATGTGTCCGGGAATTACCAGGGGATCATCAACCCCATTGACATCGCCGGAGAACGCCTTGGCACGGTTTTTATGTATCGCAGTGACAAAGCCTACGATATCGAGGATATTATCGTCAGCGAATACGGGACGACGGTTGTGGGTCTGGAAATGATGCGCGCCGTGCATGAGGAGAATGCGGAGGAGGACCGGAAACAGCAGGTGGTGAAATCTGCGTTCAGCACGCTGTCCTTTTCTGAGCTGGAGGCGATTATCCATATTTTTGACGAGCTGGATGGGGATGAGGGAATCCTGGTGGCCAGCAAGATTGCCGACCGCGTTGGAATCACCCGCTCTGTCATTGTCAATGCCCTGCGCAAGTTTGAGAGTGCAGGTGTCATAGAATCCCGTTCTTCCGGCATGAAGGGAACCTACATCAAGGTCCTCAATGAGGTGATCTTTGATGAGCTGGAGGAGATCAAGGCACAGAGAAACCGGAAGGCATGAGAGAATAAAGGCAGCGCGGAAGTTCCGCGCTGCCTTTTTTATTTTTTTCCAGAATGAAAAAATATCCGGATAAATTTATAAG
>JAJQBI010000070.1 GCA_021203365.1 Clostridiales bacterium
ATGTCCTGCGTCTTCCACGAGATAGAATTCTTTTTCTGACACAGCATTATTATAAAGAAATTCCGCACCGGATCGGCTCCATGCGTTCTCCCCGGTAATCACAAGATACGGCGCATTCAGCTGACTGATCAGCTGTGTGGGATGAAAATCCGCAAACCCAATCTCACTCCACGAAACTGCCCGGTTGCTCCAATTATCTCTTGCGCCCCTCGCAGAATTAAAATAGTATCTTGCGCCATCCAGATAGTAGCGCGGCATCAGGTTAATATATGTCGGTTCCGCCTCACCATTTTCATAAGCAATCCGATCTTCCTCCACCTGCTCCAACGGTTCCATAATGAAGGAGTCCATTGTGGTGCCTGGCACAACAGAAGCCACCACTTTTATCCGTTCATCCAGAATTGCCGCATACGGCATATAACTGCCGGAACCACAAATACCGATCCCACCGATTCTCTCCGCGTCCACATAGTCCAACGAAGAAAGATACGTCACCGCACTGCTGATGTCGCTTGCCTTTATATCGGGAAGCTCCAGATAACGCGGTTCACCTTCACTCTCTCCAAAATAAGAATAATCAAACACAATCGTCACATATCCCTGTTCTGCAAGCCGTGCGGCATAAATGCTCTGTGCCTGTTCCTTTACCGAGAGCATCGGGCCGGTTACCACGATTGCCGGGTTTTCCACAGTTTCATCCAGATTCGCCGGCTTAAACAAAATACCGGCTAGTTGAAGCCCACTGTCTGTATTTTCAAAAGTCACTTCCTCTGAAATAACTTCCACGGTCCCAAGTGTGCTTTCCGCAATCGTCGTTCCAGCCGGAAGTCTGCGCAGAAGAAATTCGTAAATTCCAATCACAGCAGCAATGATTACAATCAATACAAGAATCACACGAACAAACCTCCTGCCTGCCCGTCCTATTTGAGTAGTTCCTTTCTGCATCATAAACCTCCTCATTCTGCATCCGTTTCATCTGCTTTGGCTCCCCAGAAAAGCCGCAGACCATTGTAGGTGTATTCCATTGCCGCCGTTCCATCATGGGAATACCCATCTTTCACTGTATAAGCAAAATTCCCGTTTTCCAGTGAACTGGCCTCTGTAAAATACCCGGAATTACGCATCGCTTCTGCACGGTTTTCATCATAACTGTAAGCAAAATCCCTTGTTCCCGTTATGATCCAGGCAAAATAGTCTTCCAGATTATAGTCAGCGGCTCCCTGCCAGATTTCCTCATCGTCCAGAGATGTCCCACAACTCATTGGAAGATAATAGCGGAAATAATCCATGCAATATTCAAAGGTTCTCCATGTAGTCACCGACCCCATGGAGAATCCGCCAAACCCTCTGTGGTCTCTCGCATCCGCCAATCCCTGAGGCGTCACATCCTCGGCGTAGGTGCTGTATGTTCCTTCTACAGCAGGGAGCAGATCATTTACCAGCTCATTGTGATAATTTTCCGTCAGCTGCATCGCAAGAGAAAAGCTGTCGGAATCCTGCCCGTTTTCATTTGTATTGTTATAGGTAGGACAGACTACGATGAGCGGCTCGATTTCTCCGTTTTGTATCGCATTATCCAACACGTTCTTGAATTCATTTTCATTTCCGGGTGTACCGAGGGTGCTTGTCTCATTGCTCCATCCGCCATGCATAAAATAAAACACATCATACTGAATATCTTCGGAATAACCATATGGCAAATACACAATCGCCCGCTTTGTCAGAGATTGCGATTGTTCTTCATAAGAAAATGATTAAAACGTATCATACTCAAGTTCTTCCAACGAACCCTGTTACTCTGCCTCCTGAAAATATTCAGAAGAAATCTCCGCAAGAGAATCCGGTATGGTTCCCGTCGAAGTCCCTGAAAGAATTATGTCACTTCCGTTGTCATGACTGCCGCTGTCATCCTGCTCGTTGCCTGTTGTAAAATCAATCGATCCTGTTCCTGGTTTATCTGTACTGCTTTCGGATGCACAACCGACCACCGCTAAAAGCATCACCATTATCAGAAGCAACGCAATCATTCTTTTTTTCATGTTTCTTCCGTCTCCGTTCCTGCGGCTTCCTGATTTTTATACGGGATTAGGGAATCCTTCAACTGCCCGTAGCAGTATTCCTCCATCCGGCTGATCGGGTCAAAAGCTCCATCCAAAATGCTCCAACAAAATACGATTCCATAATATTGCGCTGCAATGCACTCTGTAAGATTGTCTACAGGCGTTTCTTTTGCAAGCTCCCCCTGACCCACTGCCTGTTCCAGAATTCCTTTCACAACACTCTGATCATAGAGCAGCTTATTTTTCCCATCTTCGTTTTCCGGCTCAACCACATTTTTAATCCACTGCTGAGAGATTTTCACGGTGCTTTCTTTAATATATTTCATAGAATCCCGCAGGAAGGAAGCCAGCCGGTCGCACACATCCCCCGGAACCTCCATGGACTTTTTCTGCATTTCGATAAACGTGGCTTTGGCAATCTCGCCTACCACATCTTCCTTCCGTTTGAAGTAAGTATAAAAGCTCCCCTTGGCCACTCCGGCTTCAGCGGCGATCTCGTCAATCGTCACGTTTTCAAATCCTCGTTCCTTAATCAACTTCTCTGCCGCTGTAATAATCTTTAACCTTGTCTGCATCGCTGCAATTTGCCGTTTGCCCATAATCACGACCTCCTTTTACCGACATTATATCAAGTCGTTGACTCGAAGTCAATGACCAAAGCAGGATCTTCTCGATTATGATTGTTGGAGAAATTTTGGAAGAAGTTCATGTGCCGGGAGTAAATGGTTTATAAAATAAGCAGTTCCTCACAGTTTTCTCTTTCTAATCTCTCAACCACATACCGCACCCATTCCTCCGGAGTTGAAATCTCTCCCTCGTGCGGTATTTTCTCCCACTGCACTCGCTTTTCGGGATCAGGATCATGCAAACCTGTCTTTATACACTCCGACATAATTTACTATAATTACTCTTTGACCCTGTAGCTTGCAATCGCTGCAACAGAAGCCAGGCACAAATCAACTGCCCAAAGACCGTTATATCCGATCGAAGTCCCGACCAGAACACCGCCCAGCCATGCGCTGAAAAAAGCGCCGATCTGGTGTCCGATAAAAATGGAGCCATAAACCACTGCCATACGGGCAACACCGACCTTTTTGCTGATAATTCCAGTGGTAGGCGGAACCGTAGAATCCCCGGTCAGTCCCAGCATTGCAGTTGCAGCAAATGCAAATGGTATGGTCTTGGGCAGGAGCAAAAACGCAAGCGCTATGATGACCCGAATGCCGTAAACGCTTGCCAGCACATTCTTCATCCGGATTTTTTGCCCCAGAAATCCGGTTATCACTGCTCCGATCATCGTCATAATTCCATAAACCGTAAGGGTCAGAGAAGCGATCCTTCCTGGAATGCCGTTTGAAACGTATTGGGAATACAGGTGCGTCTCGATGATCGCCATATGGAAACCGCAGGTAGAAAATCCGACCAAAAGGCACCAGTACGCCGGATCATGAAACGCAGCCCCCAAAATCTGAGACAGTTTCTCCTTCCGTGCCGATTCCGTGGACTGCACGACGGCTGCTTTCTTCCCCTTATTTCCGAGCCAGATCACTGCCGGAATCGTCAGCAAAATCGGCACAGAGAAAACGGGCATTGTGAAACTGATCCCTTTCCACTGAATCAGAGATTGCAGAGCAGGAGACATCAGCGCATCACCAATTCCGGCGCTGGCCTGCAAAATGCCGGATACAACAGCCGCTTTTTCTTCTCCGATGATCGGAGAAATTGCGCCCATGATGATACCGAAACACAGCGCTCCCGTTCCTGCCGGGAGTATAATCCCGAAGGAAAGCAGAAGCGTCAATGAGTTGCCGCAGAAAGGAGTTGTGATAAGGCCAGCCGCCATAAGTAAAACGCCGCAGAGCATCACAAACGCATTGCTTTTTCGCAGCGCCAGCATTCCAAACAATGGCTGCGTTGCCCCATATAAAATCTGACCGACTGCGATCACAAAACTGACCGAGGCATAATCCAGCCCGGTGTGTTCCACAACACCTGTCAGCATAATCCCATAGTTATCATGGATACCCTGCATGATGGCAAAGACCAGACAGGCCGCCGTAACCGCAATCACGGATTGTAAGACATGGCTTGCTTTTTTCTGTGTCCGTATCATGGCGTTCCCTCCGAATTTACGCTGATTCCTTCTATCACCAGGTCTGAGATTGCGTATAGGGCTGCTTTTCCCGCCAGCGTTACCCGGCCTTCGTTCATACAGCAATAGAGTTTTCCGCCTCTTGCGGATGCCTGGACAGCGATGATATTACTTTTATTCAGGCGTTTTGCCCAATAGGGAGCAATGTGACAATGCCCGGAACCACAAACAGGGTCTTCGGCCACCCCGCACTTTGGCGCAAAGGAACGTGAGATGCAGTCAACGTCATTTCCGGGCGCTGTTACCTGTAAAATCAGCCCATCCAGATTTTTAACGCATTCCTGATTCGGTTTCATGGTTCGGATGATCTCGGCATCATCGAACACACACAGAAGATCTCTGCCCATCCACGCTTCAACCGGGACGGCTCCTGTCGCTTCGATCATCTGCCCAGAGACAGGAACCTGTTTCAATTCATACGCAGGGAAATCCATTTTGTAGAGTTCCCCATCCTTTTCAACCGTCAGCTGACCACTCATGGTCTGAAAGATCACAGTCGTTTGTCCCACCTCATAAAATCTCAGGATAACATACGCAGCAGCAAGGGTGGCATGACCACAGAGGTCGATCTCCCCACCGGGCGTAAACCACCGCAGACGATATGATGATCCTTCTTTCACTGCAAATGCAGTCTCCGAAAAATTATTCTCCAATGTGATAGACATCATCAGGCTTTCCGGTATCCAGCCTTCCATTACGCAAATGGCTGCCGGATTGCCCTTAAACACGGTATCTGTAAAGGCATCTACTACAAACTGTCTCATGGTCATTCCCTCATTTCTTTTTTCTGTTGACACCATTATATCCGTCCCTGTATAATAAGTAAAACAAATGTTTCTAATGTTATTATTAGAAAGGACGATTTGAAAACCATGAACCGATATATTGCCCTGAAGAAAATCGTAGAGCTTGGCAGCTTCACAAAGGCTGCGGAAACGTTAGGTTATACGCAGTCCTCCATCAGCCAGATGATCGCCTCGTTGGAAAATGAGCTGTCCATAAAGCTGTTGAACCGCTCCCGACACGGCGTAAAGCTCACGTTAGAAGGCGCTGAACTTTATCCTTTTATCGAACGAACCATTTACCAGTATCAGGCCATGCAGGAAAAGGCAAATGAGATCAAAGGCTTAGAGTCCGGCGTCATCCGTGTCGGCACGATCTCCAGCATTACCTGCCACTGGATGCCGGGGCTAATCAAAGGCTTTCAGGAACACTATCCCCATGTGCAGTTTTTATTTCACCAGGGAGATTACCAGCTGATACCGGAATGGATCAGAACCGGAGCCATCGATTTCGGCTTCGTAACACCCCCGGCGGTCAGCGATATGAACACCGTCCCCATTAAGGACGGCGAAATGCTGGCAATCCTTCCATCAAATCATCCCCTTGCGAATGAAAGGAGCGTTCCTATCCAGGCGCTGACAAAATCCCCTTTCATTTTGCTGGAAGAAGGAAATTACAGCGAACCAATGAACGCTTTCGCAGAAGCCGGCCTGACGCCGGACATTCAATACCGGATACACGATGACTATGCCATTATGACGATGGTGGAGGCGGGTCTTGGGGTCAGCATCCTTGCTGAGTTAATGGTGCGGCGTACCAACTACAACATTGTCTGTCTGCCCATTGACCCACCGGTTTACCGCAGCCTCGCAATCTGTTTCAAAGACAAGAGCAGTCTGCCGATTGCCAGCCAATATTTTATTAAATATTTGCTTGAGCATATTGCGGAGCTGCCGTAAACTTTCACGCTTTTTAGAAGACAAGGGCAATATTTTCTTCCAGAGTAAACTCGTTCTGAAAAGCGAAGTCGAACACACAATAATAATGTAATCCACTAGGGAATAAAGCGTAATGTTTTGTATACCAGTTTCCTTTTCCACCCACTTTTTTAATACAGAATTGATTTTTCTGTCTTTAAATCGTGTATCAAAATAATGTTATTATGTGCTACTGCGTTACGCAGAGACTTTATTGTATACAGCATACTGATTCCGTCAAACCCCAGTACGGAAATAATGTTGTTTAATTTTCCCTGTAAATCATTGTCGTGGAAGAGGCGTTCATACAGAGCCATAAAATTTTCCACGACTGCTGTTTTAGGCATCCACATGAACGGTAAGTTATCCATGACTGGAGACTGGACTTCCGCCAGTTAGAACCGTACCATGCCCGGCACACTGCAAAAAAACCTGACAATTCCGAAAATCAGAATTGCCAGGTTCATTTTTCCATTACAGCTGTTTATTTACAGGTATTCACTTTTCCCAATACTTTTGCTCAAATCCAGCAGCCGCTCTTCCTCCACATAGCTTGTCAGACACCCCATGCTCTGAACACAGATCCCGCCGGTAACATTTCCAAAGCGGATACATTGTTCCACGGGATAATCATGATAAAGTCCGTAAATAAACCCACTCATAAAGGCGTCTCCTGCACCTGTGGAATCCACGCTCCGGATTCCCTCTAACGGAGGTATGATACGGGTTCCCTCCCTGTCCTTCAGAAGACAGCCCTTTCGGTCAAGCTTGACGATTACATGCTCAAAATACTGTGAAAGCTTCCGGACGGCTCCCTCAAGTGCAGTCTCCCCGGTAATTTTCAGTGCTTCCTTCTGATTGGGCATATAGTAATCTGCGATTTCCAGGTAATCCCTGTATTTTTCCAGGGAAAGCCCTTCCTCCCATCCCGTATCAAAAACCTGAATCGTTCCTTCCCTCTGAAGCTTCCCATAGATCTCCAGAAACCCGGTATGCATATCTACAACCTTCGCGCCGGTGAGATGCCGGTAGGCTTCCTCCAGAAGCTCTGACGTAATCTTCAGTTCATCGTGATAGGAGACAAAGCTTCTCTCCTGACTGTATACCATGGTAGACGAGACGATCACGGGATTTCCGTCTCCTCTGTAAAGATTAAGGACCTCCATATGATGCCGTTCCAGCTCTTCCTTCACGAACCGGGAAAAATAATCCTCCCCGATAAAGGTGACCACCCTGGAAGGAATCCCCAGCCGTCCGGCGTTAATCATTGTCGCCGGAATTCCGCCGCCCAGATACATCCCGAAATCTTTGGCAAAGACCTCCTCCCCTTTTCCGGGAAGCCTTTCAAGGTCTGAATATATCAGATCTATATTTGCGTACCCTACGCCGCCCACAAAATCCATTCAATTCCATTCCTCCGTGTATTCTTTATTGGATTCCAGATACGCGTTGACAAGCTCCTTTGCCAGAGAATAGGAATTCACCAGCGGATGAACCATCAGACAGTCAATCGCCGTGGAAATGCTTTTTGTCCGCAGGGCTTTGGACGCCAGTCTCTCATAGAGCTTTACGCTGCGAATCAGTTCCATCTGAAGTTCTCCCGGATTGTGAATTTTATGGGGAGTGTATACGCCGTTTTCCAGCGAGCAGGTGATTTCCACCACGTCACTGTCCAGAAGTCCCGGAATCGCCCCCTGGTTGGGAACACAGAGAATCATCTGACTGATTCCCGGCGTGTTTCTGGCGCGGATATATTTCAGCGCAACACCCGCATAGCCTCCCGCGTCCTTTTCATAAATGTCAAAATGGTAGGGAGTTTTCACCCGTTTTACCCCGGTCTCGTTGGACATATAGGCGTCCTCCCGTTTCCCGTACCACAGGTCAAAAACCTTCAGACAGCCCTCAAAATCCTTCCCAATATCCATATGGGAAAGCGCCTCTGTCATATGAAGATTCACGTCCCGGATCACCTCGCCTCTGGTAATCCCGGCCTCCAGAATATTGCGGACCGCTTCCTCACGATAGTAATAATAATACAGATATTCATTCAGAATGCATCCCATATGGTCCACGAGATCCTTCCCGAAAAACCGCATATCTGTCTCTGTGTACAGTCTTGGATCCGCCAGAAGCTCCGGCATGATTTCTCTTCCGTCAAGCTTCACACTCTCAAAAAAGGAAAGATGATTTAATCCGTAGCATTCCCCGGTAACCGAATCCTGGGGCACCCCGTAAAGCTTTGCAAAAGAATGAAGAAGACTGCTGGGGCAGTCACAGATTCCAAAGGTGAAATCATACCCCATATCCCGCAGAGTCTGGGAAACCACCCCTGCGGGGTTGGTAAAATTAAAAATTTTCACATCTTTGGACGCGTATTTTTTTGCCAGTTCACAGTACCGCGCCAGGGCCGGCACGGAGCGCATGGCAAAAGAAAAGCCTGCAGCTCCCGTCGTTTCCTGTCCCAGAAGTCCCAGGTTCAGGGCAATCCTCTCATCCCGGATGCGCATATCATCCTCCCCCACCCGTATGGTAGTAATGATATAATCCGCATCCCGAACCGCCTCCACCGGGTCCGTTGTCAGCCGGAAATTCAGCTCCGGCCTCAGTTCTTTTACAAGTCTGGCAGCCATCCTCCCGTAAATATTCAGCTTTTTCTCATTGTTGTCCATAAATACGATTTCATCAAACTTCAGTTCCTCACTGCTCTGCGCCAGACTTTTCGCGAGAAACATCGCGCGGACGCCGCCGCCCCCGATCACTGAAATCTTCATAATCTGTCCCTCCTGATGCCACAATTCAAAGCTTCATCCATCCAGAAAACACCTGTATCTTCATCTGCAGGCGCCTGATCAGTAATCTGCCTCGTCCATCCGAAACAGCCGGTTAATCGCATAGACTACCACAATTCCGGCGACAATCAGAACTACACCCATCATATTCGCATACCCGTAATTGTTGTCTGTCATAGATGTCTTATACAGATACAATGGCAGATTTATAGTGGTATCCCCCGGACCTCCGTTGGTTGTCAGATAAATCAGTTCAAATTCCTTCAGCATACTGGTCGCCGCAAGAATCACACTGGTTCCCAGAACTGTGCGAAGCAGCGGCAGACGAATACGCATATTCACCTGCATTTCATTGGCCCCGTCTATTCTGGCCGCCTCCACTACGTCTTCCGAGATGGATAATACACCGGCCAGAACCAGAATAATAATCATACCTGTATACAGAAGCCAGGTAAGTGTAACCGTTATAAAGGCGGAATTCTGGTCAAAGAACCAGTTCTTTGAAAAATCCTCCCCGGTCAGCGCGGAGATTATGGAATTCACCAGCCCATACTTCGCGTTGAAAACATTCAGAAAAATCACGCCCAGTGCCGCGGATGAGATAACATTTGGGATCATATATACCGTCCGGAGAATCTTCCACCCTCTTCTCCTCCTGGCAAGCATAAAGGCAATGACTGTGCCAAGGGCAACATGGACAACAGACTGGAGAACCACCCAGATTACGGTATTTCTCAGAGCATGAAGCATCCGGGAATCACTGGTGAAGGCCTGAATATAATTCTCAAGCCCCACAAACCGGAAAATGCCTCCCGCTTTCCACTCAAAAAACGAGCTTCCAAACACCATGCACATGGGTATAAAATAAATCAGTCCAAAAAGAAGCAGACATGGAATCAGAAAACTGGCCAGCTTCCATTTTTTAACTTTCATGCTCCATCACCTCATCTCATTTCCGCCAACCGGTCCGTCAGGGAACCGGCGCCTTAAAACAGGCGCCCGTTCCGAATCCTGCAGAAAACCCTTTCAAAAAACGAATCAGTTCTTCGCCGCCGCGTCTGTCAGTGCCTGGGCAAATTCCTCTGCCGTGATCTCTCCCTGTGCGAGAAGGGGATACTGTACGCTGATCTCATCCACAACATTGGCATACCAGAGACTCTGGAAGTCATTGATGCAGTGCTCCGCGTTATTTCCGTTTTCAATTACCTCATTTACAAGCGGATACACATCGTCGGAGGTGATATCCTCGGATGCGGGAATATCCCCGGTCACTTCCAGCATTCTGAGCTGGCTCTCCTCATTTGTCATAAACTTTACAAAGGTAAGCGTTGCTTCCAGGGTCTCCTCATCCGTTGACGCGATATTCCAGCCAATTTTTCCGCTGTTATACATCACGCTTCCAGGGAACATTGCGGTTCCGATTTTATCCGCGAATCCTTCTTCCACCAGTGTGTCATCGTAAAAATCACTGACCATCCACGGTCCGTTGGCAATAATCGCGGTCTCTTCCATATAGAAGTTGCTGGCGGCATTCTCATAGGCTCCTCCCACCGCATCAGAGGTGGTATATTTCTGGAACATGGTCTGAATCATCTCCGCCGCAGCGATAAATTCCTCTGTATTATAATCTGTGGGAAGATTGGTATTCATAAACTCCTCCCCTTCATCTGTCTGGCCCACGATGGCACAGAGCATAAGAGAAGTTACCCAGCCGGAATCCGCGGTGTCCATGGAGAGAGGCGTGATCCCCGCTTCCAGAAGCATGTCACACTGCTCAAAGAATTCCTCCCATGTGGTGGCCGGCTCCTCAATTCCCGCCTCCGCAAAAAGATCCTTGTTATAAAAATATCCGATCACCTGTCTGGTATAAGGAATTCCATATATCTTCCCATCTCTGGAATTCACTTCCCATGAAATATCGGAGGCCAGAGACTTCCATTCATCATCCACGTAATCCGTCAGATCCACCAGCTGATCCTGCATGGAATCAATCAGATTATATCCTCCTGCGTTGAAGGTATCCGGAAGTGAATTGGACGAATACAAAACCTTAAGCTTATCCACATAATTCTGGTCTCCCGCAATTTCCTCCACGTTGACCTGGATTGTGTCTCCGTATTCCTCGTTGAAGGCTTCCAGTCTCTCGTTAAACCAGTCCGTGTTGGTATTTACACCGACCCACATGGTTGGAAAGCTGATTTCCGTCACGCCATCCTCGGCATACACCGGTACACATCCCAGAATTCCCACTGCCATAACAGCCGCCATCAGCTCTGCGATTCTTTTCTTCATAGTCTTCTTCCTCCTTTTTTATGATGATTTGTGCTGCGTCCGCTTTCGGCGGACCTTATCTGATAACCGTCCAGAACGGTTTATCATTCTCTTTTTATCCCTTTACAGACCCTGCCACCATACTTGTGGTCACCTGCTCCTGAAGCAGTACATAAACCACAATACTGGGAATAATAACCATGGTAAGCGCCGCAAACATGGCTGTATAGTTAAAGGAAAACTGTGAGGTAAAATAATTCAGGGCCAGGGGAAGGGTGCGAACCTCCGCGCTTTGTGTCAGAACCAGTCCGAACATAAATTCATTCCAGGATGTAAGGAACTGAAGAATGGCGCCGGTTGCCAGTCCGGACCGCGCCAGGGGAAAGACGATCACAAAAAATGTGCGGTAAAACCCGGCACCGTCAATATACGCCGCGTCCTCCAGCTCCCTTGGAATTCCCTGGAAATAGCTTTTAAAAACAAACAGAGAGGTGGGAAGGCCGAGCGCCGCATACACAAGAATCAGTCCGAGCCTTGTGTCAAACAGTCCGATTGCGATCATGATTTTGTAAATCGGCATCAGAAGGGCGGCTGTGGGAATCAGAAGGGATACGGACAAAAGCAGCGTAATAAACGTACTGCCCTTAAACTTATATCTTGCCAGCACATAGGCGGCCATGGAGACAATGAGAACGTTTAAAGCCGTACTTCCCACGGCGATAATCACACTGTTTCCATAATATTTGAAAATCGGAGCCAGCTGCAGTGCCGCCTCATAGCCGTCCAGCCCCCAGGAGGACGGAAGGGAAAAGGCGGAGGACAGAATCTCACGATTCGTCTTAAAAGAGGACAGAAAGATCCAGACCAGAGGTCCTACAGATATCAGGGCCATAAAGCCGAGGAACAGAAAGCGGAAGATTCTCCAGAGTCCCCCTCTGATCTTTTTTTTCATTCATTCTTCCTCCCTTCTTTTGCAGGTTCCGCGCTCCAGCAGGCGATAAGGCAGTGTATACTCCATAGCCTCCGTCTGCTGCTTATCCATATTGCAGATTGTATTCAGGGTCCATTCCACCATTTTATCCACGGGCTGATAGATGGTTGTCAGCTTTGGCACCACCCGGTCGGAAATACTGATTCCGTCAAATCCCAGTACGGAAATATCCTCCGGAACCCGCAGCCCGCTTTCCGCCAGAGCTGAGATACTGCCCAGGGCCACCTCATCGCTGAAGGCGAAGACCGCCGTAAATCTTTTTCCCTTTTTCAGCGCAAGAGCGGTGGACTGCCAGCCCCGCTCATAGGTGAGATCGCCGTACATTACCATCTGTTCCTCATCAAAGGGGATTCCCGCCTCCTTCATCGCCTGCTGACAGCCCACCATCCGCTGAAAGCCGGAGCTGAAGCTCTGGGGAAAATCGGCCAGGATCAGAATATCTCTGTGATTCAGGCTCAGAAGATATTTCATACCCTCATAGGCCGCGGACATATCGTTTATGTGAACCATGTCACAGCGCTCCTCCAGAGTGGCGCCTCCCAGCATCACAAGCCTTATATTTTTTGCCCGGATATAGTGGATCATCTCTTTCGCGATATCCTCATCCAGATATATGACGCCGATCACGTACAGATCCGTCAGGAAGGATTTGTAGCTGTCATCCCCGGACAGTGTGGGAATAATCACAACCCTGCATTTATATTTTGGCATCTGCTTTATGATTTCCTTCAGAACCTCGCTGAAATAACCAAGCTGTAGATTCGGACAGAGAACCAGAATCACTCCCTGATTTCTCCGCACATCTCTGGTGGGCACATACCCGAGGGTATTCGCCGCTGTTTCTATTCTTTTTGATAATTCCGCTCCGACCACGTTGCTTCCCGAAAAATAACGGGAAACCGTCGCCGGAGAAACCTTCGCCAGTTTCGCCACATCACGGATGGTCGCACTCATTTCCATTCCTCCCCAAAGTCCAATGAAATCTGTGCATTATTTCATTATTTTTAAATTTTTTCCTCATCCTTTTGTGATGTTTTAACAATACTTTATATTCATCACAAAGTCAATTTTGTTTCATGTGTTTCATTGTTGTTTCATATGTTTCTCGTTCTTCCGGGTTTCACCCGGCAATCACAGCGGCAAAATCCCTTTTGTCACTTCAATCATAGGGGGCAAATACTTTTGACCCCAACATCATAGCATGAATGTTGAAAAAAAGTTAAATCCATGTTAAAATTCCAGAAGAAATTCAGATGAGCAGAAAAGGAGATGCAGACGAATTGAAGTCAGATTACTTTGAACTGATTGAAGCAAATCCCGTGATTGCCGCGGTTAAGAATGACCAGGGACTTGACACCTGCTGCGACCGGTGCGGGGATATTAAGATTGTTTTTATATTATATGGCGACGTGTGCAGCATTGGAGAGATCGTCCAGAGGGTAAAGGACGCGGGAAAAATCGCCATGGTTCACGTAGATCTCATTGACGGGTTAAACAGCAAGGAAATCGCTGTGGATTACATACACAGACACACGCAGGCGGACGGCATCATATCCACAAGGCCGGCCATCATTAAACGGGGAAAGGAGCTGGGACTGTACACCACACTGCGGATTTTTGTCCTGGATTCCATGGCCTACGAGAACATTCCCAGACAGCTGGCCTCGGCAAAGCCGGACATGGTAGAAATTCTCCCGGGACTGATGCCCAAGATCATCCGCAATATTACAAAGATGTCCAGGGTACCTGTCATCGCGGGCGGACTGATCTCCGACAAGGAGGATGTCATGAGCGCGCTCTCCGCGGGAGCCATCTCCGTATCCTCCACCAATTCCGATGTGTGGATGCTCTGAACGCACAGGAACAACAAAACGTGGCAGCAGCCTGTATCTTCGAATATATCACTTCGATACAGGCTGCCGCCACGTTTAACTATGGATGGCTTCCACTTTGTAGCCTCTGGCTTCCACGGCTTTTTTTAGCTCCGCGTCAGAGATCTCCCGATCATAGGATACAACAGCCTCTCCCTTTTTCAGGCTGACCCTGGCCGCCGCGCCGTCAATGCGGTTAATGGCCTTTGTCACATTCTCCACACAGTGGTCACAGGTCATCCCGGAGATCCGCAGGGTTTTTTCCCCGATCTTCTTTCCCTCCAGCTTTTTCACCGGAATCTCCGCCCGGCCGCTTCCGCCGCAGCAGGCACTCTCTCCCCGAAAATGCTTCCGGCTCTCCCGCACCGCAAACACCAGGATCACCGCCACGATCAGAATCACGATGATATTTGCAAGCATGCGCTACCTTCCTTTCTTTTTCAGCGTTTCCGCCCGGTTCCTGCTCGCAGAGCACCCGCCGCAGCTCTGGCAGCTTCCGCCGCATCCGGCACTGCTGCATCCAAGGCAGCCTGAATTTCCCGCTTTTTTCTGCCTGTAAAGATACCGCAGCACAAAAGCCACATATCCCACAACCAAGGCAATCACAAGAATATTTCCTATCATTTTCAATCCCTGCCTTCCTGCACACACAGGCCGGGGACATTCCCGGCCTGTATATAAGTTTCATTCCATTATACACATTTTTTTCTTAATCCGCAACCTGTACAGATCGCCTGGTCACACTCTTCTGATCCTTGTAGGGATCCGGGCGGAAAAGCAGATACAGCATGACAGCCAGAAGAACCAGTGCCACAACAGTACCAAATCCAAAACCGCCGCCGGTAAAGAAGGTTCCCAGCTGGTATACGATCAGCGCAACCGCATAGGCAAAAACATTCTGGAACAGAATCGCAAACCAGAACCACTTTCTGGACTGCATCTGCTGTGCCATGGTGGCGATGGCCGCCAGACAGGGCGAATCCAGAAGGTTAAAGATCAGGAAGGAGAACGCAGCCACAGAAGTGGGGAACCAGGACTGAATCGCCGCTCCAACGGTGGCGGTGTCCTCGGAAAGCTCCTCACTCACATTGGCAAGCACGCCCATGGTGGAAACGATGGCTTCCTTTGCGGAGAATCCGGAAATGGAGGCCGCAACCGGCTGCCACTGTCCGAATCCAAGGGGTGCAAAGAGCGGCGCGATCACACTTCCCAGAGCCGCCAGAATACTGTTCGCGGAATCCTCCACCAGGCCAAAGCCGCCTTCAAATCCAAAGCTGCTCAGGAACCACATCACCACACAGGCGATAAAAAGGGTGGTTCCGGCTTTGATGATAAAGCCCTTCAGTCTCTCCCACACATGGAGAAGTACGGTTTTGACCGAAGGAATATGGTATTCCGGAAGCTCCATTACAAAAGGAGCCGGCTTTCCCGAGAAGGGTTTGGTCTTCTTCAGCATAATCGCGGAAATCAGAACCGCCGCGATTCCCGCAAAATACATCAGAGGTGCCGCCCATGCGCCGGCCTCATAGCTGCCGGTCACATAGCTGGTCATAATTCCTCCCATCAGCGCGATTACCGGAAGCTTTGCGCCGCAGGGGATGAAGGTGGCCGTCATAATGGTCAGACGGCGGTCGTTATCATTTTCAATGGTTTTGGATGCCATGATTCCCGGGATTCCGCATCCGGAGGAAATCAGCAGAGGAATAAAGCTCTTGCCGGACAGTCCGAAATGACGGAAAATACGGTCCATAACAAAGGCGATCCGGACCATGTAGCCGCAGTCCTCAAGGATAGACAGAAACAGGAACAGGATGGCCATCTGGGGAACAAAGCCCAGAACCGCGCCAAGTCCGCCGATGATGCCGTCTACCACAAGGCTTACCAGAACCGCGTGAACGCCCAGGCCTTCCAGGGCGCCGCCCACCAGCTCCTGAATTCCTCCTACGAAGCTGTCGTTGGTCCAGTCGGTAACCATGGTTCCCACCGTTGACACAGAGACATAATATACCAGGAACATAACAAGAATAAAGATGGGCAGACCCAGGATACGGTTTGTCACAATCTTATCAATTTTATCGGATGTAGTCAGCTTCTCTCCGCTCTTTTTCACATGAGTGGAAATTATTTTCTGTATGTAGCGGTATCTCTGATCGGTCACAATACTCTCGGTATCGTCATCATGAGTTTTCTCAAGCTCAGCGGCCAGCTCCTCAACCCGGTTCTTCGCGGAGGCGGAAAGACTCAGCGATTCCTTTACCTTGCTGTCCCGCTCCAGAAGCTTCACCGCGTACCATCTCTTATACTGTGAGCCGATGGAATCGGGGAGCAGCTCTTCGATCTCCGTAATTGCGGATTCCATCTCCTTATAGAAGATAGGTTTCACACTGGGGACCTTCTTCGCTTCAGCCACGCGGATGGCCTGATT
Source organism: Clostridiales bacterium (assembly GCA_021203365.1). GTDB lineage: Bacteria > Bacillota > Clostridia > Lachnospirales > Lachnospiraceae > Blautia_A. The sequence goes on from JAJQBI010000070.1 coordinate 16,320, forward strand.
CACCACCTCGTCCAGACCTGTGCCTCTCAAGGCGGAGGTTTCCACAATGGGGCACCCCAGTTCCCTGCTCAGGCCCTTCACGTTGATCCGGATGTTCTTCTTCTCCAGCAGATCGCTCATGTTCAGAGCGATCACCACCGGAACTCCGGTCTCGATCAGCTGTGTGGTCAGATACAGATTCCGCTCGATGTTGGTGGCGTCCACCAGATCAATGATCACATCGGGGTTTTCCTTCAGAATATAATCACGGCTTACCACTTCCTCCAGGGTATATGGAGAAAGAGAATAAATACCCGGAAGATCGGTTACCGTCACTTCCTTGTTGCTTTTCAGTTTTCCCTCTTTCTTTTCCACCGTAACACCCGGCCAGTTGCCTACATACTGGTTCGCCCCGGTAAGCGCATTAAACATGGTGGTCTTACCGCAGTTCGGGTTGCCGGCGAGAGCAATCGTTACAGACATTTTTTCCTCCTTTTAAATGGTGCCCCGAAAGTCTTCCGGGAGCTCCGTTTTTATTTTCATTTCTCTTTTACTTCGACACATTGTGCATCAAGCTTGCGCAGGGAAAGCTCATAGCCCCGGATGGTGATCTCCACCGGATCGCCCAAAGGAGCTACCTTGCGGATATAAATCTCACTCCCCTTGGTAATTCCCATGTCCATGATACGGCGCTTATAGGCCGGATCTCCGCTGATTTTGGTTACCACTACTGTGGAACCAATACTCGCTTCGCGTAAGGTCATTTCTCATTCCTCCTCTTTCTATTCCTTTAAAAAGGAACACGCCTGGGCGCATTCCCATAAAACCGTCTGTCATAAGCAAAGACATTCCTCTTCTGCGGCGGCAATGGCTATGTCCGGCTTTTTGCTTTTGCATTTACGCTTCCGCGGCGCTGACGCCTGCGTTTGCCACAGCTCCGGGCTGAACCATAATATGCCGGGCCATTTCCCTGTTGATGGCCACTCTGGAATCCTTTACATTCACAATCAGATTGCCGGAAAGCTCTGAGATCACCGAAATGGAAGCACCCTCCACAAAGCCCAGACCAGCCAGAAACCTCCGGGTTTCATCGGCGCCGCTGACCTTCTGGATCATACCGCTCTCACCGGATTGAAAAAATACTAATGGCTGCATGAAATCCCTCCGTTCTCCTATTCTTGAAAGTTTTCATTCACTAACTTTGAGTTTACTCCAATTAACTTTCAAAGTCAATACCTTCGAAAAAAAAACATCGGATTTCCCTGATTTTTGTTTAAATCATGAAAATCCGATGTTTTCCTGACAAAAAATTAGCAATTATTTAAACAGACGTCTTTGATCCTCTCAGAAATGTTATGCCAGACAGGAGGCGAGAATCGAAACCATCTCATCAATATGCTCCCTGCGGATGATCAGCGGCGGAACCAGCCGAAGTACATCTGTCCCCGCGGAGATGACCAGCAGTCCCTTTTCAAGCGCCCTGTTTACCACCTCAGACACCGGGCGTCCCTGAATCACCAGTCCCTGCATGAATCCGGCTCCCCGGCGGGCGGCCACACAGTCATACTTTTCCACCAGCACATCCAGACTGGATTCCAGATAGGGAGTCAGCTCACGGACATGTTCCACAATATGATCTCTCTCGAAAATGTCAAACACACAGCTTACCGCCGCACACACAAGGGGATTTCCGCCGTAAGTGGTCCCGTGATCGCCGGCTGCAAGAGAAGATGCCGCGGCCTTTTCTCCCAGGACAAAGGCGCCCACGGGAACACCGCCGCCCAGGGCCTTGGCGCAGGTCATGATATCCGGCATCACCCCGTAGCGCTGCCAGGCAAAATATTCTCCGGTGCGTCCCATCCCACACTGGATCTCATCCAGGATCAGAAGGATATCCCGCTCATCACAAAGAGCCCGAAGTCCGGCCAGAAATTCCAGAGACGCCGGATAAATCCCGCCCTCTCCCTGCACGGTTTCCGCAATAATGGCACAGGTCTTCTCCGTAATCTGGGCCTTTACGCTCTCAAGATCGTTAAAATCCACAAATCTCACCCCGCCCATCAGCGGCTCAAAAGGCTCCCGGTAATGGGCGTTTCCGGTTACGGAAAGGGCTCCCACGGAACGGCCGTGGAAAGAGTGATTCATGGCAATAATCTCGTGACCGGCATGGCCGTCCCGGGCGTATGCGTATTTTTTTGCGGCCTTTAAAGCACCCTCAATGGCTTCGGTCCCGCTGTTGGTGAAAAAGGCCTTAGCCATACCGCTGGCCTGCACCAGCTTTTTTCCGGCCTCAATAATCGGTTCATTATAATACAGATTGGAAATATGGATCAGTTTGTCAATCTGATCCTTCAGGGCCTGGTCAAAGCCCGGATAATGATAGCCCAGGGCATTTACCGCAATGCCGGCAGCGAAATCCAGGTATTTTTTTCCCTGGGAGTCATAGACGCAGCAGCCCTCTCCCCGCTCCAGGACCACCGGAAAACGGTTGTAGGTGTGAAGAATGCTCTGTTCTGACTGCTCCATCTGTTCTTTCATATTCATCTGTCTATTCTCCTCCATGATAGTATTTCTCGCCGTCCTCCCGAAGAATCGCCGTTCCGATTCCCTTGTTGGTAAAAATTTCCAGAAGGAGACTGTGGGGAATACGCCCGTCCAGAATGTGGACACGGTTCACACCCCTGGCTATTGCTTCGATACAGTTGTGCAGCTTGGGAATCATTCCCCCGCCCACATAGCCCTGCCGGATCAGCTCCTCCGCCTCCGTCACATGGAGCTCAGAGATCAGGCTGGAGGGGTCGTCCTTGTCCCGGTACACACCCTCGATGTCTGTGAGAAAGGCCAGCTTTTCCGCGTTTACCGCCTCGGCAATGGCGCAGGCAGCATCGTCCGCGTTGATATTATAGGAATCAAAATTTTCATCATAGCCCACCGGAAAAACAATGGGGAGGAAATCTTTTTCAAGAAGATCATAAAGGACCTTGGGCTCCACCCGTGTGATGTCCCCCACATAACCGATGTCCTGTCCGTCGGAAAGCTTTTTCCTGCACTGAAGGAGGCCGCCGTCCTTCCCGCTGATTCCCACGGCCTTCACACCCAGGGACTGCACCAGGGTAACCAGCTCCTTATTCACCTTTGCCAGAACCATCTCCACGATCTCCATGGTGTCCTTATCCGTGACGCGCAGACCGTTGATAAAGCGGGCCTCCATTCCCGCCTTCCCCACCCAGCGGCTGATCTCTTTTCCTCCGCCGTGGACAATAATCGGCTTAAAGCCAACCAGCTTTAAAAGCACCACATCCTTAATCACATTCCGTTTCAGCTCTTCGTCCAGCATGGCGCTGCCGCCGTATTTTACCACCACAATCTTGCGGTTAAAGCGCTGAATATAGGGAAGGGCCTCAATTAAAACCTCCGCCTTGTCAAGATATTTTTTATTTACCATTTCTATTCTCCCATTTTCAGATGCGGTCGGGGTCAAAAGTATCTGACCCCGATGAAACCTGAGGCCCTGCAAAGCCCGGATTTCCGGAAATTTACAGGGTTCCGGCTCTCAGGAACGATAATCCGCGTTTATTTTTACATAGTCATAGGTCAGATCACATCCCCAGGCCGTAGCGGCGGCGTCCCCCATCTTCAGATCAGCGATGGCGGTCACCGCGTCCTGGGACAGAATCCGGGTGGCCTCCTCCTCGCTGTAGTCTATGGCCACTCCGTTTTCAATAATCTGGATTTTTCCGGCCCGGCTTTCAAAAAAGAGATCCACTCTTTCCGGGTCAAACTGTGCGCCGGAATATCCCATGGCGCACAGGATCCGTCCCCAGTTGGCGTCATGCCCATAAATCGCGGCCTTTGTAAGAGACGAGGTGACTACAGATTTGCTCAGAGTCACCGCCTGCTCCTTACTCTGTGCGCCCACAATCTTTACCTCAAAGAGAGCCGTGGCCCCCTCCCCGTCTCCGGCTATGGATTTCGCCAGAGTGGTATTCACATAATTCAGAGCCCTTTTAAAGGCTTCGTAATCCTGATTTTTCTCCGTAATTTCCGGATTCCCGGCAAGACCGTCCGCCAGAAGAAGGACCGTGTCGTTGGTGGAGGTATCTCCGTCCACAGACACCATATTGTAGGTATCCTTCACATCCTCGGAAAGAGCGCTCTGAAGCATTTCCCGGGAAATATTCGCGTCCGTGGTGATAAAGGAAAGCATGGTGCACATATTGGGGTGAATCATGCCGGAGCCCTTGCACATGCCTCCAATGGTCACGGTTTTCCCTCCCAGGGTAAACCGCACCGCCGCTTCCTTTTTCCGGGTATCTGTGGTCATAATAGCCCTGGCCGCCTGGGTTCCCGCCTCCAGGGCGGAGGAAAGCCCGGGAACCATGGCCGCCACCCCGGCCGAAATGCGCTCCATGGGAAGCTGCATGCCGATCACCCCTGTGGAAGCCACCAGCACGCTGTCCTCTGGAATTCCCAGCGCGTCCGCCGCCGCCCGGGCCGTAGCCTGACAGTACCCGTACCCTTCCCGGCCGGTGCAGGCATTGGCGATGCCGCTGTTGCAGATCACAGCCCGGGCTCCGGTGTGATGACGGACAATTTCCTGATCCCACTTTACAGGCGCCGCCTTTACCACATTGGTTGTAAAAGTCCCGGCCGCCCTGCAGGGCACATCACAGAAAATCATGGCCATATCAGTCCGGTCTTTATATTTGATTCCGGCCGCAGCCGCGGCCGCCGAAAATCCTTTTGCCGCGGTCACGCCGCCCTGAATAATTTCCATATGGATTCCTCCTTTAAGGTCAGTCTCTCTTTCCAGGTTCCCCGGAAAATCTCCGGCCCGCCATCACGGGCACATGGGAATCTGCCGAAGCCCCTGGGTCTCCTCCAGGCCAAACATCAGATTCATATTCTGCACGGCCTGCCCGGCGGCGCCCTTTACCAGATTATCCATGGCGCCCATCATCACGATCCGGTTGGTTCTCGGGTCAATCTTAAAATTCACATCCACAAAATTACTGCCTTCCACCCATTTGGTCTGCGGGCACACATCCCTGTCCAGAACACGGACAAAAAATTCGTCCTGATAATATTTGTCATAAGCCGCCCGCACTTCCTCATAACTCACATTTTTCAGAAGAGAAGCGTAGGCCGTCACCAGGATCCCACGGTTCATGGGAATCAGGTGAGGTGTGAAGCTGATCCGCACCTCACGGCCGCAGGCATAGCCCAGCTGGTCCTCAATCTCCGGCGTGTGGCGGTGGCTGGCAACGCCATAGGCTTTTATATTCTCATTGACCTCACAGAAAAGGTTGTCCGTCTTCGCCCCCCGCCCGGCTCCGGAGGTCCCGGACTTGGCATCGATTATAATGGTGGCCGGGTCAATCAGTCCTTCCTTTAACAGCGGATAAATACTGAGAACCGAACACGTGGGATAGCACCCCGGATTGGCGATCAGCCTTGCCCTGCGGATCTCCTCCCGGTTGATCTCGCACAGGCCATATACGGCCTCCTCCACAAACTGCGGAGATTTGTGGGGGATCCCATACCACTGCTCATATTTATTCACATCCTTAATGCGGAAATCCGCGCTGAGATCGATCACCTTCGCCCGGGAAAGAATGCCCTCATTTATCAGGGAGGCACAAAGTCCCTGGGGGGTGGCCGTGAAAATCACATCCGCCTGATCCGCCAGCGCCTCCATATTGTCATCCATACATTTCGCGTCCACCAGCCGGAAAAAATTCTGGTAAATACCTGCGTATTTTTTATCCACATAGCTTCTGGAGCCATACCAGGCGATTTCCACATCCTTATGGCCCAGAAGCAGTCTTACAATTTCATTGCCGGCGTACCCGGTGGCGCCGATAATTCCTGCTCTGATCATTTTTTATCCCTCCAACGGGTAGATTATACATCCTATCTGCATATTATGCAATAGGATTTTTTCTCGGTTTTTCGGGGAAAACATTTTCAATCCATTGATTTCAAGGCTTTTTTCCTCATAAAAAGTGAATTTTTATGCAAAATTTCCAGAATGTATTTTTCTGGTTTTCTATTGCATATTTATTAAAAATGTTGTATATTAACCAAAGCATATGGGAAAAACCCATGTATAAGAAATTCAGGCTCATACATCGCACCGAATATTTATACAGTATCATCTAAGGAGGATAATCACATGAAAGAAAAAGTTGTTTTGGCCTATTCCGGCGGTCTGGACACCACGGCCCTGATTCCGTGGCTGAAGGAAACCTTCGATTACGAGGTGATCTGCTGCTGTGTAAACTGCGGCCAGGGAAATGAACTGGACGGACTGGACGAGCGCGCCAGACTCTCCGGCGCTTCCAAATTATACATTGAGGACATCGTAGACGATTTCTGTGACAATTTCGTCATGCCCTGCGTACAGGCAGGCGCGGTCTATGAGCACTCCTATCTTCTTGGAACCTCCATGGCCCGTCCCGCCATTGTGAAGAAGCTGGTGGAGATTGCCCGCCTGGAGAACGCCTCGGCCATCTGTCACGGCGCCACGGGCAAGGGCAACGACCAGATTCGCTTTGAACTGGGCATCAAGGCTCTGGCTCCGGATCTGAAAATCATTGCCCCCTGGCGGATGACCGACGTCTGGACCATGCAGTCCCGGGAGGATGAGATCGAATTCTGCAAGGCTCACGGAATCAACCTTCCCTTTGACGCCAGCCACAGCTACAGCCGGGACCGGAACCTGTGGCACATCAGCCACGAAGGGCTGGAGCTGGAGGATCCCTCTCAGGCGCCCAACTATGACCACATGCTGGTTCTGAGCGTCACCCCGGAAAAGGCTCCGGACAGAGAGACCGAGGTAACCCTCACCTTCGAAGCCGGCGTTCCCAAAACTCTCAACGGAAAAGAGATGAAGGTTTCTGAGATCATCACAGAGCTAAACCGTCTGGGCGGGGAAAACGGAATCGGAATTGTGGATATTGTAGAGAACCGCGTAGTTGGCATGAAATCCCGGGGTGTCTATGAGACACCGGGGGGAACCATCCTTATGGCTGCCCACGACCAGCTGGAAGAGCTGACTCTGGACCGGGACACTATGGAAGCCAAAAAGAAGCTGGGAAGCCAGTTTGCCCAGGTTGTCTATGAGGGCAAATGGTATACGCCGCTGCGGGAAGCCATTCAGGCTTTTGTGGAATCCACCCAGAAATATGTCACCGGAGAGGTTAAATTAAAGCTCTACAAGGGCAACATTATCAAAGCAGGCACCACCTCCCCCTACAGCCTGTACAATGAGTCCCTGGCCTCCTTCACAACCGGAGACATGTACGACCATCACGACGCCGACGGATTTATTACCCTGTTCGGTCTGCCCCTGAAGGTTCGCGCCATGAAACTGGCGGAGGTAAAAGAAAACAAAAAATAAGCGTCAAAAAAAGAGCCATGCGGGTCTGTCCCATGGCTCTTTGGTTTTTCAGTTATTTTCATGATTTTCGTGATGCTGCCGGTAATGCTCCTTGATCTTCTCAAAGCTCTCCGCACTTAAATCATGTTCCATCTTACAGGCGTCCGCCAGCGCCACCTCCGGTGTCACGCCCAGATCCTCCAGCAGCTGGGAAAGCACCGTATGTCTCTCATAGATCCGACTGGCAATCTGCTCCCCCTTCTCCAGCAGCGTCACAGTTCCATAACGGTCCATGGCGATATATCCGTCCTCCCGCAAAAGCTTCATGGCATGGCTGACACTGGGCTTGGATACTCCCAGCTGTGCCGCAATATCAATGGATCGAACCCCGTCCCCCTTCTTCGACAGCATCAGGATGGCCTCCAGGTAATCCTCCGCTGATTCTCGAATCTGCATAAAAAATACCTCCTAACTTCTTCCATTTTAACATGGCCCGCCGTTTTTTTCAACTTTGTGCTTTTCAAAATACAGGCCACGGTCTGCGGCACCGGTTCTTTCAAAACGTATGCGCGGCCGCGCATCTTCCAAAGTCTTTAATCGTCCCCGGTCAGCCGCAGAATGTCCCGGATCTCCTCCGTGCTCATATCCAGCAGAACGGAAAGCTCTCCCAGGCTGTATTGGGTCTCCTCGTCCTCCTCGGTCAGCTCCCGGACCGCCGATTCCAGATTCTCCACCTTCGACACCAGATAATCATCCTGAAATTTCCGCTTCGACTGCTGCTCAATCGCCTGCAGGATTCCTCCGCGGATCCGGCCTTCCAGCCACCTTTCGTCTTTCCCCGGGAATTCCTCCTCAAGAGCCAGAAGCAGACTGACATTCGCCTCCTGAATCAGATCCGCCAGGGGGATCTCCTGACAGTTACATTCCGCCGCCAGACGGGCCGCCACAGGAAGATACCGGGCGACCAGCCGCGCCTGCGCCAGAGGATTCCCCTCTTCCAGGGCGGCGAAAAGCGCCTCGGTTTCCTCTTCCTCCACGGTTTCAAGGCTGTCCAGATATTTCTGCAGATAGGCCCGCTCTCCGGCGCCAAGCTCCGCCCGGGTACCGGGAAAATCTTCTTCCGGGGTCTGTGCGGATCCGGCCCCGGCGGTTTCCCCCGGTTCCTTTGTTCCTTCCGCCTCAATTCCCTTCAGCCGCAGGTACTGCATCACCTTCTGAAGCTGTTCCTCCTTAAGTCCGGCCTCCCCAAAATATTCCCGCAGCTGTTCTCCGGTAATCTTCCGGTTCTGGCTCCTCCCAAGAGCACAGAGCTCCTCCATCGCTTTCTGAAATTCTTTTACGTCCATCCTTCTGTCACACCTTTCCTGCGTCCATTGTCATTAAGCATACCATAGATTCCGGAAATATGACAGAAAAATCTTTCCAAAAAAAGTGTTGACATTTAAAAAGCCCTATAATATAATATGTGTTGCGTCAGGCGGCGACGAATCGTGCCGTCGGTTAAACTGAATAACATGAACGAATAATAACTTCAGCGGGGTGTGGCTCAGCTTGGCTAGAGCGCCTGGTTTGGGACCAGGAGGCCGCAGGTTCGAATCCTGTCACCCCGACTGCTGTGATTTCGTACCGTTTTGGTGATACGCGGGTGTAGTTCAATGGTAGAACACCAGCCTTCCAAGCTGGACACGTGGGTTC
>JAJQBI010000048.1 GCA_021203365.1 Clostridiales bacterium
TGATATATCTGTGTGTAAACCGGCATATTACAGTGAGCGACCGGCGGCACAGAACAGGCGTCATACCGGAATCATTCCAGAAAGATATCCGAGATCGCGCCTCGTGCATCGGATATCAGGTAGAAATAAAGGAGGAAGTACATTGTTAGAGATAATGACGAATGAGGCTGAATCGTCTGCGAAGATAATAGTGATTGGCGTAGGCGGGGCCGGGAATAATGCGGTAAACAGAATGGTGGAGGAGGCCATCGGGGGAGTGGAGTTTGTCGGCGTGAATACCGATAAGCAGGCCCTGACCCTCTGCAAAGCTCCAACTGTACTTCAGATCGGTGAGAAGATTACGAAAGGCCTTGGCGCCGGAGCGCAGCCTGAAGTTGGCAAGAAGGCCGCTGAAGAGAGTATTGAAGAAGTGAAACAGCTGATGGAAGGCTCCGATATGGTTTTCGTTACCTGTGGTATGGGAGGCGGTACCGGAACAGGGGCCGCGCCTGTGATCGCCGGAGCGGCCAAGGAGATGGGAATCCTCACGGTAGGCGTGGTGACCAAGCCTTTCCGCTTTGAGGCGAAGACCCGTATGAACAATGCCCTGGCGGGGATTGAGGAACTGAAGAAATCGGTGGATACCCTTATTGTGATCCCCAATGATAAACTCCTGGAGATTGTGGACAGAAGGACAACCATGCCGGAGGCTCTGCGCAAGGCGGACGAGGTGCTGCAGCAGGCTGTGCAGGGAATTACAGATCTGATCAACCTTCCGGCTCTGATCAATCTTGACTTTGCGGATGTGCAGACAGTTATGACAGATAAGGGGATCGCCCACATTGGAATCGGTGAGGCCAGAGGAGACGATAAGGCCATGGAGGCTGTGCAGCAGGCGGTTTCTTCTCCGCTTCTGGAGACCACCATCAAAGGTGCGACTCATGTAATTATCAATATTTCGGGAGACATTTCCCTGATGGATGCCAATGACGCGGCAAGCTATGTACAGGAGCTTACCGGAGAAGATGCCAATATCATCTTCGGCGCGATGTATGATGACTCTGTGGCAGATTACGCCAGAATCACCGTGATCGCTACCGGACTTACCGATGCGGTTCAGAAGAACAGCAATCCCTTTGGAGGAAGAAGCACAACCACTTCTTTCCAGAACCGGAAGAGCACGGCGGGACAGTCCTCTTCTATGAAGATGCCCAGCTTTAACATTCCGTCCGGTTCAGCTTCCTATGCACCAAAGATGCCCACCAGCACCGTTCAGAAGAAAGACATTCAGATTCCGGATTTTCTGAAGAACAGATAAGAGGAGATACGGGTATCACAGAGATCCTGACATATATAAGAAGAGAGGAGCCCCTTAAAGGACTCCTCCTTTTTGCATCAGCATTTGCAGGCAAAGGTGTCACATCGGGTTTCCCGACAGGCAGAGGCGTGGTCGCCGGAGACATTGATGGAAGCGGCGGTGCATCTGCAGTGTTCATTGTAGGTACAGTTCTGTGCTTTGCAGTCGATGGAAATGGTCTCGCAGCCGCAGTCCATCCCACAGTCTCTGCGATTGACGGAAGGAGCTTCCCTGCGATCCAGAAAGCTTCCACAGCTGGTTTCGTCCGCGATGCGTGCCTGTTCCCCGATCACATCGATCTCTCCTCTGGAGCACAGCTGGCTCTTATTGTAGAGACAGTTTACGGCGGTGCATTTTAAAATAGTCATGATTCATCTCTCTTTTCCGGGTATTTCGGAGAACCGTGTCTGAAACGGGACAGACATCCATCCTCCGATAGAAGAAAGTGTCTCCAATACTCAGAAAAATATGCGGAAATGTTCAAAAAACGCATTGACTTTTCCCTTTGCTTATGGTAAGGTATCAGAGTACGTGAAGAAAAGAAAGCAGAGATTCCTCTCACCTTAGCGCACGGAAGCGACTCGGGTTAATATTGCACAGTATCGCCGGGAATAATACCAGGCGGGTGTAATGGAGTGTGGAGTTTTTGTCCGCGCTTTTTTTGCGTCTCGGAATCAGAAAGTCAGAATCATGTATGGAGGTGTACGACAATTAGCAGTTTATTGATTAACGAACAGATCAGAGACAAAGAGGTTCGCCTGATCGGACCGGACGGAACCCAGATGGGGATCGTGTCCGCCAGAGAGGCTATGCAGAAAGCCCAGGAAGCGGGTCTGGATCTTGTGAAAATCGCTCCCCAGGCGAAACCGCCGGTGTGCAAGATCATTGACTATGGCAAATATCGCTACGAGCTTGCGAGAAAAGAGAAGGAAGCCAGAAAGAAGCAGAAAACCATCGATGTCAAAGAAGTGCGCCTTTCTCCCAACATTGACGACAACGATCTGAAGACGAAGGTAAACGCGGCAAGAAAATTTCTTACCAAGGGAGACAGAGTCAAGGTGACTCTGCGTTTCCGCGGAAGAGAAATGGCACATATGGCAAACGGCAAGCGTGTGCTCGACGATTTTGCGTCCCTTCTGGGCGATGTGGCTGTGGTGGAGAAGCAGCCCAAGGTGGAAGGGCGGAGCATGACCATGTTTTTAACTGAAAAACGTTAAAATACTGTAGGGCTTTCGTGTGATGGGTCCCTGCGGCAGGAGCACAAAGAATAAGGAGGAAATGACAATGCCAAAAATCAAAACCTGCAGAGCAGCAGCAAAGCGATTCAAAAAGACCGGTACCGGTAAATTAGTGAGAAATAAAGCTTACAAGAGCCATATCCTGACGAAAAAGTCTCAGAAGAGAAAGAGAAATCTGAGAAAGCAGACTGTTGTGGATGCCACCAATGTGAAGAACATGAAGAAAGCATTACCGTATTTATAAGACACAGTCAGAAGAAGAACAGGAGGAATTTTTAAAATGGCGAGAATTAAAGGCGGATTAAACGCAAAGAAGAAACATAACCGTACACTGAAGCTGGCGAAAGGCTATCGCGGCGCCCGCTCCAAACAGTACAGAGTTGCAAAGCAGTCTGTGATGAGAGCTTTGGCAAGCTCCTACGCCGGAAGAAAGCAGAGGAAGCGCCAGTTCAGATCTCTGTGGATCGCACGTATCAATGCGGCGGCCAGGATGAACGGAATTTCCTACAGCAAATTTATGTATGGTCTGAAGGAAGCGGGCGTTGACATCAACCGCAAGATGCTCTCTGAGATGGCTGTAAATGATCCTGAGGGCTTTGCCGCTCTTGCGGAAATTTCCAAAAAGAAATGCTTGCATACTCCTGCGTGAGATGCTATAATTTTGGCAATAAGAACAAAGAGAACAAAGCCAAAGGCGGCTGGGTATCCAGTGGCCTTTTACGCTTTATAGGAGGCCTCTTTGTTTCCATGAATAAAAAGGAGGAGTTTCAAATGAAAAACTGGAAAAAAGTTCTCAGTGTTACAGCGGCCGCAGCTATGGCCGTTACCGCAGTCGCTCCCGCTGCTGTTTTCGCGGACGAGGAGGAGACCTTCAAGGTAGGTGTGATCGGCCCTATGACCGGTGACTATGCACAGTACGGACTGGGCGTTTACAATGCGGCGAAGATTGCCGTAGATGAGATCAATGAGAACGGCGGATTCAACGGCTACCAGGTAGAGCTTCTGGACGCAGGCGATGACCAGGGTGACGCGGAGAAGGCAGTAAACGCTTACAATGACCTTCTGGACAAGGGTATGCAGCTTCTTGACGGAACAGTGACCAGCGGCGCATGCATTGCTGTGGCGGCGGAAGCTGCGGAGAGCACCTTCCTGTTTACTCCCTCCGGAAGCGCGGTAGACTGCATCACAGCCGGTTCCAACGAATTCCGTATGTGCTTTACAGATCCCATGCAGGGAACGAAGTCCGCACAGTATATTTCCGAGAATGGAATTGCTTCGGACGTAGCAATCCTGTATGATTCCATGGCAGATTACAATGTGGGTATTCATGATGCTTTTGTGGAAGCTGCGGAAGAGTATGGCCTGAATATCGTGGCGGACGAGGCTTATACCACAGACAGCAATACAGACTTTTCCGTACAGCTGAACAAGATTAAGGAGAGTGGTGCGGAGCTTCTGTTCCTTCCCAACTATTATTCAGACTGTGCGCTGATCTTCCAGCAGGCGGCGGATATCGATCTTGACATCCTTTATTTCGGCGTGGATGGCATGGACGGAATTCTGGCGGTAGAGAACTTTGATACTTCTCTGGCAGAGGGCGTTATGCTTCTTACCCCCTTCTCCGCTACCTCCGAGGATGAGGCTACGGTTAGTTTTGTAGCCGCGTATGAGGAAGCCTATGGGGAGACTCCGAACCAGTTTGCGGCGGATTCCTATGATGTTATTTATGCAATGGCCCAGGCTGCTGAGGTTGCCGGAATCACTCCGGATATGTCCAATGAGGAGATCAGCGAGGCCATGACTGCGGCCATGCTTGAGATTGAGCTGGACGGCCTTACCGGTGTTACTACCTGGACTGAGGACGGCGAGTGCGACAAGGAGCCCAAGGCTGTTGTGATCCAGGATGGCATCTATGTGTCCATGGCTGAGTAAAAACTGAATTATCTCCCTGACTGCGCAGGGGATTTCCGTTTGAGAAACGGGGGACGGTTGCCTGTGAAAAGGGAAGCGTCCCCCTGTTTTATGTCCGGGGATTTAAGAAAAATAACATAAGAGGTGCGCTATGAGTTTTATTTCTTATCTGAAAGATGGGATTAACCTGGGCAGTATTTACGCGATTATTGCCCTTGGTTATACCATGGTATATGGAATCGCGAAAATGCTGAACTTTGCTCACGGCGACGTGATTATGGTCGGTGCCTTTGTGATTCTCACTGCCATAACAAAGGCAGGCCTTTCACCTGTGCTGGCCATTGTGCTGGCAGTGGTTCTCTGTACGGTTATGGGTATTACCATTGAGATGGTGGCCTATCGGCCCCTTCGGAATGCTTCCTCCAATCTGGCCGTGCTGATCACGGCTATCGGTGTCAGCTATCTCCTTCAGAATGTGGCACTGCTGCTTTTCGGGGCGGATGCCAAGAGCTTTGTAACTGTAATTGACGTGCCTTCCCTGGTCCTGTTTGACGGACAGCTGACCATTAAGGGAGTGACCATTGTTACAGTCCTTGCCTGTATTGTAATTATGATCGCTCTGACACTTTTTGTAAACAAAACCAAGCCGGGCCGGGCCATGCAGGCGGTATCCGAGGACCGGGAGGCCGCGCAGCTTATGGGAGTCAATGTCAATTCCACCATCTCCCTTACTTTTGCCATCGGCTCCGGTCTGGCAGCCATTGCGGGTCTGTTGCTTTGCTCCGCCTATCCTTCCCTGACCCCCTATACCGGTTCCATGCCTGGCATCAAGGCCTTTGTGGCCGCGGTATTCGGCGGGATCGGATCCATTCCCGGTGCCATGGTGGGGGGACTTCTCCTGGGTATCATCGAGATTTTCGCGAAAGCCTATATCTCCTCCCAGGTGGCGGACGCCATTGTGTTTGCCGTATTGATTATTGTGCTTCTTGTAAAGCCAACCGGACTGTTCGGCAAGAACGTCCAGGAGAAAGTGTAAGGTGGCCGGCATGAAGAAAAAAAATATCAGTAAAACATCAAGGAACAATCTGCTCAATTATCTGCTGGTGCTGGTGATTTTTGCCGTTGTGCAGACCCTTTCCTCCACCGGAAATCTGTCCAATCTGCTTACAGGCCTGCTGGTTCCCCTGTGCGTTTATATTATTGCCGCCATTTCCCTGAACCTGGTGGTGGGTTTTTCAGGGGAGCTGAGTCTGGGCCACGCGGGATTTATGTGTGTGGGCGCTTTTTCCAGCGCTCTTTTTTCCAATGCCATGGCGGATCTTCTTCCCTCGGTTCCAAGGCTGATCGGAGCGATCCTGGTGGGGGCTCTGACAGCGGCTGTTTTCGGGGTTATCATCGGAATCCCGGTGTTGCGGCTGAAGGGAGACTACCTGGCCATTGTGACACTGGCCTTTGGAGAGATTATCAAGAATCTGATTAATATTCTGTACGTGGGAGTGGATGAGAACGGACTTCATGTGGCAACCAGCTCCGCTGATCTGAAGCTGGGCGAGGGAGGAAAGCAGATTATTAAGGGGGCGCTGGGGGTCTCCGGCACATCCGCTCTGTATAAAGATATTAAGAATTATTTTTTCCTTATCGGAGTAATTCTGATTCTGATTACTCTGTTTATTGTGCAGAATCTTGTGAATTCCAGAAGCGGAAGAGCCATTATGTCCACCCGGGACAATCGGATCGCGGCGGAATCCGTGGGAATTAACGTGACAAAATATAAGCTGCTTGCCTTTACCATTTCCGCGGCGCTGGCCGGTGTTGCCGGTGTGCTTTACGCACACAATCTGGCGATGCTGAAGGTATCAACCTTTGATTATAACATGTCCATTCTGATCCTTGTCTATGTGGTTCTTGGAGGGATCGGAAGCCTTCGCGGCTCTGTGATTGCCACAATCATTTTATACGCTCTTCCGGAGCTGCTGCGCGGCTTTTCTACCTATCGTATGCTGATCTATGCCATCGTACTGATCGCCATGATGCTCTTTAACTGGGCGCCCGCGGCCAGGAACTGGCGAAGCCGTGTTCTCGAGAAACTGAAAAACAGAGCACCGGGGAAGGAGGCTGCTTGACTATGGCAATGCTGGAAGTAACACACTTAAGTATTTCATTTGGCGGCCTTCACGCAGTAGACGATTTCAGTGTCACAGTGGAAGAAGGGCAGCTCTATGGCCTGATCGGACCTAACGGTGCCGGGAAGACCACGGTTTTTAATCTTCTGACCGGAGTTTATAAGCCGGATGAGGGGATTATCCGGCTGGACGGCCAGGACATCACAGGGAAAAAGACCATTGAGATCAATCAGGCGGGAATTGCCCGGACCTTCCAGAATATCCGGCTTTTTGGTCAGATGAGTGTGCTGGACAACGTGAAGGTTGGCATGCATAATCACAATAAATACGGAACCTTTACCGGTATTCTTCGTCTGCCGAAATATTACAGGGTGGAAAAGGAGATGAACGAGGAGGCCATGCGCCTTCTGAAGGTATTTGAACTGGATCAGGAGGCGGATACCCTGGCTTCCAATCTGCCCTACGGAAAACAGAGGAAACTGGAGATTGCCCGTGCCCTCGCAACGAAACCCAAGCTTCTGCTGCTGGATGAGCCGGCGGCCGGGATGAATCCCAATGAGACCGCGGAGCTGATGAAAACCATACGTTTTGTCCGGGAAGAGTTTCATATGACGATTCTTCTCATTGAGCATGATATGAAGCTGGTAAGCGGAATCTGTGAGAAGCTGACTGTGCTGAATTTCGGGCGCATACTTACACAGGGAGACACCGGCCTGGTTCTCCATGACCCGGAAGTCATCAAGGCGTATCTGGGAGAATAAGGAGGAAATATGTCATCATTGCTGGAAGTTAGGGATATACATGTGTATTACGGTGTGATTCAGGCATTGAAGGGCATCTCCTTCGAGGTGAAGGAAGGGGAGGTTATTGCTCTGATCGGCGCCAACGGAGCCGGAAAGACCACAACCCTTCATACCGTAACCGGTCTTCTCCGGCCGAAGACCGGACAGATCCGTTTTGCCGGACAGGATATCACCCGGGTGCCGCCGCACAGGATTGTCTCCATGGGGATGGCCCATGTTCCGGAAGGAAGAAGGGTTTTCTCCAGTATGACTGTGCTGGAAAATCTCCTGATGGGTGCCTACACCCGGAAGGATAAAAATGAAATCGCAGAATCTCTGAAAAGGGTCTATCATCGTTTCCCGCGGCTGGAGGAGCGGCAGGGCCAGGTGGCCGGAACGCTCTCCGGAGGAGAACAGCAGATGCTTGCCATGGGGCGCGCCCTGATGAGCAAGCCGCGTATTATTCTCATGGATGAGCCGTCCATGGGTCTCTCCCCGATTTTTGTAAATGAGATCTTTGATATTATCAAAGAGGTCAGTGAAAGCGGGACCACTGTTCTTCTGGTAGAACAGAACGCCCGTAAGGCTCTTTCCATAGCGGATCGCGCCTATGTCCTGGAGACCGGGAACATTACCATGGAAGGGAAGGCCAGTGACCTGCTTCACGATGAGGCGGTTCAGAAAGCGTATCTGGGAGAATAGGAGGAGAAGCATGGATCATTTTGTGATTACCATTGCCAGGCAGTATGGCAGCGGCGGACGAACCATCGGGATCCGGCTGGCGCAGGAGCTGGGAATTGAGTATTTTGACCGGGAAATTATCCGCATGGCCTCGGAGGACAGCGGGATTCATGAGAAGCTGTTTGGAAGGGTGGATGAATATTCCACCGTCAGGCCGCCGCTTTTTGGAAAAAAGAACGTGTATACCGGAGAGGTTCTTCCGCCCCAGAGCCGGAAGTTTACTTCAGATGAGAATCTTTTTAACTATCAGGCCAAGATCATTCGGGAGCTGGCTATGACCAGGGACTGTGTGATTATCGGCCGCTGTTCTAATATTATCCTGGAGGAGAATCCAAGGGTGCTGAGAGTTTTTGTCTGCGCGGACTGGCCTTTCAGGCGGGAGGAAGCGTCGAAGAAAATGAGCGGCAGCTTTGAGGAGCTGGACAGATTCATGACAAAGGATGACAAAAGGAAGAAGGAGTACTATAAGCGCTACACCGGAGTGGACTGGATGGATAAGAGCCGGTACGACCTGTTCCTGAACAACAGTCTGCTTGGATATGATCAGTGTGTGGAGGTTATCAAAAATGCCTTTGCCGCGATGAAAAAGAAATATGAGTAAGTTTCGCAGCAAAGAATATGGAGGAGCCTCAGAGAAGCTCCTCCATGATTTTTTCGTAGATATCGAAGCATTTTTCCTGCCAGCCGGCACAGAAAGCCTGGGCAGCCTCGAGGCCCGGCATGGACATACACAGATCCAGCACACTGTCCTGATTTTCCATAATCTGACATTGTACCACATACTGGCCCCTGGGGTTGATGTAATAGCTGGCGGGAGCCGTGAGCTCATCCTTTTCCCTGTGGCCCGTCTGTGCCAGAAATTCTATGATTTCCTCCCGGATTTCCCGGGAAATATCCTGCTCAAGATATTTCAGAATGTGCCGTCCTTCCTCTGTGATTGTATAGAAGGTCGTGTTCGCTTTGCTGTTCCTGGTCAGAAGTCCGGATTCCACCAGCTCTGAGAAGGTTTCCTGAAGCCGGAAATAATTCGTGTATCCCTTCTCAAGAACAAATTCAGAGATCTGTGAGTTTGAAAGTACATCGCTGGTATGATCCAGCATATAAAGTATAATCAGTTTATATATGGTAAACGGTGTTTCCATGTAAAAGCCCCTCTCATAAACAGTCTTCTGGTTCATATCGCTTTCCCTGAAAACTTCCTCTTTCTTTCATATGATGATGGAGAAGGTTTAACACCTCTCTTTTCCGGCTGGCCCACAGCGGCGCCACCAGAAGCCGGGAAGGGCCGTCCCCGGTCACCCGGTGAATGACAAGGTCCGGACGGAGAACTTCAAGACAGTCTGTGACAAGCTCCAGATATTCTTCCCTCTCAAGTGTGGCGAATTTTCCCGCCTCATAATCCAGTGCCAGATCTGTTCCCTTAAGTACATGGAGAAGCTGCAGCTTTATACCCTGGATATCCTGCCGGTTCAGATAATCCATGGTTTCCAGAATTTTCCGGTGTCCCTCTCCGGGAAGTCCCAGAATCGTGTGCACAATCACCTCCAGGCCGCCGGCGCGAAGACCGGACACAGCCTCCTCAAAGCAGGAGAGGGGATATCCCCTGCGAATATAGCGGGCGGTATCCTCGTGGACCGTCTGAAGTCCAAGCTCCACCCACACCGGTTTCTGCCGGTTTAAATCCGTCAGAAGATCCAGGACATCCTTTCCCAGACAATCCGGACGGGTGCCGATGGACAGGGCCACCACATCGGGATAGGCAAGGGCCTCTGTGAAAATCTTTTCCAGGTATTCCACCGGTGCATAGGTGTTGGTAAAGGCCTGAAAATAGGCAATAAACTTCCGGATTGGCCGTTTGGCGCGGAGGCTTTGAATCTGAGTGTCCAACTGCTCTGAGACAGACAGGGAGCCGCTGGCGGCGAAATCCCCGCTGCCTCCTTCGCTGCAGAAAATACATCCCCGGCTTCCCAGGGTTCCATCCCGGTTTGGGCAGGTCATCTGGCCGTTTAAGGACGCCTTGTACACCTTTTCGCCAAAGCGCTTCCGCAGCATAAAATCCAGGGAGTGATAGGGCTTTCCATTCCAGCGCCGGATTTCCGGGAGAGGCCCGGTACCGTTTATTTCATCTCGTTGGGATCCCTGTTCAGCCATTGCTGTTCCTCTTCCTCCGGTGTTATTTGCCGTTCTCCCTGGGGGATATAGCAATCGAAGATTTTTACAAATATTTTGGAATTACACCAGGCGACGGTGGAAAATCCAAGCAAAATAAACAGACCGCTGAGAACGGACAGGATGGTGTAATTCGGAATGAACAGAATCAGCACAGGAACACAGCTGATCAGCAGCATCAGAATCGTCCGCGGCAGATGGCGAAGAGCCATCAGGAAGGAGTTGGTAAAGGTGTTGCGGATCGTATTGTCAAATTTTGCCAGTATGGGATAGATATACAGAAAGATCATCAGATATACAATGGCAAATACCATGAAAACCACGGTCAGCACCTGAAAAACGGTTCCCTCCATATTTCTGGCGATATAAAGGTCAAAAAGAATCAGCACACCCACCAGAATCATGAGAAGATTGATGATGGTGGCCTGTTTGAAATTCTGCTTAAATGATTTGAAAAAACCCTTAACGATATAGACATCCTCATTTCGCGCCAGCTTCAGTGTCACATAAAACATGGCAGTGATGGAGGCTCCCGCGGTGAAAACAGGAATGCAGCAGACAATGCAGAGAAGATTCAGTATGATCAGGTCCGCAACCCGTCCCAGAGCTGAAAAAAAACGGTTGTCCATGTTAAAAAAATTTCCCATATGCAGCGCTCCTTTTATCTTTATAAATACAGCCAATTGCTATAGGGAATAGTATAGCGAATCTTTATGGAAAAAGCAAACAGAAAATGACAGATGGTTACACCGGTCCAGGACAGTATGGCGAAGGGATTTCTCCGGAACCGGGACCCCTTCAGGTGACCAGGAATGTGTCTGCGGTCACGAATTCATAGCCTTGGGATGTCAACAGATCCACCACGCGAAGCGCCGCCACCACAGAGCTTTCATAGCCGTCGTGCATGAGAATGATTGAGCCGTCAGCCGCATTCGCTTCCACTATGGCAACTATACTGTCCGCGTTCCGGGATTTCCAGTCCAGAGTGTCAATGTCCCACAGTACAGGCAGCATGGAAACAGACAGTTCCAGATTCTTTTTCCAGGCGCCGAAGGGCGGACGGATATAAGTGGGATACACTCCTGTGATCTCATAAATCCGGTTTCCGGTCCGCTCAATTTCCTCCCGGGCCGTCTCGGCGGTTACCCTGTCAAGCTCTACATGGTTGTAGGTATGGTTTCCAATCAGATGTCCTTCCTCCTGCATCCGAAGAACCAGGTCCTCATTTCCCTCAATATTTTTTCCTATGAGAAAAAAGGTCGCCGGAACTCCTCTCTCCTTTAGACCGTCCAGGAGAGCGGGAGTGTACTGGCGGCTGGGACCGTCGTCAAAGGTCAGCGCAATCTGTGGGAGAGTTGCCGGGCTGGCATTTTCTGCAGACACGGTTTCTGTATCTCCGGCAGTGCGGGTTTCCCTGTCTGAAAATGTCCGCATGAGCAGGAGGAAAAACAGGAATATGACAGACAGAATCACGGCGGTTTCCTGAAAAATTTTACAGTTCTTCACTGACCCTGGCTCCACGACAGTTCTTTATATAAATATATGTTTTTTTATTTAGATTTTTCCTGTAAAATACTGTTTTCATACAGTTCATGGGGAGAGATATCCTGTCCATTCATCCATTCGATGCCTGTACCATCCGGAAGAAGATGTACAGTTTGAAAATAGGCATCATTCTTAAGTTCTCCAAACCAGGTTCCAATAATATATGGACTTACATCGAAAAGCTTTATTTCCCCTGTTTCATATGTCAACAGAAGCGAAAACGGTTTTACAGGTTTAACTTCTGTAATTTTGGGTTGAAGCATATTATTATCCTCCTGTATTAACTATTTTAAGGGATCTATACGAAAGAATTGTTCTCCATTCGATAACAGTTTCCAGTTTGCTTCTAGTTCGTCATTATGTATTTCGATCCATGCTTCTAAAAGCTTAAGCTTATTATTTGGAATTCTGCCTTCTAGGATTTCACCATCCAAGGTTATGACAATTTCATCTCCTGAATATTCCGCGTGAATATGCGGTATATTGTGTTTACCGCTGTTTTCTTTGTACATGCGTACAATTATTCCATAAAACATACTTATTACTGGCATATGATTCCCTCCTGATCTGTAAGAGTTCATAATTGTGTTGGAAAGTCTCTTTTAATATACTCATAGACACTAATTCAGTCAATATAGGTTATTCTCTGATTTCTTTCAGATATTCTTTCAGCTTTCTTTCATATCCCAGGTCGCCGGGCTCATAGAATTTTTTGCCCAGAATTTCCGTAGGGAGATACTGCTGCTCTACATAGTGATTGGGGAAGTCATGGGCGTACTTGTATCCGATTCCCCGTCCAAGCTTCTCATGGCCGCCGTAGTGGGCGTCCTGCAGGTGGGGAGGCACGGTGGTCTTTGTCGTCTTCACCGATTCCATGGCGGCGTAAATGGCGTTCACAGCCGCGTTGCTTTTGGGGGCGCAGGCCATATAAGCGGCAGCCTGGGAAAGGATGATCTGGGATTCCGGCATCCCCACCCGCTCCACGGCCTGGGCGGCCGCAGCGGCCACACACAGGGCCTGGGGGTCCGCGTTGCCGATATCCTCGGAGGCAAGAATCATAATCCTTCTGGCAATAAACTTCACATCCTCCCCGGCATAAAGCATTTTCGCCAGGTAGTAGACGGCCGCGTCCGGATCTGACCCGCGCATGCTCTTAATAAAAGCGGATATGATATCATAATGGTTATCTCCCTTCTTGTCATAGCGGACAACCCGTTTCTGAATGCATTCGGAGGCCACCTCCAGGGTGAGGTGGATTTTGCCGTCGCTGCTTCTGGGAGTGGTGAGAATTCCAAGCTCCACGGCGTTCAGGGCGTTTCTGGCGTCGCCCCCTGCCATATCTGCAAGGAATTCCATGGCGTCCTCATCAATGACCGCCTGATAGCTTCCCATGCCCTTTACCGGGTCCGTCACGGCCCGGCGGATCAGCTCTTTTACATCCGGGATCTCCAGCGGCTTCAGCTCAAAAATGACAGAGCGGGACAAAAGCGCTCCGTTCACCTCGAAATAAGGGTTCTCGGTGGTGGCGCCGATGAGAATGATGGTTCCGTCCTCCACAAAGGGGAGAAGATAATCTTGCTGTCCCTTGTTGAAGCGGTGGATTTCGTCGATAAAGAGAATGGTCTTTCGCCCATACATTCCAAGGGTATCCTGAGCTTCCTGCACAACGACCTCCATATCCTTCTTCCCGGCGGCGGTGGCGTTGAGTTGGGTAAAAACAGCGCTTGTAGTATTGGCGATCACTCTGGCCAGAGTCGTCTTCCCGGTTCCGGGAGGTCCGTAGAAGATGACGGAGGTCAGCTTGTCCGCCTTTATGGCCCGATAAAGCAGCTTCCCCTTCCCTACAATGTGCTGTTGTCCCACCACCTCGTCCAGAGTGGTGGGGCGCAGCCGGGAGGCCAGGGGCGCCTCCTGCTCCAGTTTCTTTGATTTTGCGTATTCAAATAAATCCATATAAATGCTCCCTGTATCCGTACATTTGTTCTGATTATACTCCAGGGTTCCAGGTTTTTCAACCATGAATTTCGGAGGGTTCGGATTGCAAAAAGAGAGGTCCGAAAAGGCCTTGCCTATCACGATTTAAAGTGATAAAATACTGAACAGCAAAAGGATTATTTCTTATAATAAATAAAGATAGATGTAAAGGAGCGGGAAAATGAGCAAAAACATCAGAACGGAAGCGGTTGATCATCTGTTTGAGGCAGTTCTTTGTCTGAAGAATAAGGAGGAGTGCTACACATTTTTTGAGGATGTGTGTACGGTGAATGAGCTGTTGTCCCTGTCCCAGCGTTTTGAGGTGGCAAGGATGCTTACGCAGAAGTGCACCTATCTGGATATTTCAGAGAAAACCGGAGCCTCTACGGCAACCATCAGCCGGGTGAATCGTTCCCTGAATTACGGAAACGACGGCTATGAGATGGTTTTTGCGCGTATGAAAGAAAAAGAAGAGCAGGAAGGTTCCGCCTCCAGGGCGAATCCGGAATAAGTGGGTTCTGTGCCGAAGGGAGCCGGACAGAAGCAAAGGCTGCCGTTACAGGCAGCCTTTTAAACGCTCAGGTCTTTTCCTTCGCTTTTTTCCCCTTTTCCTTTGAGGAGGAAGGATCCTTCATGTCCGGTGTCATGCCGTCCAGAATTCGTTCAATCAGCATTTTCTTTGCATATACGTCAAAACTCAGCAGACAGATATAGGAAAAAATCTCCAGGAATTCCTGATCCTCCGGGTCCGCGTCGGGAAAGGTGTTTTCCGCCACATGGTATCCTCTTACCAGTTCCTTCTTCAGGTATTCGATGTGGCTCTTTTCCATATCGAGAACCTCACTGTAAATATAGTTCATATCCCGGTCGGTGTCTGATTTGAAATATTTCTCCGTGATAGGTCCAAAGAGCTTCTGTATGTCGTTGATGGACAGAATGTTCTTAAAATAGTAAATAAAGATCATGATCAGCAGATGTTCTCTGGAATAGCGCTTCTTTTCCGGAGGGGGAAGCAGCCGGTTCTTCGCATAATTGTTGATCATGGTCTTTGTAAGAATTTTGTCATCTTCGTGACGCTTGGTGGACGCAAGATGATTTTCCATAAATGTGGTCACCTGATCCATATAGAGGTCAATATCAGGAATATCTTCGGGTTTTACATAGTCGATTCCGGAAACAACGTCCAGAATCTTATTCAGCATTTCTTTCGTGTCAACTGTCATCCTTTCATCACCTTCGCCCTCTATTATATAGTTTTAAAAACTACTTGTAAAGCGAAAATCTCTGTAATTTGGGAAAAAGTTGTCACTGTGAGTAATAACAGAAAGTTCTCATTCAGATTTTCCTGTAAAAACACCCTTCAGTATAAAGGCTTCCATGATCAGGCGGAACAGGGACCGGGTCTTTTTAGAGACAGCCATAATCAGCCAGGAAGATACGAGTTCCGTGATAAGGGTTGCAACAGCGGCGCCTATGGCGCCCAGAGAGGGAATCAGAAGCAGGTTCAGGACCACGTTTAAACCCGCTCCCAGACCGATAAACCATTTTACATATTTCACCTGTTCTTCACAGATCATCCAGATATTCCGGGCGGTTCCAATGAGGGAAAAGAGTCTGGACCATATAAGGATCATCAGAACAGGTACTGAATCCATATAGGATTGTCCGTAGATAATGCGGACCACAATTCCGGGGAAGACAGTAAAGAAAATTCCTGCGGCGATACTGATCCATATAATACCCGCGTAAAGCTGTTTGTAACGCAGCTGATATAAGGCGTCGTTTCCTTTGGCTTTCAGTTCCATGATAATGGGCCGCGCGGAATCAATCATGGCGTTTGGCACAAAAACCCAAAGATTGGCAATCGTCATGGCGGCCGAATAAATCCCGCCGCTGGCATCCCCGGAGATTGTGCTGACCATAATCTGATCCATCTGTGTATAGATGGTCACCAGCAGATTGGCCCAGATAAAGGGGTAACTGTTCTTTAAAAGGTATTTTGCCGTGGAGACTGAAAATGAAAGAGACTGTTTTTCGGATTTAAAGTAAAAAAACAGCATGACAAGACTGATCAGCAGGGCATCCAGCACGGTAGCCCAGGCGAAATACCGGACATCCGATTTCATTACAATGAAAATGATTCGGAGAATACAGACAAACGGATAAGCGATGCTTCTGGAAACAGCTGTGTACTTTGACTTTAAAACAGACTGAAAATAATAATCTACAGTATCAAAGGCTATAAAAAGAAGGGAAATGGACTGTACCACTGTGATAAACAACACAACGGTTTCCCCCGGCCGCAGAACCACTGTAAAAAGCCCGGTCAGAACAATGGAGCAAAGCCCGGACAGAAGGCGCAGAACGATCGTTGTGCCGACCAGTTCCCCCGTTTTTTCCCTGTCCCTGACCAGTTCGCTGACAAGGATGGAGTCAATTCCCAGCTTGCTTATGATGGTAAAAATATTGATAAAAGCCAGACCGAATTTAAGCAGGCCATAGCCTTCCGTGCCCAGATACCGGGCGGTTACGGAGGTTACGGCCAGGGACAGCAACATATGAAATATTTTGTCAAAAACCAGCCACCCCGTGTTTGTCACAAAACTGTTATTTTTAAGCTTTTTAACTATTCTTTTAAAATCCATTCGGCTCCTTTCCCGTGTCGGTTATGGCTGCCTGGTGACAAAAATACAGGCTGTAGCCGGCAAGACTCCAGAAAAGCAGATAAAATACATTTACCTGATAGAGAATCCGCGATTCAAAGCATTCCATGATCATCTGAACGACCATGACGGACAGCGGACAGATGACAATCCCCGATTCCCGGGGAATCGGCCTGGAAAAAGCAAACCGCAGACACCGCAGGATCAGCCGCAGGAGAAAGAGAATGAAAATCCCCGCACCTGCAATCCCGGAGGAAAGCAGAATCGTAAGCCAGCTGTTGTGTACACCGCCTCGTTTCAGGTCATTGAGCCAGTAGTCGTCCTCCAGGTTTTCTGCAACTCTGTCCGGAATATTTTCACAGGTGATTCCGAACCACGGGGATTCCTGGAAAGTCTCCCAGCCCGCAGTCCATAATTCCAGCCGCCCGTTCAGGAGTCCGCCCGGCCGTTCCTCAAGGGTTTCCATCCGGGTTACGGATTCTTTTTCAATTCCGGAGTCTGAAGTTTCCTCATCCTCTGAGGAATCGAACAGAGAGCCTTTTATGTAATTTACAACTCCCGGGACATAGGCTACGGAATTGCGGATGGGGTTGGCCAGGAGGGCAAGGGCTCCGCAGAGCAGGATGAAAAGCAGAAAGCATCTGCCGTCCCATCTGCCCCGGTGTTTTTCTTTGCCTTTCTTTTGTGGAAGGGGAGCGGTACGCGTGCGGGGCAGCAGACCATAGAGGAACCCCTGGATTCCAAGTCCGATGAGCAGCGCATAAAAAGCCGTGCGTGAGCTGGTGAGCAGCAGACAGATGTACTGTACCGCCATATTGGAGGCCAGGAATGGTTTCCGGCCGGATTTCCCGCTGTCCCGGAAAAGCAGACAGCCCACACTCATCAGTATGGAGAGCGTGTTCAGGGCCGAACCTGTGCTGGGGTTATACATGCCCCACAGACGGTTTTCAAACATTCCATAGTAAACCCACTGATCATTATAGGTCACGTGTCCCTGAATAGAAAAAACAAAGGTAGTCAGGCTGCATATGGACAGAAAGAAGGTAATTCCCAGAAAGCACCAGAGTATCCTCTGGATTTCTCTGTGGATCACCTGCGGCTCCGTGTTGCGGTCACAGTGGAAGAGCACCATAAAAATTACAGTCATATAAAGCCATTCACTGATGTTAGAGGACAGGTTCTGCTGTCGGTTTATGAGAATCGTTATGCCATAGCTTATGAGAAAAAGCAGAAGCAGCAGTGTATCCATATTTTTATACTGGGCTCTGTCTTTGACCAGATTCCGTATCAGCAGGCATCCGCCCCATACCAGAAAAATCTTGATATAGTGTCCCAGGGCCAGATGTATAAAGGGCGACGCGCACAATAGCATTGCGCTGATAAAGGCGCATTTAAACAGCCCTGTGTCTCCGATTGTTTTATTCAGTATTCTGCAAAATTTCTGCGAATTCAATTGATCACCTTTTTTAAAATTTGAAAAGCCTTCCCAAGCCTTGTTTTCAGAAAGTGTTTTAGATGAATGACCACCGCCATCCAGAACCAGTGTCTGTTCTGAAACAGCTTTATCACTAGGTGTGAGTACCTTTTTAGGCGGATATTCTGTCCAAGCATGTAAATTGTCAGCTGTTTTTCAAAAAGCAGGGTCAGCGTGGCCTTTCGGTCCCGGGCCGACCGCTGCCGGTCAAGAACCAGGCTTTCCAGGCAGCAGACAAAGTCGTTGAGAAAGTAAAAAACAATGGGCTCTTCGGATTTTTTTATATTATATCCCCACGATTTCAGTTTTCCGTAATAATAATTTACGAAGGTCTCCATAAGGTCAAAAAAATCTTCCGGGAGTTTCTTCTGTTCCACCTGTTCACTGGCGCGGTAATTATACAGCGGATCTTCCAGAATGCAGAGATTTTTTGCGTAGTCAATGTATTCCGCATTAAAAATCCCGTCTTCCAGACGGCGCATCCTGGGGAAACGAATATCGTGTTCTATCAGAATTTCTCTCTTATAAAGCTTATTCCATGGGTATCCCACCATTCCCTCCGGAAAGTGGGAGACAAAAAAATCCAGAACCTGCCTGTCCCGGATGGTCTGAGACGGGAAGGACGTGATCGTACAGTTCTGTTTCTTTCCGCTTCGCGGCCGGTTCCGGTAGCCGCAGATAACAAGATCATAGTCTTCGCGAACCTGGGCTGTGTACATTTTTTCCAGCATATTCTGCTGAAACCAGTCGTCTCCGTCGAGAAAGGAAATCAGAGGCGCGGAGGCGGCTTCTATTCCCGCGTTTCGGGCTTCCCCCGCGCCTCCTCCGTTTGCCTTGTCAATCACCCGCACTCGTCTGTCCCGGTTGGCAATGTCGTGGCACAGCCGGCCGCTGCCATCTGTGGAGCCGTCATTTACCAGGATAAGCTCAAAGTCCCGGAAGCTCTGGTTTAATACGGAATCCACACAGGTTCTGAGAAACTTTTCACAGTTATATACAGGGACAATCACGCTGATTTTTGCCATAACTGCCTCCTTATCTTCCCATAATCTGATCCAGCCGACGGGCATCCACCCGGAGAAAATGCAGGATCAGCGCCTGCAGATAACGCTTCCGGGTGCTTTTGCAATACTGGGGATAGTGCTTTTTCAGGTATCGGTGAAAGCTTCGGGCCTGGTTTAGTCCCTCGGCCCGGTTCTCATTAAAAATCAGAGAAATTTTGTAGTGGGAGTGGATGACAAGACGGATTCTTGTGTCCAGATACTTTCGGATCGCTCCCTGAAATTTCGGATTTTCAGAAAAGTGCAATACCTCTTTTACCATCTGATCATGGTGGGAATACCGCCGTACATAGTTCCGGCTGTCCACACTCTGCGCCTCGTTTCCAACCTGATACTGGTAAATTTCCAGGTCCACAAACTGGACGGTCCGGGATTCACAGGTGGTTTTTACCACATACTCGAAGTCCACATAAAAAATATGTTCCCGAAGCCGGATCCCCTTTTGTCTGAGCAGGTCTGTCCTTACGGACATGGTGTGCAGAATAATGTAATCGCTGATGTGTTCCAGGTTGCATATCTCCCGGAAAGGGAAGATCCGGCCCTTCTCAATGGTTTCCGGAAGAGGGGTAAAATGCGTTTCTCCGGTTTTCATGTGAACTTCTCTTTTTTCATCCACCACCAGATCCGCATCTGTCTTTTTCAGAATCTCAAGAAGGCGTACCAGGTTTTCCGTGTGAACCCAGTCGTCTCCGTCCACAATACGGAAATATTTGCCGCAGGCCCGGGCGATTCCGGTATTTACTGCTGAGCCGTGACCTCCGTTTTCCTTTGTGATCAGGTGAAAGATCTGCGGACATTGGTCCACATAAGACTGAGCCATCTCCGCGGTTTGATCCGTGGAGCCGTCGTTGACAATCAAAACCTCCAGTCCCTCCTCCAGCCGGGGATCCGAGAAGGAGTCGAGGCAGCGGCGCAGATATTTTTCAACATTGTAGCATGGAACCGCGATCGAAAGAATTTTTCTCATAAGTGCACCTACCTGTTTTTCTGGAATAGATTGAAAAGTGCCGGCAGCCTGCTTCGGACCGTATAAATCAGCCGGCCGATGCTAAGGCAGGTCAGGGTACGGCGGTTTTTCAGGCATGTGTTGAGAAAACGCACCAGGGGATTTCTGCTGCGGCCGCAGGGAATAATCTGCAGGAAAAGCTTTTGGCTGTACAGCCTTTTCAGCCAGGCCTTCCGGCTTCTGAAGGTCATTCCGGATTGAGGATCACAGTTGCGCTGCAGGGCAGACATGATATATCGGGTATAAATCGCCGCCAGATCGGAGAGAACCTGGCGATTGCACAGTCCCCAGGCGGAAAACTGATCATACAGCGCCTGGATTTTTTTTACATGCAGCGAAAAATAATCCGGCACAAACTGACCGGTACGGCTGCTTCCGTCTGAAACCTTCCGGTAATGATAGGCCGGGTCACTTAAAATATTCAGGGAATCAATATCCATGCAATAGGCAATGTTGAACAGGATGTCCTCGTTCAGGGAATACTCCTGGTACCGAAGCCCCAGCTGACGCAGATAGGCCAGATCATAGACTTTGTTGCAGGCATAGCCGTAGAGGGTGGATTTTTCCACTTCAATCATATATTCGCGCAGTTCCTGCGAACTGTCAAAAAAATGGTCCGGCAGAACCGCTCTGGAGGAACCGATCCGCCGTCCGGCACCATTGTAAAGCTCCTCCGTCATGCCCCAGAGAACCATTCGGGCCGGATTTTTTTTAAGAGATGTGTATACTCTTTCCAGAAGCTGAGATTCTATGGTATCGTCTGAGTCCATGAACATCAGATATTTCCCCCGGGCCATATCCAGCCCTGTATTTCTGGCATTGCTCACTCCGCCGTTCACCGGGAGATGATATACACGGATGCGATTGTCCTTTGCCCGCAGTTTTTCACACAGCCGGGGACAATCGTCCGGGGAAGCGTCATCAATCAGAATCAGTTCAAAATCCTTAAAGGACTGGCGAAGAACACTGGCGACGGCCTGTCTGAGGTACCGCTCTACCTGGTATACCGGCATAACGATGGAAAAAAAAGGACTTTCCGGCATTTTATTTATCTCCCCGCTTTCAATTTCGCGAATAATCTGGAATTTCGTGTTTTCACAAATGTGATAATCCTGGCCTCCAGCAGGATCAGGCTCACATTTTTCATCCGAACCGGAACCAGCATACAGCGCATCATTGCTGAGCGGGGTCTGGCAAGGCGCAGCGACCAGGAAACATGGGGACTGGCCAGCATTCTTCGAACCTCCTGCCTTTTATCCTTCAGAGACAGCGTACATTTGGGATTGGTAAGATTTTCAAGGCAGCCTATGAACCGCTCAATGTATCTTCTGGCGATCATCTCCTGGCTTTTTTCGTCCGCAATCTTCCAGTAGCTGTACAGCTCCATCATCCACTGGTGTTCTTCCTCTCGCTTTTCGTACATATTCGGCCGCCAGAGTGCAGTTTCGCTTTCTTCCCGCATCCGTATGAAGTGATAATACTGTCTGGAACTGACGGTTACCCTTTCGATATCCCGGATGACGCTTAAGACAAAGGGAAAATCATCCCAGAAGGTATCCGGAAAGCGCAGATTCCGTTCTTTCAGATACTGCGCCGAAAAAAGCTTGTTCCAGGGGCTGTAAAGCATATTTTTATCAAAAAGCCGGTATGCGTTTCGGCGGAAATCCTCCCTGCGGTGAAAAACCATGTCCTCGCATATGAAATCTGTAGTCACATACCTGGAATCGGAATACCAGGTATCAATGTAGAAGCCGGTGATCACAAGACTGGCCTGGTCTCTTTTTGCCAGGTGGACCATATCCTCCAGCATGGTGGGCTCCACCCAGTCGTCCGCGTCCATAAAACAGATATATTCTCCTGTTGCTATATCCATGGCCGCATTTCTTGCCATGGCCGCGCCTTTGTTTTTTTCATGGATGACGTGAATGCGGGAATCCCGGCTGGCGTATTCATCACAGATGGTTCCGCTTCGATCCGGGGAGCCGTCGTCCACAAGCAGAAGCTCAAAATTCCTCAGAGTCTGTGCCTGTACGCTCTCGATGGCTCTTCTTAAAAAACGCTCCACTTTATAAACCGGCATGATAATGCTGATTTTTATCTCCTGTTCCATTTATGAATCCTCCGCTGTTCTGATTCAGCCCTTTCGGCCGTCCTTTTTTCCCGGCTTCCGGTAGTCGACAACCTCCCGCGGGCCTTTTTTTTCAAAAGCCTCTGTGCTGTCTGCCTTAAAGAGAACGATCAGTGTCTGAAACAGTAGCTTAATATCCTTCCATATACTGTACTGCTCAATATACATTAAATCCAGAATCAGCTTGTCCTTGGGGGAGGTATTGTATTTCCCCGCAATCTGTGCGTAGCCGGTGAGCCCGGCCTTTACCCGCAGGCGATACTCAAATTCCGGAAGTTCCTTTGTGTAAATATAAACATTTTCAAGCATTTCAGGGCGTGGTCCCACAAGACTCATGTCATTCTTCAGGATATTCAGCAGCTGGGGCAGCTCGTCGATCCTGAATTTCCGCAGAACCTTCCCCACGGGAGTGATCCGGTCGTCCTCTGAGGTTACGGAATGATTCTCCGCGTTCTCCCGCATGGTTCGAAATTTATACAGCTGAAAAACCCGGCCTCCCTTTGTGGCCCGGCTCTGCTTAAAAAATACGGGACCGCCGTCGCAGGCCTTTATGGCGATGGCGCTGGCCAGCCACAGCGGACTGGTCAGGACAAGAATTACCAGGGACAGAACGATGTCCATGGTTCTCTTAAAAATACGCTGTTCCAGGGAAAACTCCTTCACACCGGCGCAGATCATGGAAATATCATCCACCACAACATGGTTAGCGTTGATTTCAACAATATCCGCGATTTCAGGATTAAAGTATATATTTTTCATTAACCGGTAGCAGTATTCCACCAGCTCCGTACGCCTTTCCACGGGAATGTCATAGAGAAATACCGTATCACATTTCTCAATGCAGGAGAGAACTTCCGGATCCCGGTAATCCATCATGTATTCCACGTCGTACTGCAGTTTGAATTTGCGGACTCCGCTGTAAATCTGATTCAGGCTGTCCAGGGAGCCGGTGATTATGATACTCTTTTCCGGGCGGTTTATTCTGAAGAAAATATAATTGCCAAGATAGGCCATCATCACGATAAAGGCTACCTGCAGAAGAATGATCAGGATCAGCTGTCCGATATAGTCCGGCTGAAAGCTTTCATTGTTATTGGCATTGACATTCATGATGTTCAGCTCAAGCCATGTGACCATATCCGTGAGAAAAGTAGCCAGACCAAGGGAATATATAATGGGCTTGCTTTTCTTTTTTCCGATATCATAACCGCCATAAGCCGCAAGCATCCCCAGTCCCACGGCGACGAAGGTTACCATGGTGACTCCGGCGGTTCTGGAAGGTACCAGAAGCTGGCGGTTGGATGCGCCGAGTATCAGAAAAAAAATGGCAAAAAGTCCCACGTACAGCGCCAGTTTAAGCAGTAAAATGATGGTATGCTGAAATTTTATAATGATCTTTTTCAGAAGCACGTTTCTTTTTTATTCTCCCTGTTTCTATGAAAAATGACTATTTTCTCACGTTTTGGGCGGATCAGGAGGTCATGAACCGGAATATAAATGTTCCATTCATGACATCCTGATCCTGGTATCATCCTCAAATCTCTTTATATCATATTTCTCCAGGCACTCCGTTATCAGTTTTTCCTCGTACTCCTGGGTTGCAATTACTTTCTGAATGATATTGATTGCGCGGCAGACTGAAGAATCTGACTCCGCGCCGACGCCGATCCTTATATAGCGCTCCGTGCTCTCTCCGTAAGCAGAGCCGGGGACAACGGAGATGTGGTATCTGAACAGCAGATACATGGCCAGGGAGAGGGAGGAGTGGGCATAGTTCCCAATATGGACAAACATATAAAAGGTGGAACTTCCCCCCAGCGTCTTAAGCCCAATGCTCCTGGCGTAGTTCTCAATCGCATTGCGCCTTTCGGTTACCGCCTCTGCCTGGGGAAGGGTGTGCTCCAGCAGCTGATCAAAATGCTCCGCAAGATACATCAGCAGCAGGGT
The DNA here is from genome assembly GCA_021203365.1 of Clostridiales bacterium. Lineage (GTDB taxonomy): Bacteria > Bacillota > Clostridia > Lachnospirales > Lachnospiraceae > Blautia_A. Next base: position 24,099 of record JAJQBI010000048.1, read on the forward strand.
GGGGGCACAGGTGATCAGGTGCTGGTTCAGTTTCAGAATATTGTAGATGATTTCCGGGGCGGCGATCGCATACCCTACACGCCATCCGGAGATTCCCAGATTTTTGGACAGGGAGTTTACTACAATCACACCGTCCTTGTCCGGGACGAGCCGAACCATGGAGGGAAAGGTTTCTCCATGGATAAAGTCGCTGTAGGCCTCATCCACCAGCAGATAAACGCCTCTGGATCGAAATTCGCGGTAAAGGAGTTCCAGGTCCTGCCGGCTGTATACGCGCCCGGCGGGATTGTTGGGGTTGTTCAGGATCAGTACACGTGTCTTTTCATTAATATAATGAGGAAAATCTTTTACCGGACAGTCACAGGGGATAAAACGAGGCTCTCCCCCGGCCAGACGCACCTGTGTGGAGTAGCTCAGCCAGGCCGGCTCGTGGAGCAGAACTTCATCCCCCTCGTTCAGGACGGACTGCAGAGCCATAAATAAAAGCGGCTTCGAGCCTGCGGAGACAAGCAGTTCACGGCTGCTGTCCACAGGCGCACCGTATCTTCTGTCGTAATAGGCGGAAATCCGCTCCCTCAGTTCCGGAAGGCCCAGACTTTCCGAATAATGGTACCCCTTATTGATGTCCAGATCCTCAAAGCCGTAAAAAGGGATGTCAAAATAGGCCTCGCCAAGGGAGAGAATCGTGATCCGGATCCCCTCCCGCTGCATTTTGTACACAATGTTGTTCATATAAATTGAAAGAGCTTCCGGAATGTTTTTCACCCGGTCACTGATTTGCATAACTGGTTTGTTCATTCTTTGTTCTCCGTCCGTTTCGGATTTTTTAAAAAACCTGTCTTAGCACATTTTACACACCTTCTGTCAGGAAGGCAATACCTAATTTCGGAGAAATTCCGCGAAGGCCCGGGATATGGAAGCAAAACAGGTCCGACAGGATGAAGAATATACCGGATTATGTGGAGATTGTATGATTGAAGGGAAAAAGGCAGTTTGTCTCTGTGATATGTGAAAAAACTGAGCAGGCATTCACTGCAGCCTTCAGCCAGGCTAAGCGCGTTAATCATAGAAGTAACTCCAAGTAAATTACTCCTTGCCATCAGACCGGAAACTGTAATGGCAAACCAATGGAATGAGGTCTTTCCTTGAAAAGCAGGGCTTGAAAGCTGCAGGTTTGTCTGACAAAAACCCTGGTTACTTTTCACGGGGTGGGGAAACTGAATAAATAAGAATCTATAGAGCTGTGG
>JAJQBI010000015.1 GCA_021203365.1 Clostridiales bacterium
TCTGTATACAAGAACGCACATATAAAATAAAACCATATTTATATGTCGAGGTCTGTATTATAAATGGGAAAAATGTCTCCCATATCATACATGTCTGAAATCCCTGTTTTATAAGGACCGACCGATATCCGATCTTTGCGGCGGAAGCTTTCCGGCTGCAGGATTACGCACATCATATGATTATATCTGGGGATTATGCGTTGTGTTCACATCTGTCACAAAAGAGAAGCTGCGTCTGTTCCTCGCATAATGATTTTTAAGTATAGCTTTTGAACGGTGTATCAGTGTTTTTTGTATTTCCCGGGTGTAATGCCCTTGTATTTTCTGAAGGTACGGATAAAGTAGCTCAGATCGTTAAACCCACATTGAAAGGCGATTTCCGTGATGGAATCGTCCGTCGCGGCAAGCTGACAGCAGGCGTGTTCAATGCGCTGCCGGTTCAGGTAATCCACAGGAGTCTGGTGTGTCATTTCAGAGAAAAACCGACAGAAATACTTGGGAGACATACCGACGGACGCGGATAATTCCTGGAGGGTAATGGGACTGGCATAATTTTTTTCAATAAACTCAACCACCTTTTTCAGCTGTAAAATCCGCTTATAATCTCTGCGTGTCTTCTGCAGACTTTCCAGATAGTAATGATTGCTAAAAACAAGACCGAAAAAGTGGTAAAATTGTCCAAATACGGAAAGTTCGTAGCCGTCCTTCTTCTCCCACATGGAGGTAAACAGGGCATTGACAGAATCCAGGATCTCCTGCTGCTTTTTCGTAAAGTGATGATAGACCATGATTTCCTGATGGGTGATCTTCTGGATATACTCAGCACATACGGAATGAAATTTTAAAAAAACGTTTATGTCAAAAACGATGCACTGATAGAGGCAGTCCTTCGGAATGCCGGAGTGAAGAATTCCACTGTGCACAAAAATCACATCTCCGGCAGCGGCGGTGAAGCTTTTTTCGTCCAGAGTGACAGTGAGAGAGCCCTGAAGGATCCGGATAATCTCATATTCCACATGCCAGTGGTAGGACATTACATAGCGCGGATGAGATGCGTCTATATGATGAAACTCAAAGGGAAATTCATAGGTGCCCCGGGGGCGGTCTTCATTGCGTTCAAGGTCATGCATGGCGTACTCCTTTTACAGGCGGGAAATCCACGGGCTTTCCGGAAGGATTTCGTTTATGGGAAAGTTTATGATTTTTTTATGAAATCGGAGAAAAAAGTGAATATTGTCCGGTTTTTTGCTATTATAACACAAGTATTTTCCATTTGGCAATTATATAATAGACAAAGAAGAAAAGGCAGGTTCATCTGTGAAAAATGACGAATTTTTTATGGATCACTGTCTTTCGGGAAAATGAGTAAAACAGTCAAAGAATATAAGGAGGTATTTAACATGGCAGAAAGCAGACTGATTGGAAGCTATCCGGTAATTGGAATCCGGCCCACCATCGATGGACGCCGCGGCGCTCTGAAGGTACGTGAGTCTCTGGAGGATCAGACCATGAATATGGCGAAATCCGCCGCGAAGCTTTTTGAAGATAATCTGAAATACAGCAACGGAGAGCCGGTAAAGGTTGTAATCGCGGATACCACCATCGGACGTGTGGCGGAGGCGGCTGCCTGCGCAGACAAGTTCCGCAAAGAAGGGGTTGACATTACCCTTACCGTTACGCCCTGCTGGTGCTATGGCGCTGAGACAATGGATATGGATCCCCAGACCATCAAGGCTGTATGGGGCTTCAACGGAACAGAGAGACCCGGCGCTGTTTATCTGGCGTCTGTTCTGGCAACACACGCGCAGAAGGGACTTCCGGCTTTTGGCATTTACGGACATGATGTCTGCGAAGCAGATGATACCTCGATTCCGGCGGATGTGGAAGAGAAACTGCTGAGATTTGGCCGCGCGGCGGTAGCGGTTGCCACCATGAGAGGAAAATCCTATCTGCAGATCGGTTCCGTGACGATGGGTATCGGCGGTTCCATCATTGATCCTGACTTTATCGAGTCTTATCTTGGCATGCGTGTGGAGTCCGTGGATGAGGTTGAGATTATCCGCCGCATGACAGAGGGAATTTATGACCAGGCTGAGTATGAGAAGGCTCTCGCGTGGGTGAAGGAGAAATGCATCGTCGGCTTTGACAAGAACCCGGAGGAGCTCCAGAAGTCTCCGGAAGCCAAAGAGGCGGACTGGGAATTTGTGGTTAAGATGATGTGCATCATTAAAGACCTGATGAACGGGAATCCCAATCTTCCGGAAGGCCGTGAGGAGGAGATGGTAGGACACAATGCCATCGCCGCCGGATTCCAGGGACAGAGACAGTGGACGGATTTCTATCCCAACTGTGACTTCCCGGAAGCCATGCTGAATACAACCTTCGACTGGAACGGAGCGAGAGAGCCATATATCCTGGCAACGGAGAACGATGTTCTCAATGGCCTTGGGATGCTGTTCATGAAGCTTCTGACCAACCGTGCTCAGATCTTTGCGGATGTTCGTACATACTGGAGCCCCGAAGCCGTTAAGAAGGCGACCGGCTATGAGGTGGAAGGAATCGCGAAGGAAAACGGCGGATTTATTCATCTGATTAACTCCGGCGCGGCCTGCCTGGATGCAAACGGACAGGCAAAGGATGCAGAGGGCAACAGTGTTATGAAGCCCTGGTATGATGTGACCCAGGAGGATCAGGATGCCATCATGAAGGCCACCACATGGAATTATGCGGATATGGGCTATTTCCGCGGCGGCGGTTATTCCTCCAGATTCGTAACAGAGGCGGAGATGCCTGTGACCATGATTCGTCTGAATCTGGTGAGAGGACAGGGACCGGTTCTTCAGATTGCGGAAGGCTGGACTGTACATCTTCCCGATGATGTGACAGACAAGCTGTGGAAACGTACAGATTATACCTGGCCCTGCACCTGGTTTGCTCCCAGATGCGACGGCAAGGAAGGCCCCTTCAAGACAGCCTATGATGTGATGAACAACTGGGGCGCCAACCATGGAGCCATCTCCTATGGACACATCGGAGCGGACCTGATCACCATGTGCTCCATGCTTCGAATTCCGGTTTGCATGCACAACGTTCCGGAGGAGAAGATCTTCCGTCCGGCGGCATGGAACGCTTTCGGCATGGATAAGGAAGGCGCGGACTATAGAGCCTGCAAGAATTTTGGCGCACTGTACAAATAATCAGAGAAAACAGAATAGCGATATGTAGTATTATTTATGATTTTATGAAAAATCCCCGGCAGAGATGCCGAGGATTTTTCGTACAGGGAGAGGTTAGCTTTCCCACAATTGTGTATGGAGTAAAAATGGACATTTTTTTGTCAATTTACAAAATTGGACAAAATTAAAGATGAATTGACAAAATCAAAAAGAAAGTTCATACTCATTAATGGATGACACAAAGAAACATTGTAGCAAATCTTTGTGTAGCCCTTTGCCTTAAAAGTGTGTTGGTCCTATGAGAAGATAATAAGAAGAAAATTGGAAACTAGAAAGCGAAAGAAGCCAAAAACTGGGTTTCACAGCCCCATTGGTGCCTTTCGCAGAAAGGCGGACTATAATTATGAAGATGTTTATGCGCATTTTGTTTTACTGTATTGGGCTGTTGTTTATGGCGTTTGGAGTGGCTTTTTCGGTGAATTCTAACCTGGGAGTATCTCCTGTGAATTCCCTTCCCTATGTAGTATCCTTGATATCAAATGTTTCCCTGGGAACATGCGTGGTAATCGTTTACGGGATTTATATTTTGGTTCAGATCCTGATTAAAAGACGTGACTTTAAATGGATCAACCTGACCCAGATTATCTTTTCGACCGTTTTTGGATATTTTGCGGATTTTGCCAAGGCAGCGCTGGCAGGCTTTACGATTCCTACTTATGCTGGAAAACTGGTCATGCTGGCGATAAGCATTGTGCTGGTAGCGGTTGGTGTGTGCATTTATATGGATACAAAGCTGGTGAATATGCCTATGGAAGGTATGACGCTTGCAATCAGTGAATGTTTCCCTGAGATACCATTTTACAGGGTAAAAATTGTGGTGGACTGTTCTTCCGTAGCTGTGGGCGTTATTCTTTCTTTTCTGTTTCTTCACGGTTTGTATGGTATTCGGGAAGGAACTGTAATATGTGCGCTTTTAGTAGGAAGGGTGCTTCCGATTGTGAAAAAAAGGCTTGATCCGATTATAGAAAAAATATGTTTCTGAATGTTGCGAAACCCGCTGTTTCTCTACGAAACAGCGGGTTTTTTAGTGCGCCTGGCGAGCGCACATTCTAACGGGTGAAAGTCCCGAATCCGCCCGGCAGTGGGAAGGATACAGCTGAACACCAAGGCTCTCGCTGCGAGGTTTAAGAGGACTGAAGGAAGGTGTAGGCAAACCTCTGCCCCAACACACAGAAACCATTTCAGGCTGACACAGGAGGATAAGACTGCTAAACAAGCCGAAGTCCGAAAACTGCACGGAATCCTGCGCAGTAAAGATGGTGGGGACATGGAGGGAAAGAACGTGTGAGTACCCGGGGAGGTCTCACGGACGCGGCATAAGCGATATAACATTCGCGGCCACGGAGTAAAGCTTGCCGTGAGAAGTCAGCAGAGGCCATAGTACTGGAACAGCTGTAGATGCTCCGGGAAGGGCTGAACAATAGGAGGTGCCATTTTCAAATGGAAACCGGACATGGAAATAAGTACAGACAACTTCATATCGAAGACTACCTGCAAAAGATACCTGCGGAACAGGAAAGGACAACAGGAGTGTACGCCCATGAATGGATTACCGGGAACCCTGGCACCAACACGGACTTTTGGATGAACAACCTGTTGGATACAATTCTCAGAAGCGACAACCTGAACGCTGCCTACAAGAAAGTAAAGGCGAACAGGGGCGCAGGTGGCATTGACGGTATGCAGGTGGATGCACTTCTGCCCTATCTGAAAGACCATCGGGAGGACCTGGTTCAACAGTTGAGGGAGGGGAAATACAAGCCGAACCCGGTTCGGAGGGTAGAGATACCCAAGGAGGAGAAGGGAAAAGTAAGGAAGTTAGGAATACCCACAGTGGTGGATAGGATGGTGCATAAAGAAAACCAAACTTCGGGATTTCCTGGCACACGGCTATCATCCACTCCTGTGCTATGAGGACTGACAGGCGATTTACTGAAAGCCGAACTGCGCGAGGGCACCAAATACTGTAGCAATGGCGCAGCTGCTTTTATGGAACCTCTTTTAGCAGAATACCGCTCGGAATATCCCGGACTGATGCTTGTTCTGCGCGGTGACAGTGGCTTTGCCTCTCCGGATTTATATGAAATCCTTGAGGAAAAAGATTGTAAATACGCGATCCGCCTGAAGGAAAACAACAGGTTACGGGAACTGGCCAGGGATGAAGATGAAGCCTTATACCGTGCCACAAAACCAGATTGATTATGCGGTTGAGTACGGCGAATTCATGTATCAGGCTGACTCATGGAGCCATCCCCGCAGGGTCGTCTTTAAAATCGAAAAACCTTACGGTCAGATGGTCCATATGTATACCTTTATCGTCACAACGATGGATTCGGCTCCGTATCAGGTAATTCAGTTCTACTGCGGGCGCGGCAGAATGGAGAACTTCATCAAAGAGGGCAAAAGCGGGTTTGACTTTGCTTCCGTAAGCAGTAAATCCATGCTGGTGAATGCGAACCGCCTGCAGGTACACGCGATGGCGTATAATTTATTTAACTGGTTCAGACGGTTAGTACTACCTGCCAATATGCGTAAACAGCAGATCGATACCATTCGGCTGAAGCTGCTGAAAATCGCCGGCAGGGTGGTAAAATCTGCAAGGTATCAATATTTCAAACTGTGCAGCAGTTGTCCATATAAGAAAGAATTCTATGAGACACTGGATAACATCCACCGGTTGAAGCCACAGTTAGAATAAGAAGTAACAGTGTACTTTGACAACCGCAAAGACGAAACTACCTGTATACAGGGGGGAAAGTCTGCCCTTTTTTCGAGTCTAACAGCCACCTGATGTAAAATAGTTCGTCAAATGCGGCTTTAAAGTTGCCGTAACGGCTGGTATGCAGGTACTTTGTACCGCCGTGAATAATTCAGGTTAAAAAAATAATTGGAATAAAAATAAAAATATTGGCAAAAAA
>JAJQBI010000042.1:0-1967 GCA_021203365.1 Clostridiales bacterium
GAATTGGATTTTTATAGTATCCTACAGTCAGTGGAAGGGAAGACCCCCTGACACATGTTTTTTCTCCTTTCGTTTTGGGGCATTCGCAGGGCTCGGAATTGACTGTGGATGCCCTTTGGAAAAAGCACAAGGGCAACCATAAATATGGACAGGTTCCTGCAAAAATCATATACAGGATCTGTCAGCTATAAATATGAGGAGGCGACAAAATGAATGTAATCATGAAAAGTTCCGGCGGGATTACCCAGGTATCCGCAGACTCCAGGCTTTTTTCTCAGAGAAAGGTTTTTGTTGAGGACGAGATCGACATGCGGACTGCCTGTGACTTTTTAAAGAAGATCATGCTTCTCAATGAGGAGGATTCCAGCCGTCCCATTGATGTTCTGATCAGCTGCCTGGGCGGGGAGATCAATGCAGGGATGCTTATGTACGATGTTATCCAGGACAGTAAAGCTCCTGTCCGTATGTTCTGTATCGGAAGGGCGTACAGTATGGGCGCTGTGCTTTTTGCAAGCGGAAACCATGGCCGGTATATGCTCCCCCACAGTGAACTGATGATCCACGAGCCAATGCTGGGAGGGTTTGTTGTGGGTGGAAACAGCTCCTCCATCCAGTCCGCTTCAGAAAGCCTGCTGGAAACCAAACGGGGGATGAACCGGATCCTGGCAAAGCATACCGGCCGGAGCGAGGAAGAGATTGAGATGGAAACCCGCTTCGACCATTTCTTCAGTCCGGAGGAGAGCATCCGCTTTGGACTGTGTGATCAGATTATTGGATTTGACCGGATCATGGAGGGATCTGAAAATGACAAAGGAACGTATGATACTGGGAGAGGGCTGTATCTATAGCATGGACAGCCGGGAAACCGGACGGAACAACAACGTAATCGTGTGCGGAAGCAGCGGAAGCGGCAAGACCATGTCTGTTTCAGAGCCGAGGCTTCTTGAAACCACAGATTCCAGCCTGATCGCTTCCGTGACCAAGAAACGCCTTGTGGAAAAATATACGCCCCTTTTTCAGAAAAGAGGATATGAAATCCTGCACCTGAATTTTGCGAAGCCCATGGAAAGCAGCTGTTCCTATGATCCGCTTCTGTATGTAGAGAACGATGCAGACATCACATTCCTGGCGAAATCCATTGTTATGGCCGATCCGCAAAAAAAGAAAAATACCCGTGCGGATCCATACTGGGACCATGCGGCTGTCTCACTGCTGTCCGCGGAAATTGCCTATACCCGAATGACAAAGGAAGATGCCACCTTCGCGGATGTCCTTGTTTTGCATGACAGTCTTGTCCTGGAGGAGAAAAGCAGCCTTGTACAGACCTCCCTGGATTCAGCCTTTCACCGGATCGCCTTAGAAAATCCTGGCTGCTTCGCTGCGTCCTGCTGGAGGTCTTTTAAGAATCTTCCCACCCGGACGGCCGGATGTGTATTCGGGACCCTGAATACGATTATAGACACCTTCTTTTCTCAAGAACTCAGAAAAATGATGTCTGCGGAAAACAGAATTGACCTTGAGCAGCTTGGAATGAAAAAGACCGTACTGTTTTTATCTTCAAGCCCTGTGAACCCTTCTCTCCATGGTTTTATGAATCTCTTTTTCGCCCAGGCCTTCAAACAGCTCTTTGAATATGCGGAGAGCCGGCCCGACGGGGTGCTTCCCGTTCCGGTGCATGTCCTGGGGGATGACTTTGCCACGGGAGGCTGCATCTATAATTTCCCTGAGCATATCAGTATTTTCAGGGAGAAGGGGATCTCAGTGACCCTGCTGCTTCAATCCGAGAGTCAGCTGGAGCAGATGTATGGTCCCGCGAATGCTTCTGCGATTCTCGACAATTGTGATTCTTATGTGTATCTTGGCGGGATGGATCTGTGGACCGCACGGAAGATCAGTCTGAGGCTGGATGTCCCGCTGGAGGAGATCCTTTCCATGCCGGTTGGACAGGAAGTTGTATTTCGCCGGGG
>JAJQBI010000042.1:2067-25096 GCA_021203365.1 Clostridiales bacterium
CATAATTTTTGATTCTGTGTCCAGGATGAGCCGTTCGGCAGATGAAGGGGTAGAAATCTACTTTGAACTTTATGAGAAAGGCATACAGCTTATATTTTTAAAGGAACGGTATATTGACACAGCTGTGTACTCGGAGAATCTGAAGGATAAGATTGAGCTGCAGGGTACGGATGAGGACGAGATCTTCAAAGGCCTGAACAATTATTTCCGGAAACTGGCGGAAAGACAGATTCGGATCGCATTTGAACAGGCGGAGAAGGAAGTGGAGGATCTGCACCAGAGGACGCGGGAAGGGATCGAGACAGCCAGGCTGAATGGAAAACAGATCGGACAGTGTCCAGGCAGCACTTTGCATGTAAAGAAAAAGCTCCCCGTAATGGAGATCATAAAAAAACACAGCCGGGATTTTGGCGGCAGTCTGTCCGATTTGGAATGTATGGAACTGGCAAAGGTGAGCAGGAATACATTTTATAAATATAAGAAAGAGCTGAGACAGCGGATAATGGAATAATGCTTATGTGAAAGACAGCAGCTACGACCTGACTCTGAGAGGAATTATAAAAAGTCTGTATCTTCTGGATGTGGGCTATAATACGATTTTGGTATACGGGTATTTCACAAACCCGGATATGCCATGGGAGCAGTGAAAAACGGTCCCCACGAAAAGGAACCATTTGATATGTAAGAGAAAGATCAGGCGTTTCAACTGGGTTTCATTCCGAGGGTTTAATTTACCCATCTCCTGCTAAATCTTCATAAACGATTAATCCTGCGTGATCTCCCCATGATCAAAAAAAATTTTTTTTATCATATTAAATAAGAAGGACAGGTAACAGTCTCATGACAGTCCGTTATCTGCAGGATACATAAATCTATATGAATGAAAAAAGGAGGTCTGTAAGATGCTTGATGAATATTTAGATGTTTTAACTGTTAAGGATGTTGCGGAGGTCCTGCGGCTGAGCAGGCGTTCCGTGATGCATCTGCTTCATGACGGCGATCTCAGGTACCGGAAAATCGGACGGATTTACAGAATCAGTAAAAAAGCTCTGCTGGATTACCTGGAATGCGAAGGAGAATGAAACACAGACATGGCTGTTCACTGAGATAATCTTGCTTTTTATGTGACGGATATGGTACGATGGTTGAACGTTGTGCAGTCCGTCACATGAGAAAGGAGGCCCATGTTTTATGACGGGCAGTTTAAAAACCAGGAGAACTTCTTCTGGAAAGGAATACTTTTATGTGCGGCTGTCTTATAAGGATCCGCACAGCCAGAACTGGAGAACCAAGGAAATCAAAACCGGACTGGAGGTAAAGGGAAATAAGAGGAGGGCAGAAGGCCTTATAAAAAAATTCATTGAGGAATATGCCTATCTGGAAAAAATTCCGGGGATTCACGGTGAAATTCAGCCGGATGTTGAGCTGAGTATTTTTCTGGATGAATGGATTGAGGAGAAGAAATGTGACATCCGGGGAAATACCTATGACACTTATAAGTGCCGCATTGCGGCCATCAAGCGCTTTTTTCTCCAAGGCATACACGGATGCGGGATGTGACGCCGAAAATTCTCAATGATTTTTATCATTACAGTCTGAAGTATGGAAAGGTCAGCCAGAAAGATCAGAGCCTTCAGCCATTATCTGTCCGATCGGTTCGGAGCTGCAAGAGCATTCTTTATGCGGCCTTTAATGATGCGATGATTAAGGGGATTGTTTCCGTAAACCCGGTTCGGGATACAAAGGTCACAAATAAGAAAAACAGTGACTTTTCGGAAGAAATGCTGTTCCTGACGGAAGATGAGATTCGGAAGATGCTCTGTTTTCTCGACAGGAATTATCCCTTCCTGAAGGCCATTGCTTTTGTTGGGGTCTACTATGGTCTGCGCCGGGAGGAGATTCTTGGTCTGAAATGGAACGCGATTAACTATGAAAACCGGGAATTGACCATCCGTCATACAGTGACCGGGAATCGGACGATCTATGCGGAGGATAAAACGAAGACCAAAAGCGGGCATCGTGTGCTGAATCTTTTTCCCACTGCGGAGATGTGCTTCAGAAAACTGAAACAGGAACAGGAAGAAAATCGTAGCTTTTTTGGCAATACTTACCGGGATACAAAGGGGTATGTCTTTACTCATGAAGACGGACACCCGTATCGGCCGGATTATATCAGCAGGAAATTTTCACAGGCTATGAAGGAGTTCAAGCGGCCTGAAATCACGATGCACAAACTGAGGTATACATGTGCCTCGCTTTTGATTGACAAGGGCTGGGATGTGAAAAAGGTGCAGTACTGGCTGGGAGACAGTGACGCGGCTACGGTTATGAACATATATGCGCAGTATATGCGCCATAAGTCGAATGTGGCGGAAAATGACCTGACGGAAATGACAAACTGCGTGGCAGATCTTTTTGAATGATTTTAGGGAATTTTTTAGGGCATTTTTTCCAGCGGCGCAAAAACGGGTGTGTTTTCAATGGCGGAGAAGGACAAAAAAATACCGGAAACCCTGTGTTTATCAGTGTTTCCGGCACCCCTGCCTACACAGAAAGATCCACCGGACCTTTCTGTGCATCCTGAGGGAAAGGAGTCGAAGCGACGGGATTCGAACCCACGACCTCTGCGTCCCGAACGCAGCGCTCTACCAAACTGAGCCACGCTTCGCCAGCTGCAAAAGTTATTATATTAATTTTCAGCTGTTTTGTCAATAACAAAATAAAAAAACTTGAAATTTCATGTTGCTGTGAATAGTAACAATTTCATTCTCTTCCATTTCTATGTATTTCTCCAGGCTTTTCCATTCTGCATGTTCTCCGTAAAGGCAGAATTTTTTCAGAAAGTATGTAACAATTCGGTTTGTTCTGTGTCTTATATATGAAAGGTGAGAAGTTATCGTGGGCCAGGGTAACCTATCACCGGGCAAAAATTAAGATTAAGGAGGAAATGGATCGTGAAGATAACATGTGATATTATACGGGACCTTATACCCCTTTATACGGATGGCGTGCTGAGTCGTGACAGCGAAAGCCTTGTCCGGGAACATCTGGGGCAGTGTTCTGAATGTATGGAATACTGCCGACGGATGTCTGCCGATTTCGTGGTGGAAGAGAAAAAAAGAAGGCCCTTGCGGAAAAGGATTCTCTGAAAAAACTGAAACGGGCGATTGTGTGCAGACGGATGGCCGCCTGTGCCGCGGCGGCGCTTTGTGTGATTTTAGCCGCCACGGCACAGGCCATTATTTTTATTATGAAAAAGAAGCGTATGTTTCCATGGAGGAAGGAGAGATCTCCGTGGATGAGAATGAAATCACCGGGAAAGGCATTTACTCCACAGCCAATTGCTTTTCTCCGGATCAGACGGTTTACTTTTTCTGCGGCACCAGCACTGCTTACAGCCGAAGACGGGGCGAAGAAGAAACCGACATTGGATCCTTCACGCTGGATATGACAAATTTTCTTGTCCTGCATCCGGAGAAGGATACCGAGACCACCTGGCCGGATACTCTGACAGAAGTATATTATCTCTCAGAGGAAGGCTGGCGGAAGCTGGATGATTACCTCGAAATCTTTTTTTCTTCTGGCAGGGACGAAGAGGAAATCACAGCCGCGGTGGAGGAACTGAAGGCCGATTCCTTCCTGCTCTGGTCAAAGAACGAAGACAGTCTGGTACCTGAAACGCAATAGAGGTTTTCAGCCGGCGTTGCTTGCCGCGATCTTCACCTTGCTCCACAGATTGCTGATTACCTTGCGGATTTCGTCGTCGAAGACGAAAATCTCGTCATTTTCATTGTCCGTCCTGGGAAGGTAGGCGCTGATGCCCTCATAATCTCCCCCGGTGCCGGACAGGTCGTTCATCACGTCCCGGTTGGGGGAGGTGTATCCCACATAGCTGGAATTGTCGTAGGCGCCTTCGTAGGAGCTTACATAGTTGATAAATTCGTGAGCCAGCTCCACATTTGCCGCGTTGGCCGGGATAACCATGGCGTCGGACCACAGGTTGGTTCCGGTTTCCGGCATATAGAACTCCATGTTTTCATTTTCCAGCATGACGTAGGCCGCGTCCCCGGAGTAGATCAGCCCCAGGGCCTTGCGGCCCTGGGCCATATTGTCAATGATCTCATCCGTGACGATCTCCGGATCCATGGTCTCCACACAGGTGACCAGCCATTCATAGGCCTCCTGCAGTTCCTCTTCATTATCTGTGTTCATCGAGTATCCCAGAGCCTTCAGTGCCATCATAAAGGAATCTCTTTCAGAATCGTAGAGATAAATTTCCCCCTTATATTTCTCATTGAGAAATATATTAAAGCCCTGTTCCTCCAGATCTTCCGGATCCACCACGGTAGTGTCGTAGACGATGCCCACATTTCCCCAGAAATAGGGGATGGAGTATTCGTTGTCCGGGTCGTAGGAAAGATTCAGCACATCCTCGCTCAGATCCTCCATACAGGTGAGAAGAGACGGATCCAGCTTCTGAAGCAGACCTTCGCTGATCAGCCGCTGAATCATATAGTCGCTGGGAACCAGAATATCGTAGGATTCTCCGTTTGCCACCTTGATGTACATCTGTTCGTTGGACTCAAAGGTTTCCATGATAACGGTGGCTCCTGTGTATGCTTCAAAATTACTGATAATATTTTCTCCGGTGTATTCGCCCCAGTTGTAGACGCGAAGGGTCTGTCCCTCATAGGGAAGGGAGCTGCTTCTTCCATGGAAGAGGGAGACCAGGAGAAGCAGGCCGGTCAGACACACCGCGGCGGAGGCCGGGACAAGGACGCGTCGTCTGCGGCGGACGTTCCGGACCGCTTTTTTTGCGCGCCTGGCGGCCAGAGCCGGTATAAGGTTGACCAGGGTCAGTACCAGGGCGATGATGACTACCACTACGGTGGAAATGGCGTTGATACTGGGATTTACCCGTTTACTCATGGTGTAAACCATGATGCTCAGGTTCTTTACACCCCGTCCGGTGACAAAGTAGGAGATGACAAAGTCATCGATGGACATGGTAAAGGCAATCAGGCCGCCGGAGACGATTCCAGGCATAATCTGAGGCACAATGACACGTGTCAGAGTCTGCCAGGGAGTGGCGCCCAGATCCATGGCCGCGTCCGCCAGGTTGGGATCCAGAGAGCGAATCTTCGGCATTACGGACAAAATAACGTAGGGGATGCAGAAGGCGATATGGGCCAGCAGCATGGTGGCGTAGCCCTTCTGCACCTGGAAGGTGATGAAAAGGAGCATCAGGCCGATGGCTGTGACGATCTCCGGGTTCATCATGGGGAAATTATTTACCTGTTCCATAATCCTGCGGATGATTTTTCTGGAGCTGGAAAGACCGATGGCCGAGATGGTGCCGGCCACTGTGGAGATCAGCGTGGCCAGGACGGCTATGGAGAAGGTAGTATACAGGGCATCCATCATGTCATGGGAGTCCAGCATGTGCTGATACCATCGCAGGGAAAAGCCGGAAAATACGGTGAGGGATTTTCCGTCGTTAAAGGAGAACAGGATCATGTAAACGATGGGCAGATAAAAAAAGATGAAAAGAAGCACCATCAGCAATTTGCCCAGGGGACGTTTTCCGGTTTTCAAATCTACTCCTCCTTTCCGCCGCTGTTGCGGACTTCCACCCGGCGAACCAGCATCATGAGAAGCATCATGATGACGGCCATGATCATGGAGATGGCACTGCCGAAATTCCACTCGCCTACGGTGATAAACTGATTTTCAATTACATTTCCAATGAGATAGTATTGTCCGCCGCCCAGCATTTTCGGAATGGAAAAGGAGCTGATGGCAGGCAGGAAAACCAGGGTGATTCCGTTGATCACTCCGGGCAGGGACATGGGAAAGGTGACCCGGAAAAAGGCCTGCCTTCCGTCCGCACCCAGATCGGAGGCCGCCTCCAGGAGGGCGGGATCCATTTTGGTCAGGGAGGTATGTACCTGGAGGATCATAAAGGGGAGAAAGTTATAAACCATACCCAGCAATACGGCTCCCTGGGTGTAGAGAAGCTCGGTATTTCCAAGGCCGAAGAGTGCCAGAATCCGGGAAAAAAGGCCACCCTCGCTGAGCAGGCCGATCCAGGCATAGGTCCGCACCAGCATGTTGATCCACATGGGCAGGGTGATGAACAGGATCAGAAGATTCTGGGTGTGCTCCTGGCAGCGGGAAATAAAGTAGGCGATGGGGTATCCCAGGGCAAAACAGATCACCGTTGTCTCAAGAGCGATGAGCAGGGAACGCCACAGAATCAGGAGAAAATCCGCGTCCGTGAAAAAGCGGATATAGTTATCCAGAGTAAGGGTAAAGGAAACAATGCTGTTTCCCTGCTGCATAAAGGAGTACAGAGTGATAAGAGCCATGGGGAGCACCAGCATCATGGCGGCCCAGGCGATGTAGGGGATGGAAAGTCTGGCATATCTTTTCATAATTCAGGCGGTCCCTTTCTGTAATGTAAAAATAAGTGGTTATACGTTAAAATACAGATTTTGCCATCACATGAATGTCCTCGGGGAAAAAGGTCAGGCCGACCCGCTCCCCCTGTGTGGCCCGGTCCGTGGTATGAATTTTGAACTCCCGTCCGGTGGTGGAGAAGGTAACCTGGTAGATTCCTTCCTGTACCTGGGCCGGGTCAAAATCGTAGTCCACGCTGATGTCCACACTCTGGCTTTCGTCGCTCAGTTTCCATCCCTGGGCATTGGCCCAGGTTTTCAGATCCGTGTCCAGTGTCTGGGATTCAGTGATTTCATCCACAGTTTTGAAAAAATTGAAGGCCATAATCCCTTCATTGGCTTTTTCGTTTTGCACAAAGGGCTGGTTTACCACAAAAATGGTGCGCGAAATGGTGGTTCCCCCGGAAGCCCGGAAGGTGACGGGATACTGGCCCGGCTCTTCCTTCAGACTGTACTCTACCCTGGAGATGGAGGTAAATTCGTCGGTCTGGGGATTCCAGGCCTGGGCGTTGGAAAGGGCGATGATTGCCTTGTCATCCAGCCGGGGAACATCCTCTATGTCCACGTAAAAATCGCTGGCACTGATTTTTTCTTTTCCGTCCGGGCTGACAGCCTCGTTGTCGCGTATCACGTTCATATTTACTGTGACTGTGGTGCCGGGCACGGTTTCCACAATAACCTCATAGTGGACTCCCTTAAAAAGGACCCCGAGAACCTCTCCGTCCATTTTTCCCTGACCCTCCGGTACAATATCGATGTCCTCCGGGCGCAGAACCACATCCACCGGCTGATTCTTTTCGAAACCGAAATCCACGCAGTCAAAGGTAAGGTCGTCAAAACGGACTTTGTAATCCTCCAGCATGGTGCCGGGAATGATATTGCTCTCACCGATGAAGCTGGCCACATAACTGTTCACCGGTTCATTATAAATATCCTCCGGGGTGCCCACCTGCTGGATCTCACCGGCCTTCATAACCACGATCTTGTCGCTCATGGTCAGGGCCTCTTCCTGGTCGTGAGTGACGAATATGAAAGTAATGCCCACCTCCTGCTGGATTCGCTTCAGCTCATACTGCATTTCCTTGCGCAGCTTTAAATCCAGGGCGGCCAGGGGTTCGTCCAGAAGAAGCACCTTCGGCTCGTTGACCAGGGCCCGGGCGATGGCCACGCGCTGCTGCTGTCCGCCGGAGAGAAGGGTGGGATTCCTTTTCTCATAACCCTCCAGGCCGATGAGACGGAGCATCTTCAGAACTTTCTGTTCGATTACGTCCCGGCTCATTTTTTTGATTTTCAGGCCGAAGGCGATGTTCTCATATACGGATAAATGGGGGAAAAGGGCATAGCGCTGAAAAACTGTGTTCAGCTCCCGTTTATAGGGAGGCAGAGCGCTGATTTCCTGTCCGTCGAAGATCACACTCCCCTCGTCCGCGTCGATAAAACCGCCCAGAATGCGAAGCAGGGTGGTTTTCCCGCATCCGCTGGGGCCAAGCAGGGTCACAAACTCATTTTCGTAAATGTCCAGGTTAATGCCTTTTAATACCACCTGGCCGTCAAAGCTTTTGACAACGTCGCGAAATTCAATCAGTTTCTTTTCCATTTTTTCTGGTCTCCTTTTTTCTCAGCCTCCCGGTGAAAGCGGGTATGGCAGCTGCTGTGCCCGTACCCACTCATAGATTTGTTTACCGCAAAAATCCCGGATGGAGGTCATGTACTCTGTGTGCGGACACGCTTCTTTGCATGGCTTCCCTCCGGGATCTTTTTTTGTGAAAGGTTAATAAGACGATTATACAGGATATCCGCCGGATGTCAATAAATGACGAAAAAAATGTGAAGGTTTTTCTCTTGACAAAGGAAGAGGGGAACCGTATACTTTTTGCAGATGGATAGGCAGGTGGAAAGAACCGCTTGCTTTTTTCATATTTATAGGAAATAACGTTGTTTTGCAGAGAAGCAGAAAGAGGAGATTTATTCATGAAGAGCTACCTGATTGTTTTTCTTATTTCCATGCTCCCGATCATAGAGCTCAGGGGGGCCCTGCCCTATGGGGTGTTGTTTGGGCTTCCCACAGTTCCCACATACATTATCTGTATTATAGGAAATATGATTCCGGTTCCCTTTATCTATCTTTTTGCCCGGAGGGTGCTGGAGTGGGGAAAGGATAAACGGCTGATCGGCAGGATCTGTACTTTTTTTCTGGAAAAAGGGGAAAAGGGAGGCAGAAAGCTGCAGGCTTCTGCGGGAAGAGGGCTTTTCCTGGCCCTGCTGCTGTTTGTAGGGATTCCCCTTCCCGGTACCGGCGCCTGGACAGGGACATTGGCCGCCAGCATACTGAAGATGGATTTTAAATCCAGTATTATCGCGGTGATGCTTGGCGTGCTGCTGGCAGGAGTGCTGGTGGCGCTGGCCAGCAACGGTCTTCTGGGAGCACTGAGTGTTCTGTTTCGCTGATCGTTCTGCTGCCGGTGAGATTATGATAGAAAAGACACGCGGCCTTATGTGAGGGAACATATCAATGGCCTGCGGGTCTTTTTTTGCATTTTAGAACTGGACGGATAGTAAGATAAGAGTTAAAATAGGAAGTTAGTAAAATCGTATAAAAAGGAGGATGCCTGCAGATGTTTCTGTTGTATTTTGCCCTGTGGATTGTTTTTACAGGTATGGTCACTCTGGAGAGCTGTGTTTTCGGCCTTGTGATCGCCGCGGGGATTTTTGCGTTCTGCTGCAAATTCATGGATTACAGTCTGGAGAAGGAGCTGCGGCTGT
Source organism: Clostridiales bacterium (assembly GCA_021203365.1). Classification (GTDB taxonomy): domain Bacteria; phylum Bacillota; class Clostridia; order Lachnospirales; family Lachnospiraceae; genus Blautia_A. Next base: position 11,289 of record JAJQBI010000042.1, read on the forward strand.
ATCGGAAGGCCTTTGGCCTGATTCGGTACGTGTATGTGCTGATCCGGGAAATCATAAAGGCGAATATGACCGTGATTCATCTGATTCTGTCGGAAAAAGAAGAACCGGTTCCCGCGCTGGTACATTTTCGTTCGGATCTGAAATCCTCTGTGTTCAGGGTGATTATGGCAGATTCTGTTACGCTGACGCCGGGAACCATCACGGTATCCCTGGAAGGCTCAGATTATGTGGTGCATTGCCTGGATGAGAGCCTGGCGCCCGGGATGGCAGATTCAGTGTTTACGGAAATGCTCACGGAGCTGGAAAGAGCGCCGGAGGGAAAAAGCAGGCCTGAGAATTGAGGCGGATGGCGTCTGCCGCAGGAAGGGAGAGAAATATATGGGAGAAGGAATACCTGGGCTTTCCCAGGCATATCAGATCTTATTGACAGCGGCGCTGATCTTTCTGGCCGTGATGCTGGTGCTGTGCCTGATCCGGGCGATCATCGGCCCGCGGGTGGCGGATCGGATCGTGGCCGTAAATATGATGGGAACCATGATTATGGTAATGATCGGCATTCTCACTGTGATGCTGCAGGAAGGGTATCTGGCGGATATCTGTCTGATTTACGCCATGATCAGCTTCCTTGCGGTGATTGTCCTTACAAAAGTGTATATGGGTGTATATCTGGAAAAAAAAGATGCTGAAGCCGGGAAGAAGAAGGAGGCCGGAAAAGATGGCAGCGATTGAGTGGATTCGTTTTGGGATTGGAGGTCTTTTTCTCCTGTGCGGGCTGGGCATTTTCGCCATAGAGATGATCGGGATTTACCGTTTTCACTATGTGCTGAATCGGATGCACGCGGCGGCCATGGGTGATACGCTGGGGATCGGCTTTTCCATTTTCGGTCTGATTGTGATGAACGGACTGAATCTTACTTCGGTAAAGCTCCTTCTGGTGGTGGCCTTCCTGTGGATTTCTTCCCCCACATCTTCGCACCTGATCGCCCGGCTGGAGGTTACCACGGATGAGGAAAAGGATAAGCATTACCGGCAGGTGGAGCTGACAGAGCTTGAAAAAGAGCTGGCGGAGAGAGAGAGGGAGGAAATGGATGCTCCCACAGAGGAGGAGGGTTAGAGATGCAGGTATTCACAGGGATTTTGCTTGTTTTTCTCCTGGTGTGCGCGGTTTCAGTCAGCCTCTCCAGGAACTTTCTGAATTCCATCCTGATTTATATGTCCTACAGTCTGGTTATGTCTGTGATCTGGATTGTGCTGGAATCACCGGACCTGGCCATCACAGAGGCTGCCGTAGGGGCGGGAATTACCAGTGTGCTGTTTTTTGTCACGCTGAAAAAAATTCATGAGATTATAAAAGAAGAGGACGAAAAAACAGAGCCGGAAGACGGGGAGGAAAACGATGAGCAGAAAACGGTCTGAGGAAGAATATAAAAAAACCATTTCGTTCCGTCTGAAGCAATGGGCGGACGGGAGCCGTGACCCGTTTCTGGACACAGTGGAAATGAAGCCTGCGCTTCCGGAATCCGGGGAAACTCCGCTGGATCTTCACAGACAGGAAGAGAAGAGGCGCATGCTGCGGCAGGTCTACGATACGGAGCACAACGCGGAGGTCCGTATTTTCAGAAAATTATATGCGGTTATGGGGACGCTGCTCTGTGTGTTTCTGGTGCTGATGCTGCTGACGGCAGTGTCCTGGCTGCCCACTGTAGGGCAGGAGGACCGGCCGGTAAACAATGAGGTGGCCCAGCGGTATGTGGAGAGCGGCCTTTCGGAGACAGGGGCGGTAAATATTGTCACAGGCATGATCCTGGATTATCGTGCCTTTGATACACTGGGAGAGTCTCATGTGCTTTTCGCGGCGACCTGCACGGTGCTGATCCTTCTGCGGGTGGACCGGAAAAAACAGAGAGCTCAGGCGGAAACCAATGACAGACTTTATGAGCCGAAGAATGACCTGATTCTTCAGACTGCGGCCAGAATTCTGGTTCCGCCGATTCTTATTTTCGGAATCTATGTGATTCTGTGCGGGCATCTGGGGCCGGGCGGCGGTTTCTCAGGGGGCGCCATTGTGGGGGCCGGGCTGATTCTGTACCTGAATGCCTTCGGCTTCGCGAAGACGGAACGGTTTTTTACCGCAAAAACCTATAAGGTTTCCAGCTTTCTGGCGCTGGCCTGCTATTCTCTCTCAAAATGTTATTCTTTTTACACCGGGGCCAACGGAATCGAGAGTGCGATTCCTCTTGGCACGCCGGGAGCCATTCTCAGCAGCGGCCTGATTTTTGTGCTGAATATCTGCGTGGGCATTGTGGTGGCAGGAACCATGTACACGTTTTATGTGATGTTCCGGAAGGGAGGGTACTGATATGAATGTGGCGAACCTTTTGAGTAATTATGAGGAAGCGGTCGCCATGCTTCTTTTTGGCATCGGCTTTGCCAACCTTCTTCTGCAGAAGAATCTGATCAAAAAAATTATCGGTCTGAACATTATGGATACGGCTGTGTATCTGTTTCTGGCTCTGAAGGGATATATTGAGGGGCACAAGGCGCCTATTGTCACCGACGGGGTGCAGAGCGTGGATGCCTACATAAATCCCATTCCCAGCGGTCTGGTTCTTACCGGAATCGTGGTGTCTGTCTCTGTGACGGCGCTTATGCTTTCTCTGACCATCCGTCTGTATCGGAGATATCATACGCTGAATCTGGATGAGATTTCCACAAGGCTGAAAAAGGAGGGGCAGTGATGGAGCTGGTGCAGAATTTTCCCTTTCTCTCCATTATAATAGCGCTTTTTTCCGGACCCTTATGTTCCATCCTGGGCAGCCGGTGGGCCAGGAGGGTAAATACGGCGGTGATTGCCCTGATCGGAATCATGTCTGCGGCGGTACTGGCCTACACACTGCGAACGGGGGAATCCTATGTTTATCAGATGGGCCATTATTCTGCGCCCTGGGGAAATGAAATCCGAGTAGGGCAGCTGGAAGCTTTCATGGCGGTTTTCTTTTGTGCAGTCATGCTGCTGTGTATGCTGGGCGGCCGTAAGGAGCTGGCCCTGGAGGTGGAGGAGAGCAAGCAGAACCTGTACTATGTGATGGTAGGGCTGCTGCTGTCGTCTCTTCTGGCTCTGATTTATACCAATGATATTTTCACTGCCTATGTGTTTGTGGAAATCAATACGATTTCGGCCTGCGGGCTGATTATGATCCGGGAAAACGGAAGGACGCTGGAGGCGGCCACCCGGTATATGATCATGAGTCTGATGGGCTCGGGCCTGCTTCTCATGGGAATCTGTTTTCTGTATGATCTTACCGGGCATCTGCTGATGAGCAATATCCAGGAGAAGGTGGCCGAGCTTCAGGCGGCGGGGACCTATCATCTTCCCCTGCTGATTAGCATCTGTCTTATGTGTGCGGGTCTTGCCATAAAAAGTGCTCTGTTTCCTTTTCATGCCTGGCTGCCGGATGCCTACGGATATTCCACGCTTTCTTCTTCCGCCATTCTCTCTTCGCTGGTATCCAAGGGGTATATTTTTCTGCTGGTGAAAATCTTTTTCCGGGTGATCGGGTTTGATGTGATCCGGGAAAGCAAAATGATCAATGTACTGTTTGTTTTCGGCATCCTGGGAATGATCATGGGTTCTATCAGTGCGATCCAGGAAAACAATGTGCGAAGGATGATCGCCTATTCGTCTGTGGCTCAGATCGGCTATATCTATATGGGGTTCGGACTTGGGACCACCGCGGGTGTGATCGCCAGTCTGTATCATATTCTGTGCCATGCGGCCACGAAATCACTGCTGTTTGTAGCGGCCTCCGGGCTTACGGAAGCCTCCGGGGACCGAAAGGATTTCTTCAGTCTGACCGGCGCCGGATACCGGAATCGGCTGGCGGGTGTGGCCTTTACTGTGGGCTCTCTTTCCATGGTGGGTATCCCGGGACTTTCCGGATTTATCTCCAAAATCCTGTTTGCCCAGGCGGCCTATGAGACGACGCACAGGATTTTTCCGGCACTGATTGCTCTTGCGCTGAGCACGATTCTGAACGCGGTGTATTTTATGAAAACCGTGATCCGGATCTATACGCCTGCGGCCCGGGCCGGAATCCAGGTGGACGGAAGAAGGATTTCCATGGGGGAGCAGAAGCAGAAATCGGCGGCGCTGCTGTGCTTTATTGCGCTGAACCTGATTCTTGGACTTTTTTCAGAACCTATTGTAAATCTGCTGACGCAGGGACTTGCCATGTTTTCGTAGGAAACCGTAGCTTTGCATACAGGCTGCCGGGCAGCCTTTGATCGAATGATTATTTGTCAGGGAGGGAAGAAAAAATGGGTGGATGGATTTTGGCTCCGATATTTCTGCCGGTGGCGGTGGGTGTGTGTTTTCTCCTGCCTCTTGGGAGAGAGAAAGTCGGAGACGGGGATGGAAAAGCCCTTTCCCGTCTGCATATACTGACCGGAATCGTGCTGGCTTTGACGGCTGTGGCTGCACTGCTGTGTGCCTGGACCGGAGACAGGAGTTTTACACTGCTTGAGCTGATGGATGGAATTCCCATATATTTTCATATTGACGACGTGGGGCGGCTTTTTGTCACGGTAATCAGTGTCGTGTGGGTGCTGGTGGGCTTTTACGCCTTTGTGTATATGAAGCATGAAGGGAAGGAACGGCGGTTCTTTGGCTTTTATCTGATCGTGTTTGGGGTACTGATCGCCCTCTCCTTTGCGGGAAATCTGGTGACAATGTATCTTTTTTATGAACTGATGACACTGACCTCCATGCCGCTGGTGCTGCATAATGGTTCCAGGGAGGCAATTATGGCGGCTCTGAAATATCTGTTTTATTCCATGTGCGGGGCTTACCTGGGGCTGTTCGGAATTTTCTTTTTATATAAATATTGTGATACCCTCCGTTTTACGGCGGGAGGAACGCTGAATCTGACGCTGGCCGCAGGGAATACCACGATTTTAATGATCGCGGTCTTCGGGATGCTCATCGGGTTTGGGGCGAAGGCCGGTATGTTTCCCCTTCACGCCTGGCTGCCCGCCGCGCATCCGGTAGCTCCCTCCCCGGCTTCGGCGGTGATGTCCGGTATTATCGCGAAGGCTGGTGTTCTGGCCGTGATCCGCGTGGTGTATTATGTTGTGGGACCGGATTTTATCCGGGGAACCTGGATTCAGACAGCCTGGATGACGCTGACGCTTCTCACAGTATTTATGGGCTCCATGCTGGCGTTTCGGGAGCCGGTATTCAAGAAGCGCCTGGCCTATTCTACCGTCAGCCAGGTTTCCTATATTCTCTTTGGTCTCTCCGCGCTGTCGCCCACGGCCATGGAGGGAGCCCTGCTCCATGTGGTGTTTCACGCCTTTATTAAATCTGCTCTGTTTCTCACGGCCGGCATTTTTATTTTTCAGACCGGAAAGGAACGGGTGGAGGATTTTCGCGGTTTCGGGAAAAAGATGCCCAATACTCTGTGGTGCTATACCTTCGCCGCGCTGGCGCTGATTGGAATTCCGCCTACCTGTGGATTTATCAGCAAATGGTATCTGGCAGAGGGCGCTCTGGAAGCCGGCGTTGGTGTTTTCGGCTGGCTGGGACCGGCGGTTCTTCTGCTCAGTGCGCTGCTTACCGCCGGATATCTTCTGCCTCTGGTGACAAACGGATTTTTCCCCAAAGAGAAAGCGGCGGTGGAAACGCAGGCGGGGGATCCTCCGGCTCTTATGCTGACACCGCTGGTGATTCTGGCCGCTCTGACGGTTCTTCTCGGAGTGTTTCCAAATCCGCTGATCCGTTTTGTCAGCGGCATAGCCGCATCGGTGCTGTAGAGAGGGGGAGTGGAGATGAATGCCATTATATTGCCGGTTCTTGTGCTGTTCCCGATTCTGAGCGGCGCGCTGATCCCGCTTCTGCCCTTTAAAAACCGGACCCACATGATGGTTTATGTGGAAGGGGCGGTGCTTGTGAATTCTGCACTGGCGCTGGCGGCCATGCTGAACCGGCCGGAGACAGAGTTTATATTGTTTCGCTTTACCAGCAACCTGACCTTAAGTTTTCGGCTGGACAGCCTTGGAACGGTATTCTGCGCTCTGATTTCCGCGCTCTGGCCATTGGCCACGCTGTATGCTTTTGAATATATGAAGCATGAGGAACATGAAAAATTTTTCTTCATGTTTTATACGATTACCTTTGGAATTACCATGGGTATTGCCCTGGCAGAGGACCTGGTGACCATGTACTGTTTTTATGAGATGCTGACTCTGGCAACCTTTCCGCTGGTCCTTCATACACTGACCCGGGAGGCGGTGCTGGCCAGCCGTACCTATCTTTACTATTCTCTGGGCGGTGCGGCCTTTGCCTTTATCGGGGTGATTTTTATCCTGATTTACGGGACAACTCCGGATTTTACGGCCGGGGGTGTTCTGGATCTTGCCGCTATTGGAAGCCGGACCAATCTGCTTCTTCTGATTTATGTGTTCTGTTTTTTCGGCTTCAGTGTAAAGGCGGCCATGTTTCCCTTTTCCGGGTGGCTTCCCAAGGCAGGTGTGGCACCGACGCCGGTTACCGCGCTGCTTCATGCCGTGGCAGTGGTAAAGGCGGGGGCCTTTGCAATCATCCGGATTACTTATTACAGCTTTGGAACAGAATTTCTGCGGGGAACCTGGGCGCAGACAGCGGTGCTGGTGCCGGTGATTTTTACCATTGTCTACGGGTGCAGCCGGGCCCTGAAGGAAACGCATCTGAAACGGCGGCTGGCCTGGTCTACGGTGAGCAATCTGTCCTATATTCTTTTCGGGGTGGCGCTGATGTCTCCCGCCGGACTGGTAGGAGCACTCTGTCATATGGTTTTCCACGCGGTGATGAAGATCTGCTCCTTTTTCTGCGCAGGCGCCGTGATTTACCGCAGCGGAAGAGAATATATTTTTCAGCTGGATGGTCTGGGACGGAAAATGCCCAGGGTCTTTGGGATTTTTACCCTGGCGGGCATGGCTTTGATGGGCGTGCCTGGGCTTTGCGGGTTTGTCAGTAAATGGAACCTTGTGAAGGCGGCAGTGGACAGCCAGAATCCGCTGGCCTATGTGGGCATTGCCGCCCTGATGGTTTCGGCGCTTCTGACGGCGATTTATATGATGACCATTGCGGTGCGGGCATTTTTTCCCGCAAAAGACCCCAAATATACTTCGGAAGAGCTGGGAACCGCGGCAGAAAGGACCGGGGAAAATGAGGAGACGGCGAAGGACGGCGGGAAAACCGGGGTTAGTCACGCGGTAGTTCCCTATGAGGAGGTCAGCGATCCAAACTGGATGATGCTTTTGCCGCTGTGTATTTTTGTCATTGCGATTGTGTGCTTTGGTCTGCATCCGCAGCCGATTGTGGATGCTTTTGAGAAAATCGCGTCGGCCATGAGTTAGAGAGGGAGGAAGGACGATGAACGGAAATGTGATTCTGGCGCTGGCGGTCTTTTATCCTTTTGCGGGCGGCCTGGTTACCCTGGGGGTGGGGCGGAGTGTTTCCGGTTCCGGAATGGACCGGGAGCGGAAAATCGCAGGACTTGCGGCGGATTTTTTTGCAGTTACGGAGTTTCTGCTGATGGCAGCGCTTTTTGCCGGGTATGCCGGCAGCGCCGGCGACGGGGCGGTGCTGAACGGACATCTGGCGGATATCTGCGGATTTGGGCTGTCTTTTACCCTGGATGGCTTCCGGCTGCTTTACGGCCTGGTGATGTCGCTGATGTGGATGATGACTACCCTCCTTTCCAGGCAGTATTTTACCGGCCACAAAAATACCACCCGGTTTTATACCTTTATGCTGCTGACTCTGGGGGCGGCCATGGGCGTGTTCCTGTCGGCGGACCTTTATACGACCTTTATCTTTTTTGAGATCATGTCCTTTACCTCCTATGTCTGGGTCGCGCAGGAGGAGACCGGACCGGCTCTGAGGGCGGCGGATACTTATCTGGCGGTGGCAGTGATCGGAGGCCTTGTGATGCTTATGGGCATTTTCGGGCTGTGGCATGAGCTGGGGACCCTGGAAATCGGTCAGCTCGCCCAGGCGGCCGCTGTGTATGAGAATAAGGAAGTTCTTTACGGACTGGGCGTTTGTCTCCTGGTGGGCTTTGGGGCGAAGGCGGGCGCCTTCCCTCTGCATATCTGGCTCCCCAAGGCTCATCCTGTGGCACCGGCTCCCGCGTCTGCGCTTCTCTCCGGTGTACTGACAAAAACCGGAATTTACGGTGTACTGGTGGTCACCAGCGGTCTGTTTCTCTATGATAAGACCTGGGGAAGGCTGCTTCTGGTGATCGGTGCCCTGACCATGTTCGGCGGTGCGCTCCTGGCGGTGTTTTCCATTGATCTGAAACGGACGCTGGCCTGTTCTTCCATGTCTCAGATCGGATTTATTCTGATTGGTGTGGGAATGCAGTGTATGCTGGGAGAGGAGAACGCTCTTGCGGTTCACGGAACCCTTCTTCATATGGTGAACCATTCCCTGATCAAGCTTGTGCTTTTTATGGCGGCCGGTGTGATCTATATGAATGTCCATGCGCTGGATTTAAACCGGATTCGGGGCTATGGGCGCAGAAAGCCGCTTCTTAAGGGAATTTTCCTGGTGGGAGCCCTGGCGATCAGCGGAATCCCCTTCTTCGGAGGATATGTGAGTAAAACCCTGCTTCATGAAAGTATTGTGGAATATGCGGGGGGATGGCTGATGCGTGGACTGGAGTATCTGTTCCTGTTCAGCGGAGGTCTGACTCTGGCCTATATGACCAAGCTTTTTGTGGCGATTTTTGTGGAAAAAAATCAGGACGGGGAGCTGCAGAAAAAATATGACGGGCAGAAATCCTGTATGAATCCGGAAAGTACCTTTGCGCTGGCCGGCAGCGGAGCGGTTCTGCTGATCTGGGGTCTGTTTCCCCATGGCCTTATGGATCGGGCGGCGGAGCTTGGACAGGGGCTGATGGGCCTTGAGGAATTCGGACATGTGGTGGATTATTTCAGCCTTTCCAATCTTTCGGGGGCGCTGATTTCCATTACCATTGGTGTGCTGGTCTATGTTTTTGTGATCCGCAGGCTTCTTATGCGGGAAAATGCTTACGTGAACCGCTGGCCTGCCTGGCTGGATCTGGAAAATCTGATTTATCGTCCCATTCTTCTGGAGTTTCTGCCCTGGGTTCTGGGAGGCTGCTGTCATGTGCTGGATGTGCTGACGGATCGTCTTGTGGCGATTCTGATTCCGGTGGGAACAGTTTTTGCCAGGGTGTTTGACAGCCTGGCGGATCTGTCTGTGGTGGGACTTCGAAAGGGCGTTTACCGGGACAGCCCTCTGCCAAAGGAACGGCAGGAAGGAAATATGTTTACAGACGCGCTGGGAAGTCTTATGAACCTGGGACAGGAGCTGGCGAACCATACATGGAGGCGCGGACGCCCGTCTGCGGTGGATCACAGACACACTCTTGCCATCCGGTTCGCCCGGATTCGGGAGAGCAGCCTGCTGATCAGCCGGAGCCTTTCCTTTGGGCTTCTCATGGCGGGAATCGGGCTGTGTGTGACACTGGTCTATATTTTGTGGATGTAGAGGAGAAGACAAAAACAGAGCGGACAGTTTCTGAGGCTGTCCGCTCTGTTTTTTGGACTTTTGTTATTCGGAGGCTGCGTTTCGGTTCAGCCTTACAGAGTACCGGAAGAGGAAAATCCCGATGACAAATAAAATCGCGATCATTCCCACTCCGAGGCTCATGCTTCCGGTGAGCTGGGATACAGCGCTTACGATGGTGGTGCCCATGAAGGACGCACCCTTGCCGCAGATGTCCAGAAGCCCGAAATATTCTCCCGACTGGCTGGAGGGGATGATCTTTGTGAAATAGGATCGGGAAAGCGCCTGGATTCCGCCCTGAAACATGCCCACACACACTGCCAGAACCCAGAACTGCCACTGATGGGCCAGTGTGATGGCAAACAGGGCAATGCACAGGTAAGCCACAATGCAGATTGTGATCAGCCGGTCCGAGGAGTATTTCTGTGCCAGTTTTCCGAAAAGAATGGCGCAGGGAAAGGCAACGATCTGGGTGACCAGCAGCGCCAGAAGAAGGCCGGTATCGTCCAGACCAAGGGCAGAGCCGTAGGCGGTCGCCATGTCGATGATGGTGTAGACGCCGTCAATGTAGAAGAAAAAAGCCAGCAGAAATACGAAAATCCGTTTTTCCTTCCGAATGTTCCGGAAGGTGCGCCCGATCCGGCGAAAGGCCTCCGCGAAGGCATGGGGCTGTTTTTCCACATAATGCTTCTGTTTATAGGATCTGAGAAGGGGAAGGGTAAAAATTACCCACCACGCGGCGGTGATCACAAAGCTGATGGCCATGTAGGTGGTAGTGGAAAGTCCCCAGGAGTCTGCATTCAGCACGATAAAAAGACAGATGACAAAAGGAATGCAGCTGCCGATGTAGCCCCAGGCATACCCCTGGGAGGATACATGATCCATTCGTTCCTCTGTGGTGACGTCGCTGAGCATGGAGTCGTAGAAGACCAGGCTTGCACTGTAGCCAACCTTTGCAATGATGAAGATGATCATAAACACCAGCCACTGGGCTGCAAGGCCAAGGGCGATGCAGCCGACGGCTCCCAGAGCCACGAAGGCTGTAAAGATGGGTTTTTTGTAATCTTTTGTGTCGGCCAGGGTGCCGAAAACCGGACCGAGGAAAACCACCAGGATGGTGGCGATGGAGGCGGCGTAGCCCCAGTAGGCCAGATAGTCCACCTCGGAAAGTCCGCCTGCGGTTACAGTGAGATATTTGAAATAAATGGGCATGATGGTGGCAATCAGGAGGGTGAAGGCGGAATTCCCCACATCATACAGGATCCAGTTTTTTTCATTTCTGGTCAGTTTCATTTGCTCTTATTCCTTTCTGCGATATGTCCGGGCCTGTGAAGTCAGAAGGACAGCCGGGGATACGAAAATCTTATGATGAAAAATCCGGGAGTGTAAAGCGCAGATACCCGCAGGGCACTCTGTGAGGGACCCTGGTATCATCATCTTATACGACAGTATAGCCCTTGGAGTGAATGCATTCCCGTACCTCATACAGATCCTCCGTGTGAAAAACTATGATTGGCATGCCGGTCTCCCGGTTAAAGGAGAGGTACATGTAGTTCACATTGATGTTGCTTTCGTCCAGTGCGATGAGAAGCTGGTTGAGATTGCCGGTTTCGTCCTGAAGTTCCACGCCCAGCACGTCGATCATGTGGCAGAGATACCCTGCGTCGGAAAGGGCCTTCACAGCCCTTTCGGGATCGGAGACTACCATGCGTATGATTCCATATTCAGCGCTGTCGTTGGTAACAGAGCCGAGAATGTTGATGTTTTCTCTGTACAGGACAGCGGTTATCTGCTGCATGACTCCCTGTCTGTTTTCTGCATAAATGGAAACCTGTTTCAGCATAAAAATGTCCTCTTTTCCGTATCAATGATGATATTTTTGTTTCTTGCACCATTATAGCCCTGTTTTTTATCCGGTGTCAATCAGGAGAAGGACATTCATATTGCCTGGACGAGGGTATGGCGGCCGCCGGCGGCTAATGGACACTCCATTGATCCTTCGCGGTGTAAGGTTTCTGTTGAAATTGACGGGATAAGGTGATATGCTAAGGATATGTCAGATGGAGGGATATTATGCGACTGAAAACAGTGAGGGATGCTCTTGACCAGAAGCATATTTCTTATGAATACAATGAGGAGGACGGCTGCGGATGCGTGGATTTTATGTTTCGCGGACTGACCTTTCATGTGTGGGAATATGAGGACGGTGTATGGGGCGCGGAGACGAATGTTTTTGCAGTAGGAAGAAGCCGGGATATCGAGGGAAATTATGAAGAGGTCATAGCGCAGGAGATCCTTTCCTGGCCGGATATGGTTTCCTGAACAAAAAAATGAGCAGCTCCCATGTGTAGGGGAGCTGCCGTTTTATTTCAGAAATCCGTTGACGATCTGTTCCTCCGCTTCTGCCTCTGTAAGACCCAGGGTCATCAGCTTGATGATCTGTTCGCCTGCGATTTTTCCGATGGCGGCCTCGTGAATCAGGCTTGCCTCCAGGTTGTTTGCCTCCAGGGACGGAATCGCGTTTACGTGTCCGTCATCCATCAGGATCGCGTCACATTCCGTGTGCCCGTAGCAGGCATTATTGCCCCGTATTTTTGAGTTAAAGACCTGGCTGGAGCTGCCTTTTGCCACGGAGCGGGAAACTACGTCCGCATGAGAATTTACACCATTTAAATCTACCTCAAAATTTGTCTCGGCGTACTGATGCTCATGGGTCATGATTTTTTCCTTGATGATCAGAGTCGCTCCGTCCTTCAGGTCGGCTGAGGTATCGCGGATTGTGGAGTCCACCCCCTTGATCTGGGTGGTTTCCATCTCCAGGCAGCCGTTCTCTTCAATGTGGATGATGGTTGTGGGATTCAGGATACGTTCTCCGGTCCCTTCCCCTTCCCCATAATGCTTTTCGATATAGCGTACCCGGGCGTTTTTTCCGATATGAAATTCGTGGATGCCGTCGTGCTCCGAAGTGTCTGCACCGCCGCAGTGGATTCCGCAGCCGGCCACGATGGTCACGTCGGCGTCCTCCCCCACATAAAAATCATTGTAAACCAGATCCTTCAGGCCACTCTGACTGACGATCACCGGGATATGGACACTCTCGTTTTTGGTCCCGGGCTTTATGATGATATCGATGCCGGGCTTATCCTGTTTTGACACGATATCAATGTTTGCGGTGGTGTTTCGCCCTGCCAGTGTTCCGTTGTCCCGGATATTATAGGCGCCCTCCGGAATATTGTGGAGGTCCGCCACCATTTGAAGCATATGCATTTGCAGTTGATCCATTTTTTATCCTCCTATACGACCTTATTCATCAGGGTGCTGCAGGCCAGTGTGCCGGACAGAAGCTCCGGAAGGATTTCCTCCTTCGTGCCCTCCCCGCACACCTCGCCGTCCGCCAGGACGATGATCCGGTCCGCGATGTTCAGGATTCTCTCCTGGTGGGAGATGATGAGAATAGAGCCGTTTATGTTCTGCCGCAGATCCTGGAATACGCGGATCAGATTGTTGAAGCTCCAGAGATCAATGCCGGCCTCCGGCTCATCAAAGATTGAAAGCTTTGTCCCCCGGGCGATGACCATCGCGATCTCAATGCGCTTTAATTCCCCGCCGGACAGGGATGCGTTCACCTCCCGGTGAATGTAATCCTTCGCGCAGAGTCCCACCTCGGACAGATATTTGCACGCGTTGTTCAGCGACAGCGGTTCTCCGTGAGCCAGGTTGATGAGATCCAGCACCGTAAGTCCCTTGAAGCGGACCGGCTGCTGAAATGCGAAGCTGATTCCCTTTTGTGCCCGCTGGGTGACAGACAGCTCTGTGATGTCCTCTCCGTCCAGGAGAATCCGGCCCGATGTGGGTTTTAAAATTCCCGCAATGACCTTTGCCATCGTGGATTTTCCGCCTCCGTTGGGACCGGTGATGGCTACAAAGCCGTCGTTTATCTTCAGATTTATATGTTTCAGGATGCCCTTCTCCTCGGGGTCTTCGCTTACCTGAAAGCAGATATCCTGTAATTCAAGCATTTCCTGTGCCTCCTTATTGTACGGCTGATTCCTGCTTTCCCCGGTATTTTGCGTCCCGGGGAAAGGCTTTGCCGTTTTCTTCGATTTGCATACATTCTTCATTATATCCTGTTTATGGATAGAAATAAATGGTTTTTTTATTTTTATTCAGCATTTTGTGGTTACTATTCACAGCCAATCTGAGGCAAAGCAATGCCAGCAGACCAGGAAATTCT
>JAJQBI010000017.1 GCA_021203365.1 Clostridiales bacterium
GATAAAAGCTTTCATCATCATTTGTGCCGCCGTAAGCGGCATGGTAACAAACATGGAAAAAGGATTTCCTCATCTTCCTGATACGAACCGGGACGATCTGGAATATGAATTCACAGGAAGGAGAATATGTATATGAAAAAAAGTTTTCGAACGGGTGTGTTTTTAACCGTATTATCCGCTGTTACAGCGGTGGCTCCTGGGACGGTCATGGCCGGGGAATGGACTGAGGCAGAGGGAAAATACCGTTATATGGAGGAAGACGGCACATATACAGCCGGCGCGTGGAAATGGATTGACCGGGACGGGGATGGGTATACGGAATGTTATTATTTTGATTCGGATGGCTTTCTTGTAACCGATACGACCGTAAACGGAAGTGAGGTCAACGCGGACGGCGCCTGGGTGGTCAACGGGGTGGTTCAGCAGAAAAGGGCGGAAGCCGGTGAAAGCTCCGGGACAGAGACGGTGGATGACTCATGGAAGGACACCTATATTGCCTATATAAGAGAGGCGGAAAATGAGGTGGCCGGCCATCAGTACGCCCTGGTGTACATTGACGACAATGAGATTCCGGAATTATATATTGAAGCTACCGCCTCTGTGGAGGGAGACCGGGTCTGCACGGTGGGAACGGATGGCTCTCTTGTGGTGTTCGATCTCTCGCGCATGGGAGGATTCAGGTATGTGGAGCGAAGCGGAAGATTCAGCAACGAAAACACCAACATGGGCGTTTATTTTGTGAGAAATTATACCCTTGCCGACGGCGTGTTTGAGGATGTTGAAACAGAACGGGGACAGAGCGAATATGATTATACCGTGCAGGATTACGTCTATACCTGGAATGGAGAGACGGTCACAGAGGAAGAATTTAACAGCCGTTGGAATGCTTTTATGGATTTATCCCAGGCCATTTCTCCTCAGAACGGTTCGGACGCGGAAACGATGATCGCAGTGATTTCCGGGATGGAATCCTAGGGACTTTCGGTGTTTTGCGTTGCGGTTCAAACCAGCTTTTTTGCGCTGAAAATGCAGGAATTTTACGCTGAAAATGCAAGAATTTGTTGACTTTGCCATGTGACCTTGTTAAAATACTGTGATGTACGATTATGTCCGTGAAGATCATGATACAGGGGATGAGGGATATGAATGCACGTGGCTGAGCTGCGTTTATGAGACCGGATTCCGAACAGCATGAACATCATACATACGGGGCCGAAATGCGGAACATAAACGCGGAGAATACACTGAGGTTATACAGTTTAGGAGGATTAATTATTATGGCGAAAAAAAGAAACATTATAGTCGGGCAGTCCGGCGGACCGACAGCGGTTATCAATTCCAGCCTTGCGGGCGTTTATAAGACCGCTATTGAGCGCGGATTTGACAAGGTATACGGAATGCTCCACGGAATCCAGGGCCTGCTGGATGAACAGTACATTGATTTATCCACCCAGATTCATTCGGAGCTTGACATTGAGCTTCTGAAGAGAACTCCGTCCGCATTCCTTGGCTCCTGCCGTTTTAAGCTTCCGGAGATTCACGAGGATAAGGCGATTTATGAGAAAATTTTCGCCATTTTAAATAAGCTTGACATTGACGCGTTTATCTATATCGGCGGCAATGATTCCATGGATACTATTAAGAAGCTGTCTGATTACGCGATTATCACCGGTCATGAGCAGAAGTTCCTGGGTGTGCCCAAGACCATCGACAATGACCTGGCTCTTACGGATCACACTCCCGGCTTCGGAAGCGCGGCCAAGTACATCGGCGCGTCCACCAAGGAGATCATCCGGGATGCGCAGGGCCTTTCCTATAAGAAAAATCAGATCACCATTATTGAAATCATGGGCCGCAATGCCGGATGGCTGACGGGCGCCGCTGCGCTGGCAAAGGGCGAGGACTGTGCCGGACCGGATCTGATTTATCTGCCGGAGGTTCCCTTTGAGATCGATAAATTCCTGGAAAAGGTGAGGGAGCTTCTGAAGAAGAAGGAGTCCATCGTTATCGCCGTATCCGAGGGCATCCGTCTGGCAGACGGCAGATATGTATGTGAGCTGGGAAGCTCCGTGGATTATGTGGATGTGTTCGGTCATAAGCAGCTGACCGGGACCGCCAACTATCTGGCCAATTTCCTGTCCGGTGAGATAGGCTGCAAGACCCGGGCGGTTGAGCTTTCCACTCTTCAGAGAAGCGCTTCTCATATGGCGTCCAGAACGGATATCGACGAGGCCTGCATGGTAGGCGGCGCGGCTGTAAAGGCGGCGGATGAGGGCGACAGCGGCAAGATGGTGGTGATTGACCGTGTTTCCAACGATCCCTACATGGCAAAGACCGGCATCTATGATGTGCATCGCATCGCCAACGAGGAGAAGCTGGTTCCGAGAAGCTGGATGAACCGGGATGCCACCTATGTGACCAAGGAGTTTATTGACTATATCAACCCGCTGATCCAGGGAGATTATTCCCCCATGATGGTGGACGGTCTTCCCCGTCATCTTGTGCTGAACACAAAGAGAAAAAAATAAGATGATGATGATACCAGGGTCAAAAGGTCATGAATGGAACATTTATGTTCCAATTCATGACCTCTTGACCCGCTCAGGTATCACAGGGGTAAATCCTTTTGCCCCAACATTATGATAAACCGGCCACGCGTCCGGCGCTGGTGCAGGAGGAGCTTCCTGCACCAGCCTGCGGATCGCGCGGCTTTTTTTGCAAAAAAGGTACGTTTTTGCCAGAATAACCTTGACGAATGGCTGGAAAATTTATAAAATAATTGTGTGTGCAAAAACGATGCATGAGTTATGTGAAAGAACAATTATTTAGGAGGAAAATGTAAAATGGCAAAATGGGTTTACATGTTTACCGAAGGTAATGCGGACATGAGAAATCTTCTCGGCGGCAAAGGCGCCAACCTTGCCGAGATGACAAACCTTGGCCTCCCCGCACCGCAGGGCTTTACGATCACCACCGAGGCCTGCACTCAGTATTATGAGGACGGAAGATCTATCAACGATGAGATCATGGCGCAGGTTTATGAGGCAATTACCAAACTGGAGGAGATCACCGGCAAGAAGTTTGGTGACAAAGAGAATCCGTTGCTTGTATCCGTTCGTTCCGGTGCAAGAGCTTCCATGCCTGGCATGATGGACACGATCCTGAACCTTGGCCTGAACGAAGACGTTGTAAACGTATTAGCCGAGCAGTCCAACAATCCCCGTTGGGCATGGGACTGCTACAGAAGGTTTATCCAGATGTATTCCGACGTTGTTATGGAAGTCGGCAAGAAATATTTTGAGGAACTGATCGACAAGATGAAGGCCGAGAGAGGCGTGAAGCTGGATGTGGAGCTGACCGCGGACGACCTGAAGGAGCTTGCGGAGCAGTTCAAGTCCGAATATAAGGACAAGATCGGTGCGGATTTCCCGTCTGATCCCAAGGAGCAGCTGGTTGGAGCCATCAAGGCTGTATTCCGTTCCTGGGACAACCCCCGTGCCAATGTTTATCGCCGTGACAATGATATCCCTTATTCCTGGGGTACCGCTGTTAACGTACAGATGATGGCATTTGGCAACATGGGTGATGACTGTGGCACTGGCGTTGCCTTTACCAGAGATCCGGCTACCGGCGCCAACGGCCTGTTTGGTGAGTTCCTTACCAACGCCCAGGGCGAGGACGTGGTTGCAGGCGTTCGTACTCCCATGCACATCTCCGAGATGGAGCAGAAGTTCCCGGAGGCGTTTGTTGAGTTCAAGAAGGTTTGCAGCACTCTGGAGAATCACTACAGAGATATGCAGGATATGGAATTTACGGTTGAGCATGGCAAGCTTTACATGCTTCAGACAAGAAACGGTAAGAGAACCGCGCAGGCCGCTCTGAAGATTGCCTGTGATCTTGTAGATGAAGGCATGAGAACTGAAGAGGAAGCGGTTGCCATGATCGATCCCAGAAATCTTGACACTCTTCTTCATCCCCAGTTTGACGCGGCCGCTCTTAAGGCAGCCACTCCTATTGGAAAAGGTCTGGGCGCTTCTCCCGGAGCTGCCTGCGGAAAGATCGTCTTCACTGCTGAGGACGCGCAGGAATGGGCTGCCAGAGGCGAGAAGGTGGTTCTGGTTCGTCTGGAGACCTCTCCGGAGGATATCACCGGAATGAAATCCGCTCAGGGTATTCTCACGGTTCGCGGCGGTATGACCAGCCATGCGGCGGTAGTTGCCCGTGGAATGGGCTCCTGCTGTGTATCCGGCTGCAGTGAGATCACCATGGACGAGGAAAATAAGAAGTTTACACTGGCAGGGAAGGAATTCCATGAGGGTGATCCCATCTCCATCGACGGAACCACCGGAAACATTTATGACGGAATCATCCCCACCACCGATGCCACCATCGCCGGTGAGTTCGGAAGAATCATGGGATGGGCAGACAAATACAGAACCCTTAAGGTACGTACCAACGCGGATACCCCGGCCGACGCGAAGAAGGCCCGTGAGCTTGGCGCAGAGGGAATCGGCCTTTGCCGTACAGAGCATATGTTCTTTAACGGAAACCGTATCGACGCTTTCCGTGAGATGATCTGCTCCGAGACTGTTGAGGAGAGAGAAGCCGCTCTTGAGAAGATTCTTCCGGAGCAGCAGGGAGACTTTGAGGCTCTGTATGAGGCTCTGGAGGGCAACCCCGTTACCATCCGCTTCCTGGATCCGCCTCTTCATGAGTTCGTTCCCACTGAGGAAGAAGACATTGAGAAGCTTGCGAAGGCGCAGGGCAAGACGGTTGAGCAGATCAAGGCCATCACCGCTTCCCTCCATGAGTTCAACCCGATGATGGGTCATCGTGGATGCCGTCTGGCGGTTACCTATCCGGAGATTGCCAAGATGCAGACCAAGGCAGTTATCCGTGCGGCTATCAATGTGAAGAAGGCACATCCGGACTGGAATGTAGAGCCTGAAATCATGATCCCGCTGGTTGGCGATGTAAAAGAGCTGAAATATGTGAAGAAATTTGTGGTTGAGACCGCGGACGCTGAGATCGCAGCGGCCGGTGTCGATCTGAAGTATGAAGTTGGTACCATGATCGAGATCCCGAGAGCGGCTCTTACGGCAGACGAAATCGCGAAAGAGGCTGATTTCTTCTGCTTCGGAACCAACGATCTGACCCAGATGACCTTTGGATTCTCCCGTGATGACTCCGGCAAGTTCCTGAACGCTTACTATGATGCCAAGATCTTCGAGAACGATCCATTTGCGAAGCTTGATCAGGATGGCGTTGGCAAGCTGATGAAGATGGCGGTTGACCTTGGAAGACCTGTGAATCCCAAGCTTCACGTAGGTATCTGCGGCGAGCACGGCGGAGATCCCAGCTCTGTGGAATTCTGCAACAGCATCGGACTTGACTATGTATCCTGCTCCCCGTTCCGTGTACCAATCGCCAGACTGGCAGCGGCACAGGCGGCTATTGCAAATAAATAGGAGTTCTCTTTCCTTTGATTTACCGCTTAGTTTTGGGCAGGCAACAGTCTATTGAAAGGCTAACGGGCAATATGTAAGGAAAAATCAATGGAGAGAAACTACCGTAAAGGTATTAATCGGCCCTGATTCGTAAATGAATATGATAGACGTATCATTAGAAATAGTGGTACGTCTATTTTTTTCCCTGAGTCTAATTGAAAAGTGATTGCTCTGACCAATCAGAAAGTTTTGCTGTATGAGTAGAAAAGCTCATAAAGATGTGGTACAATAAATTGCAATGGAAGTACAACTTTTGTAATGACAAAGAGGGACTAAAATGCTGAAGAATAACGTGGAAGTCGATGTGAAGGTCAAGTGCATAGAAGAGAACGTCACTCAGGCAAAGCTGGCCGAGGATATCGGAACCTCTGCACCTTACGTTAGTCGGCTGATTCGGAATA
>JAJQBI010000019.1 GCA_021203365.1 Clostridiales bacterium
CGCTGCCATCCATTATCAGCCCATACATTCAGTATCTTTGGAAAACCGGAGCCGGCATTGTCTCCAAAGCCAATCATTCGAAGCATCGTCTGCATATGCGGATTTCTCGCTTTCGAGTTCCCGCCACTGTAAATCTGCTCCTTCGGCAGTTTCAGATTTCCCGGATTTGTAAAAGTGAATCCATCTGCTGTTTTTATGATTTTAAGCACACCGGAATCCATCCGATAGTCCGAATGAATAATCAGATTCACAAATGCTTCGCGGATTGCCTCGTGTACCGGTGTGTCATCTATCCGCTGCATGTTCTCCAGAGCAAACGGTCTTTTCAGATTCTCTGTCAGCTTGGGCGCAACTTTCATGAAAAAGTTGAACAGGTTATTTTCCCAGGTACCATCATAAGTAACCCGATCTGTCCAGCGTTGTGTTGCGTTTGCACCGGTTTCATCGCGATAGTCCATGAAAATATTATCGAATTCATCTCGGATTGCAAGTCCTGTCCCGAACATCATAAGTCCCGCAACGGTAAGCCCTTCCAGCTTATCCCTGCGGTCTCTGCGATAACCACCAAGCATCTCCAGAAATTCCTGATCCGGCAGTTCTCTCCATACATGATCCGGATGACTTGTGTTAAACATAACACGATACCTTTTCAGTGAATCCGCATCAACATCATTCATCGTAAATCCTTCGAGAATGGTACTGTCATTTCCTTCCGAACTTTGATCACGTATCATTGCCCTGACTTCATACTCTTTTGCATGATAGTCACCCTCATGATTTCTCTTATAAGTTCCTTTAAATGGATTTTCTCCCTTATAAACAGGCCGCATCGTGTAATCCGCTCTGGGCACATGTATCACAAGCAATACAACATCACCGTTCTCAACGGTATACACATCTTCATCAACCAGAATATTCGCATTTACCTTCTGGCTATTAATCGTATTCCAAAAATCTTCGCGAAGTTTTTCCGGATCAGGAATCCCACGAAGAATAAAGCGTTCTTTCGGATCGGATTTGCTCTTGTCTTCTTCTACGCCGAGCACGATGTCGCCACCTTTTGAATTTGCAAACGAGCAGTAAGTTTCATAAACTGACTGTGGAATTGCTTTTTCGGCCAGTTTGCATTCCATATCTACTTTTTCACCCATATAAATCTTTTCCAAAAGATCATCCCATGTCAGCATCCTGTCACCTGCTTTCCAATCACAATCAAAGAAGTCCCTTGCATTTCAAGACCTGCTCTGAATGTATATTTATATGCACAAACGGGGCTTGATATTCTGACAACATATTTTCCTGTCTGAATATCATGCTTATAGTTTACTCATTTCATCAGCGGTAATCAACAACAAGTTCAAAAAATTTACGGGAAATCAACCCATATGTAAAGAACGCCTCCAGGACAGTCATCCTATCCCAGGGCGTTCTCACTTATTTCTTCATCTAACTCACAATCAACCATTTTTATGATTTACGCTGATTAAAGGCATCATTCACAATACCCCGCAGCTTTTCCGGTTTATTGTATTTGACCTTTGCATAAATGTCCATAGATTTCATATAAAACAAATTTAAAATGATGGGATCAGGACAAATTCTGACAAAGCCGATAGACGATTTTGACCACCTCATTAATAGTAAAAAATGGGGCTTCTACTGATCCCGCTTCTTTTCTTCTTCAATATAATCTAAAATAACCGTTAGCATATTTTCGTATCTTATTTTGCTTCAACGACCGTTTAGAAAATTCTTCATCAAATATAGTAACTGGCTGAATATAAAACTCCTCATACAAATTCTCGACTAATAGCTCAAAATCATTTGCAAGAATCTCCTGATCAGTATAGTTATCAACTTTCTCCTACAATTTATTCGCAATAGTATCTAAACTCTGACGTAAATCTATATCATGAAATAAATTCATAGTCATCACCTCCATTTAGTCTATCTAATTCCTTATTCAACAACTATTTTTAAGATAATACTCTTGCCACCGGCAGCCGTGCATTTTTTTACTTGCGGGGTTCCCCTATGCATGGCAACGATCACCGATTACAACTACCACTCTGTTCTCAATCGGGCTGGCCTTTCAGCATTTTCAGTTTCCGCATATAACCGATGCTGTCTGCGCAACCCTGAAAATAAATCTTCTCGCTTTCCATACTCCAAAAAGTTTCCCTGATATCAACGACAGACAGCAAGCCCTCGCATTCCTCAGCCGTCAGACTACGTGGTTCTGTGCCATCCATCACAGCTCTCACATTTGGATTTTTTTCATAAATACCATTCATCTCCCCAACCAGTTTCCGATACTGGTTGGATGTTACATCCGGCTTGCCGACTATACTAATATACTCAGTAAACTCCGAGCCATACTGGTCGAAAAAGGTCTGAAACTTCAATTCTTCTCTCATTATCGAACCACTCCTTTTGATTTTTTCTCCATACAGCTGCTATAAGACATCTATTACAGCATATGGATGGCTGTATCTTCATCTTAATATGGAAAATGGGCAGCGTCAATTTTGTCACGCCGCCCATCTTATTATTCGTTCCATTAACAAAAAATTCCAATCGTTTCATCTTTCTTTATTCCGCTGTTGCCATTCCTGATTTCACGATTCTGACTTTCAGCATACGCAATTCTCTCAGTCAAATCTTCCGGCGTCTCATCAGAATCATCAGAAAATTTCTTCGTTCCGCCTTTCGTTTCCTGATTCAGTTCCGATTTTTGCCCTTCCCAGTGTTCTCTGAATATTCTCGCAAGAGAAGATATCCACTCCCTATTATCATAGCACGACATCATATGTTCCTCTTCGGTCTGCACATCCTCTTTCGTTATCAGATCCTGTGAAAGCAAAATCGCCTGTATTATACTATCTATCTCATGAAAATACAGCATACGATTTAGTGTTTCCTGTTTTGGCATTTCGTCCATGATTTGATTGATTCCATCATATATCCTGCAGCCGCGCCGGATATTTATGGATTTTGCCTCGGTTCCTTTTCCTCGGTCATAGTAACGGATAATCTCTGATGCTTTTTCGAGAGTATTTTTCATATGTCTCTGCATCTGAAGATAATCCTCGTCTACAGAGGTTTCCTTATCTCCTGGAAAACAGATCATCGTTCGGCCATCTGCATCCGGCGGACACGCCTTGTACGTGTAATATTCCTTGTCACCCTCGATGCAGCGAAACATGGCTTTCTCAAGAAGTATCTGTTTTTGTTTTTCCGTGATCTCGCCAAAATACTCTTTTTCTACTCCAAAATATTCTGTCAGCTGTGATTTACGTTCCTCGGAGACTGGCTTCTTTCCCTTTTCCCATAAGTTTATTGCCTGTCTGGAAACGCCAAGAATATCAGCAAGCTCGCTTACAGAAATATTGCACCTCGTCCTTACAAAATTTAATCCATTCATTTTTTTACCTCGTTTCATTTCTTTGCGATGTATATCACCGTATGTTATAAGCTGTATTTTATGAATGGTTGACAAGGCGTGTCAACTGGAACCATCAAACTTTTTTTCAATATCAACTCTTTAAACGCGAACAAATTTATTATCAGAGGGATCAAATACGTATGAGCTGTAATACTCAAATTTTGTTGCCATCCTTTCCTCCTTCCATCTTTCTGCGCGGCGCAGCTTCCGGTGCTTTTCGCGGTTCCATCTTCGTATTCTGCAGCCTGCCAAGGAGAGATTCTCTTTCCCGCGTCGCTGTTTTCACCATGTCCATCAAAAAGCCATGTCCGATATCAGTACGGCTCCGGTTCCCCATCTTCATATCAGAGAGAATCACTTTCCTTGCTTCGCGTATGGAAAGCTCCGGCCGGTCAAGCCGCCCATCTGTCACTTCATGGAATGTGCTGTCATACATGGTATAGGCCATGTTCCATGTTCCGCGTGGATCTCCAGATAATTCCGCGAGCCAATCTGCCATCCGGCAGCCTGAACAGTTCCCTGTAATCGCTGGTAATAAAGCGGATGTCATGCTCTGGCAATGTCTCTGGCTCATGAATCCTACGCCTGCGGATGTCAGAATCAATAAAGCGCTCCAACATCAGCGGTGAAACCTCTGCCACCGGTTCCCGATCCAGCCCTTCTTTTCGGATTGCAAGAGTCCGCGCTTCCGCAAACGGATTCCGGACAGACGGCTTCAATTCTGTGAAATAAATCTTCCCCTCACCTACTTTTCGCGGCTGATCTGCCCGAAACAGGCTGTAAGAAAAACCATCCATTACCTCTTTCATGTGCAGGTATCCCGTTCCGCCGCCCAACTGATAAGCGGCTTCCATTTTTTGACCATTCATGATCTGTCACCACCTTTCTCCTTCCGAAACTGCGCCTTGCCATTCTCATCAAAATCAAGCAAAATGATCGCGTTAAAATCCTGCCCAGCCGTTTGGAATAACAGTCTTTCAGCCGGACACTGGCATTGTTCAACAGTTTTTTCGCTATACTTTCCGTCATACGCTTTCCAATGGCTTCAAAATATCGGCTGTTCTTCCAGAGAGCAAAATTACACTGCCGGTTTGAACAGGAGTACGCTTTGGGACGTTCTATCACATCAGCCCCACATACCGGGCATTTCCCCAGAGATTTTCCCGCCTCCGGCATGATAATGGAGGCATCTTTCATCACCTGATAGGTCGCAATCAGGGATGCGATCATTTCTGTAATCTCCGACATAAAATCTTCCGATGAATATTCACCATGCCTGATTTCCCGAAGCTGCGCTTTCTGCTTCCATATCATCCAAAAGCAGATTTTCTGATATTGGCTTTCCTGCTTTTGGTTTCTGCGGCCGCTCGTAAATGACATAAACATTATCCCGAAGCATTCCCTTTTCATCCCGTCTCCGTTCACGGCGAAGATAACCTTTTTCCTCCAGTTCCCTAAGACCGGATACAATACCACTTCGCCCCTCTTTGCAGATTGCCACAAGACCATTTACACTGTAAATCCAGCTCGCCGGCAGACTCAAAAAGAGAGACAGCAATCCTTTCGCTTTCAGCGTCAGATTACCATCCCACAGATAGTAGTTACTCATGGTTGTATAACCCGTGTTTTTCTCAATGCGGATCACCGGCGTACATCATCACCTCCTTCTGCAATAATTTCGGCCAGTTCCGCCAGCATCGCCCAAACACGAAAACACGAAAATCGCCTCCAGATCAGCCGCAGGAGTTTCGTTTCTGTCGTATTTCTGCTATCGCATCAGCTGTACACCAGCCAATGCAGGGAGCACCTTTGCTGTATGGGCATTGATAGCACTTGTCATTCACTACTTGCTCCTGCCGGATGAGGTAAAAACAATTCTTCTTGCCGCCAATCCGACAGCCGACTTTCCCTCCGCTCCATAAAAAACAGTAGCGGCAGTCTTTCGGCTTGTCCCTCGCGTACTGTACCGGTACGTCTGCAGTTTCGCTCATTTTCCATTACCTCCTTCCGATTTTTTGCATAAAAAAAAGCGTATATCTATCCCCATCATTATCGGGGCGACATACGCTCTGATTCTATGTATAAATAATTACTCTTTCTCACAGGAATACTTGTTTATGACTATCCAGATTTTGGATCGAATAGATTTCATATAAAACGAATTTAAAATGATCAGATTAGGACAAAAACTAACAACGCTGACAGAATTGTTTTTTTCATTCGGACCGCACTTTTTATGCTCTAAAATAACGGTCTTTGCAAGTCCCAAAATCGGGACTTTATTGACCACTTCATTAACATTTTTCTTCGATTTTTGACATTTTGACCACTTCATTAACACAAAATTTTTAGATAAAAGCGGTCAAATCAGGACAAATTCAGACAAAGCTGACAGACGATTTTGAGGAACAAAAAAACCCGAGAAGCCGCATAAATGCTGGTTTTCTCGGGTTTTTGAAGTCTTGTTTTGGGGGCGATTATCGCTTGCTGAACTGCGGAGCGCGACGAGCGGCTTTGAGGCCGTATTTCTTACGCTCTTTCATACGCGGGTCACGAGTCAGATAACCGGCAGCCTTGAGGATAGGTCTGTAGTCTGCGTCTGCCTCCAGAAGTGCTCTGGAAATTCCGTGACGAATGGCACCGGCCTGTCCGGTATAGCCGCCGCCGCGAACGGTTACGGTAATGTCAAACTTACCATCTGTCTCTGTGGCAACCAGCGGCTGACGAACAATTACCTTCAGGGTTTCCAGGCCGAAATAGTTGTCAATATCTCTTTTATTAATCGTAATCTTACCGGTTCCGGGGGTAAGATAAACTCTCGCGATGGATTTTTTTCTTCTTCCTGTTCCGTAGAATTTTGCGCTTGCCAATGTACTCTACCTCCTCACTTAAAATGTTAAAACTTCCGGTTTCTGAGCCGCATGCTTGTGTTCCGGTCCCGCGTACACATGAAGCTTCGTGTACATCTGTCTTCCAAGGGGTCCCTTGGGAAGCATTCCCTTAACTGCCAGCTCAATAACCCGCTCAGGTTTCTTCGCCATCATTTCTCTGAGGGTGGTTTCCTTCATTCCGCCTACGTATTCGGAATGACGATAATAAATCTTCTGATCAAGCTTCTTTCCTGTAACCTTTACCTTATCTGCGTTGATCACAATTACATAGTCGCCGGTATCCACAAAGGGAGTAAATTCGGGCTTATTCTTGCCTCTCAGAACCGACGCCACACCGGATGCCAGTCGGCCAAGGGTACAGTCAGCAGCGTCGACAACATACCATTTCTTCTCAATTTTATCTGGATTCGCCATATAAGTCTGCATGGTATTACCTCCTGTTATTTATCAACGATATTTGCAACCACGGATATCCGTGATGATTTGTGATGGAAACGTGGGTGCTGGAGAACCGCGGAAATGTCCGAAACCGCTGATAAGTACGCTGTTGCCGGGGCTTTGGCTTAAGCGCTTTGCACTACGTCACACTGCGAAATATTTTACAATATTGGAAAGTCAGTGTCAACACTTTTTTTACGTTTTATTCCCATTTCTCCTATTTTCGGCACTTTTTCCGATTTCTCACGATTCCCGGTCATTTCTCTCTCCGGAAAGCTTTTCAGATTCATAGCGACAAGTGTTTTTACGGTCTGCGTAAGGAATTCCCGGATCTCCTCGTCCATTTCCGCCGCAGCGTGGGCAATCGCGGGAACACTGGTCTTCCAGTCCGCACGCAGCTGTGATATGGTGGAGGCGTTCCCGGCGCCTACCAGAGCATACAGAGCATCCACAAACCGCGCCCGCTCCTCCGGGGAAAGTGTGCGGATCCACTGATTCAGGACCTGATCCGTATGACGGGCATTGTATGTCAGCGTATCCACCGGCTGGAAATCATTCCCTTCCACAACCCAGGAAAAAGGATCGTGCTGCCAGAAGCTGAATCCCCTGCTTTTTACAATCCGGTACTGCTCCTGCTGCTCCAGCAGCATTCCCACGACAGAGGACTGGGGCAGAGTCTTGTCAATCCGCTCCTCCACCGATCGAAATTCCGGGCTCTCAAGAGTGGATTCCAGAAATCCGGGACCATCATGGGAATAAATCCGGACAATCCGTTCTTTTACAGGAGCCTCACTGTTCGCGGCCGCATACACTGCCAGATTTCCACCCTTGGAATGTCCTCCTGTCCGAATCTGCCCGGTACAGTACCGGGCCGCCTCTGCCAGATAACGGGCCGCTTCCTCCTGGGAAGGCACCGGATACTGAAACGCCATGTTAAAATCTTCCTTCCATCCCACCAGTGTGGCGTCCGTACCCCGAAAGGCGACATAACACATCTGGGGATCAATCTGAAAAGAAACAGCGGCAAACTGCATTTCCTCTTCCACATCCAGCCGCTCCAGATAACCCAGCACCTGAATATTTCGATAACGCGGACTGGCGGCCATGGCCGTGAGCAGTTCCCGGCTGGAAGGAATATCCCACACATCCCGGAACATTTCCTCAAAACATTCCGCCCGGAAAAGCTCTGCCAGGCGAACTCCCTTCCATCCCCGCGTCTCTGAGGGCAGATGATAATAGGAAATCCAGGACAGAATCAGGCTGTCCACCGGAGAAAACGGCTGAACCGCAAAGGTGTCCAGAATCTCCTGGGCGTAAGTCAGAATATTCTTCATTTCACATCCCTCCCTGTCAGACTTTTCAGCTCACCAGCTTCAGCCGGCCAATCACCGTCCAGGCATAATCATAGTGGTGCCGAAGCTTCGGCGCCAGCTCTTCATATGGGCAGAAACAGGGATCCTGACGCAGTGCCTGATCATGAACATCTCCAGATCCCCAGTTATAAAAGGCGTAAAAACGCAGCCAGCGCAGATGTTCAATCCTTCGATATCGCTCCAGCTCCTCCGGATTCTGAATATTTCTTTCATACACCATGTACGCCCTGGTCAGCAGATCCTGCGTCAGATAAGAAAGCTCTTCATCCTGAAGCAGGATACGAACTTTCACAATAATATGTTCAGAAGCCGCGATCTTGGACTGCTTCAGACAATCATCCAGCTGGGACCAGTCCAGGGTATCCCCCGTATGTGTGCTGCGGTACAGGTCATTCATGGATATGGCCACCTGATTCAACGTCGTGCGCAGAATATGCTCCGGCGTATAAATCGTATCGTTGCTCCCGAAACAGGGCAGGCCCGCCACTGAACGAACACTGCGCATATCCATACGTCCGCGGACATGGTAGTACTGCCGCAGCTGCCACAGGATCCGCCAGTTTTCCTGCTCCTCATCCTCACTGATGATGATCCGGTCCGCATCTTCCAGGATCACGTGGGCTGACGCCCAGGAGTCCTCATGAAAAATCAGCGAATCTCCCTCTTTGGATTCCTCCTGAATGGAAAAGACCTGCCTGAGTCCATAATGAACATTCAGAAAATCTCCTGCATCTCCGAAAATGTGATAGGCAACCTGCTGATCCGGCGAAATGACATTCGTCATAATCGCCCGCTGAAGCAGTGCCCGTCCATAATTTCCAAAACCGATAAGAACTATCCGCCGCTCTCCTGCAATCAGTGGATGACAGCGCCAGTATTCCCTGGCGCAGCAGTCACTGCTGTGGAAAAAATGAATATTGGGTGAGATATATTCCTCCCCGCTGGCTGTACCGGCGTAGATCTCCACAGGCAGCCGGGCGATATCCACCGCTCTTGAATTTGTGCCAATATCATTTTCCCGCATAAAAAAACCTTGCAGGGATTTCCATGCCCATGCTTGATCCGCACAAGCCTTTCCGGGGAAACATTGACAAACAGACAGGAATACTCCGGCCTCTCATCCACGGAATTTTTGTTCGCCCCGAAAATAATTACCGACCGGGGATCCTCGGCAAAAATTTTTTCCGCCAGTGTATAGGCCTCCTGCCCCGTATCGGCAAAATAATACCATTCTTTTCTTTTATGATAGGAAAGAATTAAAAGGGGAAATCCCTCGCTGGTCAGAAAAGATACCAGTGTACTGACCACAGTGATCAGGATGCAGGTAGACAGCAGCACAAAAATGATTCCGATCACATGCCCCATGGGGGTGACCGGCGTAATATCCCCATATCCAACTGTGGTAAGTGTCACAACGGAATACCACAGAGCATCCATAAAGGTATGTATGGAAGACTGTCCATCTCCCGACTCCGCATACAGCATCAGAAGAAGCAGCACAATATAAACAACACATACCAGCGTGATCACGGTTATATAAAATCGACGTTTCTGTTTCATGGTACGTCCCCTCTCAAACCGGGTCTCAGTATCCTTTCGCCCTGGTATCACAGAGCGCCCTGCGGGTGTCTGTGCTTTGCGCTCCCGGAATTCTCACCATCATTATATGATTGAAGCGACAAAAGGTGTTTTGTCGCTATGATACACGGATTTCTCCGCACTTCGTGCTCCCGAAATCCTGACAACATTCGAAATCCGCTCATTTTTCTGCGAAAAATGGCTACTTTCTCATGTTGTTCGGGACCCAATCTCATGAATGCTGATGCAAGCATCTGCATTCATGACCTTTTCTCCCTTGTATCATTATATATCTGTTTGGAAAATTTCACAATGATTTCTTTATAACCGTACCGGAAAAATATACGAATTGCCGGACTTTCCTCCGGTCTCCTTCTGTGTTATAGTAATATCTGTCATAAGTATACAGGAGTTACCCTCACAGACATTCCGATGTGACTTCAGGAATCCCGCAGGTTCTCAAAGACAAAGGAGCTGAAAAATATGAGAAAATTACAGATCACAAACTGGTGTCACGAGATGATACGCTCTCAGGTTCCCAAAGGCGGCCTGTACGTGGATGCCACCATGGGCAATGGAAATGACACGTTTTTTCTGTGTGAAATGGCCGGATCCGGCGGAAAGGTCCTGGCCTTTGATATTCAGCCGCCGGCCCTGGAGGCCACCAGGACGCTGCTTAAAACGCATAACCTGACAGATAAGGCCGAACTGGTCCTGGACAGCCATGAAAACATGGACCATTACCTGGACGCTGAAACCGCCGATGCCGTCTGTTTTAATTTCGGCTATCTCCCCGGCGGGGATCACCGGATCTGCACCCGGCCAGAGACAAGCCTCCTTGCCGTTCGGAAAAGCCTGACAATCCTGAAAAAGGGCGGCCTGCTCAGCCTTTGCATTTACAGCGGCGGGGATACCGGTTTCCAGGAAAAGGAAGCGCTCCTTGATTTTCTGAAAACGCTTCCCTCCCGGAAATATACTGTAATCGCAAATGAGTACCTGAATCGGGGAAATCACCCTCCGATTCCCGTCTTTGTGTGGAAGGAATCCGATCTGCCGGACCCCCTCATTTAACCTTAATAAGCGGCGTTCCGTCTCCCCGGAATCCGCCCTCCCGGCTGGCCGTTACCGAAAGTTTTTCATGCTTATACAAAATTCGCACCTCTCCATCCTTCACCGGAACCACACAGTCCAGCTCATGGAAAAATTCCGTCCGCGGCTCCGCCTCGAAGGTCTCATAGCCGGGAGTCAAGGGCCTCACGCCCAGGAAATATCTCCCCAGAAGATAAATCGGGCTGGCGCCCCAGGCATGACAAAGGCTCTTTCCATAAGGGTCGGAATACATACTGTATTGCTCCTCCGCCTTTCTTTTGGGGTCAAATTCTTCCCAGAACGTGACAGCACCCGCGTCCACCATACTTCCCCAGTATTCCTGGATGCTGTCCATCAGCCGGTCCAGATGCCCGGTTTTTCCCCAGACATCCAGCTCGAAAAATTTAAAGTAGGGCGTGGTAATCTGTGGAACCTCCGGATTCAGGAGTACATGCTCCAGAATCTGTTCTTTTTGTTTTTCCGTGACAAGGTCAAAGAGAATGGCAAAAATATTGGCGTGTCTGGACACATGGTTTCGCCCGGATTCATAGCAGTCTATAAAAGCGCCCTTTTCTTCCTTCCAGAAATACCGCAGCACCGCGGCCTTCAGACGGGCAAAGGTTTCCCTGTACCCGGAAACCTCCTTTCCGATCAGATCCCCGCAAAAAGCCATCGTCTCGTAGCATTTCAGCAAAAGGATCTGCTCCGCGCATACTGCTCCGTCCTTATCGATATCCGCCCAGTCCACAAAAATCCAGTCCTGGGGCCTGCCCAGGAGAAAACCAGTCTCATTGCGCTGGCTCTCCAGAAGCTGCATCATCCCTTCCATCTTCGGATAAATCATCTCCACGAACTCCCGGTCGCCGGTGATCCAGTATTCCTTCTCAATGCTGATCAGCCAAAGCATGGAATAATCCACAATGGTATTGATGTGCTGTACAATCTTCTCATTCCCCCGAAGTGCCAGAATGGTTCGCTTGTCGATCTCTTCATCAAAAAACAGATAGGGATTTACAAAATAGCTCTGGTAGGCGTCCCCGGACCAGATCCACCGGTCCCTCTTGATTCCGTCGATAAAAAAAAGCCCGCTGCAAAGCTCATAAGACTCCGCCGCCACATGCCAGATCTTCTCCAGCCGGGCATTGTCACAGTAAAACTCCGCCCTGGTCTCAATGGGAATGTATGTGTGCACACCCTCACAGGAAATCTCTCCCGGCTCACATTCCGGAAGATAGATATACCGGAACGCCCGGCGGCGAAGAAGAGTGTAGGGACCCACATTCTCCTGTTTATAATAACACCAGTCCAGGTCCAGAGCCTCCTGATCGGACTCTCCGTAGGCCACTGTCACCGTCCGCCTTGGATTTTGAAAGGTCAGGTTCAGGGTTCCGTTGATCATGCGTCCGAAGTCAAACAGCACGCCCCCGTTCACCGCTCTCTCAGAAACGGGAAGATGCCGGGTCTGCTCATAATAAATCTTGTTTGGATTTTTCCCTTTTTCCGTATAAAGGGAAGAAACTCCCACCGGGTGCGCCTCTGTGAAATCATCGGCCATCCACTGCCGGTCAGAGCGGATAACCTCACCTTCAACATAAACACAGGGCAGTCCTGTCATATTTCCAATGAAGATCTCCACAGCGCAGGTTCCGGCCTCACAGGGAATCCTCTGCCCCAGGGGATATTTTTTCCCGTTCACGGACACATAGCCCACTCCCTGCCCGGTTACCTGAAACTCCGTCGGTTTTTCCAGCTCATAAGTGCGAAAAAACCGCACATTTTTTCTCCAGTCGTCCATTTTCCAGTAGGCTGGCCATCCATAGCCTCTCTCCTCCCGCTGGAAATTCTGCAGCATTCCGTGATAAATCTCAAAATCTCCCGGATACCAGATCCATACCGGGCATTTTCTGTCTTCTCTCATGCTTCCACTCCCTCATCTCTTCCGTTGCATCCCAGAATATCCGGCCGAATCCCTGTATGAATGGGAGGGTGCAGCTACACGCCCTCCCTTTTTCGACCTCTGTCAGAAAATTTTCAGAATATCATTATACATAATCACAACCATCAGCACCATCAAAAGCATCAGTCCGGCAAAGTGTATGGTTCCCTCCACCTGACGGTTGACGGGTTTCCTTCGAACGACTTCCAGCAGCAGAAACACCAGCCTTCCGCCGTCCAGAGCCGGAATGGGAAGAAGATTCATCACACCCAGGTTCGCAGAAAGGAGAACCGCCATATTCAGCATGTTCATCAGCACCATCAGGGCACCTTCACTTTTGCTCGCCTCGTAAGTCTCACTGATGGCATCCACCACACCCACCGGTCCGCTCATGTCACTTACGCCAAGATCCCCCGTAACCAGCTCCTTCAGGCTTAAAAGAGTGGTACGGATCATATATTTCACCTCTATCGCTCCATAGCGAATCACATTCAGTCCGCTGGTCTTTACACAGCCGGTGTTGTAGGAAAAACCGGAGGAGATTGTGGAATACTCCGCAGGTGTCAGCGTCGCCTCATAGGTCAGCCCGTCTCTCTCATAGGTGATCGTAACCGGCTCATCCGAGAGAGGATTTTCCTCTATATATGCGTCATAGGCCTCCCCATCCGGGATGTCCACCCCATCAATGGAGGTAATCACATCCCCCGCCTGTACCCCGCACTCCTCCAGCGGCATGCCCTCAATCAGGGAGGCCACCTCCATGGAACTGGAATCCGTCCGGTTAAATCCCAGCAGATACCGGACCGACACATCAGGCACATAGGAAATCTCAAGAGTCTCCCCATCCCGCCGGACCTTCAGATTTATGGTGTCCCCCTGGGAGATTTCGTTCAGGTAGGAATACACGTAAAGATCCTTCCCCAGGTCAATGGAATATCCCTGATACTCAGTAATTATATCTCCTTCCTGCAGCCCGGCTTCCTCCGCCGCAGAACCTTCCGTAACCTGAAGCACCGCGGCCGGCTCATACCCCACCACAGCTACAATAATAGTCGCCAGAAGAAAGGCAAGGATAAAGTTAAAAACCGGCCCGGCAGCCACAACCGCAATTCTTCCCAGAACCGAAGCGGAGTTAAAGGTTCCCGGCCGTTCATCCTCCAGGTCCTCCCCCAGCATGGCACAGGAGCCGCCAAGGGGCAAAAGCTTCCAGGAATACCGGGTTCCGCCGATCTCCTTACTTAAGAGTCTCGGACCCATTCCAAGAGAAAACTCCGTCACCACAATGCCGTTCTTCTTCGCCAGAAGGAAATGCCCCAGCTCGTGAAACAGAATCACCGCACTGAAAATGAGGATTGCTATAAGAATACTCAATCTACCACCTGCTTTCAATCCATTGATGAGTTTCTCTTTCCACCGCCAGGATCTCCGAAAGATCCGGTTCCTCCTTTACCCTGTGTCTCTCCATCACCCCGCCGATTATCTCATAAATATCCAGAAATCCTATCTTTTTCTGAAGGAATTTCTTTACGGCCGCCTCATTGGCCGCGTTAAACACAGTAGGCATCGTGCCTCCCATCCGGGAAGCCTCAATCGCCATGGGCAGCCCCAGAAAGGTCTCCATATCCGGTTCCTCAAAGGTAATCTGCTTCAGGCTCCCGAAATCCAGCCGTTCTCCTTCCAGATATCTGCGCTCCGGATAATATAGAGCGTACTGAATGGGCAGACGCATATCCGGTGTGCCCAGCTGAGCCAGAATAGCGCCGTCCTCAAATTCCACCATGGAGTGGATGATGCTCTGAGGCTGCACCACCACCTGAATATGCTCCAGATCCATGCCAAAAAGCCACCGCGCCTCCATAACCTCCAGGCCCTTATTTACAAGAGTGGCTGAATCCACCGTAATCTTCTGCCCCATAACCCAGTTTGGATGTTTCAATGTATCTTCCACCGTAACGTGGGCCAGGTCCTCCTTTTTTCTCCCACGAAAAGGACCTCCGGAGGCGGTGATCAGAAGCTTGTGGACCTGTCTTTGATTTGCGGTTGTATACAGGGAATCACTGCCCCTGGGTTCTCCGTGAATGGCCTGAAAAATCGCGCTGTGCTCACTGTCCACCGGAAGGATCTGTACTCCGCATTCCCGGGCCAGCGGCATAATCAGATGTCCGGCTGTCACAAGAGTTTCCTTATTGGCAAGGGCAATGTCCTTCCCCGTCCGGATCGCCTCCATGGTGGGACGAATCCCGATCATCCCCACAATAGCGGTTACCAGTATCTCCGGGCCTTCCATCCCGGCCAGGGCAAGGAGTCCGTCCATCCCGCCGACCACCCGGGTATCCGTATCCCGGATCCGTACGGCAAAATCTCTCGCAGCCGCCTCATCTCCCACAGCCGCAAGGCGGGGATGAAACTCCCTCACCTGTGCCTCCAGCTTTTCCGTATTTCTGCCCGCACTGACTCCAAGAACCCGGATATCCCCGTTTCTTCGAACCACATCCAGAGTCTGCGTGCCAATAGAACCTGTGGAACCTAATATGGCAATATTTTTCATTCTATTCTCACTCCTGCGTTTTATCGCCTGGATCCTGCGGGAGACAGAATCAGAGGCTCAGTACAAGCTTCGCCAGATAATAAATGACCGGTGCGGTGATAATCACACTGTCAAAGCGGTCCAGAATCCCTCCGTGCCCCGGGATCAGCTTTCCATAATCCTTAATCCCCTGGTTTCTCTTAATGGCGGAGGCCGCCAGATCCCCAACCATGGAAATCAGCGCGCCCACTGCGCAGATCGCCATATATTCCGCCGCGGGACCTTTCGTCGCGGCCGCGTAAATCCCGCCCAGAAGACCGGCACCCACGACGCCGCCCACCGCTCCCTCCACAGATTTCTTCGGACTTAAAACCGGCGCCATCTTGTGCTTCCCGATAAGCATCCCCACACAGTAGGCACAGGTGTCGCATCCCCAGGAGCAGAGGAAAATCAGCCATACAAGAAACTGCCCGCCGGAAAGATTTCTTGTGAGATAAATAAAGGACAGCATCACCGCCACATAAACCACCCCGAAGAAGGCGGACATTACCTGATGCGCTTCATATTTCGGATATCCAAAAACATAGATAAACAGAAGCAGGATCAGAGCAAGAATCAGAGCCATCATCCCGTATTCCTCAAAATTTATCCTCACAGCCGTATAATAAAGCACTGCACCCAGATAGCCTGCAAGCTCCGGTGCTGTAAAGGAATCCTCCCGAACTTTCATAGCCTTATAAAGCTCCTGCATTCCAATCACGGATACACAAAGTAAAGTAAAAAACAGAACCCATCCCCCGCAGAGTATGGTGGCAAGAGCCACAGCCACCAGCAGAATTCCGCTTATAAGCCTGGTCTTAAACATTCCTGCTCCTCCTTTACGGCCCCGTATCTCCGATCTCTCTCATTATATTTCTCAATCGCCCGGGTCAGCTCTGCCTTATCAAACTCAGGCCAGGGCACATCGGTAAAATAGAACTCCGAGTAGGCCAGCTGCCAGAGAAGGAAATTGGACAGCCTCTGCTCCCCGCTTGTGCGGATCAGCAGATCCGGATCCGGAATTCCGGCTGTGTCAAGATACCCTTCCACCACGGCCTCATCAATATCCTCGGGTCTGTGCTTCCCATCGGCCACATCCTGCGCCAGACGGCGAACACCTCTGGTAATCTCGTCTCTGCCGCCATAGTTCAGCGCCAGCTGAAAATAAATCCGGGTAAAATCTTTGGAATACTCCTCCACCCTCGCCACACTCTTCTGAATATCCTCCGGAAAAGCGCGAATATCTCCGATCACCTTCAGACGCATCTGATTTTTCTCACAGATTTTCATACACCTTTTCAGATAGGTGCGAAACAGGGTCATCAGACCCTCAATTTCATCCCTGGACCGTTTCCAGTTCTCTGTGGAAAAGGCATAAACCGTCAGATATTTCACTCCCAGGTCACGGATCACATAACAGATACTCTCCAGATTGGCACAGCCCCGGACATGCCCATAGCTTCTCGGCATTCCCTTCGCCCTGGCCCAGCGGCCGTTTCCGTCAAGTATAATGGCAATATGATTGGGTACGTTCATTTTACTCCTTTCCGTGTGAAAAGAGAGCTCCGCAGCCGAAGCTCTCTCCCGGTTTATGTTTATACTGTAAGAATCTCCTTGTTCTTCGCCTCTACCACAGCGTCTACCTTCCGGATATATTTGTCCGTCAGCTTCTGAATTTCATCACCAAGATCCTTGATCTCATCCTCAGAGACATCCTGTTTGGCAAGCTTCTTAAACGCATCGTTGGCATCCCTGCGGATATTGCGCATGGCGACCTTGGCGCCTTCACCTTTCTTTTTTACATCCTTCACCAGTTCCTTCCTGCGCTCTTCCGTAAGCTCCGGAAAAACAAGGCGGATGCTCTTGCCGTCGTTATTGGGGTTCAATCCCAGATCCGAAGTGAGGATTGCCTTCTCAATGGCTTTGACCATCTTGGGCTCCCATGGCTGAATCTGAATCATCCTCGCCTCCGGGACCGTAACGTTGGCCACCTGCTGAATCGGTGTAGGACTTCCGTAGTAATCCACTCTCAGCTTATCAAGGATGTGGGGATTGGCGCGTCCGGCGCGGATCGTCTGCAGCTCCCCTTCCAGGGCGGCCAGCGACTTGCTCATTTTTGAATCGTAGATCTGAATTCTTTCATCCATTTGTCTTTCTCCCTCTCTGGTTATTATGATGTTGGGGTCAAAAGTATTTGACCCCTATGATACCTGAGAATTCCTCCGTGCTTCGCACTCCCGGAATTCTCAAAAACATTCGGAATCCGCTCATTTTGGCTAATATATTAGCCAAAATGGCTACTTCCTCATGTTTTGGGCGGGTCAAGATGTCATGAATTGGAACATAAATGTTCCATTCATGACCTTTTGACCCTGGTATCATCTTATTATTTTTCATCCGGCGACAGTCACCCTCGTACCGGAAAAATTACCGTGCACTGCGTTGACAATACTGTTCTCTTCCTCCAGGGCAAACACCAGCATGGGCATCCGCTGTTCCATACACATGATGGACGCGGTCAGGTCCATGGCGGCCAGCTTCCTGTCCACCACTTCCTCAATGGAAATCCGGTCAAATTTCACCGCCTCCGGGTTCAGCTTCGGATCACTGTCATAGATTCCGTCTACCGCCTTCGCCAGAAGAATGGCTTCCGCCTGAATTTCCACCGCGCGAAGCACCGTAGCCGTATCCGTGGAAAAATACGGATGTCCGGTTCCCCCCGCAAAGAACAGAAGCTTCCCCTGGGCAAAGCCTTCCTCCACCCGGTCCTTGGAATACAGAGTGGTGAAAGATCCACAGGCAAAGGGAGTGAAAATCTCCGTCTTCATTCCCACGTATCTGCACAGCTCTGATACATAAATGCAGTTCATCACCGTAGCCAGCATACCGATCTGATCCGCCTTATTCCGGTCAATGGTCTCGCTGGTACGTCCCCGCCAGAAATTCCCCCCTCCGATTACGATTCCAACCTGAAGGCCTTCCTCTGTAACCGTCCGGATCTGTTCCGCCACGCGCAGAACCGTAGCCTCGTCAAATCCGGTCTTCTTCTCACCCGCAAGGGCTTCTCCGCTTAATTTCAGCAAAACTCTTCTCATCTGTCTGTTCTCCTCAAAAGCTCATCTTTACCAGACACCCGCCACAGTCTCGTTGCCGTCCTCATCCACCGATGTGGATACAGTAAATGTATCATAATAATGGTACCCGGTTTCTCCGGTCTCCGGCTCGTTCTGATAGTCACTGCCGTTGGGGCTTCCGCAGGCACTGATCAGAGCATCCAGGGACTGACCGATATACTGAGCCGCCACCTCAGCGGCGGGATCTGTTTCCTCATCGTCATCTGTGTCATCCGTACTCGTTGTAGTATCGGCCGGCTCCTCCGCAGGAACCGGAGTGGCTGTAGCCTGGGCCTCCTCTGTAACGCCGGGCGTAGGTGTCGGTGTGGCCTCTGTGTCCTCATCCTCGTCTTCATCCTCGTCATCCAGTCCCAGACGCTGTCTCACCTCCTGAAGGGTGGAAACTTCTGTGGCGCTGCCGGTGGTAGTGTAAATCGCATAGGGAATCCAGTCATCGTCATCCCCCTCTATACAGAGTCGAATCGTCTCAATTGTAGATAACGGCAGTTTCCGGAAAAAGCAGCTGCTCACATCCTCGTCAGAGAACCGGACCCACAGATCCCAGAGCGTCACCGCATTTCCGTCCTCGTCGGTCTGATCCGGCTCATAATAATAAATGGCCTTCTCCTGATCCTCCAGGGTAAAAGCGCCGTCAATCAGGTCATCTCCCCAGGTATCCGTGTCGTCGTCGTCTGTATTCGCCCGCACATAAAATTCCGAAATCGTGTATCCAAGCTCATTGGTTATGATCACGCTGGAGGAGGTTTCCGTCTTCGTTCCCATAACATTCTCGATCTCTTCTGTCTCGCTCTCTATGGTCTCCATCTGAACCACCGCCGCTGTGACCGTAGGGGTCGGCGCAGAGGTAGCCTCAACGGCAGTCTCATCCGTATCATCATCCTTGTCGCCGCAGCCGGCGGCAGCGATACTGACAGCAAGAATCCCCGCCAGAATAACAAACCTTTTCTTCATAATACAGTACCTCCCATTAAAAACGGAACAACCATCTCTGTACTTCCTGTCGATCGCGCTGTCCTGCTCATAATTCACATTATTGCAGAGTCTTTCAGAGTTGTCAACCAAAGGTGGGGGATTTCATATAATTTTTAGACTTCCCGGACTAAAGATTTCTCACCTTAAAGTCTCTCTCCGCCTCCCTGCGCTGGTCCTTTTTCGCGATATCCTGGCGCTTGTCATACAGCTTTTTGCCCCGGGCAAGGCCGATCTCCACCTTCACCAGGCTGTTCTTAAAATATACGCGCAGAGGAACCAGTGTCAGTCCCTTTTCCTTTAGTTTTCCTTCCATCCGATTGATCTCATGCCTGTGGAGCAGGAGCTTCCGCACACGCAGGGGATCCTTATTAAAAATATTCCCCTTCTCATAAGGACTGATATGCATTCCATAAATATAGACCTCTCCGCGCTCGATCCGCACAAAAGATTCCTTAATACTGCACTTTCCCATGCGCAGGGACTTTACCTCCGTCCCCGCCAGAGAGATCCCGGCCTCACAGGTATCCTCTATAAAATAATCGTGATATGCTTTTTTATTGTTCGAAATCAGCTTGATCCCCGGTTTCTTTGCCATCTCTTTTCTCCTATATTCGCAGCGGCTTCTCTCCGGAAGCTCCGCAAAACATCCTCTGTCAGGATATCACAGCCATCACCGCATCCTGTATTTGCCATTTTTTCCTTTACAGGACGAAAAAACACTCCTGTCTGTCAACAAGAGTGTTCCCATCCGCATTCTCTTATGCTTTCCTCTTCTGTAAACAACCCGGATATCTCTCAAACCGCTCCGTCAGATCATATTCAGGACAAGGGACAGAACGAAGAAAAGAATTCCCATAATTGTTGTTGCCCGGACAAGACCGCCCTCCATGGAACGGCCCTTATTCTTACCCCAGTAGGAATCTGCGATTCCTCCAATACTTCCAAGGCCCTGCTGCTTGCCCTCCTGCATAAGCACAACCGTAGTCAGCGCAATACAATCTATGACAAAAACAATCGTCAGAATTATCTTCAATACAGCCACGTGGTCACACCTCCTAATCACTGTCTAGTATATTAGCATAACCAAAAATGGATTTCAACTGTTTTTTTCGCAAATCTGTATCCGGCAGAAATCCCTTCACTCTTCCACCGCGTTTTTGCGGCGCCCTCTCCGTTTTTTTTCCGGGGCTGCAGTTTTTGCGGCCGCTTTGGTTCTCCTGCCGGAAACCTCCTTTGTGGCCTTCTTCCCTGAAGTACAGGTGAAGATTGAGACTCCCAGCGCCGGAAGGCGAAGCCGCAGAGAGTATTCACGGTTATCACACTCCCGCTTTGTGGCGGATTTCATCCGGGGATTGGCCACACCGGCTCCGCCGTATTTCTCACTGTCGGTATTGAGAATCTCCTTATATTTCCCCTCAAAGGGCACGCCCACACGGTAATCCTCATATGCCACCGCCGCAAAATTGCACACCACCAGAAGGGTTTCATCCGCCTTCTCCGTTTTCCGCAGGAAGGCCAGAATATTTTCCTCTGCCTTCAGGTTCTGAATCCATTCAAAGCCAT
Organism: Clostridiales bacterium; assembly: GCA_021203365.1. GTDB lineage: Bacteria > Bacillota > Clostridia > Lachnospirales > Lachnospiraceae > Blautia_A. The sequence continues at coordinate 20,986 of JAJQBI010000019.1, forward strand.
CGCTGCTGTGATCCAGTCTGGAAAGGGCCGGATACTGTCTGTACATCTGATTCAGATCCCGGATCAGATCCCGAAGCCCGGCATCAATCTCCTCTTCAGGAGCCGTCATCTTACAGCCCGGATGCGCCATCTGCCAGGCCAGGGCCGCGCGCACCTGCGCCTCTTTCTGCTTTTCCGTGCCGAAAATCTTCTCCCGGAAATCCGCCATGGAGCCAATATCCCGTTTCCCCAGAGTAAGGACATAATGCTCACAATAAGCATACAGCATGGAAAGCGTCAGCTCGTCGTGATGATTTTTCCGGAAAATCGGATCCATAGACAGATACTGAAGCAGTTCTCCGGTCCAGGTGCCGTTCCACTTATAGTCAAAACCAAGATGATCGTTTTCCACGGAATCCGTCAGCTCCGGCCACAGACCATCCTCCTGGGCAATGAGGAGAGTGCCGGGAGCCTTCTTCTTCACGATAGAGTTCAGATGTTTCAGGAATTCCATGGCATAAAGGTTCTCGTTAGTTCCAAAAATATTCGGTCTCCATTCCCCATCTCTCCGGCCGTAATCAAGATACAGCATCGCGTCCACATCGTCCATGCGCAGTCCATCCACGTGATAAACCGTAATCCAGAACAGGGCATTCCCAATAAGAAAATCCGTCACCATCGGACTTCCGTAATTGTACAGCATGGTCCCCCACATGGGATGTACTGCCAGAGCCGGATCCGGAACCTCATACAGAGGCGTCCCGTCAAAACTCTTCAGCCCACTCTCATGCGCCGGAAACTGCGCCGGGGTCCAGTCCAGGATCACGCCGATTCCCTCCTGATGAAGCGCGTCCACCAGTTTCTGAAAATCCGCCGGGCTCCCAAACCGGGCTGTGGGCGCGTAATAAGAAGAGGTGGAATAAGGACTGTCACCCAGATATTCCATCACAGGGGTAAATTCTACATGGGTATACCCCAGATCCTTCACAAAATCAATGAGCTTTTCCCCGGATTCCCACTGGATCAGATCGGTCTCAAAAATCGAAACCGGAACATTCCGGCTGTCATAGCCCCGCTTCGTCTTATACCAGGCCTGGTCGTTCCATACAAACCCGCTGAGATCCGTGACCACAGAGGCATTCTTCGGCGGCATCTCCGAGGCTGTTCCATAAGGGTCGGATTTGTGCAGAATACGGCCGCCCTTCACCCGAAGCTCATACTGATAGGAAACTCCCTCTCCTACCTGAGGCACAAAAAGCTCAAAAATACCGGACATGGGCATGCGGTGCATGGGAAGCCTGCGGCCGTCCCAGCGGTTAAAATTCCCCACCACACTCACCCGAAGGGCGTTCGGCGCCCATACGGCAAAATAGGTGCCCTTTACGCCGTTAACGGTCATGGGATGCGCGCCCAGCTTCTCGTAAACCTGGTAATAAACACCCGCGCAGAAAGCCTTCTCTTCCTCCTCCGAAATCTGACCGGGAAAAGCGTAGGCGTCCGCAAAAGTATCTGTCCTGCGGCCCCAGTCTACCTGGTAGCGATATCTTGGAATTCTCTTTAAGGGAAGAAGCGCGGCAAAATAACCGGCCTCATCCTCCTGTGTCATCTCATAGGTCTTTGAACCTGTCACGACCCTCACACTAACCGCGTCCGGGAAAAACCCCTGGATCAACACGCCGTCCGGGGTTACCCGCGGCCCCATCAGATCTCTTGGTGAAGCCTCCTCTCCGTAAACAACAGCCTCAATCTCCGGCCAGTTCATGGCGTCATATATTTTATCACTCATTTTTATCCTCCTTGTAGACGAAACAGCGGCAAGCTACAGACTTTTCTTATAAACCCGATTCTATCATGAAATCACTGTAATTTCAATGCTGTAAAAAGGCAAAACAGTTGACAAAGTCTCCTCTCTGCGATAAATTGAAGAAGAAACTGCTACCCTGGCAAAACCCACAAGGGAGGACTTTTTATGGAAAACAGACTTTATGATGTGACAGCCCTTGGCGAGCTGTTGATTGATTTTACGGAAAACGGATCCAGCCCGCAGGGAAACCCGCTTTTTGAAGCCAACCCCGGCGGCGCGCCCTGCAATGTTCTGGCCATGCTGAACCGCCTTGGTAAAAAGACCGCCTTTATCGGCAAGGTTGGAAAGGATGCCTTCGGCGCCCAGCTAAAGACAGCCGTGGAGGAATGCGGCATTGATACCCGGAACCTGGTCATGGACGAAAGGGTTCACACTACCCTGGCCTTTGTTCATACATATCCGGACGGGGACCGGGATTTCTCCTTCTACCGCAATCCCGGCGCGGATATGATGCTGACAAAGGAAGACATACAGACAGATCTCATTGAAAATTCCCGGATTTTTCACTTCGGAACTCTTTCCTCCACCCACGAAGGCGTGCGGCAGGCCACACGCTTTGCCCTGGATACCGCCAAAGCGGCCGGCTGTATGATCACCTTTGACCCCAACCTGCGGCCGCCACTGTGGGATACGCTGGAAAACGCCCGGGCGGAAATCGAATACGGCATGGCCAGATGCGACATGCTGAAAATTTCCGACAATGAAGTGGAATTTCTATATAACACAACAGATTATGACCGGGGTGCTGCCCTGATCGAAGAAAAATATCACATTCCCCTGGTTCTGATCACCATGGGAAAAGACGGAAGCCGGGCCTACTATAAGGGAATCCGTGCCCAGGCTGCGCCCTTCCTTCAGTCAGGAACCATCGAGACCACCGGGGCCGGCGACACCTTCTGTGCCAGCGCCATCAATTATATTCTGGAGCACGGCCTGGAGAATCTGACAAAAGATAACCTCTCGGAGCTTCTGGCCTTCGCCAATGCCGCTGCCTCCCTGATCACCACACGCAGAGGAGCTCTCCGTGTAATGCCCTCCCGTCCTCAGGTTCTGGAGTTTATGAAATCCGCCGGCCGGGACTGAAAAGCGCACCACCGCAAAACGCGGACTGCCTGATACGGCAGCCCGCGTTTTATTTGCAGAAAAACTACATTCTCTTTTCCAGAACAAGCGCTATGGATTTGGAGACCTTCCAGATTTTCTTACGGTTCTTTACAAAGGATCTGGCCAGGCGGATTCTTCCCGCCAGCTTCTTCGTTTTCTTAGAATGTTCCCTCAGTCTTTGTTCCACTGACAAGTTGATTCCTCCTTCTGCTATAAGATGATCGAAGCGGCAAAAAATACTTTGTCCCTTGTATCATAACTTTTTCAAAACATTATACCGGTCCTTTATTTTACCACACGTACCCTGGATACGCCTTCAATGCTCTGAAGCTGCTCCAGTGCCCGGGCGGAAGCCGCACTCTCCAGATCGATCAGCGTATAGGCATATTCACCCTTGCTCTTATTGGTCATGTCCGCAATATTCAGTCCCTCGGCTCCCAGGATTTTTGTCACCTGACTGATCATATTGGGCACATTTTTGTGGGTAATGGCAATTCTTCCCACCGCCACACAGGTTCCCATATCGCAGTTGGGATAGTTCACCGAATTCCGGATATTTCCGTTTTCCAGGAAATCCCGCAGCTCCTTCACGGCCATAACCGCACAGTTCTCCTCAGATTCCTCCGTGGAAGCGCCCAGATGCGGCGTCACCAGGATGCCTTCCCGGCCGGCCACGGTTGGATTGGCAAAATCGGTGACATATTTCTTCACCTTTCCGCTTTCCAGCGCGGCAATCAGCGCCTCCTCATCTACCAGCAGATCCCTGGCAAAATTCAGCAGCACCACCCCATCCTTCATTTTGTCAAAGGCTTCCTTATTGATCATCTTCCGGGTGCTGTCCAGAAGGGGTACATGGATGGTAATATAATCGCACTGGGTATAAATCTCATCCAGATTCTTGCTGTGCCGGATGGTCCTGGACAGATTCCAGGCCGCGTCGATGGAGAGATAAGGGTCATACCCGTAAACTTCCATGCCCAGGCCGCTGGCCGCGTTGGCCACCATGGCTCCGATGGCTCCAAGGCCGATGATTCCCAGTTTTTTCCCGCTGATCTCGCAGCCGGCGAACTGCTTCTTCTGCTTCTCCGCAAGCTTGTCGATATTTTCCTTATCCTGCTGAGCGGCCACCCACTCGATTCCGCCCACAATATCCCGGGAGGCAAGGAGCATGCCCGCAAGCACAAGCTCCTTCACACCGTTGGCATTGGCGCCGGGCGTGTTAAACACAACGATTCCCTTCTCCGCGTATTCCTTTACAGGAATATTGTTGGTGCCGGCTCCGGCCCTGGCCACCGCGCAGAGCTCCTCCGGAACCTCCATCTCGTGCATCTTGGCGCTTCTCACAAGAATGGCCTCACAGTTGTCCACAGTGTCCGAATTTCTGTAAGTATCGTCAAACAGATCCAGGCCTCTTGCAGAAATCGGATTCAGGCAATGATACTGAAACATTACGCATTTTCCTCCTCAAATTTTTTCATAAAGGCAACCAGGGCTTCCACTCCGGCTTTGGGCATGGCATTGTAAATGCTGGCGCGCATGCCGCCCACCGTGCGGTGGCCTTTTAAGTTCACAAGACCGGCCGCCGTCGCCTCTTTTACAAATTTTGCGTCCATTTCCTTATCTCCGGTGACGAAAGGAACATTCATCAGAGAACGATCCTCGGGCACCACCGTGCCGTGGAAAAGCTTACTCTCATCCAGGAAATCATAAAGAATTTTCGCCTTCTCCTCATTGCGTCTCTTCATTTCCTCCAGGCCGCCCATGGACTTCAGCCATTTAAACACCTTTCCGCACATGTAAATGCAGTAGGCATTGGGGGTATTGTAAAGAGAACCCGCATCCGCATGGGTCTTATAGGTCAGCATGGTAGGCGTTCCCGGAAGGACATCCTCTGTGATCAGATCCTCGCGGATGATCACAATCACCATACCCGCAGGGCCAATGTTCTTCTGCACGCCGCCATAGATAATGCCATACTTCGTCACATCCACCGGCTCGGAAAGGAAACAGGAGGATACGTCCGCCACCAGGGTTTTGCCCTTGGTGTTGGGAAGCTGCCTGTATTTGGTTCCGTAAATCGTATTGTTTTCACAGATGTATACATAATCCGCGTCCGGGCTGACCGGCAGGTCGCTGACGTCCGGAATATAGGAAAAGGTCTTATCTTCGGAGGAGGCGATCTTATTCACCTTCCCGTATTTCTGCGCCTCCTGATATGCCTTCTTTGCCCACTGTCCGGTCACAATATAATCCGCCACCTTATTCTTCATAAGATTCATGGGAATCATGGCAAACTGCTGGGATGCGCCGCCCTGAAGGAACAGCACCTTATAGTTATCCGGAATGTTCATCAGATCACGGAGATCCTTTTCCGCCGTGTCAATGATCTCCTTAAAGGCCGCGCTCCGGTGGCTCATCTCCATGACAGACATACCGGTTCCATTGTAATCCAGCATCTCTTCCGCCGCTTCTTTCAATACCTCTTCCGGAAGGACCGCCGGTCCCGCGGAAAAATTATACACTCTGCTCATTGTTCTTCATATCCTCCTCGTCAAAAACATCTTCCAGGCTTGCGCCCGCCGGAACCATGGGAAATACGCTGAGATCCTGGTCGATCAGGCAGTCCAGCACAATGGGCTTTTTCGCCTCCAGGGCTCTGCGCAGCGCAGGCTCCACTTCCTCTTTACTGGTTACGCGGATGGCTTCGGCTCCCATAGCCTCCGAAACCTTCACAAAATCCACTGAATCATTGAGCACCGTGGCGGAATAGCGCTGACCGTAAAACAGAGTCTGCCACTGACGCACCATTCCAAGCACATGGTTGTTCATGATGATCTGGATCAGAGGTCTGCCGCAGCGCACAGCCGTGGCAATCTCATTCATGTTCATGCGGAAGCATCCGTCGCCGGCAATGTTGACCACTGTCTTTTCCGGCCTTCCGGTTTTCGCTCCGATGGCGGCTCCAAGGCCGTAGCCCATGGTGCCAAGGCCGCCGGAAGTGATCAGAGTTCTGGGCTCCTTGAATTTATAATACTGGGCCGTCCACATCTGATGCTGTCCCACATCTGTCGTGATGATGGCGTCCCCCTTTGTCATCTCATAAAGCTTTTCTATGATATAGGGACCGGTGAGCTGGGTCTGATCATACTGAAGGGGATATTTCTCCTTCAGTTCCTGAATGTGAGCTATCCATTCCGGATGAGCTTTCTCCGGAACCTCATAGAGAAGCCGCCGCAGAACCTCTTTCAGGTCTCCCTCAATGCTCTGATCCACGATCACGTTTTTGTTGATTTCCGCCGCATCAATGTCCACCTGAAGAATCTTCGCGTTCTTCGCGAAGGTCTGTGTATTGCCGGTCACGCGGTCGCTGAAACGCGCGCCAAGAACGATCAGAAGGTCGCACTGCGTAACGCCCAGATCGGAGGCCTTGGTTCCGTGCATGCCCAGCATGCCGGTATACAGGGGATCCTCCCCGGGAAAAACACCCTTGCCCATAAGGCTGTCACACACCGGTGCCTGAATGCGGTGCGCCAGCTCCCGCACCTCATTCTCCGCCCCGGAGATCACCGCTCCCCCGCCTACAAAGATAAACGGACGCTCCGCGGCCTTAATCATGGCAATGGCCGCGTTTACATCATCCTGATGGATATCCCGGGTCTCCCGGTTGACCGTGGCCGGACGGCGGGGTGTATATTCATACTTTCCTCCCGTCACGTCCTTGGTCACGTCCACAAGAACCGGGCCCGGCCGACCGCTTTTCGCAATGTAAAAGGCGCGCCGGATGGTATCCGCAAGCTTTGTGATATCCTTTACAATAAAGCTGTATTTCGTCACGGGCATGACAATCCCCGCAATGTCCACCTCCTGGAAGGAGTCCTTTCCCAGCAGGGACCGCCCCACATTGGCGGTGATGGCCACCAGGGGCACAGAATCCATATAGGCAGTGGCGATTCCGGTTACAAGGTTTGTCGCGCCCGGTCCGGAGGTCGCCATACAAACTCCCACCTTGCCGGTGGCGCGGGCATAGCCGTCCGCCGCGTGGGAGGCGCCCTGCTCATGAGAGGTCAGGATATGGGTGATCTGATCCCTGTATTCATAAAGGGCGTCATACACATTAAGAATCGCACCGCCCGGATATCCGAACACAGTGTCCACGCCCTGCTCCCTGAGACACTCCACAATAATTTCCGCACCTGTAAGCTGCATGCATTCATCCTCCTTATTCAGCCTTCGGAACCTCGAGGATCGCGCCCCGGTTTCCGGAGGTTACCATGGCAGAGTATCTGGCCAGATAACCGGTGGTTACCTGAGGCTCTCTGGGCTGCCATTTTTCTCTTCTGGCTTCCAGCTCCTCATCGGAAAGCTTTACTTCCAGTCGAAGAGCGGGAATATTGATACTGATTATGTCTCCGTCCTCCAGAAGGGCAATGGGGCCTCCCACAGCCGCCTCCGGAGAGACATGTCCGATGGAGGCGCCTCTGGAGGCACCGCTGAATCGTCCGTCCGTGATCAGTGCCACACAGGACCCCAGTCCCATGCCGGCAATGGCGGAGGTTGGGTTCAGCATTTCCCGCATGCCCGGACCTCCCTTGGGTCCCTCATAACGGATCACCACCACATCCCCGGCTACAATTTTTCCGCCCTTGATGGCGGCGATGGCGTCCTCTTCACAGTCGAAAACCCGGGCCGGTCCCTCGTGAACCATCATTTCCGGAGCTACCGCCGAACGCTTCACCACACTTCCGTCCGGGGCCAGATTCCCTTTCAGAACCGCAAGTCCGCCGGTCGGACTGTATGGATTGTCAATGGGCCGGATCACCTGCGGATTCAGGTTCTCGCATCCGGCAATATTTTCTCCCACGGTCTTCCCTGTAACTGTCATACAGTCCGTATGAAGAAGACCTTTTTTGTTCAGCTCATTCATAACCGCGTAAACACCGCCGGCCTCATTCAGATCCTCCATGTAGGTGGGACCCGCAGGCGCCAGATGGCAAAGATTGGGAGTCTTTTCACTGATTCCGTTGGCAAAGCTGATATCAAAATCCATTCCGATCTCATGGGCAATGGCCGGAAGATGGAGCATACTGTTGGTGGAACAGCCCAGCGCCATATCCACAGTCAGCGCATTCAGAATGGCATCCTCGGTCATAATATCCCGGGGACGGATGTTTCGTCTGTACATCTCCATCACCTGCATGCCGGCTTCCTTGGCAAGGCGGATCCGGGCAGAGTAAACTGCAGGAATGGTCCCGTTTCCCTGAAGGCCCATGCCCAGCGCCTCGGTCAGACAATTCATACTGTTGGCCGTATACATTCCGGAGCAGGAACCACAGGTGGGACAGGCTTTATTTTCAAATTCTGTGAGGCCTTCCTCGGAAAGGGTTCCGGCTGCGTAGGAGCCCACTGCCTCAAACATACTGGAAAGACTGGTTTTATGTCCGTGAATATGCCCCGCCAGCATGGGACCGCCGCTTACAAATACGGTTGGAACATTAATCCTGGCCGCAGCCATGAGAAGTCCCGGAACGTTTTTGTCACAGTTGGGTACCATCACCAGAGCGTCAAACTGGTGGGCAATGGCCATGGCTTCCGTGGAATCTGCGATCAGATCCCTTGTCACCAGAGAATATTTCATTCCGATATGCCCCATGGCAATTCCGTCGCACACGGCAATGGCCGGAAAAACCACCGGCACACCGCCCGCCATGGCAACGCCCTGTTTTACGGCGTTTACAATTTTATCCAGATTCATATGGCCTGGAACGATTTCATTATAGGAGCTTACGATTCCCACCAGGGGGCGGTCCATCTCCTCCTTTGTCATTCCCAGCGCATTAAACAGAGAACGGTGCGGCGCCTGCTGGGAGCCTTTTTTTACAGCATCACTTTTCATATTTTTATTCCTTTCTCACAGGAGGCTGCGGACAGCCTCCGGCACAAAAAACAGAACTTTCATCTCACCCGGTTCCGGCAGAAAACAGGAATCAGATGATTTCCGCCGCGATCCGGTCGCCCATCTCCGCGGTCCCTACACAGACACAGCCGTCAGACATAATGTCGACCGTGCGATATCCCTTCTGCAAAACCTTCCGGACCGCGTCCTCCACCGCATCTGCTTCCCGGTCCAGATCCAGGGAATAGCGAAGCATCATGGCCGCGGAGAGAATGGTGGCGATGGGGTTCGCCTTATCCTGTCCCGCGATGTCCGGTGCGGAACCGTGGCTGGGCTCATACAGGCCGAGCCGGGTCTCATTCAGACTTGCAGAGGAAAGCATCCCGATGGATCCGGTGATCATGCTGGCTTCGTCGGAGAGAATATCCCCGAACATGTTCTCTGTCAGGATCACGTCAAACTGGGCCGGATCCCGCACCAGCTGCATGGCGCAGTTATCCACCAGCATATGGCTCAGGGATACGTCCGGATAATCCTTCGCCACCTCTTCCACCACACTTCTCCACAGTCTGGAGGAATCCAGCACATTGGCCTTGTCCACACTGGTCAGCTGCTTCCTGCGCTTCCGGGCAGTCTCGAAAGCCCGGACGGCAATCCTGCGGATTTCATTCTCATTATAAGTAAGGGTGTCCACCGCAGTTCTCACCCCGTCTATTTCCTCTGTCTTTCTCGCTCCAAAATAAAGACCTCCGGTCAGTTCCCGGACAATAATCAGATCAAAACCATCCCCGATAATATCATCCCGCAGCGGGCAGGCGCCCCGAAGCTCATTGTAGAGGTAAGCCGGCCGCAAATTGGCAAAAAGATTCAGTGCCTTCCGTATCCCCAGAAGACCTGCCTCCGGGCGCTTTGACGGCTCCAGCTGATACCAGGGGGATGTCTTCGCGTCCCCGCCGATGGACCCCATCAGAACCGCGTCTGAAGCCTTCGCCTCCTCAACCGCCTCAGCAGTCAGGGGAACTCCGTGTACATCGATGGAGGCTCCCCCAAGCAAAACTTCTTTATATAGAAAGGTATGTCCATATTTTTCGCAGACCGTATCCAGGATTTTTTTTGCCTCCCGGACAATTTCTGGTCCGATCCCGTCGCCGGGGATCAGGGCAATCTTATACTGCATGATTCTTGTTTCACTCCCTTAAAAATTATGATTGAAGCGACAAAAAGTATTTTGTCGCTATGATAAAAAGTAAGCATTGCCGCCTGTGCAATGCTCACCGCCTTTCGTATCAATTATTTCACACGCTTCCAAACAAAGCGCGGCATTGATCCGGATCGTCTGTGATTTCCATGGGTTCCCACGGGCAAAAGGTCACGCGGACGCCTGGTCTGCCTTCTCAACTTCCGCGATGGCCTGTTTTCGCATGGGGATCCGGCAATTCTTATTATTGCCGAACTCTACGATCACATCCTCCTCTGTCATGTCGATGATCACACCGTAAAAACCACTGGTGGTAACAACGCTGTCGCCAACTTCCATTGCACTTAACATGGCTTCCATTTTTTTCTTTTCTTTGTTCTGGGGGCGAATCATGAGAAAATACATAATCGCAAACAGAACGACAAGCCATATGACGGTAAAGGCTAAACTTGAGCTTGATGAGTCCATTCCACTTCCTCCTGACTGTTATTCGAACCCGTCGGAGCCATTTCCACGGTTCCGGCCGTTTCACTGCATACTATCATACACAAAATCTTTTCTTTGTTCAAGAGTTTTTTATGATTTTCCCCTCTTCGAATCCTTCCAGGCGCATTTTCTTATACTCTGCGAAACGGCCGGCGTCCAGAGCCTCCCGGATTTCTTCCATCATATGATTGTAAAAATACAGATTGTGCAGCACACAAAGCCGCATTCCCAGCATCTCTCCCGCCTTCAGAAGATGGCGGATATAGGCCCGGCTGTAATGACGGCAGGCGGGACACTGGCAGTCCTCTGCGATGGGACGGGGATCCCTTTCATACCGGGCGTTAAACAGATTCCTTTTTCCCTGGTTAGTGTAAACATGGCCGTGGCGCCCGTTCCGGCTGGGATAGACGCAGTCAAAAAAGTCCACGCCTCTCTCCACTCCTTCCAGAATATTAGCCGGTGTTCCCACACCCATAAGATAGGTCGGTTTATTCTGAGGAAGACAGGGAACCACCTCGTCCAGAATGTGATACATCTCCTCATGGCTTTCCCCCACGGCCAGGCCGCCCACCGCGTATCCATCCAGATTCAGCTCTGAGATTTCCTGGGCATGGGCGATGCGGATGTCTTCATAGATCGCTCCCTGGTTGATTCCAAAAAGAAGCTGCTCCGGATTCACTGTATCCGGCAGAGAATTCAGACGTTCCATCTCCGCTTTGCACCGGCGGAGCCAGCGGGCCGTGCGGTCCACAGACTGCTGCACATAATCCCGGTCTGCCACGCTGCTTGGGCACTCGTCAAAAGCCATGGCAATGGTGGAGCCCAGATTCGACTGAATCCTCATGCTCTCCTCCGGCCCCATAAAAATCTTCTGGCCGTCCACGTGAGAATGAAACCACACTCCCTCTTCCCTGATTTTTCGCAGACTGGACAGGGAAAACACCTGAAAACCGCCGGAATCCGTCAGGATGGGCCGGTCCCAGACCATAAATTTATGCAGGCCGCCCAGCTCCCGGATCAGGGTATCCCCCGGACGCACATGCAGGTGATAGGTATTGGAAAGCTGCACCTGGGTACCGATTTCCTTCAGATCCATGGTGGACACGGCCCCCTTGATCGCCGCTGCAGTTCCCACATTCATAAACACCGGAGTCTGAATGATGCCGTGAACTGTGGCAAACTGCGCGCGCTTGGCCCGGCCTTCTGTTTTTAAGAGTTTATATTCTGCCATTTCTGAAAGTCCTTTCTTTTTCTATTGCCTGTCCATCATCATATCATACTTTCAGAGGCTGAGCCATACCGGTTTTGTCAAACTTTTACATTGATTAATTCCCACCGTTATCGTATAATAGGAAACTGTGAAGCGAGAATCTATCCCTTTATATATAGAACAAATGACACAATCGACCGGCCAGAATTTTCGCCGGTCTGTACTTTAAGAGGAGGCATATAATCAGTTTATGAAGAAACACACACTCGGAATCGACATCGGTTCCACCACTGTCAAAATCGCAATCCTCGACGAAGAGGAGAATCTCCTGTTCGCCGACTATGAAAGGCATTTTGCAAACATCCAGGAAACACTCGCAGATCTTCTCCAGAAGGCCTGCGCCGAGCTGGGAGAACTTACCGTTTCTCCGGTGATCACAGGCTCCGGCGGACTTACCCTGGCCAACCACCTGGAGGTTCCCTTTGTCCAGGAGGTCATCGCTGTCTCCACAGCCCTGCAGAAGATCGCTCCAAAGACCGATGTGGCCATTGAGCTGGGCGGAGAAGACGCCAAGATCATCTACTTTGAGGGCGGAAACATCGAACAGCGTATGAACGGCATCTGTGCCGGCGGCACCGGTTCCTTCATCGACCAGATGGCTTCCCTCCTTCAGACCGACGCCTCCGGTCTGAACGAATACGCGAAGAATTACAAGGCTCTCTACACCATCGCCGCCCGCTGCGGCGTGTTCGCCAAAACCGATATCCAGCCCCTGATCAACGACGGAGCCACGAAGGAAGACCTGTCCGCCTCCATTTTCCAGGCGGTCGTAAATCAGACCATCTCCGGTCTGGCCTGCGGGAAGCCTATCCGTGGCCATGTGGCCTTTCTGGGCGGTCCCCTTCATTTCCTTTCCGAGCTGAAGCAGGCCTTTATCCGTACACTGAAGCTGGATGAGGAGCACACCATTGCCCCGGAAAATTCCCACCTTTTCGCGGCCATGGGATCCGCCATGAACGCGAAGGAGGAGGTGGAGGTTTCTCTCTCCGGTCTTTGTGAACGTCTGCGGGGCACCATCAAGCTGGACTTTGAGGTGGCCCGGATGGAGCCTCTTTTTGAGTCTGAGGAGGACTACCAGGCCTTCCACCAGCGGCAGAGCGTGTACCAGGTGCGCACCGGCGACCTGGTCTCCTATCGGGGGAACTGCTACCTGGGCATCGACGCCGGCTCCACCACCACCAAAACCGCCCTGATCGGAGAGGACGGTTCCCTTTTGTACTCCTTTTACAGCAACAACAACGGCAATCCGCTGAAAACCACCATCCGCTCCATCCAGGAAATATATTCTCTCCTGCCGGAGGGGGCAAGGATCGCCTATTCCTGCTCCACAGGCTACGGTGAGGCCCTGATCAAGGCCGCACTCCTGCTGGATGAGGGAGAGGTGGAGACCATCTCCCACTACTACGCGGCCGCCTTCTTTGACCCGGAGGTAGACTGTATTCTGGATATCGGCGGGCAGGATATGAAATGCATCAAGATTCGCAATGGGGCTGTGGACAGCGTCCAGCTGAACGAGGCCTGCTCCTCCGGCTGCGGTTCCTTTATTGAGACCTTTGCCAAATCCCTGAACTACACCATTCAGGATTTCGCCAGAGCTGCCCTTTTCGCCAGACACCCCATCGACCTGGGCACCCGCTGCACCGTATTTATGAATTCCAAGGTCAAGCAGGCACAGAAGGAAGGAGCGGAGGTCTCTGACATTTCCGCCGGCCTGGCCTACTCCGTGATCAAAAATGCCTTATATAAGGTGATCAAGGTTTCCGACGCCTCGGAACTCGGGAAGCACATAGTGGTCCAGGGCGGTACCTTCTATAATGACGCCGTTCTGCGAAGCTTTGAAAAAATCGCCCAGTGTCAGGCCATCCGCCCGGATATCGCGGGAATCATGGGCGCCTTTGGCGCGGCTCTTATCGCCCGGGAGCGCTATGAGGAAGGCCGGGAAACCACCATGCTTTCCTCCGAAAAGGTAAACGCTCTGAAGTACACCACCTCCATGGCCAACTGCAAGGGCTGTACCAACAACTGCCGCCTGACCATCAGCAAATTTTCCGGCGGCCGCCAGTACATCAGCGGAAACCGCTGTGAGCGCGGCATCGGAAAAGAAAAAAACAAGGATCACATTCCCAATCTTTTTGAATACAAATATAAAAGGCTGTTTTCCTACAAACCTCTCACTGCCGACAAGGCCGTGCGGGGAAAGGTCGGCATCCCCCGGGTGCTGAATATGTTTGAGAACTATCCCTTCTGGTTTACCTTCTTTACGGAGCTGAACTACCAGGTGGTACTCTCCCCCACCTCCACCCGGAAAATTTATGAGCTGGGCATTGAATCCATTCCCAGCGAGTCTGAGTGCTATCCGGCCAAGCTGGCCCACGGACACGTGACCTGGCTGATCCGCAAGGGTGTGAAGTTTATTTTTTACCCCTGTGTTCCCTATGAGCGCACAGAGTTTCCGGAGGCCGTAAACCACTACAACTGCCCCATAGTGACTTCCTACGCGGAGAATATCAAGAACAATGTGGATGAGTTAAACGACCCGTCCATTGATTTCCGCAATCCCTTTATGTCCTTCACCTCCGAAGAGATCCTGACCCGCCGCCTGGTGGAGATTTTTAAGGGCGAGATCCCCGAGAATGAGGTAAAAGACGCGGCGCATAAGGCCTGGGAAGAGCTGGCTGCCGCCCGCCTGGATGTGCAGAAAAAGGGCGAGGAAACCCTGGAATACATGAAAAAGACCGGGCGACGGGGCATTGTCCTGGCCGGCCGCCCCTACCACATTGACCCGGAGATCCATCACGGAATCCCGGATCTGATCAACAGCTACGGTCTGGCCGTTTTCACCGAAGATTCCATCTCCCATCTGGGAGAGGTAGAGCGCCCGCTACGGGTCAATGATCAGTGGATGTATCACTCCCGCCTGTACGCGGCGGCGAATTTTGTCAAAACACGGGACGACCTGGATCTGGTACAGCTGAATTCCTTTGGCTGCGGACTGGACGCTGTCACTACGGACGAGGTCAATGAAATTCTGGAGGGCAGCGGAAAGATTTATACCTGCCTGAAAATCGACGAGGTCAACAACCTGGGCGCGGCGAGGATCCGCATCCGCTCTCTTCTGGCCGCCATCCGGGCCAAAGAAGCGGAGAATAAACCCCGGACCATCCGCCCCTCCTCCATTGAAAAAGTGGTTTTCACAAAGGAGATGCGGAAAAACTATACCATCCTCTGCCCGCAGATGTCCCCCTTCCACTTTGATATTCTGGAGGCCTGCTTCAACGCATCCGGCTATCACCTGGAGGTACTCCCCAACGACAACAAAAACGCCGTGGATGTGGGACTGAAATATGTAAACAACGACGCCTGCTACCCGTCCCTGATGGTGGTAGGGCAGATTATGGACGCCCTCCTCTCCGGCCGGTACGACCTGAACCGCACGGCTGTGATCATGACCCAGACAGGAGGTGGCTGCCGGGCCTCCAATTACATAGCCTTCATCCGCCGGGCGCTGAAAAAAGCCGGCATGGAACAGATTCCGGTCATTTCCCTGAATCTGAGCGGTCTGGAGAGCAACCCCGGCTTCAAGCTCAGTCTCCCTCTGATCCGCCGGGTTTGCTACGGAGCCGTATTCGGGGATATCCTGATGAAGGTGGTGTACCGGATGCGCCCCTATGAACTGGAAAAAGGCATTGTAAACCGGAAGCACAGGATCTGGGTGGAGAGAGTAAATGCTTTTCTCACCGGAAATGAAATCAGCCACGGAAAGTTTAAAAAGATGTGCAGGGAAATGGTTCACGATTTTGACACCATTCCCATCAGTGACGAAAAGAAGCCACGGGTAGGCATTGTAGGCGAAATACTGGTAAAATTCCTGCCCGCCGCCAACAATCATCTGGCGGAGCTCCTGGAAGCGGAAGGCGCGGAGCCGGTGTGCCCGGATCTGATTGATTTCATGTGCTACTGCTTCTACAATCAGAATTTCAAGTCACAGTACCTGGGCTTTAAGAAATCCGGCGCAACTATAGCGAATCTGGGCAATAAGGGCATCGAATGGCTTCGGAAAACCGCCAATGAGGCCCTGGCACAGAGCCGGCACTTCAGTCCGGCTTCCCGGATTGAGGATCTGGCCAAAATGGCCGCGCCCATTGTATCTGCCGGGAACCAGACCGGAGAGGGATGGTTCCTTACCGGAGAGATGATGGAGCTGATCCACGGAGGCGTGCCCAACATTGTCTGCATCCAGCCCTTCGCCTGTCTGCCCAACCACATTGTGGGAAAAGGAGTCATCAAGGAAATCCGCCGGATGTATCCCCAGGCCAACATCGTGGCCATCGATTACGATCCCGGCGCCAGCGAGGTAAACCAGCTGAACCGGATCAAGCTGATGCTCTCCACAGCACAGAAGAATTTACATAAGGACGAAAAAAGGGACGCATAACAAAAAGGGAACTGGCCAAAAAGTCAGTTCCCTTTTTATTGCGTTATACCAGATGTAACTTCGCCGCCAGCTGATAAATCGTCCGCCCTCCGGGAATGCCGGACAGCTGCTCCGCAGTGGGTTTTTCCAGCAGAAGATAGACAACGAAATACACAAGCACCGCCGCCAGAATCGCCACGCACAGGCTTATGGCATTGGAATGAATCAGAGCATAAAGGCCGTGATATATCAGTCCCGCAGCCACCCCCATGGGAACAGAGGCCAGAATGGGATGAAGATAAGCCTGCCTCCAGGGATTTCTGTACTGAAGATATCTCTTCATAGCCCGGTCATTGAGGACGCAGACCACCACAGCGTAGATAATCATGGCCACAAGAAGGGAATAGATTCCCAGATCCGTGAACATCAGAAGCAGCACCACCGCCACCACATCCACGATCAGAGCGGCCGCAGCCGTGAGCATGGGAATCCTGGGTTTTCCAATTCCCTGGAGAACGCCGTTGGAAATATTGGACATCCCGTTTAACAGAATCGTAAAAGATCCCAGCATAAGCAGATTCCCGGCCACCCCGTTGGTTCCCCCGAACAGAAGGGAGACAATAGGATGAGCCAGCACCGCCAGTCCCACGGCACAGGGAATGGAAATAAACATGGAAAGCCACACCGTCTGGTCTACCCGGCTTCGGGTCTCCGTCAGATCTCCTGTGGCATACAGGGCGGAAACCTCCGGAATCATGGAAGTGGGCGCCGCACTGGAGAGGGTCAGGGGAATATTGATAATGCTCATAAAATATGTGGCGTATTCCGCGTACAGAGCACTGACCGCATCTGCGTCCACGCCCTGAATTCCCTGAATCTCGGAAAAAAGGACCCCGTTGATATAGCCGTTCACGTTATAGATAAACGTACTGAGAATAATCGGCGACACAATCAGCACAATCAGCTTCAGAATGGCTCCATAGGACTCCTCCTTATGGCGGCGGTCCTTCCTGGCCCGGCGAATCATGATTTTCCGGTTTACCCCATATACCAGCAGCATGAACAGAAGTGCAGTCACTACCCCCGCCGTAGTTCCCACCGTTGAGCCGGCCGCGCCCCATTTGGCCACGTCTCCCTCTGTGCCGTCAGAAATATACCGTATAAAAAGCCAGGCGGCCAGAATGCTGACAATGGCGTTGAAAATCTGCTCCAGGATCTGGGAAACGGAAGTGGGCATCATATTCCGGTACGCCTGAAAATACCCCCGGAAGACTCCCAGAATTCCGGACAGAAAGATGGTGGGCGCCAGAATCTGCAGGGCCAGCACCGCGTTTGGCTGATTGCTGGGAATAATCAGACCCGCCCCAAAAAGACAGAACAGTCCTGCCGCTCCGCCCACGATCACCGCGTAGATCATGGAGCCTTTAAAAATCTTATGAGCATTCCGGTAGTCCTTCACCGCGATCCTCTCGGAAATCAGCTTGGAAACTGCCTGAGGAATGCTGTAGGAGGAAATCATCAGCAGGATCATATAGGCGTTCTGCGCCAGGCTGATGTACCCCATTCCCTGGTTCCCCACAATAGTGGAAAGAGGACTTTTATATAACAGGCCGATGACCTTGGAGATCATGGCCGCGAGCATCAGAAAAGATGCGTTTTTAACCAGATTGTTTTTTTCTTTCATTTTTCTACAGGTTTTCGATCTGCCAGTCTATGGACTCCAACCCGTTCTCCTTCAGAAATTCGTTGGCTTTGCTGAAATGCCTGCACCCGAAAAATCCCCGGTATGCAGACAGCGGACTGGGGTGCGGCGCCTCCAGGATCAGGTGGGCAGGATTATTCAGCATGGATTTTTTCATCTGCGCCGGCCGGCCCCAGAGAAGAAACACAATTGGCCTGTCCTGCTCGTTCAAAACCCGGATGGCCGCATCGGTAAACTCCTCCCACCCGATTCCCCGGTGAGAATTCGCCTGGTGCGCACGGACCGTGAGCACCGTGTTCAAAAGAAGGACACCCTGATTCGCCCATTTTTCCAGGCATCCGTGATTGGGTATATAGCAGCCGCAGTCATCGTGCAGCTCCTGGTAAATATTGACCAGAGAGGGCGGAATCTCCACCCCTTTTTTCACAGAAAAGCAAAGCCCGTGAGCCTGCCCGTCGTTGTGATAGGGATCCTGTCCCAGAATCACCACCTTCACATCCTTTAAAGGCGTAAAATGAAAAGCGTTAAACATATCCTGGGGCGGAGGGAAAACCTTTCTGGTCCGGTATTCCTCCATAACGGTTTTATAAAGTTTCGCGTAATATGGCTGACGAAATTCATCCTTCAGCGCTTCCTGCCAGTCTCCGGCTATGGCCGCCATCCTTCTCACCCTGCCCTCTCATCTTCTGAATTGTCCGGCCCGCAAAGGCCCGCTCTCTCATGGTCCAAAGCTTTCCTTATCTTCGAACGGGAATTCCCTCCCCGGCCAGATAATCCTTCACCTCCCGGATTTCCAGCTCTCTGTAGTGGAAAAGAGACGCCGCCAGAGCCGCATCCGCCTTTCCCTCAGTCAGCGCATCCTTAAAATGCGCAAGGGTTCCGGCCCCGCCGGAAGCGATCACAGGAATGGAAACCGCCTCCGCGATGGCTCGGGTGAGGGGAATGTCATATCCCGCCTTCGTCCCGTCACAGTCCATACTGGTGAGCAGAATCTCCCCCGCCCCCAGATCCTGGACCCGTTTCGCCCACTCCACGGCGTCTATGCCCGTATCCAGCCGCCCGCCGTGCTTGTAAATATTCCATCCTCCATCCGGACGGCTCTTGGCGTCAATGGCCACCACCACACACTGGCTGCCGAATTTCTCAGCGGCTTCCCGGATCAGCTCCGGCCGGTCAATAGCCGCTGAATTTACAGAAATCTTATCCGCGCCTTCCCGAAGAAGCCGGCGGAAGTCCTCCACCGTCCGAATTCCGCCGCCCACCGTAAAAGGGATAAATACCTGGGAGGCTACCGCCCGGACCATGTCCACAACCGTATCTCTCTCCTCATTGGAGGCTGTGATATCCAGAAAAACCAGCTCATCCGCCCCCGCCTCATCGTAGATGCGGGCGATCTCCACCGGATCTCCGGCATCCTGGAGATTCACAAAGTTCACACCCTTTACCACCCGTCCCTTATTCACATCCAGACAGGGAATGATTCTCTTGGTAAGCATCAGCGTGCCTCCTTTCCGATCGCAGCAAAGTTCCGGAGCATGGCAAGGCCGTACCGGCTGCTCTTCTCCGGGTGAAACTGGCAGGCAAACACATTTCCCTTTTCCACCGAGGCATGCATACAGGTGCTGTAACCAACTGTCGCCTTCACAATCTCCGGTTCCTCCGCCTGGAGATAATAGGAATGCACAAAATATACACAGGTCTGCTCCGGGATCCCCGCAAACAGTCTTCCCTCATTCTGAAGGTGAATGGAATTCCATCCCATGTGGGGAATCTTAAGGCCGGGAGCGAAGGGAATTTTCACAATTTTCCCCTTCAGGATTCCAAGGCCTTCCACCCCCGGGCTTTCCTCACTGCTCTCAAACAGCAGCTGCAGCCCCAGACAGATGCCCAGAAAGGGCGTCTGTCTCTCTGTGATCTCCCGGATCACGGGAATCAGTCCGAAGGCTCCCAGCTTCCCCATGGCATCGCCAAAGCTTCCCACCCCGGGAAGAATCACCCGGTCTGCCTTAAGAAGGATCTCCGGATCCCGGGTGACAACAGTCTCCTCCCCGAGAAACTGAAACGCCTTTTCCACACTCCGTATATTCCCGGCGTCGTAATCAATAATTGCAATCATAATACTATTTTCCCTCTTAAATAAGCGATTTCCCTTGCTTTTAAGCCATTTCCTGAAGTTCGCTTATCTTTAATTCCGTTACATTTTGTTACGTCTCATTTAGCATACTAATTAGTACGGGAAATTTTTTACTAATTATATCTCAAAAACAGGCTGTTGCAAAGAGTATTTTCTCCCGCCGCAGCCTGTTTTTCAGTTTTGTTTTTCAGTTTCCCGGTTCTGACAGCGGATCCCTGTTTATTTCCGGTCCAGGGTAAACCAGAATTCCACTCCGTTGTCGTAATTCTGGACCCCGTATTCCTGATTCAGCCCTTCTATAATGGCTTTCACAATAGACAGGCCGATTCCGCTTCCGCCGTATTCCCTTGTGCGGGCCTTGTCCACCTTGTAGAACTTATTCCAGAGATTTGGAAGATCCTCCTCCGGGATGGGCTGCCCGGTATTAAATACCGTAATGCACACCCGGTCTTCCTTCTCCAGAACCTTGATCTCAATCTCCCGGGCACCTTCCAGATGATTCAGGGCATTGCTGGTATAGTTCGTAACCACTTCCTCGATCTTAAACTCATCGGCCCAGACATACACCGGCTCCTTTTGCTCAAAAATCACCCGGGCCTCCTTCTGCTCAATGAGAATGGCCATGGAATCCAGTACCCCGCGGATCACCGTAGTAATGTCAAAACGCTCCATCACCATGGCGTCCCCGCCGGATTCCAGCTGGTTCAGAGTCAGAAGATTGCGCACCAGCTTGTTCATCTTGCCCGCCTCATCCATGATCACGTCGCAGTAGAATTCCCGGCTCTCCGGATCCTCTGAGATATTCTCCTTCAGCCCTTCGGCATAGCCCTGTACCAGGGCAATGGGAGTTTTCAGCTCGTGGGCTACATTGTTCAGGAATTCCTTGCGCATCTCATCAATTTTGATCTTGTTCTCAATATCCTTCTGCAGCTCGTTGTTGGCCATTTTAAGCTCTGAAACGGTCTGCTCCAGCTGCTCTGACATCCGGTTGAAATTATCTCCCAGAACATCCACTTCGTTTCCCGCATGGCTCTGGTATTTTGCCTCAAAATTCAGATCCGACATTTTCTGAGAAAGAGTGACCAGCTCACTGATGGGCCGGGTCAGCTTCCGGGTCATCCACATGACAATAATCACACTGAGCGCCAGAATCGCTGTCCCCACAAACAGATAGAATTTGTTGGAAATACTCACGCTCTCCTGAATGCTGGCCAGCGGAGTGCGGATAATAAAATAGTATTCCCCGTCATTAAAAATGCCCCAGCATTCCACATAGTCCATCCCGGCGAACTCATCGTGAATCTGCTGTACCACATAGGTATCCGACTGCTCCAGGGTCTGCCCGCCCTGCCCGTCGGAATCCACTCCGAAGGCATAGCCAAACAGCTTGCTGCGAAGAACCCTCTCATTCTCTCCCCAGTAAGCCCAGCGGGTATTGGTGGCATCGATTATCACCCAGGACAGATTATTCTTTGAGCTTGTCTGCTCCAGCTCCGTAGGGATATCTGCCTGAATATTCCCCGGCTTTTCCCCTTCTGTTTCGTCCGCCACATCATCTGTCTGAAGAATGGAATCCAGATCCAGAGAGGCCAGAGTCTCCATGGCTTCCAGAAGAACCTCCTGTTTCTGGAGGATGTAATATTTTTCCAGAAAAAGAATGTTCACGGCCATGATGCTCACCATAGACAACAGGAGCATTCCCACAAACAACAGGGAAATCTGAAACCGCATGCTGTGATATTTCCTGGGTTTGCGGGAAAGTTTCATTCCTCTACCTCGAATTTATACCCCATTCCCCACACCGTCTTGATATATTCTCCCTTGCTTCCCATTTTGCTGCGAAGCTTCTTCACATGAGTATCGATGGTCCGGGCATCGCCAAAATAATCATAATTCCACACGGAATTCAGAATCTTCTCTCTGGAAAGGGCAATCCCTTCATTTTCCAGGAAATAGGAAAGAAGCTCAAATTCCTTAAAGCTCAGCTCCATGGGTTTCCCGTCCACAGTGGCCTGATGAGCCGCCTTGTCAATAACGATCCCCCCGGAGGAAAGCACTTCGTCCGCATTGCTCTGCCCGGTTCTGCGGAGAATAGCCTCCACCCGGGCCACCAGGATCTTTGGACTGAATGGCTTGGAAATATACTCATCCACCCCCAGCTCAAAGCCCAGAAGCTCGTCCCTCTCATCGCTCCGCGCTGTCAGCATGATGATGGGCACTCTGGAGTTTTTCCGGATTTCCCGGCACACTTCCCAGCCGTCCATTTTGGGCATCATTACATCCAGAATCAAAAGAGAAATATCCTTTTCTTTATAAAAAATATCCATGGCTTCCTCACCGTTGGACGCTTCCAGCACCTGAAAGTTCTTCTTGGCAAGAAAATCCTTCACCAGCTTTCTCATACGGCTTTCATCGTCCACCACCAGGATTTTCAGAGATTCCATATACCTTCCTCCGTTTCTCAGAAATTACGGGCCGGCCCTTACCTCAGAATTCCTCAGATATTCGCTCATAAGGCCTGGCTGTCTACCAGTTAAACGTTACACTAGACTATAGCAGAGAAATATGTCACTTTTGTGAACGAGGACACAAAAAGTCTGTCACATTTCCGGAATGTCACAGACTTTTCAGGAATTCACTTCGCCGCAGGCGGTTTCATCACTTTACTTATCCCCCGCCTCCGGGGCTTTCTCCGAAGTCCCATCCTCTTCGGGAACATATTCCAGCAGGTCCTGGATCTGGCAGTCCAGCGAGCAGCAGATTCTCGCCAGAACGGCTGTATCCAGCCGGGTAACCTTTCCTCTGCAGTAGTTGTTCAGCTGAGTACGCTGCAGCTCCGCCCGGTGAGACAGCTTGTTCTTGCTCAGACCCTTCTCCGCCAGCAGGTCCTCCAGGTTGATCCGAATGTACCCATAGTGCTTCTCTTCCATATGTATTTCTCCTCTGGTGTGCGGCCGTCCCGGATAAAGCTTCTCTCTCCTGATTCCAGAAGAGCCGTCATGCATCCGTTCCGGCAAAAACAGTTTTCAACACAACCAGTGTAAGAAATCACTCTGGAAAAATTAAGTTCTAAGATGTCTGATGTAATTTCCGACACAGTGTATAAAACAACATTATTCTCAATGTAAAATGATGTTGGGGCAAAAGCATTTGACCCTGTATCATAAAAATACAGGGCAAAAAAGGGAACCCGATACGGCTCCCTTTAAGGTTTCATTCTCCGCTTTCCAAAGCCGGAAACACGAGGCCGATAATTCCTCCTGTTCCCTCGCTCTCAAAACAGAATCAGACTCTGGAGAGATACTCTCCCTTCCTTGTATCAATCTTGAGCTTGTCTCCCTGGTTTACAAACAGCGGAACCATAACCTGTGCCCCCGTCTCCACGATGGCCGGCTTTGTCGCTCCCTGCGCTGTATTCCCGGCAAATCCGGGCTCAGTCTCAATTACTTCAAGTTCCACAAAGAAAGGTGCCTCCACGGAGAGAACTTCTCCGTTATATTTGCAGACCTTTACATTCTCTCCCTCTTTCACAAAACGGAGAGCGTCCCCGACCTGATCCGCCGTCAGACCCACCTGATCGTAGGTCTCCACATCCATAAAATAGAACAGATCCCCGTCAGAATAAGTATACTGCATCTCCACACGGTCAATGCGGGCCTCCTGGAATTTCTCCTCCGGGCGGAAGGATCTCTCCACCACAGAGCCGGAAACGATGTTCTTATACTTGGTCCTCACAAAGGCCGCACCCTTTCCCGGTTTTACATGCTGAAATTCAACAATCTGACATACATTCCCGTCTATTTCCAGCGTCATGCCATTTCTGATCTCACCTGCTGAAACCATGAATCTTTTCCTCCTCCTGAGCTGTATTTTCAGCCAGACTGGCCGTACTGCAGACAACCTCTGGCCCAATCATGGGACTTCCCAATCAAATGTATGATTCTGCCGTCCGCTTCCAAAGCGGCGGCACCACTATGCAGTATTTTATAATACATCCCACGATTTTTCAACTGTTTTTTATGTATGGCCGTAATTTTTCTTCCAGATCGGCGATCAGGTCGTCAAAAGACTTTACGCCGGTAACCACTGTGATGTCCGCAAACCTGGCGTAAACCGGATCTCTCTGCTTCAGAAGCTTTCGGATCCGCTCTTCCCGGTTCTCCGCGTCGGCAAGCACAGGATTGGTGCTTCCCTCCAGCCTTTTGGACAGGGTGGCCGCAGAGCCCTTCAGATAAACCACGGTCCCCAGCGCCTTCAGATACTTCTCATTCTGCTCCTGCAGAGGAAGTCCTGCGCTGACGGAAATGATTTTCTGCTCCTCATCCCCGATCATTTCCTTAACCGCCAT
Organism: Clostridiales bacterium; assembly: GCA_021203365.1. Taxonomy (GTDB): domain Bacteria; phylum Bacillota; class Clostridia; order Lachnospirales; family Lachnospiraceae; genus Blautia_A. The sequence goes on from JAJQBI010000019.1 coordinate 45,378, forward strand.
CGTTTCCAGCGCCCTGTAGTAGGGTTCTCCAAACTGCTCGAGAATTTCCTTCACAGAAGCATTCATCTTCTTGATAATCAAACGGTCCACATCCACGAACGGAATCCTGAAATCCTTTCCGAGACGTTTTCCTACACGCGTTTTCCCTGAACCCATAAAGCCTATGATCACTATATGGCTCATGTATCCCCCTCCTCTTTCCGGTAAAAATATAGTACAATTCTTTCCAGATAGCGTTTCAGTACAATCTGTATCTCCTCTTTCGGGTGAATGGGCTTCACCAGAATACTGTGGATCCCTGCGCGTCTGGCGCCATAGATATCTGTGAAAATCTGATCGCCGATAAACACCGTGGTATCCACACAGGTCCCCATCCGCTCCATCCCAAGACGGTAGCTCTTTACAGACGGCTTGTGCGCGTCCTCTATATAATACGCTCCGATCTCCTGATTGAAGGATTCCACCCGGCCTTTTTTATTATTGGACAGAAAACAATATGAAAAACCAATCTCCCTCAATCTGGAAAAAAGTGCCTTCGCACGGTCATCCGCCGGCGCCCCATGGGGCACCAGGGTGTTGTCTATGTCAAACAACAGCCCCCGGATGCCTTCTCTGTATAACTGCTCATAGTCAATCTCATAAGCGGAATCCCGACATTCATCGGGAAAAAAACGTCGAAACATGTATTCCTTACCTTATCTCTCATCCAGCGGAACATACTGCGCCTGGGGAAGCACATTTTTGTAGGCCGGACGAATGATCTTGTCTGTGTTGATCAGCTCCTCCATACGGTGCGCACTCCACCCCGCGATCCGGGCCACGGCAAACATGGGCGTGTAGAGCTCCAGCGGAAGGTCCAGCATACTGTACACAAAACCGCTGTAAAAATCAACGTTGGCGCTGACGCCCTTATAGATCCGCCGCTCCTCGGCAATCACCTGAGGGGCCAGCCGTTCCACCATGGAATAGAGCTGGTAGTCCTTCATGCGTCCTTTTTCCTTTGCGAGCATCTCCACATATCCCTTGAATACCTCCGCACGGGGATCCGATACGGAGTAAATCGCGTGCCCCATACCATAAATCAGGCCCCTGCGGTCAAAAGCCTCCTTATGCAGAAGCTTCTTCAGGTATGCCCTCACCTCATCCTCATCCTGCCAGTCGTGTACCTCCTTTTTCATATCCTGGAACATGCTGACAACCTTGATATTGGCGCCGCCGTGCTTGGGACCTTTCAGGGAGCTTAAAGCCGCGGCGATGGCCGAATAGGTATCCGTCCCGGAGGACGACACCACATGGGTTGTGAAGGTAGAGTTATTGCCGCCGCCGTGCTCCATGTGAAGGATCAGGGCAATATCCAGAATCTCCGCCTCCAGCGGCGTGTATTTCTTATCCGGACGCAGAAGACGCAGGATATTCTCCGCGGTGGAAAGGCTCTTTCTTGGATTGTGTATATAAAGACTTTTTCCCTGTTGATAATGGCTGTAAGCCTGGTATCCATACACGGACAGCAGTGGGAAAACACTGATCAGATTCAGGCACTGGCGCAGAACGTTGTCAAGTGAGATGTCATCCGGATTCCGGTCATAGCAGTAAAGAGTCAGCACACTTCTGGAAAGGGAATTCATGATATCTCTGGAAGGCGCTTTCATGATCACGTCCCTGACAAAATTCCTGGGCAGGGTCCTCTGGTTGGCGAGAAGCGACTTGAAATCATCCAGCTGCTGCCGGTTGGGCAGCTGACCGAACAGAAGCAGATACGTAATCTCCTCAAATCCAAAGCGTTTATCCTGAATCAGACCTCCGGTCAGATCCTTAATGTTGTAACCGCGGTAATACAGATTGCCGGCACAGGGAACCTCTTTTCCGTTTTCATCCACCCGCACGGCCTGAACATTGGAAATCTGCGTAAGTCCCGCCAGCACGCCCTTGCCGTTCAGATCCCGCAGGCCCCTCTTCACGTCGTACTTTCCATACAGCGAAACATCAATCCTGCTGTTGTCTACGCAAAGTCCGGTCAGCTTTTCGATCTCCGGGGTCACCTTCATGTTAAATCCGCTCATTATGTTCGTCTCCTTTCTTTCTTACAGTCATTCGATAAAAAGTCCCTCCTCATCGTCCCTCTTTTGAATAGGTTTTTTCAAAACCATACTGCAGCATACCGCAACATTATCATTATTATAATGTTGCGACAAAAAGTATTTTGTCGCTATAATACCAGGGCCCAATCTCATGAATGCAGATGCAAGCATCTGCATTCATGGCCTTTTGTCCCTTGTATCTTTCATTATAACATTTTTTTTCTTTCTGGTCTATATGGGAAAAAATCAGGCTTCCCATTTCTGCCTGTAGGTTGCCAGGAAATCCCCAAGGCTCCTGGCCGCCTGTTCAAGCTGTGAAATCTCCGGCAGATAAACCACCCGGAAATGATCCGGTTCCTGCCAGTTGAATCCCTTGCCGGGTACCAGAAGCACCTGCTTCTCATGAAGAAAATCCAGAGCAAACTGTTCATCATCCCGGATGTGAAACCTTTTGGTATCAATCTTCGGAAAAATATAAAAGGCGGCTCTTGGTTTCACCGCGGTGATGCCCGGTATGTCTGTCAGAGCCTTATAGATATAGTTCCTCTGTTCGTACACACGGCCGCCGGGCCGGACATACTCTCCCGAAGCCTGCGCCCCTTTGAGGGCGGTCCGGACAATGGCCTGTGCGGGAACATTAGAGCAGAGCCGCATGGAAGAAAGCATGTTCAGTCCCTCTATATAACCCCGGGCACGCTCCTTCGGACCGCTTAACACCATCCACCCGATGCGGAAGCCCGCAATCATGTGAGATTTGGACAGGCCTGAAAACGTAACGCAGAACACATCCGGTGCCAGGGAGGCAATGGAAGTGTGCACACAGTCATCCATAACCAGGCGGTCGTAAATCTCATCTGAAAAAAGAATCAGCTCATGCTCCCTGGCCAGATCCGCAATCTGTGAGAGAATTTCCCGGGGATAAACCGCACCGGTGGGGTTATTGGGATTGATAATGACAATGGCCTTCGTCCGGTCTGTAATCTTGCGCCGGATATCCTCCACGTCCGGATACCAGTCCGCTTCTTCGTCACATATATAGTGTACCGCCTTCCCTCCCGCCAGGGTTGCCGTCGCGGTCCAGAGGGGATAATCCGGGGCCGGGATCAGAATCTCATCCCCGTTGTTCAGAAGCGCCTGCATACAGAGATTGATCAGCTCGCTGACCCCGTTTCCCGTATAGACATCGTTGACCGTGACACCGGAAATTCCAAGGGATGCGGCATATTCCGCGATCGCCTCCCTTGCGGAGCCAATCCCCCGGGAATCCGAATAGCCCTGGGAAACCTGCACGTTGTCCAGCATTTCCCGGATCACTTCCTCCGGCGCGGCAAAGCCAAAGGGATAGGGATTTCCGATGTTCAGCTTCAGAATCTCTTTCCCTTCCTCCTCCATCCGGCCGGCCTCGTCCACCACCGGACCCCGCACATCGTAAAGCACGTTGTCCAGCTTTGACGACTTCTCAAATGTTCTCATGTAGAATCCTCACCTCTTTAATACGCAAAATTGCCATGGACGTTTTCGTCACAGGGCATTTGATATATAATCTCACATTACGAAAAAATCCGCAACCCGAAAAATATAAAAAAATTTTTTCACGGTATTTTCTTTTCCTCCGGTTTCATGTATAATAGCAGAGGATATCTGGCAAAGAAAAGCCAGACAGACATTTTGAGAAAGATTGGATGAGGAGGAAACCAAATGTCTTATACGGAAGAAGTCTACGAGAGAGTCGTAGCCCAGAACCCCGGAGAGCCTGAGTTTCATCAGGCCGTAAAAGAAGTGCTGGATTCACTGGAAGTGGTCATCGAGAGAAATGAGGAAGAATACCGCGAGCTTTCCATACTGGAACGTCTGGTAGAACCGGAGCGCATTATCTCCTTCCGCGTACCCTGGGTGGACGACAAGGGTGTGGTTCAGGTAAACAAGGGCTACCGCGTACAGTTCAACAGTGCCATCGGACCCTACAAGGGCGGTCTTCGTTTCCATCCGTCCGTAAACCAGAGTATTCTGAAATTCCTGGGCTTTGAGCAGATCTTCAAGAATTCTCTGACCGGACTTCCCATCGGAGGCGGCAAGGGCGGTTCCAATTTTGACCCCAAGGGCAAATCAGACCGCGAGGTTATGGCCTTCTGCCAGAGCTTTATGACCGAGCTGTGCAAATATATCGGAGCCGACACAGACGTTCCCGCGGGCGACATCGGTGTAGGCGCCCGTGAAATCGGTTATCTGTACGGTCAGTACAAGCGGATCCGCAACCTGAGCGAAGGCGTGCTCACCGGAAAGGGACTTTCCTACGGCGGTTCTCTGATCCGCACCCAGGCCACCGGCTACGGCGTGGTTTACATGCTGGATGAGATCATGAAGGCGCACGGCGATTCCTGCGAGGGCAAGACGGCGGTTGTCACCGGTTCCGGCAATGTGGCCATCTACGCGGTTGAGAAGATCACCCAGCTGGGCGCGAAGGTTGTGGCCATGAACGACTCCAACGGCTACATTTACGATCCCAACGGAATTAACCTTGACGTGGTCAAGGATATCAAGGAAGTAAAGCGCGGACGCATCAAAGAGTACGCACAGCGGGTGGAGGGCTCCGTGTACACGGAAGGCCTTGGCATCTGGAATATCAAGTGTGATATCTATCTTCCCTGCGCTACCCAGAACGAGCTGGATCTGGAGGGCGCCAGGATTCTCGTGGCCAATGGCTGCAAATATATTGTAGAGGGTGCGAACATGCCCACCACTCTGGACGCCACCAACTATGTAATGAACAACGGAGTCCTGTTTATGCCGGGCAAGGCCGCGAACGCAGGCGGCGTAGCCACCTCCGCCCTGGAGATGGCCCAGAACTCCATGCGCCTTTCCTGGAGCGCCGAGGAAGTGGACACCCGTCTTCACTCCATCATGAAAGATATCTTCGCCAAGGTGGACGATGCGGCAAAGCGCTACGACATGGAGGACAACTATGTAGTCGGCGCGAACATCGCGGGCTTTGAGAAGGTTGTAGACGCCATGAAGGCACAGGGAATCGTATAAGGCAAAGGCATTTGCCACTCTGGTATCATAAGATAAAAATACCGCGGAGGATTTAAAACTACCCTCCGCGGTATTTTTTCGTCATCCCTGCTCAAGCTGGGGCATAAGCTTTTTCAGTTCGTCCATAAAGGTGCCCACATCCTTGAATTCCCGGTAAACGGAGGCAAACCGGACGTAAGCCACCGGGTCCAGACTTTTAAGGTGCACCATCACAATTTCTCCGATGCGGCTGCTGCTGATCTCCCGATCCTCGGCACGAAATATTTCTCCCTCCACAGCATCAATCATTTCCTCGATTTTCTCTATGGATGTGGGACGTTTGTAGCAGGCCCGAAGAACGCCGTCCTGGATTTTGGAACGGTCATAGCGCTCCCGGTTCTGATCCTTCTTGATCACGGTCAGCGGAATCGTCTCCACCTTCTCATAGGTGGTAAACCGTTTTCCGCAGGAATCACAGAGGCGGCGCCGGCGTATGGAATTGGTATCCTCCACAGGTCTGGAATCCACAACCCGCGTATTATCCTGACTGCAATATGGACATCTCATACTTTTTTTATCCTCCTGAAATTCCTTATTTTCCCGTTAATTCCGGTATTTTCACATTTTTCCTGTCTGGTATCATAGTAGCCCCAGTTTTCCTCCCTGTCAAGAAAGAAAATGCTCTTTTGCCCTGAATTTTCGCCTGAAACAGAGCAGGACAAAATACATTTCCGCCGCTTCCGGCATAAATTAAAGAAAAACGGGAAATCTATGCGTATCTGTGATCTGAAGCAGAAGGAAGTCATCAATATCTGCAGCTGTAAAAGCCTGGGCTGTCCCATAGACGTGGATTTCTGCCGGGAGACCGGAAGGATCGCCTCTATCATCCTTCCCGGCCCGGGAAGATTTTTCGGACTGCTGGGGCGGGAGAGCGAATTTGTGATTCCCTGGGAGTGTATCCGCCAGATCGGGGACGACATCATCCTGGCCGAAATCCGGGAGGAAGAATGTCTGCGAAAATCCCCCGCACCGTGGAAGGAATCCTGAGATGGCCTTTCTGGTTTGTCAAGGGCTTTTATTTTTTATATTTTTCCGAAAAAAGTATATTTATCCTCCCGGGTGAGAATCATTTTACTACCGGCACGTTTCAGAAAACGCGGCGGCAGTAAAGGAGGATTCTTAAGATGGCACTTAACAAAGTTGAAATTTGCGGAGTCAACACATCGAAGCTTCCGATTTTGAAAGCCGAAGAAAAAGAAGAGCTTTTTCGCAGAATCAGGGAAGGAGACGAAGAAGCCCGGGAACTCTACATCAAAGGCAACCTGCGCCTGGTTCTGTGTGTAATCCGGCGTTTTTCCAATACCGGCGAGAATATGGACGATCTTTTCCAGATCGGCTGTATCGGCCTGATCAAAGCCATTGACAATTTTGACACCTCACTGAACGTAAAGTTTTCCACCTACGCCGTTCCCATGATCATCGGGGAAATCCGGCGTTATCTGCGAGACAACAACTCTATCCGGGTCAGCCGCTCACTGCGGGATATCGCCTACAAGGCCATCTACGCCCGGGACAGCTATATCAAACAGCATCTGAGAGAGCCCACCATCGCGGAGATATCCAGTGAGATCGGCATTGACCGGGAAATGATCGTCTACGCCATGGACGCGGTGCAGAGTCCGGTGAGCCTGTTCGAGCCTGTATACACAGAGGGCGGGGATACCCTCTATGTCATGGATCAGATCAGTGACAAAAAGAATAAAGAGGAACGATGGATTGAGAATCTGTCTCTCCAGGACGCCATGAACCGCCTGAACGAGCGGGAGCGCCGGATCATCGAGCTTCGCTTTTACGAGGGAAAGACACAGATGGAAGCGGCCCGGGAGATCGGTATCTCCCAGGCCCAGGTCAGCCGTCTGGAAAAAAACGCGCTGAAATCCATGCGCAATTATCTCCAGTCGTAAAACAGATTCTACTTCAGCGCCTCCTCAATCCGCTCGATCACAATATTCAGCGCCTGAATCCGGGCGTATTTCTTATCCACGGATTCCAGGATATACCAGGGAGCGAAGGTGGTGCTGGTTTTCTGCAGCATCTCATCCACCGCCTCTTCATAGACATCCCACTTCTCACGGTTGCGCCAGTCTTCCTCTGTGATCTTCCAGCGCTTCTCCGGATTGTTCTGGCGTTCCGTGAATCTCTCCAGCTGGGTATCCTTGTCAATATGAACCCAGAACTTAATGATCACGGCGCCCCAGTCCGCCAGCTCCTTCTCAAATTCGTTCATCTCGTTGTAGGCCCTGCGCCAGTCATTTTCGCTGCAGAAGCCTTCCAGCCGCTCCACCATCACGCGTCCGTACCAGGTACGGTCAAAAATCGCGATGTGCCCATCCTTGGGAAGACGAGTCCAGAAACGCCACAGGTAATGCCGGGCCTTTTCATGGGGCTCCGGACTGGCGATGGGAAGCACCTCAAATCCCCTGGGGTCCAGAGCCCCGGCAATCCTCTTAATATTGCCGCCCTTGCCGGCCGCATCCCAGCCCTCATAAGTGATAATCACCGGCACACGCTTCCGGTACAGGCGATTGTGAAGCGCGCCCAGCTTCGCCTGCAGCTGCTTCAGCTCGGTCTTATAGGTTTCGTCATCCAGTGTCTTGCCTTCCAGACTGATGTCCGCAAGCCTGGGCATCGGCACCAGCGGGAAGACATTCTGCAGAATGGGGACGGAATGCGCTGTGTTCTGCATGCCCACCTCGATGTTGCTGATCAGAGTCTCCAGGACCTGAAGCTCCGCCCATTTCCGGTTCTTCGCATCAATAATATACCAGGGCGCCGTAGAGGAATTGGTGGAATTCAGATAGTTGTCAAAAACCTTCATATATTTTTTATACCGGTCGTTCTGCTGGAGATCATTCTCTGAAACTCTCCACTGGGTGTCCTCAGCCTCCAGAAGGATTTCCATCCTTTTCTTCTGCTCTTTTTTATCAATGTGCATGAAGAATTTAATTACAAGATATCCGTTATCGGTCAGCTGCCGCTCAAAACGGCGGATGCTGTTGATCCGGTTATCATAGGCTTCCCTTGAAAGCTGTCCGTTCATGACCTCCCTGCAGGTCTGCTCCATCCAGCCGCCGTCCAGAAAGGTAAATTTGCCGGCCTCCGGAATCTCCTTAAAAAAGCGATACAGGAAGGGCCTGCGCTTATCCTCCTCCGTAGGGGCAGACATGGTGGCCACCTTAAAAAATCTGGGATCGATGTTCCGGATTACCTTTCCGATCATGCTCCCCTTTCCGGAAGCATCCCAGCCCTCAAAGAGAACCAGTACGGGAATCTTATGATTCTTGATCTCCATCTGAAGCTCGTAGAGACGCTTCCGCGCCGCTTCCAGTCTTTGTTTCATCGCATCCTTCTCCGGGGGATTGGCCGGTATCCAGTGTTTCAGCATAATGACACCTCTTTTCCTTTTCACAGATGATTCATTTCATTTCGCAGAAAATTTCAATATATTCTGAAATTTCTGTAATATAGAAAGTATAGCACGATTTTCAGATAAATAAAAGGTGTTTTTGTGTTATATTTCACTTTCTTTCTTGACATCCTTCCGGAAATGTGGTAAGGTTTCGAAAGTGTATTCCCATGAGGGAGTAGTAAGCATATGGCCGTGTGAATTCCAGAGCCTTTTCACCGCCATATGGAGCAAGTCAACATACTGACCAGGGCGGGAGTTCTCCATGGTCTGGCTTGTTTTAAATTGCGAGACTCATGTATAACGGCTGAGTTATACATGAGATGTTGTCCGTGTTTAACTCATGTTATGATGCAGGGGATTTTGGGAGCACGAAGTGCGGAAAAATCCTGGTATCATAGCGACAAAATACCTTTTGTCGCTTCAATCATGTTATGCACGGGCTTTTTTCATGTCGAGGACGGACGCGCAGGACCGGTTCCGGGATGATTCGTAAGGTCCGTGGGAAGCTTTTTTTCCTCACAACCCTCTACATAAGAAAGGAATCAAACGAATTATGAGCTGGCAGTTTCTCTTTGTAATCAACAGTGTTTTTCTTGGCGTCGGCCTGGCAATGGACGCGTTCTCCGTATCCGTGGCCAATGGACTGCATGATCCCGGAATGAAAAAAAACAAAATGCTGAAAATCGCCGGAACCTTTTCCCTTTTTCAGTTCCTCATGCCCATGATCGGATGGGTATGTGTACACACGATTGTAAAACAGTTTCAGGTATTCGAAAAATTCATCCCCTGGATCGCCCTGTTCCTTCTCGTCTACATCGGCGGAAAAATGATTTATGAGGCCGTCTGTCCGGACCCGGAAGAGGAAGATGAAAATTCTCTGGATTCCGGGGCTCTTTTCCTGCAGGGGGTAGCCACCTCCATCGACGCGCTTTCCGTAGGCTTCACCATCTCCGACTATGACTGGGTTCTGGCCACAGTCTGTTCCCTGATCGTGGCCGCGGTCACCCTCTGTCTCTGTATTGCGGGTGTAAACATCGGAGAAAAATTTGGCAATCGTTTCTCCGGCAGGGCGGAGATCGCCGGCGGAGTGATCCTGATCCTCATCGGACTGGAGATCTTCGTGCAGGGAGTATTTTTATAAAGATACATTTTATGATGGTGGGGTCAAAAGTATTTGACCCTGGTATCATTTTATTTTACTTACAGGGGAGGCATTGAGTCATTCATATGGAAGACAGAAAAGAAATCCGCCCGGAGAAGCCGGTGAACTGCAAAGAAGACGGTCCGGCTGACGGGGATAAGAGCATGCGCCAGGCCGAACGCCAGCGTGAAATTGAAGTCAGCATCCGCAGAAAATATCACAGGGAGCTTTTTTCCCCTTTCGCCCGCGCGGTGCGGGATTATGAGCTGGTAAAGGCCAACGACCGAATCGCAGTGTGCATATCCGGCGGAAAGGATTCCGCGCTGATGGCCAAGCTGTTTCAGGAGCTGCAGCGGCACAACAAGGTCTCCTTTGAGCTGGTTTTCCTGGGGATGGATCCCGGCTACAATGAGGAAAACCGAAAGCGCATCGAATCCAACGCCGAAATTCTCGGGATTCCTCTCACGATTTTTGAGACACGGATTTTTGACGCGGTTGACCATATAGACAAATCCCCCTGTTATCTCTGCGCCCGCATGCGCCGCGGATATCTTTACAATCAGGCAAAATCCCTGGGCTGCAACAAAATCGCCCTGGGACACCACTACGACGACGTCATCGAGACCATCCTTATGGGCATGCTCTATGGCGGACAGATGCAGACCATGATGCCCAAGCTTCACAGCATTCATTTCCAGGGCATGGAGCTGATCCGTCCCATGTACCTCATCCGGGAAAAAGACATCAAACGATGGAGAGATTCCAACGACCTTCATTTTCTCCAGTGCGCCTGCCACTTTACGGAAACCTGTACCACCATCCGGACGGACGGAAGCTCCATATCCAAGCGCATGGAAGTGAAGAACCTGATCGCAGAGCTGAAGAAGACAAATCCCAGCGTGGAGGCCAATATCTTCCGCAGCGCCGAAAACGTAAATCTGCACACCGTAATCGCCTATAAAAAAGATGGAGTAAAGCACTCCTTTCTGGAAGACTATGACATTCCCTCGCTGTAAGCCGTGAATCCCCATTCTTCTGAAAAATCAAAGAATCTTTGAGCCGACAGACAAAACCTTATAAGAAGGCTTAACGGTTTCCTCTGCCGGCTCAAAGTCGGCTGTGAATACGGATAAATATTTTGAAATTTTCGAAAACTTTTATCTTCCCGTAAAAGAAATCTGTGTTATAATAGGTTTGTAAAATAAACCTGCAGATTCTTTTACGGGTTTTTCATCGGACGGAGAACTTCAGAAAGAGAGGGCTATCCCCATGATATACACGCCACTGACGGCAAAAGCGATGCAGACAGCTTACCAGGCACACCATGGGCAGGTGGACACGGCCGGTGTCCCCTACATTTTTCATCCTTTTCACGTGGCAGAGCAGATGACCGACGAGACCAGCGTCTGCGCGGCCCTGCTTCATGATGTAGCGGAGGACACAGAGACGACCATCGAAGAACTGGAAAAGGATTTCCCGCCGGAGGTCACTCAGGCGGTTCGCCTTCTCACCCGGGATCCCTCGATGAATTATGAGGATTACATACGCTCACTGAAAGAGAACCCCACCGCCAGAGCCGTGAAGCTGGCCGATCTGGAGCACAATTCAGACGAGACAAGACTTGAGGGTACCTCCTGTACCGAAGATACCCTCCTTTATTACCGTAAAAAATACAGCCGGGCGCGAAAAATTCTTCTGGAATAGGCGCCTCCGTCTTTTCAGACTGGCCGGAAGGGATCCCCGCAGACCACCTTCCGCCAGGTTTCAAACCGGAACCACTTATTCCGGAACCTGGAGACAGATTCCTCCTTCTTCGCTTTCTCATACTCTTCCATAAGAGTTTCCAGTTCCCATGCATTATGAATATTAATGGAAAATCCCCTCTCATCCAGGACCGGAAGTCCGCCAAAGGTATAATCCTCCATCCGCAGAATGTCCTGGATCCGGCGGTCTCGGATGCGCACGGCGGATGCATCTTCCAGGGAAAGGATATCAAAATACTCCGGATATTGAAAGCTGTCCCCTGAAACGGGCACAAAATCCCCCACATGATAGACCCGGCTCTTTTGTCCCGCTCTGGACATAACCCCGCTCTCCAGATTAAAATAAAGCTCCTCAAAAATATATCCGCCCATCCGGATATCTCCCTTTTCAAAGCAGAGCCTTTCGCCGGAGGTGTCCACAGAATCCACTACGCCGCAGGCGGCGGTCATGTGACTGACGCGGTCAATCAGGATCAGTTCGCCCAGCGTCCTGTGATTTTTGAAGGTGTCCAGAACAATTTTCTCTGTAAGCCGGACCTGGCACATGGCGATCTCATTTTTTTCGATGGAGGACGCCGGCAGATGTTTCCCCGTATTTACATCAATCTTGTATTCCACCGCCGTCACAATCCCAGGAATGCGCATGGTTCCAATCTTTACCATATATTCTTTCCCAAGAAACAGACTTGTGTCATCCATCCACAGAAGGGTAGCCCGAAAGCTCTGAGCCACCGGCAGACGGTCATGGTCCGACAGCACACAGCCCCGGCTCACATCCACTTCCCGGTCAAGAGACAGGGTAACCGCCTGCCCGGCAAAGGCTTCCTCCGCTTTCTGATCGCCCACAAGGATGGTTTTCACACAGGCCGCCTCTTTGCTTGGGAGGGAAAAAAGAGTCTGTCCGGTTTTCACCGAACCGCTCTCAATCTGGCCCTGGAATCCCCGGAAGCCGCGGTCCGGACGGCAGACTCTCTGCACCGGCATATAAAAGGCAAAATCCTCCACTGTCTCCGTCACATCCACCGTCTCCAGGTAAGAGAGGATATTTTTTCCCGTGTACCAGGGCATGTGTTCGGAGCGGACTGTCACATTGTCCCCCTCTGTGGCGCTGACCGGAATGACCGCCACGTCCGGAAGCTCAAGCTCCCGGGCCAGCGCCCGGATGTCCCCGGAGATCCGGCGGAATTTTTCCTCGCTGTAATCTACCAGATCCATTTTGTTTACCGCAAAGACAAAGTGATGAATTCCCATCAGAGCACAGATCCTGCAGTGCCGCCGGGTCTGGGCCAGCACCCCGTGCTGGGCGTCCACCAGAATCACCGCCAGCTGGGCAAAGGACGCTCCCACGGCCATGTTCCGGGTATACTCCTCGTGTCCCGGCGTGTCCGCCACAATGAAGCTTCTCTTATCGGTTGTGAAATACCGGTAGGCCACATCAATGGTAATTCCCTGTTCTCTCTCCGCCATCAGACCGTCCAGAAGAAGGGAGTAATCGATCTCTCCTCCCCGGGAGCCCACCCGGCTGTCCAGAAGAAGCGCCTTTTCCTGATCCGCGTATAATAGCTTGGAATCATAGAGAATATGCCCGATTAACGTTGATTTTCCATCGTCCACGCTCCCGCATGTGATAAACTTCAATAATCCGATCATCAGAAATATCCCTCTCTCTTTCTCTTTTCCATGCTGGACTCCCCGCCGTCCTTATCGATCACACGGCTGGTTCTCTCCGACTCCACGGCGCTCAGGGTCTCCGCGATAATCTTATCCAGGGTATCCGCCTCAGACAGAATGCCTCCGGTCAGGGGATAACAGCCAAGGGTCCGGAAGCGCACCTTTCGCATCTGGGGAACCTCCCCGGGTTCCAGCCGCATGCGGTCGTCGTCCACCATAATAATATTTCCATCCCGGAACACAACCGGCCGTTCCTTCGCAAAATAAAGGGGAACAATGGGAATATTTTCCCTTTTGATATACATCCAGATATCCTTTTCCGTCCAGTTGGAAATGGGAAAAACCCGGATACTCTCCCCACGGTAAATTTCTGTGTTATACAGCTTCCACATCTCCGGCCGCTGGTTCTTCGGATCCCAGGCCTGAGCAGCGTTCCGGAAGGAAAAGATTCTTTCCTTGGCACGGCTTTTTTCCTCATCCCGGCGTCCCCCGCCGAAAGCGGCCGTGAAGCCGTATTTGTTCAGAGCCTGCTTCAGTGCCTGGGTTTTCATGATATCCGTGTAGGAGGAGCCGTGGTCAAAGGGATTGATTCCCTGGGCCACCCCCGCCTCATTGATATATTCCAGCATTTCGATTCCCAGTCTCTTCGCGGTCTCATCGCGAAACTGAATCATCTCCTTAAATTTCCATGTGGTATTTACATGAAGGAAGGGAAAAGGCGGTTTTTCCGGATAAAAGGCTTTTAAGGCCAGATGAAGCATAACCGAGCTGTCCTTGCCGATGGAATAAAGCATAACCGGCTTTTCACATTCCGCGGCCACTTCGCGGAGAATGTAAATGGCCTCTGCCTCCAGTTCATCTAAATGTGATAACGCACTCATATGGATCTCCTTTCAGATGATGTAGTCTCCCATATCGGTGTTGTCCTTCTCAAGCAGATCCTCCAGGGTGATCCCGTCAAAATACTCCTGAATCAGCCTGTAAAAATCCTCCCACATTCGCAGGGTTCTGCAGCGGCTGACGCGGGCGCACTGATTTGGCATATCCTCCAGACACGCCACAGGAACCAGGGAGCCTTCCGTGACGCGAAGGATACTCCCCACGGTATATTCTCTGGGCGGCCGGGTCAGGCGATAGCCGCCCACCTTTCCCCGCAGAGAACTGACGAAGCCATTCCGGCTCAGAGACGCCACAATCGCCTCCAGATATTTTTCAGACACTTCCTGCCTTTTCGCAATTTCCATCAGCGGAATATACCGGCCATTGTCATTCTCGGCCAGATCCACCATAACACGTAAGGCATAGCGCCCTCTAGTTGAAATTTTCATATGTAAAAACCTCCACGGCTGCCTTCCCTCAGGAACCGCCGCAGCCTGAGCCTGTTCTGATTATAACTGTTCCCGGGACAGATTTGCCCTGTGCCAAACCTGTTTATCCATAGTTTAGCACAGGGCTTTTAAGGTTTCAACCTCAAAGGTTGTCTTCTTCAGATGGAATCCGTATCCTTTCTCTCATAATTTTCCATTACTCTGTAAACAGAGGGGTGGAGTAATAGCGATCTCCCGTATCCGGAAGCAGGGCGACAATGGTCTTTCCCCTGTTTTCCGGCCGTCTGGCCAGCTGTATGGCCGCATGAAGCGCCGCACCGGAGGAAATACCCACGAGAAGGCCTTCCTTCTTCGCAAGAAATTTCCCGGTCTTAAAGGCATCCTCATTTTCAACGGTGATGACCTCATCATAAATTCCGGTATTCAGCACCTCCGGAACAAATCCTGCACCGATTCCCTGAATTTTGTGCGGTCCGGCCTTCCCCTGAGACAGCACGGGGGAGCTGGCCGGCTCCATGGCGACAACCTTTACCTCCGGCTTCCGGGATTTCAGGTACTCTCCCACACCGGTAAGAGTTCCGCCGGTGCCCACACCGGCCACAAAAACATCCACCTGTCCGTCCGTGTCGTTCCAGATCTCCGGTCCGGTGGTTTTCCTGTGGATGGCAGGATTCGCCGGATTTACAAACTGTCCGGGAATGAAGCTGCCCGGAATCTGCGCGGCCAGCTCATCCGCTTTGGCGATGGCGCCTTTCATGCCTTTGGCGCCCTCGGTGAGGACAATCTCCGCTCCATAGGCTTTCAGAATGTTCCGGCGCTCAACACTCATGGTCTCCGGCATGGTCAGGATAATTCGATACCCTCTGGCGGCCGCGATGGCGGCCAGACCGATGCCGGTATTTCCGGAGGTCGGCTCAATAATTACGGAGCCCTCCTTCAGAAGACCTTTCTCCTCCGCGTCGTCAATCATGGCCTTGGCGATACGGTCCTTCACACTGCCGGCCGGATTAAAGTATTCCAGCTTCACCAGAAGTGTGGCCTCCAGCCCAAGCTCTCTCTCCACATTGGTTACCTCCATCAGGGGAGTGTTTCCGATCAGTCCCAGTGTTCCCTTGTAAATATTTGACATATGCTCTTCCTGCCTTTCCTGCAATTCTCAGATTGTCTGCGGCGCCTGTTTCCCTATGAGCCAGGCGGTCACCGGCTATTCTTATAACATATTTTTTTGATATGTTTTATGGGATATATCATAGTACGATTCACAGGAATTGTCAACCTGTTTTTAAAAAATCCGAAACACTGCCGTTACTAAGTCAGCAGCTCAATCTTTCCTTATTCCAGAATTACTTCCAAAATCTCCAGCCCCTCTGCTGTTTCGGCACGAAGTTTTAATTCATACTCACCTGCTTGTGCTCCAATCACATCCGCTGTCTGAAATCCGTTCTCTATCATCACTTCCCCGACCTCTGTATCATTTAGCAGAATGGTCAGCCTGCCACTGCCGATTGCCTGGATAACAAAACGATGATACCCCTGATCGCTCTTCACATAGCGGAAAATCATCTCATCTTTAGCAGAAATATTCATTAATTTCTCTGGATACTGCTCTCTGGTCTTCGCATCCTCATTGAGGCCGATAAAAACCGTACCCGAAAGCCCGCAGGCCTGATATCCCATGATTGCCTCACCTGGTGCAAAGGGATCTCCGACGCCCTGCGAGGTCATCTTTACCTCCGGAATTGTTCCGTCCGGCAGAATGTTAATCTTTTCGATACAGAGTCTGCGGTGCAGCTCCATTCCGCGACTGCAGCGATGGTAAAAGACATACCACTGTCCATCCACGCGTTCGATCGAACCGTGATTATTCCAGCTACTCGGATCACAACCGTCATTATCAATAATAATTCCCTGATAGGTGAAGGGACCCATCGGAAATTTCCCGGTGGAATAGCCCAACGATGTAGGTTTCCCCCGCTCCATATCCGCATAAACATAATAATAAGTATCTCCAATCTTTCGCATGGATGAACCCTCATGGAAAAAATGTTCCTCCTCCGTCACCAGATCGTCCACAATATCCGCGCGATCAAAAGATTTCAAATCGGCGTTCATCTTTACTCCATGAGAAAAAAGCTGACCCCAGTAAAAATAAGCCTGTCCGTCATCATCAATAAAAATTGCCGGGTCAATCCCGCCGCATGGAAGCTGCACTGGTTCGGTAAACGGTCCTTCCGGCCGATCAGAAACGGCCACGCCCTCACTATCGTCCGACATACAAATGTACAGATAATACTTCCCATCCTTCTCTATACAATCTGGTGCAAACAAAAGCGCCGGCTTCTCACCTTCTTCCTCTTTTTCGAACTTTTCCTTCATGTCTTCGCCGTCTGCCGCCATATTGGCCAGCATCTTCTGTATAAACGGCGTGGGATGACTCCAGTCAATCCCCTGATACTTTGGTGCATCCGGATTGTTAAACCACGGAATCTGCTTTCCGTTCAGCGATTCGTCATGAATCGTCCAATGCTCCATATCCGGTGTAGACACCACATGATATTTCTCGCTGCAGTAGACATCATCGCGGTCGTCATAACTGCCATACACGTACAATCTTCCGTCCGGCATCACATGAGCCTCACTATCTGGAATGTGATATTCCAACGGTAAAATCGGATTTCTTTTATTCTTGTATATCTGCATTTCCCTTCTCCTTTTGTTCACTCTGCAAGTACAATTTTCTTTCCGTCTCTCTTCAGATTAGAGGTATCCACCGTATATACAATCCCTTCGGCGCACTTCGCATCTACGAAAATCTCGTTCTCCGTCTCCCTCACGTTCACCTTAATCTCACCATTTGCCGAATGATACGTGCAGGCAAACTCATGAATACTCTCTGGCAGGTACGGGCGGATCGTCACCTCGGAAAATGCCGGTTTTTCCGGGATGATACCCGCGATACCGTTGTAATACCACTCGATGATATGCCCCATCATGTCATGGCAGTGGCTCCTTGGATTCTTCTCCCAATACTCGCCCAGCGTAGTTTCTCCGTCCAGAATAAATGCATAGTAGCTGGGGTGTTCTTTCTTCAATATATACTTACAGATTATATCATTCATGCCATACCTGCGCGCGGTCTGAATCACATAGGGAAGCCCTACTTCTCCACAGATAAAGGAGCCGTCACGATCCAGCGTAAAGCGGAACGCTTTCACAATATCCTCTTCTTTATCCTTCGGAACCAGTCCCCAGAACAGCGGCAGCGCCTGCGATGCCTGCGTCATGAAAAGCTCATCCTTGTGATCCCAGCATTTATAACACCAGCCGCCGAGCTTTGGATTTTCCACCAGAAGCTTCGCATTATAGTTGGCTTTGACCTCCTTAGCGTAAGCATCCAGCTTCGCTTTTATATCCTCCTTTCCGAGAATTTCAGCAAACTCGGAAAGTGTCACCGTATCCGCATAAAGAAATGCGGTCTCAATATTTTCTCTGGCCAGATCATTTCGGGGATTTCCCCAGTCACCAAGACCGTAATTAATAAATCCCTCCTCATTAACCCGGCTTCTGACATGCGCCAGATAACGCATGCCGGGCTCGAAGTTATCTTCAATAATCTTCACATCCCCATAAAACAGATAATGCCAATATGTACCCAGAATACTGGTACTTCCCCAGGGAATGATGTCATAAAAATCACCCAGCCCCGGTACCGGCAATACATTTGGAATATAACACGGAGCCTGCGCCGGCATCAGACCGTCTCCCGGATAATATTTCCCGCCTTCCATATCATGAAACCAGTCGTCTGCCGTATGCTGACCGCAGCGCATATCCTGCAGAAATTTTTCCCAGAGCTGTTTCCCGTCCTTCATATAAAAAATGGCACTTGCCATCAGGTGGTTCGGCTCCTGCCACGCGAAACGCTCAATCGTCGGGCAGTCGGTATGTACGCCAAGCATATTGGCTTCCACCGTCTTCTCAATTATATCATAAATCTGATTATAGCGATTGTCATCACAGGTAAACGTACCGTCCGTCTTGTATGCACTGGTAATGGCATCCGCCCGGAGATTACGAAGTTCGGGAATAACACCTGCGACTGTCGGCACTTTCCCAACATTTTCCGCGCATATCCGCTCCACCGCCATATACCGTCCGGCAAAATAAGCAAATTTCATACGGCAGTATTCCCAGACATCATCCTCCCCCACAATAGCCGTGATGCAGGAATCCACCATAATCCAGTTTTTCGCAAACTGGTCCACGTCGCCGTCCTCCCCCAGTTTCTCCGCCGGGTATATGTTGATCACGTCGCCGTTTTTCCCTTTTATCTCAAAATCCAGTATACCGGACATATTCTGCCCGAAATCATAGATATCTCTGCCATTAACCGAATGAATCCGCTTTCCCTCATAGGTCTTTATCACTTTCACCGCCGGCTGAAATTGCTCCTGCAGTTTTCCTTTCGGAATATCCTCTGCGTCTGCAAGGAAAGCCTGCGCCCAGTCCGTATCATCATAGCCTGCCGTATCCCATCCGGGAACATTCAGACGGTTATCTATGGTCTCCGAGCCGTAGACATTACTCATCACAGTGGGATGCTCTTTTACTTTAAAACTCTCATCTACGGACATCATTTCTCTCGTATCATCCGCATATGTCACGGTCAGTTCCATCGCCAGAACCAGCGCCCCGGCAAACGGCTGATACGGATTCGGATTCGGCGGCATGAATGCCGGAAACCCAAAGGTATAATGCTCATCCATCTTGATATACCAGCCGTTCCCGACCTCGGCGCCAATGACATTTTCGCCCTGCACCACAGCATCGGTTACATCGAATGTCACATACTGCACCAGTTTGTCATAATCCGTCCAGGCCGGATCTAATTCATGATCGCCCACCTTTTCACCATTCATATGTAAGATGAACTGTCCGAGCCCACAAATTTTCACAATTGCGGAGGAAACTTCCCTGTCTATGTAAAATTTCTTTCTCGCCAAAAACGGTTTCGCTGTCCGATTTGTAATCCATTTTTCAAACAAATTATTACCCCCTTATCAGATAAGGAAATGGGGGAAACCCTATCCTGCTTCCCTGTTGTAAGCATAACATACGGTTTCCCCATTCTCAATCGGTTCCTTATTTTTCGTTATTCCTGTCCCTGCTGCGTTCTCTGCATCTGCAGTTCTCTCATCCTTTCCTCCGGATAGAACTGGATACAGATAATGTAGAGAACCGTAGCCACCAGTGGCACGAGAAATCTCACGGAGTTAATACCTAACATAAAGGCATCTGTCTGTCCGCCAATCGCACCTGCCACATAACCGGTCGCAGCCAGCACAAAAGAAAGAATGGCGTTGGAAATCGCGGTGCCACATTTATAAGAAAAACCACCGATTGCAGAAATCGTACCATTCATCTGCCGTCCTTTTTCAAGCAGAACATAATCCGTAAATCCAACCACAGTCATCGAGCGGAAAGCATTTGTCATCGTTGAAAACATGCAGGCAACAAAAGTCAGTATATAAAGCAGCGGAATGGATTTTCCTCCCACAAAGAAAAGGATCAGATAGCAAACCACACAGACAATCTGCGTATAGGTAACTGCCTTTTTCATACTTCCCTGCACCTTCCGCAATATGAACGGCATCAATACCATAACTCCAACCATGCCGCTGATAGAGATCACCAGCATATATGTTGAAATCAGCGCCGGGTTCATCAGATAATACATACAGTAATATATAGAGGAAGCCATGATAATCTGGAAAAGAATGCATCCCAGGCACCAGAAAGCAAGCATCGGATAAACTTCCTTCATTTTCATCAGACTGCCGAGTCCTTTAAAAGGCGATTCTTTTACTATGTCAACTGTATACTTCTCCTTACATTTTGCAAATGCAATCCAGTTTGTAATCACCATCAGCACTGCACCGATAAGTACCACGGTGAAATATCCTTTCGCAGGATCGTCACCGCCAAACACAGCGACAAGATTCGTGGTAAAAGAAGAAACAATCAGAATTGCTATGGACGCTATAAACGTCGAAACTGCAATTGCATCATTCTTCTCCATTTCATTGCGAGTCATCGTCGGCAATACCGCATTATAAGGGATTTCCAACGCTGTCAGCAACATACCATAACAAATATAAAGCACCGCCGCATAAACAATCTTGCCCTGCGCTGTTAATTCCGGCGCCGCAAACAGCATACAGCACACGATTGCCCACGGAAGCGGAACCAAAAGGAGATACGGACGATATGTACCCCAGCGTGTCTTTGTCCGGTCAACCAACGTCCCCATAATCGGGTCATTGATTGCATCCCAGATTGCCGCAACCGTCATAATCACGCCGGCTGCTGCTGGCGCGACACCAAACGTATCCGTCATAAACACAAGAATGTACGTGGATACCAGAGCTGTAATAAACTGTCGGCCGGATGACTGGCCGATTGCCCACCACATTTTCTGCCCAAAGGTTAATTCATTTTTTTCTTTCATTTTCTGCACCTTTCCTTTCGTTATTTGTGAAGTTTCCTCAAGCTTGTACTTAGCATATCTCTTTAAATCGTCAAATGTAAGAGGAAAAGGTGACATCAGACAGGTAATTTACGACATTTTGTACAAAATGACAGTTAAAAAATCTGCCGCGCGATGCTATAATTATTTATATGATTATATGCATCAATATTTAAAAATCACCTCATATACTTATTTCGGTTTACCGCAAAGGACAAAAACGGAAAGGAAAGCACTCCAATGCTCATCCAGAATCATTTTTCTCAGGAAATCAATACGGAAATGCGTGATTTTGAACGTACACTGAAAACACTTTACCAGCAGAATCCTCACCGCCATCTCGACCAGCCGCAGAAGATGGAAGAATTTTCCAATATTCTCGCAAAAGCAAATGCTTATTGTGCCGATAAATTCACAGAAAAGCTCCTGCTGCACCGACTTGACGAAGATATTTTCTTTTCCCAAAATGCAGATGTGGAAATTTATCAACACCTTCGCTATCTCCCTGCCTATTGGCACTCTCACAGCTTCATAGAAATCGCTTGTGTCCTGCAGGGAAATATTATAAATCATATCGCGAAACAGGAACTGACCATGGTACCGGGCGATATCTGCATCATCGCGCCCGGCTCTGTCCATGCCATCACAGCATTTTCCGATGACTGCATATTATTAAATTTCATCATCCGCATCAGCACATTTGAGGAAGCATTTTTTGGCATTCTTTCAGAGAATGATATCCTGTCCGATTTTTTCATGCGAATGCTGTATCAGAAAGACTGCCAGTCCTATCTCCTGTTCCGCGCCGGCGGCGACCAGGAAATTGCTAATTTCATCGGCTATGCCTGGGATGAGTTCCATGGGCATCGTCAATACAAAAGCAGAATGTTAAATTCCATCATTAATGCCTTTTTCATTCTTCTTCTTCGCAATCATGGCACAGATTTCGTATTCCCGGAAACCGTTCCCAATCAGGAAAGCGAGAATACCATTCTGATTTTAAAATACATCCAGGAACACTACAATACCTTGACGCTGTCGGAACTCTCATCCTTTTTTAACTACAGCGAACGCCAGATCCAACGCATCATCAAGCATAGCACAGGCATGAGTTTCTCTCAAAACATACAAAAATTGAAGCTCCGCCAGGCGATTCGCCTGATGCAGAACTCCAATCTTTCCATCGCCGCAATCTCAGAGCAGCTTGGTTACTCCGCCCCGGAGAACTTCCGACATATTTTCAAAAAATATTATGGGATGACGCCCATGGAATACCGATCTGCGCAAACTACCACAGATATACAAAATAAATAGGATTGCGCCTATCACACTGATATCTCCGCTTTCTGTCCGTCATCGCCCGTTACCGTCACTGTTACCACACCGCTGCCTGTTCGCTTCAGTATCAGCAATGCCCTGCCGTAAAACGTCTCCGTCTTATCCGTAATAAAGTTATATTCCGGCTTCGGATTACCGCTGCCGAAGCCGAGAATCACCGCATTTCCGCCCACATCGGCTCGAAGCACCTGCTCTGCCGCGTCGCAAACGATACCATCGGCATCCTCCGCCGTGATATCCACATAAATCAATGTCTCATTGTCAGCAGCCACTTCCTCTGCGGACAGCTTCAGTTCTGCCGACGCTCCCGCGGTCTTCAAATTCATGCACCCGATCTCTGCACCATTTTCATAGGCCACCGCCCGCAATATGCCCGGCTCGTAAACGGTGTCAAACAGGGTGCGGAAACCCGCCGCCTCCCCGGCCGGTTTTCTGCCCAAAGACACACCGTTCGCAAACAATTCTACCTCATCGCCCGGTGCGTAAACTTCCACTACCACAGGTTTCCCCTCACAGCCGGGGAAAGTCCATGAAGAATGGTTATCACTGATCACCCAGACCGTCTTCGTTGCCTCCTGGCCGTAACGATAAGGATTCTGCACAGTGATATACGGATCGCTGCGAAGTCCGAATACCTCCTCCCGGAAGTAGGAAATCGGACGGCGGAAACCTGTAATATCAATATCGCCGCAGTAGGCAAGCTGACACGGAAACTGCGCACCAAAGCCGCCCTCACCCGACGCATAGGCTACCACACCGATCCCGGCCTCACCGATATAATCCCATCCGGTCCAGGTAAAATCTCCAATCACATGAGGCAGCCGCCGGACAAGTTCCCAATTGCGTGCGATCTCCGGCGGATAAGTCTCACTTCCCACAATCACACGATTCGGATAAGCTTCACCATCCGGCTCATACCGGGCTGTCATATAATTATAACCGGCAATGTCCGTCCCTGCGCAGGCTTTTTCCAACCGCTCTGAAACCGCCCTGTGGCAGACAATCTGATCCATATGCGTATCCATAATCGTCATAAAATCATTGACATTCGCATCGTCATCCACCTCACCGGCATCCGCCAATTCAGCTTGCAGGTCTCCCATAATCTCTCCAACACGATCCCCTGCGGCATAAATACCGTTGATGGAAGCCAATGTGAACCTGTCGGTATCAAGGGAACGGATTTTCTCGCAGATCTTATTACAGATAGATGCACCCAGATCGCTCCCGATTTCCGGAATCTCATTTCCTACTGAGTAGAGAATCACCGAGGGATGGTTAAAATCTTTACGAACCATAGCCTCCACATCCGACTCCCACCACTGATCAAAAAAGAGCGCATAGTCGTTATCGGATTTGCATCGCGTCCACATGTCAAAGGTCTCATCCATAACATATACGCCCAAAGCGTCACAGGCACGCAAAAGCGCGGGAGCCGCCGGATGATGCGACATACGGATTGCATTAAATCCAGCTTCCTTTAGCCGCTGTACTCTGCGGTACTCCGCTGCCGCGTAAGTGGCCGCTCCCAGCAGACCGCTGTCATGGTGGATGCAGGCACCGCGCAGCTTAACAGATTTGCCGTTCACGCGTAGCCCCCGCTTCGCATCCAGCTCCAGTGTCCGGATACCAAACATGGTCTCGCTCTCATCCAGCAGCTTTTCTCCCTCATAGAGTCTGCTCACCGCACGGTATAGATTCGGCGTATCCTCCGACCAGATCTGCGGCTGCTGCACCACAATCCGCTGCATCGTTCGCCGATTCTCTCCCTCATAGAGTGTCAGATAAACGGTATCTTTTACTGCTGTCACCCCTTCCGGATCCAGAAGCTCAGTCTCCAGACGAAGCGGAACCGTTGTGCATCTGCGGTTTTTTACCTGTGACCGCACCATCAGAACAGCCAGTTCTTTATCGAGGGATTCCGTCGTAACCTGCACGCCCTCCGGCTCCAGATAAACGGTGTCAGAGACCAGCAGATAGACATCGCGGTAGATTCCGCTGCCGCTGTACCACCGGCTGTTAGCCATCCCACTGTTTTTTACCAGAACACGAATCTCGTTCTCCTGCCCATAGCGCAGATGGTCGCTCAGTTTAACGTAAAATCCGGTGTAGCCGTAGGGACACTTTGCAGCCAGTTGCTCATTGACATAAACCATTGCATTCATGTACACGCCCTCAAATTTCAGCATTACTGTCTTCTCCCGGTACTCCTCCGGTGCATACAGTATTTTCACATAAGTGTAAACATCCCCGTTTCGGAAACCGGTATTGCCTCCGTTGGGGCTGTCCGCCCGTGCAGGCTCCTCAAGCATCGCGTCGTGGGGCAGGTCGATATCCCGCGCAATCTCCGGAATATTCCACACCAGAGCAAACGCTCCCTTATCCGGCCAGAATTTCCATCCGTTATTCCATTTTCTTGTATCCATTATAAATCTCTGCCTCCTCCTTATGATTATCTTCATAATACAGGAAAAACATCCTTTTTTACAGAGACAATTAAGACATCATATGGAGTGTATTTGCGACAAAAACCAAGTTTTCACCAGATATGTCCGGAAGAAATCTTCCATCTGATCAAACAGAATGATGTCCATCTGATCATACAAATCCGTATGCACCGCACCCGGTATAATCATCAGCTCTTTATTATCCCCGGTCGGCTTTGCGTATGCGTCCTTACTGAAATAGGAAGGAATGCGCTTTTTCGCCATGAATAATGAAAACTGCATTGCGAATCTCCTGGCTGTACTGCAGTATCGGCATATTCATGAATGACTCGCAACCCGTCACACTACGTCCACCATTGGAATTCAGGCTGCGCGGATGATAGCCGCGCTCACAGTCTTGTAGTAATCATAGTAATCCTTCACGAAGAACGGCGCATCCTCCGGAAGCGGATCCACTATATCACCGTCCAATGCATAGCTGCCGTTTTTATAATCTTCGATTCGCTGTGCGCACATAGCCTTGCGTTTGCAAATACAGTTTGATGAGATAATCGCCTGGCAGAAGACGCTGTCTATCTGTGTTTTTAAAGAAAGATTTAGTCTAAAGACAGGAACCCGCCGCATGATAGCATGATACTTTCACGTTGACAGTATCCGGCTTCCATGCTAAGATACATTTTATTGCAATTGAATTGATTTCCGGGTTCAGTCCATAAACGGTTCCCGGAGTAAAGAACAGGAGGAAGAAACGTGTTAGATAAAAATGTAGCCGCGTTGCTGAACGAGCAGATTAACAAAGAATTTTATTCCGCATACCTCTACCTTGATTTCTCGAATTATTATAAGGATGAAGGGCTGGACGGGTACTCAAACTGGTATTTCATTCAGGCACAGGAAGAGCGCGACCACGCCGTTCTCATGCTGCAGTATCTGCAGAATAACGGAGAGAGCATTGAACTGGAAGCCATTGCAAAACCGGACAAAGAATACACCGATCTGGCGGACCCGCTGAAATTCGGCCTGGAGCATGAACGCTATGTGACCTCTCTCATCAACAATATCTATGCGGCGGCGATGAAAGTAAATGATTTCAGAACCATGCAGTTTCTCGACTGGTTTGTAAAAGAACAGGGCGAGGAGGAAGATAACGCAGAGACAAATCTGAAACGCTACCAGCGTTTTGGCTCCGATATGAAAGCCCTGTATGACCTGGACAGCGAGCTGGCGGCAAGGGTCTACACCGCGCCTTCTCTTGTGCTGTAAATTTCATGCAGGAAAACAATTTCCGGGGAAGTCAATTCCCCGGATCTTCCGCAAACTCATGTCCCATCACCTTTCGAAGAATCCGCTCCGTGGAATGCCCATCACAGGCGCTCATGAATTTATCCCGGAACCTCGCGACCTTCTCCCGGTCAAAAAGCCGGTCGATATTCCGAATATAATCGATCATCTCCTCATTGGTCCGGCACACCGGTCCCGGAGTCAGTTCGTCATAGTCATAGTAAAAGCCTCTCCAGTCAAAATACTCTTCCAGATCATAGGCAAAGAAAATCATGGGTTTTTCAAAAAGCGAATACTCAAAAACCAGGGAGGAATAATCGGAGATACACAGATCCGCCACACAGAGCAGATCCTCAATCCCCATCCGGCCGCTGACGTCCACGGCGAATTTCCCATACTCTTCCGGAATCTGAGGCGGATGCTTCACATAGGGATGATGTTTGATCACAAGGACATACTGATCCGAGAATGCCTCATAAAAAGCCGGGATGGAAAACGCCTCTGAGGTTCTCGCCTCATGGTCGTCTCCCCGGAACGTTGGTGCGAACAGAATCACCTTCTTCCCCCGGACAAAGGGAAGCCGGGCTGCAAACCGTTCCCGGGCGCCGCGGATAAATTCCTCCTGAAAAAAAACGTCCGTTCTGCACACACCCAGGGGCTGTATTTTCTCCCGGGGCAGGCCGGTGGCGTCCTCATAGGCCCACACAGCCTCGGGACTGCTCACTGTAACCAGATCGCAATACTTATAATAAGAATATTTCAGCTGCTCCTCCCGAGTACAGCCATAGCGCAGACTGGCCGTGCTCAGGCCGAACTTTTTGAAAGCGCCGCAGCCGTGCCAGAGCTGCACGACCATGGTCTCCTTCCGGATGGAGACGCGGCCGGGCACATTGCAGGAGTAATCCAGAAAAACATATTTCGCCGTGGACATATCCCAGAGCATGGCTACGGAATTCAGAACATATCTCACCTGAGAGACCGCGCCTTCCCTGAGGAAATGGGTGTGAACGTCCCATCCGCCCCGCTTTGCAAGCGCCTCATCGACCATGCGGAGATTCCCCTCCAGAGTCTCTCCCTTCAGAGCCAGCAGAAGGACCTTTTCCCCCCGGACGGCGCGCAGGCGGCCGATTCCGTAAATACAGGGATACAGAACGCCATAAAGAAGAAATTTCACCTGATTGTAAATGACTTTTTTTATTTTCCCAGACATTTTCTTCCTCTCATTTTCAGGAAAATGAAAAAGCGAATCACCGGGAATTCGCCCATTTTACAGCTTCAGCAGACGGAGAATCCTTTCCGTGGCATGTCCGTCACATGCGGAAACGTGGAACTCCCGGAAACTCCGGATCCAGTCCGGGTTTTCCTCACGAAGCGCCTCCCGGACCGCCGTTTTCAGTTCCGCATCGTTTCTTGCCAGATAAGGTCCCAGAGTCTCATAGTCCAGATAAAAGCCCCGATCCGCCTCATATTCCTCCAGATCCGGCGCGAACAGAACAAAAGGACGCCCCTGGAAGCAATAGTCAAAGACAATGGAGGAATAATCCGTGATCAGCAGATCTGCCACGGCCAGCAGTTCCTCCGTGGGAATTTTACTGTTGGAAAAAGGGAACCACTTTTCCATATGGGGGTGCAGCTTTTTCAGGAAAAAATACTTCTCTCCCATCTCCTCCTCCAGAGCCGTGACAGCCTGAAATCCCACTTCCCGCGGTCTTCCGGCATTTCCCCGAAAGGTAGGCGCCCACAGAATAACCTTTTTCCCTTCCGCTTCCGGATGCTCCTGCCGGAATTTTTCCCGGCACCTTTTCTGAAAGGCCGGGTCATAGTAAATATCGGTGCGGCTGACGCCTGTGGCGCGCACAACTCCCTCCGGCTGGCGCATGGCTCCGGAAAGAGCAGGCACGGCATAGGGCGCGCTCACCGTAACCAGATTATAATTCTTATAAATATTTCCCACATAGTGAGCCGGAATGTCGTCTCTGGCGTCATAGCCCGTCTTTTTCAGCGCGCCGCAGCTGTGCCAAAGCTGCACTACGGTTGTGTCCTCTCTTTTTCTGCAGGAGGATACCGGCAGAAAATTATCGCAGATAAACACATGGGACGCCCGGGCATACAGACGCATGAATTTCGCCGCCTGAAAGAAGACCCCCGCAGCGGACAGACTTTCGTAGTCACAGAAGACATCCGTCAGACTGTATCCCTTGTCTTCCAGTGCCTGATGCATACACTCCATGCTCACCGGCAGGCTGTGGTGATGGGCATCCGCAAAAATAATCAGATCCGCCTTTTTTCCCCTGTAAATCAGTCTCCAGAACTCATACACCACAGGCAGGAGAAAATTCTGCGTCAGCATCTTAAGGATTTGCTTTACATTAAAGAAAATATTTCCCATCCTACTTTGTTTTCCCGCCTTTTCCTTTTCCGCGCACTATTCTGTCATTGTCCTGTAGCGGGCAGCGATCTCCTCAATATCTCCGTAGGCGATCAGTTTTCCCTTCTCCAGAATCATAGCTTTATTACACAGACGCTCCACCTGCTCCAGGGAATGAGAGACAAAAAGAACCGTCACGCCGCTGTCAAACATGCTCATCACCTTTTTTTCACTTTTCCGGCGAAACCTGGCGTCCCCGACGGAAAGAACCTCGTCCAGAATCAGGATCTCCGGAGATACAATGGTGGCGATGGAAAATCCCAGGCGGGACTTCATTCCGGAGGAATAGTTTTTCAGGGGAACATCGATAAAATCCTTCAGTTCGGAGAACTTCACGATCTCATCATATTTCTGATCAATAAATTTCCGGGAGTATCCCAGCATGGCGCCGTAAAGATAAATATTCTCACTGCCCGTATACTGAGATTCAAAGCCGGCACCCAGCTCCAGAAGCGGGACAATTTTTCCGTTTCGGGTTACGGTTCCCTCCGTCGCCTTGAAAACTCCCGCAATCACCTTCAGAAGGGTACTCTTCCCGGCGCCGTTCAGCCCCAGAATTCCAACCCGGTCGCCCTTTTCCACCTGGAAGGTTACATTTTTAAGGGCCCAGAATTCATTGTACTGGATCTCCCCTTTTACCATTTTCAGGAAGTATTCCTTCAGGCTGTCCACTTTTTCCTTGCTCAGATTAAATTTCATCCCCACATTGTCCACAACAATTGCCGGTTTGCTCATTTTCCTGCCCCCATTAGATGTACAATATAAACTCATCCTGTTTCTTCTTAAAGAAAAACAGGCCGATTCCAATCATCACCACCGAGAATCCCAGTGCGTA
Source organism: Clostridiales bacterium (assembly GCA_021203365.1). Lineage (GTDB taxonomy): Bacteria > Bacillota > Clostridia > Lachnospirales > Lachnospiraceae > Blautia_A. The sequence continues at coordinate 74,695 of JAJQBI010000019.1, forward strand.
GAGAAAATAATGTATATTCATCATTTCCCCGAACATGGCGGAGCGGAAGATGGAGATGACACAGTACAGCGGATTAAACTTCAGGATCCAGGCCCAGCCGCTCTTAAGGAGCCTGTCCGGAGAATAGAAAATCGCACAGGTATACATCACCAGCATCAGGGCCACCGACCACAGATATTCCATATCCCGGAAAAACACTCCCACAGTGGCCAGCACCATCCCGCACCCATAGGACAGAAGAAATACCAGAATCAGGGCAATGGGCGCCTGCAGAAGATAAATGGTGGGGTATACGCCCAGAACCAGACTGACCACAATCAGCACAATCAGCGACAGAAGAAAAATCACATAATTAAACAGCACACTGGACAGAGGGTACAGATACTTGGGCACATAAACCTTTTTGATCATGGCGGAATTGGACCGTATGGATTTCAGAGCCCCCTTGGTTGCGTTGCTGAAAAAGGTATACAAAAGCCGTCCGGTCAGAATATATACCGGAAATGTTTTGTCCGAATTCCCGAAAAGCGTACCAAACACAATGGTCAGCACGATCATGGTGAGCAGAGGCTCTACCAGAGACCATAAAATTCCCAGATAGGAACGGCGGTACTTCAGGCGGATTCCCTTGACCACCAGCTCGTTAAGAAGAAAGCGATAACTCATAAAGCTGTCCGCATATTTTTTCATTTTTCTCATCCTCCGGCCCGAGGGCCATGAATTTGTAAAATAATGTCCGGGCACCGCTGAAAATAAAGCTGTATATTCCCGTCCACGCAGGCCTTCCCGGCCCTTTCAGGCCGGAAAACCCGAATACTGCTATACTTTATCACAACAGGCCAAAACTTGCAACCGCCATATCCGATTCCAGGCAAAAAAAAATGCCGGCCGGCTGCCGGTTTCTGTCTGAAATCTTTATGCCTTTCCCCGCAAGGCCCGCTTCCGGGCCGGCGCAAACCATGTCTTTATATGCACTCTATGATAATCTGCCAAATTCTGGATAATCATAGGAAGAAGTTCCTTTTACCATTCACAGCCGCATCCCCTCACATGAGCGGTCACGCCCGCTGTGAATCGTAACAGGTCCCTACATCACCTGGAGAAAAGACATGGTAAAATACGACAGACTCTGGCGCACCATGAAAGAGAAGGGCATTACCCAGTATGACCTGTATCACCGGTACGGGATCGAAACCTCTCTTCTGGACCGGCTGCGCAAGGGCAAAAACATTGAGATTTACACGCTGGATCGACTCTGCACGATTCTGGACTGTGACTTCGGGGATATTGTAGAACATATTCCCAATGAGCGTCCGGAAGAGGATGAGAAGTCCAGACCCTCATCTGAATAACCGCAAAAAGCTCCGGCCACGGAATCCGGCCGGAGGAGATGTGACCTGTCCGCTTTTTTAAACAGCTGAACAGGGAAAAGTTGATTTTTTAGTTTTCAGAAGAACATTCTGTTCTTTTTCTTATGCAAACCCATCTTCTATCTTGTCAGTTTCTTTATCCAGTTTCCATAATTCACCTTTATAAACGCGGGAACGCACTTAAAAAGCTGATCCATATTCAGACAGCACACAACCACAATGGGGGAGGCCTGTACCACAAAAGCCATGATCAGTGAAACAGGGATCACAATTCCCCAGATGCTGATCAGATCCAGCTTCATGATATATTTTGTATCCCCGCCACCTTTAATGATGCCGCTGTTTACAGGCATCTGATAGGACATTCCCAGCATGGCCACGCACAGAATGCGCAGAAAGGCTCTGGCCAGCCTGCGGCTTTCATCCGAAAAGCTGTACAGAGACAGAATGGGTTCTGTCAGTCCGAAAAGAAGCAGAGAACAGCCGATCCCCATAAGCACAAACATTACCTGGAAGGTCTGGGCGTAGGCGCGAACCTTCTTTTCGGATCCCTCGCCGATGGCTTTTCCGATCATCACATTGGCGGTGGAGGCCGCACCTACCGCCACGGTTTTTACAATCAGAAACAGATTGGACGCCATGCTGTTGGCGGCAATGGCGCTGGAGGAAAGATGTCCCAGAATCGCTGTCTGCATGGCGGTATTCACGCCCCACAGGCTCTGAAGGAGGATAATCGGAGCACTCAGCCGGAAGTAATCCCCGGCCATCCTGCCATCCAGATGGAAAAAATCCCGCAGACGCAGACGCAGATTTCTCTCCCTCTTCCACAGAAAAAGAAGCAGCAGGACCGTCTCCACAATCCGGGCTGTCAGCGTTCCGATGGCCGCGCCCACCACGCCCAGGCGGGGCAGCCCCAGCCGCCCGTAAATCAGAACCCAGTTGATGCCGCAGTTAATACAGAGTGTACTTAAGGACAGATAAAACGCTATATTTACCACCTCTGTGCTCCGCAGTCCCGCCAGCAGGATCGTGGTCACACAGAAAAACGGATAGGTAAATTTCACCACCTCCAGATAGCGTACACCCTCCGCCAGGATCTCCGGATCCGTGGTAAAAAGTCCCACCACTCTTTCCGGGAAAAGCCAGGTCACCAGAAAAAGAATGGCCATACACACCAGGGCCGTTCTCATCGCCACACTGAGGGCTTTTTTGATGGGCTCCGTCTGCCGTTTCCCCCAGTACTGGGAGGAGAGAATCACAAGCCCGTCCCCGATCCCCATCAGAAGGTTCTGATAGATAAACTGAATCTGGTTTACCGCCGTCACGCCGGAGAGAGAAGCCTCCCCATACCGGCCCAGCATCAGATTGTCCGCCAGATTTACACTGAGAGCGATCACATTCTGAAGCACAATAGGCATACAGAGACCAAAAAACATCCGGTAAAAATTCTTTTCCTTTATCATCTGCATCGCTGTCCGCTCCTCTTAAATGCGCAGCCATTTCTGGACGGCTTTGTCCCTGCCAAGGACCAGAATGGCCTCCCCGTCGTCCAGATAGGAATCCGGCGTGATGTTCATATGGACTTTGCCGTTCTTTCGAATGCCCAGAATATTAATGCCGTACCGGTTCCGCACCTCCAGCTCCCGGATGGTTTTTCCCATCCATTCCCGGGGGATGGACAGCTCGAAAATTGAATAATCCTGGTCCAGCTCAATGTAATCCTGGATATACTCAGAGGTACAGCGGATGGCTACCTGCGCCGCCATCTGCTTTTCCGGATAAACCACCCTGTCCGCCCCGTTCCGCAGAAGGAATTTTTCCTGCACTCCGGTGGCCGCCCGGGAGATTACCTTCCTGGCCCCCATCTCCTTCAGCAGAGAGGCAGTCTCCAGGGAATTCTGAAAATCATCTCCAATGGTCACAATACACGCGTCATAGTTCCGGATCCCCAGGGTTTCCAGAAATTCCTCACTGGTACTGTCCCCAATCTGGGCTTCCGTCACATAGGGAAGCACCGCGTTCACCCTCTCCTCATCTATGTCCACCGCCATAACCTCACAGTTCAGCTCATCCAGCTTCATGGCGATATGCTTGCCAAATCTTCCCAGTCCAATCAAAAGTACACTTTTCATTCCAGCTCCTCCAGACCTAATTCAAAATTAATTTCCATTTCAGAAGGCTTAATTTATCCCACCGTCAGCCTTTCCTGCGGCAGCCGGGCCGTATCCCCTCTTCGTCCGGACAGAGCGGAAAAGATCAGCGTCAGTCCGCCCACACGCCCGGTATACATAAGAAAAATCAGAATCCACCTGGATATCATTCCAAGCTGGGGGGTAATCCCCAGGGTCAGTCCCACCGTTCCCACCGCCGAGGCCGTTTCAAACAGACAGGTCATAAGGGGCAGCCCTTCCAGGCGGCTGATCAGGATCCCTCCGGTGAGAAACAGCGTGGTGTACAGAGTGACAATTGTGGCGGCGTTGCGGATCACGCTCTCCTCCACACGGCGGCCGAAAAAGTTTGTATGCTCCCTCCGTGAAAAAACGGAAATCGCCGTGGAAAACATTACCGCAAAGGTGGTGGTTTTCATTCCGCCGGCGGTGGAACCGGGGGAACCGCCCACCAGCATTAAAATGATCATAATCATCAGGCCGCCCTCGCTGACCTTTGTAAGATCCAGGGTGTTAAAGCCCGCTGTCCGAAGAGTCACGGACTGAAACAGAGAACCCAGGACACGGTTCCCGGGCGAAAGATCCCCGAATTCAAAAAAGAAAAGGTAAAGCGCCGGAAGCACGATCAGCACCGCGGAGGTGACAAGCACCACCTTGCTCTGCATCCGATATCTGCGAAAATGCAGATGATTTTTCCGGATATCCTGCCAGGTGAGAAAGCCGATCCCGCCCATTATGATCAGCGCCATAATCACCAGATTCACCGCCGGATTCCCTGCAAAGCCTGTCAGAGAGGAAAACTCCCCCTGGATTCCCATCAGGTCAAAGCCCGCGTTGCAAAAGGCGGAAACCGCGTGAAACAGGGCATACCAGAGCCCCAGCGGCACGCCGAATTCCCCGCAGAAAAAGGGAGCCAGAAGCACTGCGCCCAGAAACTCCGCGCAGAGAGTCACACGGAGGATAAAACTGGTCAGCTTAACGATCCCGCCCACGCCAGGCGCGGAAATGGATTCCTGCAGAGTACTTCGCTGCTTCAGGGTGATCTGCTTTCCTGAAACCATATACACGGTCACCGCCATGGTCACAACTCCCATACCTCCCACCTGAATCAGCGCCAGAATCACCGCCTGGCCAAAAACAGACCAGTAGGCAGCCGTGTCCCGCACCACCAGACCAGTGACACACACCGCCGAGGCGGCGGTAAACAGAGCATCCATAAATCCCGTGCCTCCCGCTTCCCGGGAGGAAACAGGCAGCATCAGAAGCAGACTGCCCGCCAGAATCGCCGCCGCGAATCCCAGAATAATGATCCGGGCGGAAGAAAGCTTTTTCTTTACAGTACGTCCTACATCCATAAAGGAACCTCTTATTCATACATTTTTGACCCCTATGATACCTGAAAATCCCCTCGCAGAGCGTCCTGCGGATGTCCGTGCTTTGCTCTCCCGGAATTCTCATCACCATTTTATCACAGACAAAACAGATTTAACAGCATCTTTCAATAAGAATTCATAACTGAATTTTTAGAACATTTAATTA
>JAJQBI010000052.1 GCA_021203365.1 Clostridiales bacterium
TTACTAGGGAGTCGAGAGTTAAATCTTCAGGAAGTTAACAATATAGCGTTAGATTAATAAAGCAGTTTTATAATTAAAAATATAATAGAGATAGTATTTTAACTAATACTTGCCATAATTAGTATTTTCGGTTAAAATATTATCTATGAATGATTTTTCTTTTTTAAGATCTCCGGAGGATGTGAGTACAGAAATTGTAACGAGGATGAGAGCGAGAAGAAAGGAGAAAAAAATGTCACAGGCAGTTCTGAGTCAGTGTTCGGATGTGAGCCTGGGTTCGGTCAAGCGTTTTGAGCGGACAGGGGAAATATCATTATCTTCTCTCATTAAGATTGCATTTGTTCTGGATTGCGAAGATGATTTTGATTCGTTGTTTGCCAGGAAGGGATATTCATCCATTCAGGAGGTAATTGATGAACAGGCTTAAATCCTTGAAGGTATTTTATGAGGGGGAAAGAGTTGGAACGCTTGCTGTAACGAGAGATTATCGCGTGGCGTTTGAGTATGACAGTGTCTGGCTTGAAAGGGGGTTTTCGCTGAACCCGTTTTCGCTTCCACTTCGTAAGGGAGTATTTTTGCCAAAAAAGTATGATCCTTTTGAAGGGCTGTTTGGAGTGTTTGCAGACAGTCTTCCAGATGGATGGGGCCAGCTTCTTGTTGATCGGCTGCTTTTAAAGAATCATATTGATCCAATGGGAGTGGACAGTATTCACCGCCTGGCGATTGTGGCGTCCACAGGGATGGGCGCATTGTGTTATCAGCCGGAAATTCTTCTGGCTGAAGAACAGACGGTTCTTTCCCTGGATCAGATTGCGCTGGAATGCCAGAGTATGTTTGAGACGAATCAATCGGATAATCTTGACGAACTTTTTCAGATGGGGGGCTCCTCCGGCGGCGCGAGACCGAAGGTTTTTTATTCGCTGGACGGAGAAGAATGGATTGTGAAATTTCCTTCTTCGCTGGATAATCCGGACATAGGAGAACAGGAATACCGCTATTCCTTATGCGCAAAAAGATGCGGGATTGAAATGGCGGAGACCAGATTGCTTCCGTCAGCAAGATGTTCTGGTTATTTTGCCGTAAAACGTTTTGACCGGAAACAGAAGGAGCGTCTTCACATGGCTTCGGTCAGCGCCCTTTTGGAGACCTCTCATCGTATACCAAATCTGGATTACCATACGCTGATGCAGCTGACTGTGAAGCTGACACACAGCTATGCTGAGGTCGAAAAAATGTATCGTCAAATGTGCTTTAATGTATTTGCACACAACAGAGATGACCACTCCAGGAATTTTTCTTTTTTATATGAGAGTGGAAAGTGGAAATTATCCCCGGCGTATGATCTGACATACAGCAATTCTTTTGGCGGAGAACATGCAACAACGATAAACGGAAACGGAAAGGATCCGGGAATAAAGGACCTGCTGGCTGTGGCTGCGAAAATCAAGCTTGATCCGCACAAGGCGAAAGAGACTGCGGAGGAAATCCGTGAAATCGTATATGAGGACCTGAGAGAATATTTATCGGAAAGATAAAACGTACCTGAAAAAACTACATTGAGAACAGAATCGGAATAAGGTTAAAAATGAACCCCTCTTTTTTGACTTTATTCCCTTTTTTTGTCCTGAAAGGAAAAAAGGTCATTTTTGGGGCAGGAAGGCGGCAAAAAGTAATATGACGAAAAAGAATCCCTTTGCTAAAATAAAAACATCAAAAAAGACAGTCGAGTAGAAAGGAAGGTATACAATGATCAAATTTGGATTACTTACCGCGATCTGTGAGGGAATGACCTTTGAGGAGGTTGTGGATTTCGCGGCGGAGAATAATCTGGAATGTCTGGAGGTAGCCTGCTGGCCTCAGGGCGGAGCAGCGAGAAGGTATGCGGGCGTCAGCCATATTGACGTGGCGAACATGACCCCTGAGAAGGCGGCACAGATTAACCAGCTGTGTGCGGACAAGGGTGTGGCCATCTCCTCCCTGGCCTATTATCCCAATCCCCTGGATCCAGATGAGGAGAAGAGAAAAGGCTATATCGACCATATTTATAAGCTGATGGACGCTTCCGCCATGCTGGGTGTAAACATGATCACCACCTTTATCGGAAGGGATCCGGCGAAGAATGTGGACGACAACCTGGAGCTGGTAAAGGAAATCTGGACGCCCATCATGCGCTATGCGGAGGAGAAGGGCGTGAAGGTGGCCATTGAGAATTGTCCCATGCTTTTCACAAACGACGAGTGGCCCGGCGGACAGAACATCATGACTACGCCCGCCAACTGGAGAAAGGTGTTTGAGGTTCTGGACAGCCCCAACCTTGGAATCAACTATGACCCGTCCCATTTTGTATGGCAGCAGATCGATTATATCCGTCCGCTCTATGAGTTTAAGGATAAGATTTTCCACGTACATTATAAGGACATCAAGGTTTATCCGGATAAGCTGGCGGATGTGGGCATTATGGCCACACCTCTTCAGTATATGTCTCCCAAGCTTCCGGGCCTTGGAGATATCGACTGGGGCAAATATGTATCCGCACTGACGGACATCGGATACGATGGGTATTCCGTAATTGAGGTGGAGGACAAGGCCTTCGAGAAGAGTCTGGATGATGCCAAGAAAGCCGTGATTCTCAGCGCAAGATATCTGAGGAACTTTGTAGCGTAAGGGTTTTCAGGGATCCAAGGAATCCGCGTATCATTGCGACAAAATACCTTTTGTCGCTTCAATCATGAAATGCCGTATATCTGCAGGAGGTTTTGCGGATATACAGATGTTACAGGAGCAAAATATAAAGAATTGGAGGGATTTTTCATGAAAAGAACATTAATCGCAGCAACGGCGGCATTTATGACACTGGCCGCAGCGGTGCCTGTGCCTGTGGCGGCCGCAGAGGAAACTCATATTTATGTACTCACCGCCACAGAGGACCACGGCTGGACCGGTTCGGTTGCCACCTTTGCCAAGGAGAGCATTGAGGAGATCAACGGGGAAGGAACCTACACCGCGGAGCTGATCACTTCCGCCAGTGCTTCCGAGCAGATCGTAAACATTGAGGATATCATCGCTTCCGGCGAGGACAATATTGCCGTGGTGGTGCAGCCCATCGATGATACCGTGCAGTCCGCCATCCAGCAGCTGATTGACGCGGAGATCCCCTATGTGGCCTTTGACCGTATCATTGACGCTGTGTCCGCAGGCGCGGTGTCCAACGTAAAGGGTGACAATGAGGGAATCGGCGCGGCCGCGGCGGCTTACTTCGTAGAGGAAGGCCTGCAGCCCGGCGACGCAGTTTATATCTATGAAGGAGATACTTCCTCTGTGACCACGCTTCGGGATTCCGGATTCACCTCTTATCTTACCGGAGATCTGGAATATGACGGAAGCACCATTTCCGAGGACGCCATGTGGTCTGAGGATGATCTGAGTTCCATCATCTATTCCGGTTCCATGAACTGGAGCCGTTCCGACACAAAGACCTCCTTTGAGTCTCTGCTGGGCGACAGCTCCAACGCGGAGATCAAGTGGTTCTATGCGGAGGACGATGAGCTGGCCATGGGAATCCTGGAGGCACTTCAGGGCGGCGGAATTGACGATGCCACCAAGGAAGCCTTCCTTGCCAACCAGCCCTACATCACCGGCTGCGGTGGTCTGGATGAGCTTTACGCGGTGATGCGCGGTGAGAGCTATACGGAGATCGCGCAGCAGTGCGGCGGCATTGTTTCCATCACCTACAGCCCGGCCATGATTCAGACAGCCATCCAGGATATGGTGGACTATCTGAACGGAGAAGAGGTAGAGCAGGATCACGTAATCGCCTGTGAGATCGTCACCGCGGACAACGTGACTGAGTATCCTTCCTTCTAAAGAAAATCGGGAACTGAATAAGAAAGGTCCGGTAAACAAAAATGGGACTGTCTGTTTAGGCGGACAGTCCCATAGTCAAATATCCGCCCTGCATGGACAGACACCAGGAGAGGTCAGGCATGGCGGGAGACGGAAACAGACAGGGGGAGGGAAGCATGCGATGAGCCTGTTGACAATGAAAAATATCTGCAAAAGCTTTGACGGCGTGCCGGTGCTGAAGCAGGTACAGCTGACCATAGAGACCGGGGAGGTTCACGCCCTTCTCGGAGAGAACGGAGCGGGAAAATCCACGCTGATGAATGTGCTGACCGGAGTGTTCCCCATGGATTCCGGGGAGATCTGCTTTGACGGAAAGGAGCTGCGGAAAATCAGCATCCGGCAGACGGAAAGCCTGGGCATTGCTTTTGTCCATCAGGAGCTGAATCTTTTCAACGATCTGAAGGTCTATGAAAATATCTTTCTCATGAAGGAGCTGACAAAGACCGGAGGCCGCCTGGACAAAAAACAGATGCTGGAGCAGACCCGGCAGCTTTTTGAGGAACTGGGAGTGGACATTGACCCGGATGAAAAGGTAGAAAACCTGAAAACCAGCCAGAAGCAGCTGCTGGAGATTGCGAAGGCACTTTTTTTCAACGCCAAGCTGCTGATTCTGGACGAGCCCACCACATCCCTGAACACGGATGATGTGGCTCATCTGTTTAAAATTGTAAACAACCTGAAGAAAAAAGGAACCTCCTTTATCTTCATTTCCCATAAAATGCCGGAAATTTTTGAGCTCTCAGACCGCTATACCGTGTTCCGCAACGGAGAGTATGTGGGCAGCGGGAAAATCGCGGATACTACCCCGGAGGCGGTGACCCGGATGATGGTGGGGGAATCCTATTCCGGCGGCGACGTATACCAGGAAAGAACGCTGGGCGAGCCGGTTCTTGAGCTGAAAAATTTCACGGGGAAGGGCTTCCACGATGTAAACCTCACAGTGCAAAAGGGAAGTATTGTAGGCCTGACCGGTCTGCAGGGAAGCGGCAGCAGCGAGGTGCTTCAGGGAATTTTTGGCGCGGCCCCTGTTTTCTCCGGAGAGCTGAAGGTGAATGGAAGTGTCCGCGGTACGCACGGAATTCACGGCGCCATGAAGTCGGGGATTGCCATGCTGGCCTCTAACCGGAAGGAGAATTCTGTGATTCCGGATATGAGTCTTCTGGAAAATATGTATCTTTCCGAGCATACTCTCTCCGCGTGGAAGCCTCACATCCATAAGAAAAAAGAGGAAGAGAAATATGACCGCTACCAGGAGATGCTTTCCATCCGGGCCAATGACAGCGGGGATCCCATTACCTCCTTAAGCGGAGGAAATCAGCAGAAGGTTTTTCTGGCCCGGTGGCTGAATACGAAGGCGGATATTCTGCTGCTGGACAATCCCACACAGGGCATCGACGTGGGGGCGAAGGCGGAGATTTACAGGCGGATTCTGGAGCTGGCCGAGAGTGGAAAAACTATTCTGATCAACACACTGGAAATTCCGGAGATTCAGAAGGTGGCGGATTTCTGCGCGGTTTTCTATGAAGGAACCATCCTTAAAATACTGGAGCATGAGGAGATCGACGATGTTACCGTGATGCTTTATGCCACCAATGCGGCACACACGGAGGAAAAGCAGGGAGGGACTGGAAAGTGAAAAAAAGTACAGGAAAAATTGGGAAAATATGCGGGGAATACAGCTATGTCCTGGTATTCCTGGCGGTGTTTATCGTCTATGCCATTGCCAGCAGCGGACTGACCTGGAGCGGAGTGATGAATGTGTTCCGCCATTCCGCGGTGATCGGAATCATCGGCCTGGGGATGGGGATTATCTGCCTCACCGGGGAAATCGACCTTTCCGTGGGCTCCATGCTTGCCCTGGACGCCGGATTTTCCGTTATTATTTTTAACATCACCGACAACATTTTTCTCACTCTGCTGTTCGCGGTAGCCTTCGGAATCCTGTGTGGGCTGGTGAACGGGTTTATGGTGGGTTATATGGAAATGCCGGCCTTTATTGTGACCCTGGCCACCATGCTGATCTACCGGTCCTTTGCCCAGTATTTCTGTCAGCATGTGGACAAGGAGCTGATCGGCGGCGGAAGCTCCGTATACCGGATGTCCAACGCAAAAAATTCCTATCAGGCGCTGTACAACATGGGAAACGGAAAAATCGCCACCTTCCCCATTGTGGGAATCATCCTGCTGCTGCTGACGATCCTTCTGATTTATGTGAGCACCAGCACAAAGTACGGCAAAAAGATTTACGCGGTGGGAAGCAATCCCAAAGGGGCCAGAATGGCAGGCATCAACGTGCCTCTGATGAAAATTTCCGTGTTTGCCATTGCAGGAGCCTTTGTAGGGATCGCATCCTTTATCTGGATCGCCATGAACGCTTCCGCAGACCCGGCCACCACAGGCAGCAGTTATGAGATGTATGCCATCGCCGCGGTTGTGCTGGGAGGCATCAGCATGTCCGGCGGAAAAGGCGAATGTGCCGGTATTCTTTTCGGCGCCATGTCCTACACAGTCATTGACAAAATCATCGTCAGTCTGAAGATGGATTCGCTGATTAACAATGCGATCAAGGGAATCATTCTCCTGCTGGTGATTATGATCCAGGCCGCCGGAGCGAAGATGAAGGCCAGATCAAAGTAATTAAGGAAAGTCATAAGGAAGAAAAAAGAAAACCGGAAAAAGTTTCCCGTGGACCGCAAAATGGCAGAGAGGTACTTGAAGAGGCATGAGAAAAAACATTCTGAGCAGTGACCAGATCCTGAATTTTGAATTTCAGATTGACCGCGTGGAGCCGACGCATTTCCATCAGTCCATAGAGATTCTCTACATTCTGGAGGGCAGTCCGGAGGTGACCATTCACGACAGCGTGTACCGGGCGCAGCCCGAGGACATTCTGGTGATCAACGCCAACAAAAGACATTCCTACATCAGCCGTGAAGATGTTCTTATCGGCTGCTTTGAGATTAATTTCCGGATGCTCTGCGAAATGCTTAATACCAACCAGATCCTGTTCTGGTGCAATTCCGTGAAGAATAAAAACGCGGCTTACGATGAGATGCGGGAGGTTTTCCGCCAGATATTCAACCATTACGCCTACCGGGAAACCGGGGGAAAGCTGGTGCTGCAGAGCCTGTATTATAAGCTGCTTCAGATTCTGGTGAAGAATTTCCTGGTGCGCAGCGACGACCGGCGTTTTGCCGAGGAGCAGGATCTGGATGAAAACCGGATCGCGGAGATTGTAAATTACGTCAACGCTAACTATCAGAGGAAGATCAGCCTGTCGGAGCTGGCGGATCACCTGTATCTCTCCGTGCCCTATCTGTCCAAATACATTAAGAAAAATCTGGGGATGAACTTTCTGGATTACGTAAACAACATACGTATTTTTCACGCGGTGGACGACCTGCTGTATACCGCCGCCCCCATCACCTCCGTGGCCATGGAAAACGGCTTTGCCAGTACCGCGGCTTTTAACGCGGCCATGAAAAAGGTTTTTAACCTGACACCCTCTGAGTACCGGGCCAGCATGCATGTGGAAAAGGAAGATGCCGGGGAGGCAGTGGAAGAGAACGCCATAGTGAAAAAGCGTGTGAACGATTACCTGGACAATCAGATGCTTTCCGATTCGGTGGAAGGGGAGCGGGAGGATGAATACCTGATCGTGGACGTCAATCGCCGAAGCGAGTATGCTCCCTACTGGAGGCGCATGATCAATGTGGGGCGCGCGGGGGATCTGCTGCGGTCAGATATCCAGGAGCAGGTGCTTCTTATGAAACGGGAGCTTGGTTTTACCTATGTGCGGATCTGGGGGATTTTCGGCGCGGATCTCTTCCTCAATGAGACGGACCGGGACGGAAAATATCATTTTGATATGATGGACAAGGTATTTGATTTTCTGACCCGGAATCAGATCCGCCCATACCTGGAGTTGGGCTACAAGCCCCGGGAAATACACTCCACACTGACCAAAAACATCCTCCGCGAGAATGAGGAATTCTCTTTTTCCGGGATGGAGGACTATACGCGGTTCATTTCCGATTTTGCCGTCCACCTGGTCAACCGGTATGGAATTGAGGAGGTGGAAAACTGGTATTTCGAGCTGTGGGGCGGGGATGATGAGAATACCGGAAAGCCCAGAGATTATTTTTTCGATACCTTTAATGTTTTGTACCGTACCTTAAAAAAGCACTCTTCCGACATCCGGGTGGGAGGCGGCGGTGTGGGAATCCAGTATGGCCGGGAGAATTTTCTTCAGTTTATACGACGCTGGGAGAAGCAGCGGCAGCGGCCGGATTTCATCACGCTGTACTGTTACCCTTATATCCGGGGGGACGAGGACGGTGTTGCCTACGGACGGCAGTCCTCAGACCGGGATTTTCTGAAAAATCAGCTGGAGATGGTGGAAAGCGTCCTTGAGGATTCTGCCCTGGCCGGAACGGAGATTCATGTGTCCGAGTGGAGCTCCACCCTTTCCAACCGGAATGTGCTCAACGACAGCTGTTATAAGGCTTCCCACATTGTAAAGAATGTCATTGACTGCTTTGGAAAGGCCAGTGTGCTGGGCTACTGGGTGGGAACGGACATTTTCTCAGAGTATACGGATACCCACCAGCTGTTTTTCGGCGGTTGCGGCCTGCTTAACACCAGAGGAATTAAAAAGCCGGCCTACTATGCCTACCGTTTCCTGTCCAGGCAGGGAAAATACATGCTCTGCGCGGACAAATCCAGCATGGTCACCACCAATGGAAATAATAATTACAGCATTGTCTGTCACAATTACCGGCATCTGAATTATCGCTATTACCTCAGCCCGGAGGACTCTCTGAATCCGGGGAAGCTGTCTCTGCTTTATGAGGACAACCAGAGCAGAGAGATGAATTTTCAGCTGAAAAATGTGAAAAACGGAAGATATAAGGTAAAAACTTACTCGGTGAGCCCTGAGCATGGAAGCGCCCAGGAGGAGTGGCAGAAAATCGGCGCGGTGGGCGTTCTGAATCAGCAGGAGGTGGAGTACCTGATTCGGATTTCCACCCCGCACATTCAGATCCGGGAGTGTGAGGTGAAGCAGAATGTGCTGAATTTTGAGACCGTTCTGAAGGCCCAGGAGATTCAGCTCATCCATATCACTTATCTTTATGAATAGGATTTTTTGCCCGTGAATTTCCGGCAAAAATGGAGTGGATAAATTATCGACGCGATTTTTTATCCACTTTTTTTGTCTGAAAAGAGAAGAGTGAAAGAAAAGTAAAAACTGAATCCCAAAAGAGAAAAAATCCAACTGTGGAAAAAAGACAAAAATCTTATACTTAAACCATGAAATAAAGAACCCCAAACAAACAGGAGGACAAGAAAATGGCAAAAGTAAGAGTAGGAATCGTTGGATGCGGCGGAATCGCGAATCAGAAGCATATGCCGTCTCTGAAGGCAAACGCGGAGCTCAATGAAATCGTGGCGTTCTGCGACATCATCGAGGAGCGGGCCGTGAAGGCAAAGGCAGACTATGGCACAGAGGACGCCAAGGTTTACACAGATTACAATGATCTGGTAAATGACCCCAACGTGGACGTGGTTCATGTATGTACCCCCAACGTAGCCCACTGCCCCATCACCGTAGCCGCTTTTGAGGCAGGCAAGCATGTAATGTGCGAGAAACCCATGGCACACTGCACCGCAGACGCGCAGAAGATGATCGACGCCTGGAAAAAGTCCGGCAAGAAATTCACCATCGGCTATCAGAACCGTCTCCGTGACGACACCCAGACCCTGCATGCTTCCTGTGAGGCCGGAGAGCTGGGAGAGATCTATATGGCAAAGGCACATGCCCTTCGCCGCCGTGCCGTTCCCACCTGGGGCGTATTCCCCAACAAGGCCCTTCAGGGCGGCGGTCCTCTGATCGACATCGGAACCCACGCACTGGACATCACTCTGTGGATGATGAACAATTACGAGCCTGTTTCCGTATCCGGCCAGGTATTCTACAAGCTGGGACGTCAGGCAGACGGCCCAGACGGCAACGTATTCGGACCCTGGGATCCGGAGACCTTTGAGGTAGAGGATTCCGCCTTCGGTCTTGTAAAGATGAAAAACGGCGCTGTAATCTATCTGGAGGCATCCTGGGCCCTGAACGTGCTGAAATCCCTGGAAGCATCCACCACACTGTGCGGCACAAAGGCCGGCGCAGAGATTCACCACGGCGGCAGCTATCCCACGGACGAGCTGATCTACAACACCGTAGAGCACAACCAGCTGATGGAGAAGACCATCTCTCCCGCAGGTGTGGTTGACTTCTTCGAGGGCGGAGCCTCCGCGGAAGGTGTTCGTGAGCAGAAGCAGTGGCTGGAAGCCATCCTCAATGACACGGAGCCCCTTGTAAAACCGGAGCAGGCCTATGTGGTAACTCAGATTCTTGAGGGCATCTACAAATCTGCTGAGACCGGAAAGGAAGTATTCTTCTAAATTCCGTCCGGCGCAAAACAACCGCATATATCATGGAATACCCGGGAAAGCCTGTCCTGATGAAAAAATCAGGCGGGCTTTCCTTTTCCCCCGACAGACCGGCAGGGTGAAGCCTTATGTCTGCCTGGCGGGAGGAAAAGGGGGACTGCGGGACAGTCCCCGGACAGGACAGAGGAAAAATGGACGAAAAGAAAGAGAAACAGATCAATAAATGGACGCTTGCCCTGGGAATCGCGCTTATGCCTCCCATCTGGGCGGTTTTAAGTCCCTATATCGGCGTGAGCTGTGGGGCGGTGGCCCTGATCTGCGCGGGACTTTACGTGACCAACGGAAACAAAAGGTGCGACGCGTTTAAAATCGCGGTGGGCTTTCTCCTGGGAGATATCTGGGCGCTGATTGCCGTGCGGCTGATGGCGGCGCTGTCTTTGAATCCGGATGCAGAGCTTTACTGCACCCTGTTTTTCATGGGCGGTCTGGCGGTGCTCATCGGGGAAAGCTTTCCAAAATACATATTTACCCCGGCCTGGCTCTGCGGATGGGCCATTGGCCTGACCATTATGGGTCCCCTGGAGGTTTCCGCCATCGGCACCCTGCCTGTGCAGATCGGCGCGGCCATGCTGGCCGGCGTTCTCTACGTGGGTGTGGGCGTGGATGCCTTTCAGAAATTTCTGATAAAAAAACTGAGCAAATAGAAAAAGAGAAGGAGATGACAGCATGGTCACTTTAGGCAAATACAGCAGAAGTGTTTCGATCATCGGAGTGGGATGCACTCCCTTTATGTACACAGTGGACAACCCGGAGACAAACGGTCTGACGGAAGGTGAGCTGTTCGGCTACGCGGCACTTACAGCCATGGAGGACGCGGGAGTGAATCCTCAGGATGTGGATTTTTATTTCCATGGGCAGGCCAGTCCGCTGAACGGTTCCAATTACCTGACTCCCAACATTCAGATCGGCAACTGGTTTGGTATGAAGGGCAAGGGCTCCATTCATCACTCAGAGGCCTGCTGTACCGGTTACCTGGCCGTTGAGCAGGCGGTGAACGCGGTGGCCTCCGGAAAATACAACTGCGTTCTCACCGGCGCGGTGGAATTCGGGGACAGCACCCCGGCCCCGGCGGACAGCGTGGAAACCCCCAAGCATCCCTACAAACGGGACAAGATGACCATGGACAAGTTCCTGAAGACCACCTCCTGGCTGTATGACCGCAATTATACCCGCAGTCTGATGGCCGGCCAGGAGCTGATCTATGACGACGCAGCGGAGTGGTATGTGCGCACCCGGGGCATTACGGCGGAGCAGATGAACGACACGCTGAACTGGATGTGCATCAACAACCGCCGCAATGCCTCTGTAACCCCCCTTTCCCTGGAGAAGAAAACCTACGAGGAGCTTGCTCAGGAAGCGGGGATGACCCTGGATGAGTACATGAATTCTCCCTACAATCCCAGAATGGGAGATTTCCTCCGGGCCGGCGGCGTGGAGCTGAAATGCGACGGCGCGGCGGCCTGTATTGTGTGCGCTACGGAGATGATTCCGCAGATTGCGCCCAATCTGAAGCACAAACCCATCGAGGTTCTGGGAATCGGAAGTGCGGCCTGCGAGGCCACCACGCCTCATTTTGAGGTCCGGGCCACAGAGGAGGCCGTTCGCCAGGTATACGAGGCCACGGGCCTTAGCGGAGAGGATCTGGATATTTTCTACGCCAATGACTTTATCATCACTTCCCACCTTGTATCCGCAGAGATTGCCGGATATCTTCCCTATGGAGAAGGCTGGAAATACATCTGCGACGGGCGTACCGCCTGGGATGGGGATAAGCCTATTAACACCAACGGAGGACGGACCTCCTTTGGTCACGCCCACGCGGCCTCCGGTCTTGCGGATGTGTATGAGTGCTGCAAGCAGATCTGGGGAGAGAGCGAGGGACATCAGGTAAAGGTACAGCCGAAGACAGCCATGCTGCGGGGCTACGGCGGCGCGCAGAACGTGGCGGCGGTGGTTATCCGCAGAATCGACGATTAAGGAGGCGTGAAGGTCATGAGCATTAAATTAGAGAAGGTTGTGGAGACATTTTATGAAAGCCTGGAGGAAGGCAAAATCATGGGACGGAAGTGCCCCTGCTGCGGCAACGTGGAATTTCCTCCGGTATATGCCTGCAATAAATGCGGAAGTCTGGAAACCGAGTGGTATGAGATCAGCGGCAAGGCGAAAATGCATTCCATCGTAATGCCGGCGGCTCTGTCCTCCAAGCCGGAGTACAAAAAACTGGGCAAATTCGCCTACGGCGAAGTGGAGCTGGAGGAAGGCACCCGTCTGAACGCGGTGGTGCGGGGCATCAACAAGAAAAAAAGAAAGGAGCTGTCAGATAAGCTCCCGGTGAACTGTCATGCGTCGATTTTTCAGAGAGACGGCGGATACAAGACAGTGGTCTTTGATTTAGACGAAGAGTAAACATTCTATAGAAAAGGAGAACGAAAAAAATGGACAGAAAAGAACTGGAAGCACAGGTAATCAAATTAGTGGCAATTTCCTATAAGAAAAATGAGAGCGACCTCTCGGTGGACACCTCCTTCAAAGAGGATCTGGGCGGGGCTTCTGTACAGATGGTAGCGCTTGTGGCCGAGATCGAGAATGAACTGGACGCCTGCCTGATGCTGGCGGACGCAAGCGCCTGCGCCACCATTAAGGATCTGGTTGACCTGGTGGAAGAGGAGCTGTAAATCAATTCATCGGAAGCTGTGTGTGTCCACCGCCCGGGGAAGAGAAGCCGGGCGGCGGACCTGCCTTTTACTGAACAAAATCTGGAGGAAAAACTGTGAATCTTTTGGATCAGCTTTATGAGAAAGCAAAACAGAATCCGCAGAAGGTGGCCTTCCCGGAGCCCGGCAATGAAAAAATGATGCAGGCGGCCTATGAGACCGGACGGGACGGTTATATTATCCCGATCCTTCTGGGAAACGCGGATGAGATCAAAGCCCTTGCCAGGGAGCGGGGATATGACGAAAGCGTATTTACCATTATCGATATCAATGAGGAAACCTACAAAAATCAGCTGATTGAGAAATATGTGGCCCTGCCCGGCTCTCTTCTGAAGGCCAAGGCACTGAACCGGCGGATGGCCAACCCGTTGTATTATGCCATGGTTATGCAGGCTGTGGATGAGGCGGACGTTACCTTTGCGGGCATCGACAATACCACCGGGGACGTGCTTCTGGCCGGTCAGATGATCATCGGCCTGAAGCCGGGAATCAGCACCATCTCCAGCATCGGCCTGTGCGACATTCCGGGCTTTGAGGGCAGCGAGGGCAGCCTTCTGGCGGTGGGAGACAGCGCGGTGTGCACCAATCCTACGGCGGAGCAGCTGGCCAGCATCGCCATCTCAGCCTGTGACACCGTAAAATCCCTGCTGGACTGGGAGCCCCGGTGTGCCATGGTTTGTTATTCTACCCTGGGAAGCGGCCAGGGAGAACTGATCGACAAGGTCCTGGAGGGACTGAAAATTGCCAACGAGCTTCGTCCGGATCTGGCCATCGACGGAGAATTCCAGTTTGACGCGGCCATCTCCCCGGATGTGGCAGCCAAGAAAGTCAACCGGGAGAGCAAGGTGGCGGGGAAAGCCAATGTAATTATCTGGCCGGATCTGAATGTGGGAAATGTGGGCGTCAAGCTGATTCAGCAGTTTGGCCATGCAAACGCCTATGGCCCCATGCTTCAGGGCTTTAACAAGGTTGTCTGCGACTGCTCCAGAGGCGCGCCGGTTTCCGAGATCAAGGGAAATGTGGTGATCAGCGCGGTCCGTGCGGCAGGACAGAAAAAATAAGGAGACACGTGATGGGAAATCATAAAATATTTGCGATCAACCCCGGTTCTACCTCCACCAAAATCGCTCTGTTTGAAGGGGATCAATGTTTGTATTCCCAGAACGTGGCTCACGACGCGAAGGAGCTGGCGGAATATGAGAATCTTTCCGACCAGCTCCCGTATCGGCGGGACATGATTCTTTCCCTTCTGAAAGAGGCGGACATTTCCCTGGAGGGAGTGGAAGTTTTTGTAGGACGGGGCGGCGGCCTGCTCGCTATGGAAGGCGGCACCTACGATGTGACGGATCTTCTGGTGGAGCATGCCAGAACCTGCGCCAACGGCGTGATCCATCCGGCGGCCCTGGGCTCCCAGCTGGCTGCGGAGTTCGCCCAGAAGTACGGGGCAAGAGCCATGGTGGTAAACCCGCCGGATGTGGATGAAATGCAGGATGTGGCCCGGGTTACCGGAATCCGCGGCGTAAACCGGATCATTCACCTTCACGCGCTGAATCTGAAAGAGACGGCCATTCGTCACAGCAAGGCTGTGTTAAACAGAAAATATGAGGACTGCAATTATGTAGTGTGCCATATCGGGGGAGGAATCTCCGTTTCGGCCCACCGTAAGGGCAAAATGGTGGACGGTTATGACATTGTGGGCGGAGAAGGCCCCATGACCCCCACCCGGTGCGGAAGCATTTCCGTAGCCGATCTGCTGGCGTATATGAAAAAGAATAACCTGGAAATTTCGGATGTTAAGAAGCTCTGCACCCGCACCGGAGGCTTTGTCAGCCATCTGGAAACCTCCGACGCTATTGAGGTGACCCGCCGGGCGAAAGAAGGGGACAAAGAGGCGGAGATGCTGTGGAATGCCATGATCTATCAGATCGAGAAATGCATCGGTTCCATGGCTGCGGTTCTTCACGGTCAGGTGGACGGGATCCTTCTGGGCGGCGGCATGGTTCACAATCAGGATCTGGTGGATCAGATCACGGAAAGCTGCTCCTTTATCGCTCCTGTGACCGCCTATCCCGGCGAGTTCGAGATGGAGGCCATGGCCGCCGGCGCCATTCGTGTGCTGGACGGAGAAGAGGAGCTGAAAACCTATACCGGAGAGGTGGCCTGGAAAGGGTTTGCCTGGAGCTGAAAGCAGGAGGAGAAAATGGTAAAATTCGGCGTTATGGGATATGGCTTTATGGGCCATATCCATGTGGAAAAATTAATGCAGCGCACAGACTGTCAGGTGGTGGCGGTCTGCGACACGGATCCTGAGAAAATGGCCGATGTGCCCGCGGGAATACAGACCTATGGCTCCATGGATGAGCTGCTGGAAAAGGCGGATATCAACACCGTTCTGATCTCTGTTCCCAATCACATTCATCTGGAGGCGGTGGACAAGGCCGCCCATGCCGGGAAGGATATCCTCTGCGAAAAGCCGGTGGCGCTGACGCTGGAGGAACTGGACCAGATGGAGGAAATCCTCCGGGAGACCGGCGTGAAATTTTCCGTACATCAGCAGCGCAGATGGGACTGGGATTTCCGTACCGCCAAGGAAGTCTATGACAGCAGGACTCTGGGGGATGTTTATACGATCCAGTCCAAGCTCTACGGATTTAATGGAAACATGCATGACTGGCATGTGTACCCGGAATTTGGCGGCGGCATGCTTTTTGACTGGGGCGTGCATCTGATCGACCAGATGCTTTTCATGGTGGACAGCAAGATTACCAGTGTTTACGCGGATCTCCGCAATGTGATCAACGAGAACGTGGATGATTATTTCAAGATTATCCTGAGCTTTGAAAACGGTGTTACCGGGGAGATCGAGCTGGGCACCTATTTCCTGGCTGACCGGGAAAAATGGTTTGAGCGTCACTGGTTTATAGGCGGCAACCAGGGATCCATGTATTCCGACGGCTTTGCGCCGGAAGGGAAAATTGTGAGGACCACCCGGCTTCTCACCAACGTTCCCGGGAAGACCACCATGACGGCTTCCGGACCCACCCGGTCCTTTGGACCGCCGTCGGAGGGGCTGATTGTGACAGAACCCCTTCCCCATGTGGTGACGGACCAGACTTTTTATTATGATAACTTTATAAAGGCCCTGAACGGGGAGGAGGACTTTGTTGTAACCCTTCCTCAGGTACGGCGGGTGCTGCGGCTGATGAATGCAGTCCGGGAATCCGCGAAAACCCATAAGTCTGTAGATTTTGAGTAAACGCTCCGATTATTTTGCGCGGGAGCGGTCGGCTTTGGGGAGGGGCCCTGAACATAAGACAGCAGGAGGCGATGGCTTTGGCGAAAAATATGACGGTGGGAACACCTGTAAAAACGATTACACTTTTTGCGATTCCCTTATTTATCGGGAACGTGTTTCAGCAGTTTTATAATATGGTAGACTCAGTGGTGGTGGGGAACTTTGTAGGCTCCGACGCGCTGGCGGCGGTGGGCTCCTGTACGGGAGCCTTCAGCCTGCTCCTCTCCCTGATCACAGGCCTTACCGGCGGAATGTCGGTGATTGTGGCCCAGTATTACGGTGCGGGAAATCAGAAAATGGTGAAACGCACCTTTATCTCTTCCACCATTGTAATTCTCGGGGTGGGCGTGGGGATCACCGCCGTCGGCGTGGTGCTTTCCAGGCCCCTTCTGGTGCTTCTCGGCACGCCGGACAACATTCTGGAGGCCGCGGTTACTTATCTGTCCATTCTGTTTCTGGGAACTCTGGCCAACTGTCTGTATAACGGGATGTCTTCCCTTTTGCGGGCCCTGGGGGATTCCCTGACCCCGCTGATTATTCTGGTGATGGCCAGCCTGCTTAATGTGGTTCTGGATCTGTGGTTTGTCATCGGCTTCGGGCTGGGGGTGGCCGGTGTGGCCATTGCCACAAGCCTGGCGCAGCTGATCTCCGCGCTGGTTTCCATTGTCTATGTATTCCGGAAAATGCCGGAGCTGCGTTTTTCCGGGAAGGAATTCCGCGCAGAAAAGGACATCGTCCGGGAAATCGTCCGCATCGGTTTTCCCGCGGCCCTTTCCTCCTGCGGCGTATCCATCTCCGTAATGTTCATGCAGCGGGCGGTGAACGCCTACGGATCTACTGTGATGGCCGGCTATACCATCGGAAACCGGGCAGAAAACATCGGCTTCTGCCTCAGCTATTCCATCGGACTGGCGGTGGGAACCTTCTGCGGGCAGAACATCGGCGCCCGGGAATATGAGCGGGTAAAAAAGGGAATGCGCGCGGGATGCCTGCTGGCCCTGGGTTATACCCTGGCGGTGGCCGCGGTATTTTACCTTCTGGCAAGACCTCTGGCGGGGATTTTTACCTCGGAGGCGGAGGTGATTGACGTGGCGATCAGCTATATTTATGTGAGTACAGCCTTTGCGCCGGTTCTGGGTCTGGTGTTTGTGTTCCAGAATTTCCTTCGAAGCGCCGGGGATGTAACGCCCACGGTGTGGATGAGCCTGATGGAGATTCTGGCCCGGAGCCTGCTGGCCTTCCTGTTCTCCTGGCTTTTTGGTTATACCGGGATCTGGTGGGCTACCCCCATCGGCTGGACCCTGTCTCTGGCGCTGGGATTTTTCCGGTATCGCACCGGAAAATGGAAGGAAAAACTGGCGGTCTGAAAAAGACAATAAAAATCCCATTGCCTGTGTAACAAAAAATCTGTATAATAGACCAAATCTGAGGGAAAATGATGAATAACAAAGAACTGATTCAGGCTTTTTATAAGGAATTTTTTAACGACCACATTGTGGAGTCCGCGGACAAATATGTGGCCGAGGACTATAAGCAGCACAATCCCGGCGTGAGCCAGGGCCGTGCCGGTCTGAAAGATGCATTCGCGGAGAAATTTATTTCGAATCCCACCTTCCGGCTGGAAATCCAGAGAATTATCTCGGAGGACGACATGGCCGCGGTGTACCTGAAGAATGTGGATCCGGAGGGCAACACCCTGTGCCGGGTGGTGGATATTTACCGTATTGAGAATGGAAGGCTGGCAGAGCACTGGGACGTTCTGCAGCCGGTAAAATAAAAATACAGAGGTAGGCCAATGGTAAAAAGAGAAGGTTTTCAGACAGTAATTCATGACAGTACGCCGGACGGAGAGCAGTTTAACCAGGAGATTCTGCTCCTGTTTGTGCTGGAGGGAAGTCTGAAGGTCAGTGTGGAGAACAAGATTTCGGATCTGGATATGGAGGACATTCTGGTTATTAATGCCAACAAACGGTATTCTCTTCGATCCGGGAAGAATGTTCTGTATATGACCCTTTCGATTGACTATGCCAGTGTGGTGGACACCATGGAGGACGGGGACGTAATCTTTCTCTGCAACTCGTCCATGAAGGGGAATGAGGAGCCCTACGCGCAGCTGCGCACCGGGATCCGCCGTATGCTGAATCACTTTGTGGAGGCCGGGGAGCCTGGCCGCAGCTTTGCCTATTTCAGTGACTGCTATGGGATCCTCAATGACCTGGCGACCAATTTCCGGATCAAGGTGAACGATCTGGGAAGCCTGGAGACCAGCGACCGGTATGAGGACCGGATCCGTCAGATTGACAATTATATTCACGCCAACTATGACCAGCCCATCAGCATGCGGGAAATGTCGGAGAAAATGTTCCTGTCTAACGGCTATCTTTCCCGTTTTTTTAAGAAGAATTATGGCATGAGCTTTGCCAGCTACCTGACCAATGTGCGCCTGTATCACGCGGTGGACGATCTGATCCACTCGGACGCGCCCATTACCCGGGTGGCCTACAACAACGGTTTTACCTCGGCGGCGCTTTTTAACAAGGTGTTCCGCAAGGCTTACGGCCTTTCCCCCTCGGAATTCCGGAAGAATTCCGAAGGGCAGGCCGGGGAGGAGGCCGGGGAAAAGCACAAAAAAGAACTGGAAAACCGTCTGGGAAAGGCTCTGGCCATTTTGCCGGCGGAGGAGGATACCCGCCTGCACACCCGGGTCTGCGAGACGGTTTTTTCCGCGAAGAGCTATGAGCCATTGAAACCTTATTGGGGAGAGATCATTAATTTCGGGGATGCTTCTCATCTGCTGAATTCCACCATCCGGGAGCATCTGTATATGCTGAAGCAGGCCTTTGGCTTTAAATATGTGCGGTTTTCCAATATTTTCTCCCACATGACACTGATTGACCTGAAAAAAAAGGAAAATTACAACTTCGGGCCGGTGGATTCCATCCTGGATTATATTCTGGATCAGGGGATGCTTCCCTTTATTGAGCTGGGGCTGAAGCCCAAGCTGATCCATTACCAGATCGGGGAGAGAGCCATTGATGAAAAGCAGATGGAGCTGAACCGGGCCATTAAGCTGGAGCAGTGGGAACGACTCCTCGCCGCCTTTATGAATCATCTGTCCTCCCGCTATGGGCAGGATGTACTGGACGACTGGATGATGGAATTCTGGTACGATGAGGACTGGCGGCTGGAACCGGAGAAATACAACAAACGGTATATGGATGTTTTTCAGTCCTCCTGGGAGATCATCAAGGCCTGCAATGAGAAAATCCGTTTTGGGGGCTACAGCATCCGCATGGACATCGGCCATGCCCGGCGGAAGGAATTCCTGGAATACTGGAACCGGCAGGAGCACCGTCCGGATTTCATTTCCATTATGTACTATGGATATGAGAGAGGGGAGGACGGGCTGGACCGGTATGCCAGGCGGACCACGGACAACGACGCCATGGTGCATCTTCTGACCCGGGAAAAAAAGCTGATCGAGGAGGCCGGTATGGGAGATGTTCCCATCATTGTGAATGAGTGGAACATGACGCCCAGCACCCGGAATTATATCAATGACAGTGCCTTTAAAGGTGCCTATATTGTGAAGAATGTCATCGATGTGTACGGTATGGTGGAGATCATGGGCTACGGAGCAGGAAGCGACAGTGAATATGATTTTTACGACACTGCGGACCTGCTGTTTGGCGGAACCGGCCTGATTTCCAGGGATGGGGTCCTCAAACCCGCCGCCTTCGCCTTTGATTTCCTGAATAACCGTCTGTATCCCTATTATATGGGGAAGAGCCGGAATTATCTGGTGACCACGGACGGCCATGACAATTACGCCATTGTCTGTCACAACCAGCAGATGCTGAATTATAATTATTATCTCACCGGTGAGATGGATCTGGAGCGGGACAGCATGTGGAAATATTTTGAGGGGCGGAACAAGCTGAATCTTCAGGTTCGCCTGAAGGATGTCACCGACGGTACCTATCGGGTGAAGATTTACAGGATCAGTGACAGATGCGGCAGTGTGCTGGATATCTGGAAGGCCATGGATTTTGAGAAGAATCTCTCCAGAAATGATATCAAGTATCTGCGCCGGGCCTGTGGGCCGGAGCTGACCATCCGGAAAATCGGAGCGGTAAACGGACTTCTGATTGTGGAAGAGGAGCTGGCACCCAATGAGATCTGCGTGATCCATGTGCGCAGGGAAGCATAAAAAAGATTTTTTAGTCCGGAAATCGGCGGAAGGATCTGTCGGTTTCCGGGTTCTTTTATTTGAATCGTTCTTTTTTTGACCTTTTTTATCCGGTGATGTTATGGAAAAAGTCAAAATAGGACCGATAAGCGGACAGCCATTGAAAATTTTTATTCCGTAGGATTTGGTACAATATTTATACTGAGACGGGAGAGGCGCCTGAGGCCTGAAGGCCGGTTGCCTCTGCGGAGATAACGCTTAAGAAAGGAAGAAGAAATATGAAAATTTTGGGAATCTCTTTTGGAAAAGTAAATGCCAACACGGATATCCTTGTGAAGGAAGCACTGTACGGATGCCGGGAGGCCGCTCCGGACGCGGAGATCAGCTTCGTGAATACCTGCAAGATGAACATTGGACGCTGCCGGGGCTGCGGAGCCTGCTCCACCCAGCTGGAGAAGGGCAAGGACAATGTATGCATTTTTAAGGATGATTTTCAGGCTCTGGAGGATCAGGTCCGGGAGGCGGACTGTCTGATCGTGGGCGCGCCGGTGTATGTGCTGCAGCCGGTGGGACAGTATAAGGATTTTGTGGATCGCTTCAGCTGCCGCCATGACTATTCCGCCATCACCTGGGTGCTGGACAAGAGAAGGACCGGGGAGATGCCCGGAGATCCGGATGATTTCCCCATGGAGCGCTTTAAAAAGAGAACCATCTCCTACATATCTGTAGGCGGAGCTTCCACAGACAACTGGACTTCCATGGGAACCGCCAGCCTGCATCTGCTGGGCTTCCCGCCCATGATGAAGGTGATGGGCAATTACAACGCCAACAGCATGGGAACCATCGGAAATCCCTACCTGGATGACAACCTGATCGCGGATATGCACACCATGGGCAAGCGGACGGTGGAAGGGTACAATGATGATTCCGCGGAATTCTTCCAGCCGGCCGGCAAGCCTGCGGGAGTATGTCCGGTATGCCATCAGCGGCTGATCACCATTCTTCCGGGAACCACCACCGTGGAGTGCCCGGTGTGCGGCATCGAAGGAAAGCTGAGCATCGAGAACGACGAGATCAAGGTGGACTTCCCCCAGGTACAGCAGGACAGAGCCCGCGGAACCTTTGCCGGACTTCGGGAGCACACTACGGAGATCCAGAGCTTTGGTTCCATCTGTGGACCCAAGATCATGGCTAACAAGGAGAAGCTGGACAAGCTTATGAAGGAGAGAATCAAAGACTTCAAGGATACGATTCAGAATCCGTGATTATTTTAATAAAAAGAGCCGCCCCGGGGCGGCTCTTTTTGGCGAATTTTACAGAAAAAATGAAAAACCGGGCATAAATTTTCGTGAATATGCAGGTGTTGAAAAAGTCAATGAAAGCGGTCCAATTTTGACTTTCTTTTTTTAAATATGAAGAAAAGGTGATTTTTGGACAGAAAACAGAATCCGTCAGGAAAAGGAAAGAAAGGGCTTTTCTGTTAGAATGTTCACAGTTGCAAACGACAGACAAAAAATCTAAAGGAGGAAAAAAGCATGAAACTTAAAAAAATGCTGGCTCTGGGTCTTGCCTGTGCCATGACGCTGTCTACAGCGGTTACCGCTTCTGCGGCCGTAAAGGGAGCCAATGAGGACGAGGCCAACACTACGGAGACCGATGAAACTCTTCACATTGCCCTGGCTTCTGAGCCGTCCAATCTCTGGCCCGCAGGCGCAGGAAGCACGGAGAACGAGGCGCAGATCATCAGCAGCGCACTGTTTGACAATCTGGTAATCAAGGATTACAGCACGGGAGAAGTGCTTCCGAATTTGGCTACAGAGTGGGAGTGGGTGGATGATACCCATTGTACCTTTACCCTTCGGGAGGATGTCATCAATTCCCTGGGTGAGGCACTGACCGCAGAGGATGTTGCTTATTGTGTGAATGATATCTGGGTAGAGCTGAATGCCAGCAATGACACCGGCCAGTATATGGTTGGAGCAACCGTTGAGGATGAATATGTGGTAACCATTGAATTTACCACCAATGCTCCGGATCTGATTGAGATGCTCAGCTGGTCCAATTTTGGTATTGTTTCCGAGGCAGAAGTAGAAGCCGCGGGCGGAATTGAAGCTGCGACCAAGAGTCCGACACTTGGTTCCGGAAAATATAAGTTTACAGAATGGAATTCCGGACAGTCCATCACTCTGACCCGGAATGATGATTACTGGAACGATGATTATGTAGGATATTATCAGACAATTGTCTTTACATTTACCAATGATGCCGCGGCCCGTGAGATGGCAGTGGAATCCGGGGATGTGGACGTGGCCTATGATATGCCTGTGAGCCAGGCGTCAACCTTCGCGGCGAGCGAGTCCGTTCAGACGATCATATATTCGTTTGGACAGAATGCACATCTCTGGTACAACATGACAGACGGCCACGCAACCTCCGATCAGCTGGTGCGTGAAGCGATTGATCTGGCCCTGAATTTTGACTCCCTGTATCAGGTAGGTACCGCCGGCTACGGTGAGCAGGCTCTTGGATACTTCGGTACAGACAGTCCCTATTATACTCAGATGTACACAGAAGAGGAAAGAGCGGTAGATACAGAGACCGCAAAGGCTCTTCTGGAAGAGGCCGGATATGGCGACGGACTTGAACTGACAACCGTAGGTCTGCAGGATACCACAGCCCTTTACACTGTAATTCAGGAAAACCTTCGTGAGATTGGAATCACTCTGACCATCAACACTGTGGACACTGCGCAGTTTGTAGAGGATGCCTTTGACGGAAATTATGACCTGATTCTGGTTGGGGAATACACAGCCGGAAGATATCCCACCCTCTTTGTGTTCATGCAGGAGGAGCAGGTGGAAGGCGGAACCATCGTTGGCGGTCCCAAGGTGACCACCGATGAGATCGATGGACTGATCACAGAGATCATTGAGGCCTCCGATGAGGAAACCGCAAAGGAGAAGGCAGAAGAGATTGAAACAATCCTGAAAGAGAATACGATCGTTTCGAACCTGTACTCTGAGATGAAAGCGTCTATCATCAACGTTGATCTGAAGGGATACAATACCATTGAGCGTGGATTTATCGATCCCACCGGCTTCTACAAATAAAACGATTCTTTAGCTTGCAACTGAAGGCTTCGGGCACTGTGGGGGCTCCCTGCAGTGCCTGAAATCATAGTATGACGATACCAGGGTCAAAAGGTCATGAATGGAACATTTATGTTCCAATTCATGACATCTTGACCCGCCCAAAACATGACACCGCAGGCGCCCTGTGGGGGAAGTAGCCATTTGGGCTAATATATTAGCCCAAATGAGCGGATTCCGAATGTTTTTGAGAATTCTGGGAGTGCGAAGCACGGAGGAATTCTCAGGTATCAAAGCATGCAGAAATGGAGAAAATATATGTTCAGATATATTGTGAAAAGAATTCTTCTCCTGATTCCCATTCTCCTGGGTGTATCCGCCATTATCTTCGCCCTGAAGACGGT
>JAJQBI010000078.1 GCA_021203365.1 Clostridiales bacterium
CATCATTAGTTGCTATAACGTGTGATTAAATATTAAGATAAAGCTGAGGAAATCTACCATGTTAAAAGAAGAAAGACAAGAAGCCATTTGCAATGAATTAAAAAAAACCGGCGTCGTTTCCATCGATGCTCTGACCAAATTACTAAACACGTCCCGTTCTACAATAAGACGTGACATCGAAGAACTGGAAACAGCCAAATCCCTGAAACGCATTCGTGGTGGTGCGGTCGCTGTTCCATCATCCAATCCGTCCTACGAACCTTCTTTTTCCGGACGCTCTGATTTACACATGGATGAAAAGAAACGCATAGCAGCAGCAGCCAAACAACTTGTGCACCCACAGGAAACTCTTGCACTCGCAAGCGGAACAACCGTGTGTGAATTTGCAAAAACTCTTCGGGACATTGACCCGCTGTATGTAGCCACTTCTGATTTAATGTGTGCCGTTGAGATGTCCACATTTCCAAATATAGAGCTTATTGTTCTTGGTGGTTCTGTAAGGAAAAAACATTATTCACTCACAGGTTATTTCGCAGAATACACAATCCAGCGGATCCATGCGGATTGGGCATTTTTAGGCGTAGACGCAATAGATTTTAACATAGGATTAATGAATTTCTCTCCGGAAGACATTACAGTAAATAAGTTAATCATCAAGGCATCCAAACAAACAGTCGTTTTATGTGATCACACAAAGTTTAATACAATTGCTTTTGCGAACATTTGTCCATTCACAGATGTGGATATCCTGATTACCGGTGTAGAAACAAATCCTGAATACATTCATCGTCTAGAGGAAATGGGTATACAGGTAATCATTGTTTAACAATGTTCATACCCAAAGCAACAACGGGGAAAGGAAAATTAAAACTTGTAATCATTTGCATTGGAGGATTTTTTATGAGAAAAAATGACATTTTGGCAAGAAAAGAACATGAGGCAATTCGAAATAAAGTTGGTTATTATGATTTTACGCATAAGTTACTTAAAGTAACCGGTCCGGACGCTGAGAAATTTCTGGATAAAATATTTGTTGCCGCTGTATCAAAGGCAAAAGTCGGAGAAGCGAAATATTCGACCATGCTGAATGAAGATGGTATCATCATTGATGATGTTATTATTTTTCATATTTCAACAGAAATATATTGGGTTTCCACCCTCTATATTGATGAGATGATTGCATGGTTTAACGCCCACAAGGCCGAAGAAAACGTCTCTTATGAGGAAATCACAAAAGTCACTACCATGTATGCCGTGCAGGGACCAAACTCCCGAATTCTTTTGGATGACATTTTGGATACCAATATCGACAATCTGAAATATTTCCACATTGAAGATAACAAAATTGATTCCATTAATGTAAAAATCGCAAGAAGCGGCTATACCGGCGAATTGGGATACGAGATCTACTGCAGTCCAGAAGATGCGGCATTTATCGAATCAGAACTGGAAAAACAGGGCAAACCATATGGAATCCAGAAAATCACCACCGATGTCATTGTGACAAGTCTTCCCCGGGAAAAAGGTTTTGTTCTTATGAGTGACCTGGCCGGAACCAATCCTCTGGAAGTTGGTTTTTCATGGACAATTGACTGGAACAAGGATTTTATTGGGAAACCCGCTCTGTTAAAGGTAAAAGAAAAAGGCGCTATCCGCAGTCTTATCGGCTTCACTGTGGATGACGATACTGCAGATATCGCTCCTGGTGCTGCCATAAAAGTAGATGAAAAACCATGCGGAAAGGTTACTATGTTCACATATGGTTTCACCGTAGAAAAAAACATCGGCTTTGCCCTGATTGATAAAGCCGTTGCCAAGCCTGGAGATTCCGCGACTATTCTTTCGGACGGAAAAGAAATTCCAACCATGCTGACAGATCGAGTTTTCTATGATCCGAAAAATACTCGTGTAAGAGGGCTGGCCTGATAAATCAGCCTGCAACCGTATATATAACATAACTCATAGACGGCCTTCTCCTCATTGTGACTATTCACCTGAATCCTAAAAACATGAAAGCGGAACGTTCTGATTCATTCCGAACGTCCCGCTTTCATGTTTTTCAGTCTTTTTCTCATCCTTTATCCCACCACACAGATCTCATGGGAATAATGATTCAGCCTCCTGCATCCATCCTCTGTCACCAGGACCAGATCCTCAATGCGGACTCCCATCTCCCCCGGGAGATAGATTCCCGGCTCAATGGAAAAAATCATGCCCGGCACGGCTTCATTCCGGTTGGCGCCGGAGACATCCCCGAATTCATGAACCTCCATCCCGATAAAATGTCCAAGACGATGGTTAAAATTCTCTCCAAATCCTTCCGCCGCGATCACATCTCTGGCGGCGGCATCGATCTCGCAGAGCCTTCTCCCGGGGCGAACGGCCTCCACCGCGGCCTGCTGCGCCTTTTTTACCAGCTCATAAATCGCCCGGTGCTTATCCGAAACGCTTCGCCAGAAAAAAGTCCGGGTCATATCAGAGCAGTATCCGTCCCGGAGACATCCCACGTCAAAAATCACACACTGCCCTTCCGAAAGAACCGTATCATCCGGCATATGATGACCGTCCGCCGCATTTTCCCCGAAAGCGACAATGGGGGCAAAGGAATTGTCCTGCGCGCCCAGTTCCTGATAAATGCCTTTCAGCTGATCCGCGATCTCAAGCTCAGTCACACCCGGCCGAAGCAGTGCTTTCAGTCGATCCATGGCCAGATCATTGATCCGGGAGGCCTCCGCCATCTTTGCGATTTCTTCGGAATCCTTAACTCCCCGGGCCTCATCAATACACTCCGAGCTCAGCACATATCCGGACGCTCCGCTTTTTTCCATCAGCGGGAGCAGAAAGCGGGCATGCATATATTTATCAATCCCCAGCACTTCCCCCGGCGTCACATACCCGGACACCAGATCCATCACCGGGTCTGTATCGGAAAACCAGACCTCCCGCACTCCGGTATCCACCGTTACGAAAAACAGTTTATTCAAAAACAGCACATGATCCCCGTTTTCCCTCAGCAAAAGCCCCAGAAAACGCTCATGGGGCTCTGTGAAATACCCGGTGAGATATCCCACCGCGAAGGGATCTGTAACCAGCATCTGGGAAATTCCCTTTTCCTTTAAAAGTCTTAATATTTTAACCGCACGCGCTGCGTACATGTTCCATTCCCCCGTTTCCCGCTTTTTTACCGGCCGCCATTCACCGCGGCTCCTTTTAGAAATTCTTCCGGAGCTTCGGATCCAGCAGATCGCGAAGTCCGTCGCCTACAAAGTTGGCGCCCATGGCCATGGTAAAAATGGCCAGACCTGGAAATCCGGCTACCCAGAATTTATTGAAATAATCCACGCCGTCCGAGACCATCATGCCCCACTCCGGTGTGGGCGGCTGACTTCCAAGTCCCAGAAAGCTTAAGGTAGAAAACATCAGGATCTGATTTCCAATATCTGTTGTGGCCATTACAATTACAGACGTCATACTGTTAGGAATAATCTCCCTGAAAAGGATCCGCATTTTTGAAGTTCCCAGAGCCCGGGCCGCCTCCACATACTCGCTCTCCTTCACAGAGAGAACCACGCTTCGCATCAGTCTGGCATAATTGGGCCAGGCCACAATCACCAGGGCCAGCATGGTGTTAAACAGGCTGGAGCCCAGAGCAGAGGTAATCACAATGGCCAGAATAATGGTTGGAAATGCCATAATCATCTCGGAAAGGCGCATCATCACATTGTCCACCATTCCCCCGATATATCCCGCCACAGCACCGTAAATACTGCCGAAAACCCCGGCCAGAATCACAGTCAGGATACCGGCCAGAAGAGAATATCGTCCTCCGTAAAGCACACGGCTTAAAATGTCCCTCCCGAAATTGTCTGTCCCGAAAAGATGAGTCAGGGACGGAGGGCTGAGTTTTTCCGCAAGATTCTGGGCCAGAGGATCATAGGGCGCGATCAGCGGGGCAAAAACAGAGGCCAGAATCCACAGTACACAGATAATCGTTCCCAGAGTAAAAAGAAAATTGGATGTAAAGATTCTTTTTATTTTTTTCATCATGATCCACTCCTCACTCTCGGGTCGATCACTCCGTACAGAATATCCACCACCGTATTAATGACGCCGTAATTCAACGCGATCAGCAGGGCCACACCGATAATACCCGGAGAATCCAGCTTGACCACGGATTCATAGGCAAACTGTCCCACACCGGGCCAGCTGAAAATCGTTTCAACCAGAACCGTACCTCCCAGCAGGTTTCCAAAACCCAGGCCGATAACGGTGAGAACCGGGATCAGCGCGTTGCCCAGGGCGTGATGCAGAATCAGACGGATCCTTGCCATCCCCTTCGCCTGCGCCGTGCGGATGTAGTCCGTAGACATCACCTCCAGAAGATTGGACCGGGTCGTCCGGGTGATCAGTCCCATGGTAAAGCATCCCAGAACACTTCCGGGAAGGACCAGATGGCAGAAGCAGTTCCAGGCCTTGGCCGGATCCCCTTCCAGAAGGGAATCCAGCACATACAGCCCGGTTACCGTCGCCGGAGCGTCAAAGGTCTTGCTGATCCGCCCGGTTCCCGGAGCAATGCCAAGCTTGTAATAGAAAAAATACAGAAACAGCAGCGCCAGCCAGAAAGTGGGCACGCTGACACCGGCCACGGAAATCCCCCGCACCAGCTGATCCAACCAGCTGTTCCTCTTCAGGGCGGAAATGATCCCGAAGAGGATTCCAAAAACAGAAGCGAAGATTATGGCAAACAGCGCAAGCTCTACGGTTGCGGGATAACATCTCTGCAGCTCAGACAGTACCGATTTTCCGGTACGGATGGAGGTTCCCAGATCCAGCTGCAGCAGTCCCTTCAGATAAATCAGATACTGTTCCCACACCGGCTTGTCCAGTCCCCATTTTGCCCGGAAGGCTGCCACCATTTCAGGGTCATTCAGATTTCTCTGGCTCAGGTTGGCGGCGACAGGGTCCGTAGGCACCAGTCGGGTAAGAATAAACACGATCGTGGCCACTCCAAAAAGGAGAACGATCAGATATAGAATTCTTTTTGCGATAAATTTCAGGGTATCCATGCTTCACCTCGCCGCCTGTAAATCATTGGATTGCTTTTTATGCCCAGTCAACCGCCCGCAGGTCAATGCGGTAGCTGTCGCTGAAGGTTATATTCACAAGGTTCTCATCCGCGCCGATGTACTTCGGATACTGCACCAGCGGAATAAAGGGGCCATACTCGGCAGTGGCCTCCTGCATCTCGGCAAGAAGCTCTACACGGGCATCCTCATCCAGCTCACTGACAATTTCGGACTTCATGGCCGCAAGATCCGGATCCATATCCTCCGTCCAGCCCGCGCGCAGACCTACAATGCCGCCCGGCAGGAATTCGAGCTCCGCGTTGGGGTCAATGTAGTCCGGAGACCAGTACATAATGCTGAAGCCAAGCTCGCCGTTGCGGTATTCATCCGCGTAGCCGCCGTTCCAGTCCTCTGTCTGAATGTTCAGAGTGATGCCGATTTCCGAGAGGTCAGAGGCAAGCTTTACCGCAAGATCTGTAAGAGCAATTCCCTCCGGAGAAAGTGTACAGCAGGGGAAATCAATCTCAAATCCGTCCTCATAGCCGGCTTCCGCCATCAGTTCCTTCGCCTGCTCCACATCACGATAATCGGTGTCACGGGGATCCGCCGCACCCAGAAGTCCTACCTGAATATAGGAGAGCGGAGTCACAGAGCCCTCGCCCACAATCTGCTGGATGCCTTCATAGTCAATGGCCAGACGGATGGCCTGCTGCACCAGCGGATCGGAAACCGGACCGCCGATCTCCTCATCCATGTTCATGAACAGAAATCCCATGGTCATGGTGGAGCTGGCAATTACTTCCACTCCGTCAGTTCCTTCCAGCTCGGAAACCGTATCTGCGTTCAGGTTCAGGGCAATCTGGATATCTCCCTGGCTCAGGGACATCATCTGGGTGTTGGCATCGTCCATCTCCTGAATGATAAACTCATCAATTGAGGAAGCCTCATCGTAATAGTTCTCGTTCTTTACAAGCACAAACTCTTCGTCCGGAATCCAGCTCTCCAGCACATAGGGACCGGAACCAAGACTTGCGCCCGCATCAAAATAATCCTTCGCCGTATCTGTGGTCGCCGCGTCCTCTGCGTCTGTGGCGCCCTGCTCCATGGCAAGCTCCGAGTCAATAATAGACATGCTGGCATAGGCGAGCTTGGAGGTAAAGGAGCTGTCCGGGGTATTCAGATTAAACTGCACCGTATAATCATCAATCACGTCAATACTGTCGATTCCGTCACAGATAAAGGACGGATTGTCCTGCAGGTACTTGCAGCGCATAATACTGAACTGCACATCTTTCGCGGTCAGGGGATTTCCGGAGGCAAACACCACGTCCTCACGGATGGTCACCGTAGCGGTCAGGCCGTCCTCGGAATACTCAATGCCGGTGGCCAGACTTGGCTGCGCTCCATCCACACCGTCCTGAAACTCATACAGGCAGTCATAGCAGGCACGCAGAATCAGATTCGCATAAGGCTCATAGCAGCGTCCCGGATCCAGAGTAACCACATCGGTCTGCGCACCGATTACCACAGTTCCGCCGCCTTCCGATTCCGCGGAGACTGAAACCACACTTACAGAAGAAACCACAGTGGCCGCCGCCAGAAACAGGGCCAGGATTTTCTTTCTAAACTTCATTCTTTTGCTCCTCCTTTTTTAAAAAACACAGTTGACACTACATCTATCTGACCGGCCGAAGGAAACCCATCTTCCCACAGCCCTGTCATACAATCATTAAACAACATTCGAAGCCCGCAGTCTCAGCCTCTCTCTTCCGGAAAATGACAAGCCACAAGATGGTCATCCCCCAAATCCCGGAGTTCCGGAGCCGACCGCTTGCAGACATCACAGCACTTCGGGCATCGGGTATGAAAATGACATCCCGACGGCGGGTTGGCCGGATTGGGGACCTCCCCCTGCAAAATGATCCGGTCCTGCATCTTCCTTGTCTCTGTCTGAGGAATGGCGGAGAGCAGCGCCTTCGTATAGGGATGGGCCTGGTAATCATAAAGCTCATCCGCCGTGGCAATTTCCACCATTCTTCCCAGATACATCACGCCCACACGGTCACTGATATGGTGAACCACGTTCAGATTGTGGGAGATAAACAGGTAGGTAAGACCCAGTTTTTTCTGGAGCTCCTCCAGCAGGTTGATCACCTGGGCCTGCACGGACACGTCCAAAGCAGATACAGCCTCATCACAGACAATCAGCTCCGGGTTCAGCGCCAGCGCCCGTGCAATTCCGATCCGCTGCTTCTGTCCCCCGGAAAGTTCATGGGGATAACGGGAGAGATGATAATCCGCAAGGCCTACCAGCTCCACCAGCTCATGGATTCTTTTGTCAATAAATTCCCTGTCTTTAATGCCATGGACATCAAAAGGCTCCGTCAGTATCTTTTTTACAGTTCTTCTCGGATTCAGACATGCAGATGGATCCTGGAAAATAATCTGGATTTTCTGCCGGAGATCCTTCATCTCCTGTCGGCTCAGCTCCTTCATGCTGCGCCCATTATAAAACACCTCACCGCCGGTAGGCTCAATCAGCCGCAGAATCGCCCGTCCCAGGGTACTTTTTCCGCATCCGCTCTCCCCCACAACGCCGAAGGTCTCCCCCCGCTTTATGGCAAATGTAATGCCATCCACGGCCTTCACAGTCTCATTTCCATTTTTTCTCTGGCGAAAATGAACCTTCACATCCCGTACCTCCACCAGAGGTGTATCCGGATTTTTACCCATTCTGCTCACCTCCCGCGGCATAGCGCCAGCACCTTACCTTCCGGCCCTCCAGCTGCCTCATGGGCGGCTCTTCCCGGCTGCAGATCTCCATGGCACAGTCACAGCGAGGACAGAAGCTGCATCCCACAATCTCCTCTGTGGGATTGGGCACCACTCCCGGGATGGTGGAAAGCGCCTTTTTCTCCTTCTCAATCTTCGGAATGGCATTCAGAAGACCGACGGTATAGGGATGCAGAGGCTTCCGGAACAGCTCGGCCGCGGCAGCTTCCTCCAGGATCCGGCCGGTGTACATGACGATCACCCGGTCACACAATTCGTTCACCACACCCAGATCATGGGTGATCATGATCACCGCAGTTTTGTATTCTTTATTCAGGTTCCGGATCAGATCCAGAATCTGCGCCTGAATCGTCACGTCCAACGCCGTGGTGGGCTCGTCCGCAATCAGAATTTTCGGACGGCAGGCCAGCGCCATGGCAATCATCACACGCTGACGCATCCCCCCGGACATCTCATGAGGGTACTGCCTGGCCCGCATTTCCGGATTTGCAATGCCAACCGCGCGTATCATCTCCACAGCCTCTCTCATGGCTTCCTTTTTTTTCATCCCTTTATGTAACCGGAGAACTTCCGCAATCTGACTTCCACAGGTATGGATGGGATTGAGGGAGGTCATGGGTTCCTGGAAAATCATGGAAATATCATTTCCCCGGATTTTTTCCATCTCTTTTTCCGTGCACTGCGCCAGGTCCTTTCCGCCGTACAGAATCCGCCCGCTGACAATTTTCCCCGGCGGATTGGGGATCAGACGCATGGCCGCCAGGGAAGACACGCTCTTGCCGCTTCCGCTCTCCCCCACAATACCCAGAGCTTCCCCTTCCCGCAGCTCATAATCCAGATGATTCACCGCGTGCACAATACCTTCCGCTGTTCGAAATTCCACGGACAGATTATCCACCTGTAAAACCGGGCTTTTTTCCTCCGCCACTGCCGCCCCTCCTATCATCGTTTCCTCTCCTGCGTGTCACAAGCGGACATATGTCCGCTCCGCCCCGTCAGACGGAAACAAAAAAGGGCAGTCTGCATAATCACAGACTACCTCGTCCATTCTTACGATCCTTTATTTCTCCTCATCATAGAATAACCTTTTTTCGCTCAAAAGTCAATGCAGTTTTTCAATGAAGGGAAAAATGGGCCTTCTTTGCAGCCATGGCCTGCCGCGGCTTGCATTTTTCCCTCATCTGCATTAAAATGGCCCTATATCACACACAGGAGGAATGATCCATGAAAAAACCATCCATCGCCATTATCCCACTTCCGGACATAGAACGGAAAAGCTACTGGATGCTGCCCGGATATATGAATGGACTGATCGAAGCCGGCGCGCTTCCGGTCATGCTTCCGCTGACTACCCACACTTCCCTTCTCACACAGATCGCCGACGAATATGACGGTTTTCTTTTCACCGGCGGCCATGATATTCAGCCGGAAATGTACGGTCAGACACCCCTTCCTGCCTGCGCCCAGCGCTGTCCCAGGCGGGATGAGATGGAAAATCTCCTCCTTCCCATGATCCTGGAACGGGATAAACCGCTTTTCGGAATCTGCCGGGGACTCCAGTTCCTCAATGTGGCACTGGGAGGAACTCTTTACCAGGATCTTCCCACCCAGCGCCCCTCCCACACGGCTCACAGACAGACGCCCCCCTATGACCGGCCTGCTCACAGCGTGACCATCCTTCCGGATACTCCGCTGCACGCCCTTCTCGGTCAGCAGGAAATACCGGTAAACAGCTGTCATCATCAGGCGGTGCGTGCGCTTTCTCCCCGGCTCTCTCCCATGGCCCTTTCCCAGGATGGCCTGGTAGAGGCCGTCTGGATGCCGGAGAAGAAATATGTGTGGGCCACTCAGTGGCACCCGGAATTTTCCCATCTGGTGGACGAAAACAGCCGGAAGCTTTTCAGAAGCTTTGTTATGGCCGCAGGCGAAGAGGCTTCCGCTCCGGTTCCCTCCACCGGCAACTAAGCTCCGGCCGCATTCAGATATTTAACTCATTATTAAAAGAAGGGTACGCTCCCTCATCCACGACAGAGCGCACCCTTCTTTAAAAAGACGGTTTCCGGCTTTTCCCAAAAACAGAACGCACCATCCGGAAATGAACTTCCAGTCTTTCAGGAATTATCATTTTCCAGTTTTTCTCTCATTGTTTTTTCCAAGAAGTTATCAAGCTTTTTCGTACAAAATCACCCCACTTCTTTCTATTTCCCGTTCCAGCTCATCAGAAATCTTTTCATTTAAATTAATAACGTCAAACATTAAAAGAGTAAAATCCTGCTCCTGTATCATCCAGTAAAAAGCGTCAAAATCGCCTCCAAGAACTGCAATATCAATATCACTTCTCGGCGTATGTGTGCCTTTCGCTCTCGATCCGAAAAGAATTACTTTTTCCACATTACTTTTTTCGGCAAATATCTTAATGTTTTTTAATACCCTGTTCGGTATGTTATGTGTCATAAATCGGCATTGGTTCCTTATAGCCGACATCCGTATTTCAGTATTCTCCGAAACCTGATGAAATTCTTTCCCCATCATCACACCCCCTCGGTTCACGTCCGCACCTGAAAATCCTCATTTCTTTCTGCGGCTGACTCTTTGTAAGAATTCAGCCCGACACGGATTCTTGGTATAATGTTTCCTGAGCGGTTATTTTTTATTGTAACAGATTCCTGCCAGACAGACCATATGCATTGAAACAAATTCATGCGAAAGTCTTTTCACAGAATTTACCCAACGGCTTTAATACCGATTTTCAAAGAAACAGTCTGCTATATACTCCGGAGACTCTGCCCAAAGGCCATTTTCCGTGTTCTGCAGTGTCTTATAGGTATTGGAATGATAGAATTGTCCCAATGCCTCTATGAAATCAAGCTTTCTTGCTTCTTTAATAATATCAACGACTGCCCGAATCTGAATGAATACATTCATCGTGATGTCTTTCCCATTAAAGGTGTATATCTCACTCATACTGATTCCTCCCAACGAATCTCAAATATTCCAGTGCCTTTTTTGTATGGAATGACACCTGATTATTCACCTTGTTGTATCGAAGTCTGTTTACAGCTTCTTCTGCATTCAGGATTCCCGCAATGTACAGCTGCACCGTCTCCATGGTATTGTCATCCGCTACCGGACCGATCACAACATCATAGTCGTGCTGCAATCCACCTCTAGAACGATTTTCTTTGATAAACTCTAACCATTCTATACTCAGGGATTCAAACCTCTTAATTTTCAGATCTTCATTCTCTGCAAACAGGAATTTCATCACATAGTAATCCTTTGAATAATTTCTCAAACTGAGACGATACGCCCATTCCTTTGCTTGTTCTTCGAGGATCGTTGTGTAGAAACCTGTTCCAAAGTCCCTCCTATTGTGCGACTTGTTCAACTGAATTTCCGTGAAATCCACATCCGTCCCATGAAACAGAATCAAATTATATTCATTGTCCTGAATTTCTTTATAAACGAATTCCATAACCTCATCCATAGATACCTGATGCAGATATTCATGCTGAAGAATAATCTTTTCAAAAATCTGATGACGATAGAACAACTCGTATGCTACATCAACAGTTATATGATTCTGCGTGGCATATTCCTCCACTGCTGAAACAGATAGCATTTCTGTATCTGATTGTAAGCTCATGTAAAATCAACTTCCTTTCAGGCTCAGCATACATTTTTGTCATAATTAAAGCCACGACACAGACTCCCGGTATAATGTTTCCTGAGCGATTATTTTTTATTGTAACAGATTCCTGCCAAACAAACCATATACATTGAAACAAATTCATGCAAAAGTCTTTTCACTGAATTTACCCAGCGGCCTGTCATCCTGTGGAATTCCTTTGCCGCGAAGCCAGAAAGGATATCCTCTCCATCAAACATGCGGGCAGCCGTGGACCTGATTACATCTGTCCTCTCAAAGCCATTGTTGCAGCGTCCACAGAATCCCGGCGGCCATCCGCCCCGCAGAATTCCGATAGTGGTTTCCCCGGTTCAGCTGAAAGGTAGTCTGGATGCCCTGCTTCGAAAAATACTGGGCCAGAAACCGGGTGTTCTCCTCCACAGGGGCAAGGTACGGATTTTTCGTGTGACTTTCCTGATCTCCCAGGGAAAAATAAATCGACTTCACCTGTTTTGAAATGGGGTGCTGTTTGACAAACGGAACGAAATCCGGATACCACAGAGAACCGGATGTGGAGACAAGACGGGAAAAGCAGTCCGTTTTATATCCCGCGTAAACAGCAAACAGCCCGGCCAGAGAATAGCCGGACAGAACGCAGTATGCCGGCGGAAACGGAAGCGCAGCCGTGATCTGCGGCAGCATCTCCCCGGTAAGCTGTCCTAAATAGGCGTCTGCGCCGCCGGAACAGGGCGTGTCTCCCCTGGAGATGGGCGGAATAGCCCATGGCGTCATATCATCGTCCCAATTCACGCCGTTGATGACCGTCAGGGAAAACGCCGGGCAGTCCAGTTTCTGACAGGCATTCCACAGCGTTTTTCCCTCACCCATCACGGCATGATAAATTACCAGCGGCGCGGACTGCGCCGTGCTGTAAATCTGTATCTTTTTCCCGTCCACCTGCAGCGTAACTGTTTTTTCTGTTTTCATATCCTCTCCCCCTGACCTGATCTGATTTCACTGTACTTCAAATATCCCTTCATATCCTGAAAGCCCAATTCCCGATACAGAGAGTACGCCTGTTCAGATGCCTCCAGATAAATCTTCTCTGCCCCCTGGCGCTTCGCCTCCCGCACCAGCCATTGAACGATTTCTTTTCCAATGCCCTGCTGCCGCAGATCGGGAAGGGTAAAAATATTCATCAGATACCCGCATTGGCCGCTGGGATTGTCCGGCGAAGGCATCTCCTGATAAAGACAGACGCCGCCGCAGCCCACAGTTTTTTCCCCGGCACAGGCAAAACAGGCAATGTGTTTCCCCTTTTCCAGTGCGGCCTGATAGTACGTCCGGTTTGCGGCGAGAAGCTCTTCAATCCTTTCTCCTGCCGGGATGGAAAATACCTCCCGCAAAACAACTTCCCTCCATTGCATCAGTTCCTCCAGGTCGGAGCAGCCCGCTTTTCTGATTGTGATCTTCATTTCAGCGGCCCCCCTCTTTCAGTACCACAGGCAGGCTTTTTACATCCGGCTTTCCGTTGGGAGTCAGAGGGATATGATCCAGAATCACAAAAAATTCCGGTATCATAAAGGGGGTCAGATACCGTAACAGCTTTTTCCTGACTTCAGAGAGAACAAACCCGGTCTCTTCCGGAACCACATAGGCGGTCAGGTAGGAAAGGCCATGCTCATCTGTGAACGGGCAGACCACCGCGGTCCGTACTTCCTCGCAGTCACAGAGGACATTTTCCACCTCCTCCGGCTCCACCCGTTTCCCCAGGATCATCACCTGAGAGTCCCTGCGGTGAAGGAACGCCAGATTGCCGTCCGGCAGAATATAGCCCAGATCACCGCTCCGATAGAGCCGTTTCCCGTCCTCTGTCGTCACGAACCCTTCATTTTTGCTCTGATCGAGATACCCATTGGAGACGCCGCCGCCTGAAATACAGATCTCTCCTGTTAAACCGGCGGGAACAGGTCTTCCATCGTCGTCCAGCAGTTCAATTTCTGTACCAGGCACTGCTTTCCCAATGGGATAAGTGCCGTCCTCCAGCGCCTTCTGGCCGTTGCAGCAAAAATAGCTGCAGCACACGGTAGTTTCCGACGGTCCATAGGTATTGTAAACCGTAACCTGCGGCAGCAGGTGATTCACATAGCTCTCCCGGAGGATATCTCCGCCGCTGATGAGCAGCCGCAGGCTGGAAGGAATGCTTTCCAGCTCGTTCAGCTCCATCAGCATATAGGGAAACCCGCTGAGCATGGTCACTTTTTTTCCCGTACAAAGTCCATCAGAGAATTTACGTCCGCCCTCGCCTGCCCGTCCGGAATGGCCAGCGCTGCCCCGGAGAGCAGGGTGGTAAAGACCTCTTCCACGAAAATGTCAAAGGAGCAGACGGAATATTGCAGCATCACGTCCCCGGCGGCAGGGTGAAATTCCTGCTGAAACGCCCGGACATAATGGCAGACATTGGCGTTTGTCACGCAGACGCCCTTGGGCACACCGGTGGAACCGGAGGTATATAAAATATAGGCCAGAGACTCCGGACGTCCCCGGCGGCTGTCTTTCTGTGCAGAGAATTCCTCCGTCATGTCCTCCAGAAACAACAAAGGGAAGCCTTTCAGCTTCTCCTGATATTTCCGCCGGGTGATGATGAAGCCCACGCCGCTCTCCTCCATCATAAAACGAATGCGCTCCTCCGGGAAATCCGGCTCCGCCGGAACATAGGCCGCTCCGGCCTTTAACACGGCAAAAATGGCGGCCACAAAATCCGCCCCGTGGTCGGTCACAATGCCGATGCATTTTTCCTGTGAGGGAAAATTTTCCATAATCAGATCAATACGCCGTTTAAGCCCGGCGTAGGTCAGGGACTTCTCCGGCTCCACAATGGCAGACTGTTCAGGGAACC
The DNA here is from genome assembly GCA_021203365.1 of Clostridiales bacterium. GTDB lineage: Bacteria > Bacillota > Clostridia > Lachnospirales > Lachnospiraceae > Blautia_A. Next base: position 14,387 of record JAJQBI010000078.1, read on the forward strand.
GTGTCACAGCTTCTTCAAAACATTCATAAACGGTAGAATTACTCATAATGTCGGCCTTCCTTTCAGGTTTTCTTCCTGACAAACAGTGGCATTACCGCCTTTGCACCCTTGAACAGCGGTCCTTCAAATTCTCTGGCAACTTCTTTCAGATTTTCCCGTATTGGCAGGTTTTGAGGGCAGTGCTTCTCACACTTTCCGCATTTCCTGCACAGGCCCGCATAGCCGGGCCGGTCGCTCATCAGAGTCCCCATATAATATTGAATCATCCCCTGACTTTTACTGATGGAATATCGGGTGTTATACGCAGTGAAGCAGGCCGGAATATCTACCCCTGCCGGGCAGGGCATACAGTAATGGCATCCCGTACAGTGAACCTTGTAGGACTCTTTGAAAATATCCCTTACATCCCGGATCGCAGCCTGATCCGCCTCCGTCAGCATTCCGTGAACAGCAGAGTCTGCAATGCGGACGTTATCATCCAGCTGCTCCGGCTCATTCATCCCGCTTAAGACCACTGTAACCTCCGGCTGGTTGTACAGCCATCGAAATCCCCACGCCGCCGGAGACAGCTTTGGATCGGCTTTTTTAAAGCGCGCCACGGCGGCCTTCGGCAGATTTTTTGCCAGCTTGCCGCCCAGAAGAGGTTCCATGATCATAACCGGAATCCCCTTGTCCGCAGCCGCTTTCAGCCCTGTGACGCCTGCCTGATAATTTTCATCCGAATAATTGTACTGAATCTGGCAAAAATCCCAGTCATAAGCGTCAAGCAGCGCCAGAAATTCATCCCGCGCTCCGTGAAAGGAAAACCCAAAGTTCTGAATCTGCCCGGAACGCTTCTTTTCCTCTGCCCATTCACGGATCCCCCAATCACAAAGGGTGTTCCATGTTTTCATATCCGTCAGCATATGCAGCAGATAATAATCGATGTGGTCGGTCTGCAAATGCTCCAGCTGCCTGTCAAAAAATCGATCCAGATCTTCAGCTTTACGGCATATGATAAGCGGCATCTTGGTGGCAAGATAGACTTTATCCCGCAGACCGTGTTTCTTCAGAACACTGCCCAGGATCTCCTCGCTGCCTGTATAGACATAGGCCGTGTCAAAATAGTTAATGCCCTGCTCCACGGCGGAGACGATGAGCTGTTCCACCTTTTTGACGTCGAACCGCCCGGAGAAGGAGGTCACAATGCTGTCTCCGGCGAAGCGCATACAGCCAAAGCCGAGAACAGAGAGCCTGTCCCCGTTTCTGGGATTGACATTATACTTCATTGCCGTTTCCCTCCCACATGAAATTCTGACCTCATCATATCCTTCAGGGTGACATTTGGGTTCTGGTAACGCCTGCGCTTTTCCGGCACGTTGGGATGACGGATGGCCTGGTTCGGACACCACATAATACAGGCCATGCACTGCTGGCAGTCATGGCCCCAGACCACGCCGTCCCCGGTCAGATGGATATTCCCGTTTTTGCACAGCTTCTCACAGACACCACATCTGGTGCAGGCGTCGGAGGTGTAGAAACCGCCCTCCACGCTGTCCCGGTCAACACCCAGCCAGCCGTTAAATGTTTTAGACATACCATTGAGAAACCTGCGGTTGAGACCTTTACGGTTTCTGGTAGGCACATCCGCTCGGATTTTTTTTGCGATTTTGCGGGTGGCTTTCGCCTCATGGTTCAGATAAATCCGGTTCACCCAGTCTGGCATAGGGGAAAAACCCACAATGTGATCGGGCGGCATGGGAAGCATGAAGGTCTGTACCGGAAAGCCGGTTTTCGGCTGCAGAATAGCTTTCAGATCAATGCAGACATAACCGTCATATCCGCCGCAGGTAGCAATGATGAAAATCTTCTGTTGTCTGGAGCAGCGCAGCTTTTCACAGACCTCTTTCACCACCCTCGGCGGGCGTACAAACCAGGTAGCCGTCACAATGCCGATTCTCGCATAATCTACCGGAACCTCCGGGGCATCCCGCAGAGTGTAGACAGACAAAATGGTTGTATTCCCCAGTTTTTTGCCAATGTGCTTTGCCACAGAAAGGCTGTTTCCGGAGCCAGAATAATAATAGATAACCGTTTTTTCAGCCATTTGACACCTCCATTTTCGTTAATATTTGAAGCCAGTTCTTCGCAGGATGGACGCCCTGCCGTCCTGCAGGTTTTCAATGCCATCCGTATCATTTCTTCCAGAAAGAAGGGTACTTCTCATAGTATTTGCCGTCCGCAAAGGCAAACATCCCTTTGTCCTGCCTGTAAACCCATTTTTTCAGCGGAGTCTCCGTCAGGACAATACAGATCAGCATCATAATAATGAACAGAACGATCGCCCAGAGCCAGTCGCTTCCGGTGACATTTTCCAGATGTGCCGCGATATACACCCCTGCGGGCAGGAACATCATCCAGGAGGTAGCGAAGCCGGGATGATAAATGGTTTTCTTGCCGTCTTTTCTCAGCCAGAAATAGGAGAGCGTACCGCCGCCGGTATGCGCCAGCACTTCGATGAAGCACAGCAGCATCATACACAGTGCAGCGGCATTGGAGAGACCGGTGAAAAAACTGAGTACCAGATAGACCAGCGGAATCCACTGTAAGCCAACATTGGTAATCATATCCGTCAGGCGGCTCATGGGGAACCGGTCGATCTGCTGCTTCTCAGCCTCCTTCGGCCCCAGCAGAACATTGTAGAAAATGTGAAGGCCGCCGGGGAACTTCCACTCCTCCAGCACATGGAAGGGCATAATCATCGCCACAAACACAGCTCCCTGTGCGCCCAGAGGCATTTCGTCCCAGAAGACGGCAGACAGTACGCCGGTGACAACGCCCGTCACACAAATAAAAATGGTCCAGTTAATATCACACCATTTATCCAGTTTTTCAGCCATTGTTAACGGTCCTCCTTTGCAGTCTTTGCCGCCTTCCGTTCTTCCCACAGCGCCGCGACGTGTTCTCTGTTATAACCATACAGCTCCTGCTCCTCAAATGGATAGGGAGAATTCCTGTCCTTCATCACCAGAATGGGAACGATGAAGGTGAGCAGCAGCATAAGAATGGAGCCGGGAATGCCCCACCAGAGCTGTCCCGCTTTTTCCGGCATACAGGTACAGACGTACCAGACATAGTAAATCGCCACCGGCGTCTGCAAAAACGCCGTGGAGGCAAGGCCTGGATTGTACCTGCTTTTCAGCCGCACATTCATGGCGATGCCATGCCCCGGAAGCTGCCACACCCCCGCCAGCACCTGACTGGCTCCCATCCAGACCAGGCCGGGGAAGCAGATGGGAATGATGTAACTCAGCTAGCAGAAAAGGACGTTACTCACAAAGCTCTGCCTTCCATTCAGGGGATACCGCTCCGGGTGTTCCGTCTCGCCCAGCCCGGCCATGTTGGAAATCAGGGGAAATCCTCCTGGAAAAGCGTATTCCTCAAACTGGTGCATCAGCATCCCCATCCAGCTGAATATCAGGATGACCCGTATTCTGCTCATGTGCTCACAGCCCCAGAGCCCCATTCCAAAGGCCAGCAGCACAAAAAGAACACCACCGATGTAATACCAGTTTCGCCCCCAAAATCTCATTTGATGAACCTCCCGCTGAGCTTAAAGTTGACAAATTTCCATACGTTCATTATAATAAACGCAGGCAATTAAAGTCAACAGACTGTTGTCGTTAAAATGTTTTGTTATCAACATAAAATCTCTTATTTGTGTTAAAGTCAACAGATATCAGAAATTTGTCGAGGTGAATCAAAGAAATGGAAAACCAGCGGATACGCATCAGCAAAACCATGCTTAAGACGGGACTGCTCCGACTGCTCCGGGAAAAACCGCTGAGCCAGATCACAGTCTATGAGCTCTGCAAAGTGTCGGAAATCAACCGCACAACGTTTTACAAATACTACGGAAGCCAGGAGGAACTGCTGAACGAAATTGAGGCAGACTTCCTCCGGCAGCTGGACGAAGAGTTAAAACAGGTTATCACCCAGAGCTCCAACGCCATGATCCTGATTTTGCAGCATTTGTATGACCAGCGGGAGCTGTTCTGTCTCCTTGTCCGGTCTGTTCCCATGCAGGAATTTTCCGCGCATCTGTTCGCGATTCCCAGCATCGGCATTATTTTTCAGAATATGATCGACGAAAGCAGCTATTCGGAGACAGAAGTAAAATACATCCGCCAGTTTATGTTTCAGGGAACCTTTTCCGTTCTCTATGACTGGCTGAACAGCGAAAAACCGGAACCGGTGGAGAAAATTGCGGACGTGCTGGGGCTGCTCAAAAGTAAATTGTAAGAGCCTCTGATGCAGCTTTCACTTTTCTGTCCCGAACAGAATCGTTCGAAACAGCTTTTCGGTTTTTTCCCGGCCCAGAGCCTTCAGGAATACATCGGTAGATGGGCCGCCATGGGTCAGCAGACCCTCTACATACACCGCGGCCTTCCTGCACTTGGCAGAAGGATCGCATACAGAAGCAGATCCTGCTGCCTCCAGATAAGCAGTCAGATACTCCAGGGCACAGGCGTCAAAGGCAGATGTATGCCTGGCCTTTTTCCCCTTCTTGGACAGGCTCACCGGCAGCTTGACAGAGTCATACCAATGCTGACCCAGATCATGGGCCGGAAGTCCTTCATAGTGGGTCTGAACAGCCGCCAGCGCCGAAAGGTCGGCGAGAGCCAGCAGCGTATCATAAATCTCGAAAATCAGAGTATCGTTGCCCATGGCCAGCACCCGGTCATAGGACAGCAGCGGCATTTCCAGCTGAGTGGGGTTAATGATCAGGGTGTCCATGACCATCAGCCCGAAAAAGCCGGAGGCCTGCATTATGGAAACGTGTCCCAGACCCCTGGCCTGAAAAGCCCGGATACGGAAGGTCATTCCATTGAGCTTCTGACAGGCATAGTCGCCGCAGTTCAACTCCGTCAGGGGATAAGCCTCCCGGAGAATTTCGCACATCTGTTCCAGCATCGGCTCATCTCCCATGCCGGATCCTTTCTCCGGTTTCTGATATATTTTCTTCAAAAAAGTGTTCATCAAATCCTCCTCCCGATATCAAAATCGTGCGCTTCAGGAATTCGTCTGATTCTCCGAAAATCTACACGTTTTCACTTCGTATAAGGCAAATTCCGGGCACGATTCGGGCAAATTCAAAACAGAGAAATATCTGCTTAACGCAACGTATTTTGAAATAAAATAAAGCGAAAGAGCAATCATCGACTGCTCTTTCATTCTATTCTTGTTCAATTATAGTTACAAATCCCCTTATCCCAATTTATCTGCCATAACCCTGTATAACTTTTCAAAAAAGTCTTTCTGGCTTGGGCAAATTCTGGGCAAATCATAAATTGGGCATCTCGAAAACAGCTATATATTGTCGTATCTGCAAATACTATATCTTGTAGTTTTACTTCTCCAGACTCTTCATCGTCGGGAAAAGCAGCACGTCCCTGATCGCCGCCGAATCTGTCAGCAGCATACACATCCGGTCAATCCCGAATCCAATGCCTCCCGTGGGCGGCATACCAATCTCCAGGGCATTCAGGAAGTCCTCATCTGTAGTATTGGCCTCCTCATTTCCCTGTGCCAGCTGTTTTTCCTGTTCCCTGAATCGCTCTCTCTGATCGATGGGGTCATTCAGCTCGGAATAAGCGTTGGCCATCTCCCATCCATTCATGAAAAACTCAAAGCGCTCCACATATTCCGGATCCTCCGGCTTTTTCTTGGTAAGCGGAGAAATCTCAACCGGATGGTCCATAATAAAGGTGGGCTGAATCAGATGCTCTTCCACATATTCCTCAAAGAAAAGATTCAGGATATCTCCCTTTTTATGCCGCTCCTCATATTCAATGTGATGCTCCTTCGCAACGGCTCTCGCAGTTTCCAGATCATGTATTTCATGAAAATCCACACCCGAATATTTTTTCACGGCATCTGTCATGGTGATTCGCTCAAAAGGCTTTCCAAGATCCATCTCCACCCCGTTGTAGGTGATCTGGGTCGTTCCAAGAACCTCCTGCGCCACATAACGGTAAAGATTTTCGGTGAGATCCATCATGCCATGGTAATCCGTGTACGCCTGATAAAGCTCCATCAGCGTAAATTCCGGATTATGGCGGGTGTCAAGTCCCTCATTGCGGAAGACACGGCCAATCTCATAAACCCGCTCCAGTCCGCCGACAATCAGCCGCTTCAGATAAAGTTCCAGGGAGATTCGAAGCTTCAGGTCCTCATCCAGAGCGTTAAAATGCGTTTCAAAGGGTCTGGCAGCCGCGCCCCCGGCGTTGGATACCAGCATGGGGGTCTCCACCTCCATAAAGCCCTGGCCGTCCAGATACCTGCGGATTGCGCTGATAATCCGGGAACGGCGGATGAAAGTCTCCTTCACTTCCGGATTCATAATCAGATCTACATATCTCTGGCGATAACGCAGGTCGGTATTGGTCAGACCATGAAATTTCTCCGGAAGAACCTGCAGACTTTTGGACAGCAGCGTAATTTCCGAAGCGTGCACGGAAATCTCTCCTGTCTTTGTGCGGAAAACCTGTCCGCGGATGCCGATGATATCTCCCACATCCAGTTTCTTAAAGGCCTTGTAGGGTTCCTCCCCCACACTGTCCCTGGCTACGTAGGACTGAATGGTCCCCTTAAGATCCTGAACATGGCAGAAAGAGGCCTTTCCCATAACCCGTTTGGACATCATACGGCCGGCCACGGTCACCTCCTGCCCTTCCAGAGTGTCAAAATTGTCTTTAATCTCCTGACTGTGATGGTCCACGTCATATTTCACAATTTTATAGGGATCTTTTCCCTCCGCCTGCAGCTCTGCCAGCTTTTCTCTGCGAACCTTCAGCAGCTGGCTGCTGTCCGGCTCCTGCCTCCTCTGATCTGCCAATCTCTTTACCTCCTCTTTGCGCAGCTGTCTGTCAGCTTCCCTTTTTCATACGAACGGAAAATCGCCCGGGCATTTCGCTCTGACGATTCTCGTTTCCCGGCCTTCCGGAGCTTTTCTCTCCTATGAAAACAATGTTCCGCAATCAGACATTCCTCTCAATTTCCAGCACCTTATATTTCATAACACCGGACGACAGCTCTACCTCCACCACATCATTAATGTGGGAACCGATAAGCGCTTTCCCTACCGGAGATTCATTGGAGATTTTCCCCTCCAGGCTGTTGGCTTCTGTGGAGCCTACGATTTTCAGCTCAATATCCTCATCGAACTCAAAATCATGAACCTTTACACGGCATCCCACATTGATCCGGTCCGGGTCTACCTCGTCCTCCACTACAACTTCGGCATTTTTAAGTATCTTTTCGATTTCCTCAATGCGGGCCTCGATGTCTCTCTGCTCGTCCTTCGCTGCATCGTACTCTGCGTTCTCGGAAAGGTCTCCCTGCTCTCTGGCTTCTTTAATCTTTCCGGCTACCTCTTTTCTCTTTACTACTTTTAAGTCATGCAGCTCTTCCTCTAATTTTTTAAGTCCTGCATAAGTAAGTAAGTTCTTTTTTGCATCCATTCGCCTTACTCCCTTTCAAAACACTGGTAAAACCTTACCTGAATAAAACATGAATATTTTGTTTCCGTGATGCTCCGGATGAATTCCCACCCTGTGAAAGCGAAAATTCCATACGGTCGCAATTTCAGTATTATACTCAAAACTCAAACGCTTGTCAAGTATGATGAAAGATTTCACATTTCCTGTGATTACTATTCACAGCCGATCCAGCATTCTTTCCAGCTCCTCATAACTGGAAATCTGATTGGATTCCCGCCGAAGGCCAGCGCTGTGCGGCATGCCCGCCGTATACCAGGCCACATGCTTCCGCATTTCCCGGATTCCGGTGTACTCCCCCTTTTCCTCAATCAGCATTTTCGCATGGCGGAGGATCATTCTTTGCAGTTCTTCTCCCGATGGCCGGCCTCCTGCAAAAGACCCCTTCGTCCCGGGGCATTCCCCGGCTTCAAAATAAAGGTTCAGATCCCGAAAAATCCATGGATTTCCCCGGGCGGCACGTCCGATCATCACAGCGTCGCACCCGGTTTCCCGAAACATATCCGCGGCTTTCTCCGGCGAATCCACATCCCCGTTTCCAATTACAGGTATTTCCACCGCCTCTTTTACCCTGCGGATGGCCTCCCGGTTTGCCGACCCGGAATAATACTGCTGCCGGGTACGTCCATGAACCGCAATGGCCGCGGCCCCCGCGTCCTCCACCCGTTTCGCGATATCCACAATATCCACGGGAAATCCTTCAAAACCAATGCGCATTTTTACGGTCACAGGTTTTTTTACCGCTCTGGAAACCCTGCGGACAATCCGGCTGATCCGTTCCGGGTCTTTCAGAAGCGCAGACCCTTCCCCGTTATTCACCACCTTAGGCACCGGACATCCCATATTCAGGTCCAGAATATCAAAAGGCTGCTCCTCTATGGTTCCGGCCACCTCCGCCATAAGCTCCGGGTCACTTCCAAAAAGCTGCAGCGATACCGGATGCTCCGACGAATGAATCCTCATCAGAGCGGCCGTATTTTTATTGTGATAGGAAATAGCCTTCGCGCTGACCATTTCCATACACACCAGCCCCGCTCCCTGTTCCCTGCAGAGCCTGCGAAAGGGGAGATCCGTAACTCCGGCCATAGGCGCCAGAACAAAAGGGTTTTCTACTTCCACATTTCCGATTTTCCATTTTCCCCGCATATCAGGATTCCCCATCTGGCTTTGGCTCATCCTCCGCGTCCTCTCCCAGGAAAAAGACCCGGTAATACATTTCCAGAGATTCCAGAAGCTCCCGTTTTTCTTCCCGAAGCTGTTTAATTTTAAGGACACTTCCAATCTCGTCAAAAAAGCCGTCGGATTCCGCGGCCTCCGTCTTAAACTGAAGATTCCCCTCCTCGTCAAACTCCAGAGTCAGAATCCCGCCAATCTCCTCCGTAAAAAGCACACAGAGAACCTGCAGTTCTTTTTTTACATGATCCGGCAGAGAATCAAAATCCTGGTTAAAATAGTATTTCTGCTCATAGGCGCTTGCTCCGCAGAGCACAATATTCTCCTGATACATTTTTTATTCTCCCTGTAAAAAATAAGGTTTCCCGCAAAAGTGTAAGGTTTCCGGGCTTTCCGTTTACACATAGCTGTACAGTCCGCGCACGGAGACCTCTCCTGCATTCACTGCGCAGACTCTTCCGTCCTCCCGCTCCACCAGCAGCTCTCCGTTTCTGTTAATCCCTCTGGAAATCCCCTCATAGGTATCCGGTCCCAGCACCCGGACGGGCTGATTTTGATTCACCAGAAAACGTTCATAGCTTTCCTTCAGAAAAGTCAGATCACAGGTCCGGACAAACTTCTCATAATCTTTCTCAAAATATTTCAGCACCAGACCAATTACCAGGCTGCGGTCATAGAGCTTCCCGGTTTCCAGATAAAGGGATGTGGCCCGGTCTTCCATCTCTTCCTGAAAAGATGGAACGTTCACATTAATCCCTGTTCCGATAACCACATAATCAATCCGAGACCCCACAAGGCTCATCTCCGTCAGTATTCCGCAGATTTTTTTCCGGGAAAGCACTACATCGTTGGGCCATTTAATCCCTGTCTCAATCCCCAGCTCCTCCACGGCCTGCGCCACGGAAAGTCCCATAATCAGGGTGACCATGGACGCGTATCTGGGCGCAAACTCCGGCCGGAGCAGAAGGGTCATGGTAACCGCACTGCCTCTGGGCGCCTCCCACCTTCGGGTAAAGCGGCCTCTCCCCGCCGACTGATATTCTGCCACAAAAAGCTCTCCCTGCACTGCGCCCTCTTTGGCGGCACGCTTTGCCCATAAGTTGGTTGAATCTGTTTTTTCTGCAAAATGGACGGTGTTACCCGCCCATTTTGTGTGTATCTCTCCTGAAATTGTTTCTCCGTTAAATAAATCCATCTGTCTCTCCCTCGCACAGATATTTCTTTATATCTGCGCCGGTGCTCCCAGAGTAGCCACAATCACTGCCTTAATGGTGTGCATCCGGTTTTCCGCCTCATCAAATACCTTCGACTGTTCCGACAGAAAAACCTCGTCGGTGACTTCCATATCCTTCAGGCCGAAACGGTCTCCCATTTCCTTTCCGATCTTCGTGTGCAGATCATGAAAGGACGGCAGGCAGTGAAGAAAGATTGCTTTTTCCCCGGCGTTTTCCATGATCTGCCTGGTAACCTTATAGGGGGTGAGCTCCCGGATCCGCTCCTCCCATACATAGTCCGGTTCTCCCATGGATACCCACACATCCGTGTAGATCACATCTGCGTCCTTTGTACCCGCCATCGCGTCCTCTGTCAGAGTAATGGAAGCTCCTGACGCTCTGGCGTATTCCTGGCACTGTGCAACCAGCGCTTCATTGGGAAAATACTTTTTGCTTGTGCAGGCCACAAAATCCAGGCCAAGCTTTGCGCAGACCACCATCAGGGAATTTCCCATATTATAGCGGGCATCTCCCATATATACCAGCTTCAGACCTTTCAGTTTTCCGAAATGTTCCCGTATTGTCAGCATATCCGCCAGCATCTGGGTGGGATGATATTCATTGGTCAGTCCGTTCCACACCGGAACTCCCGCATATTTTGCCAGCTCCTCCACAATTTCCTGGCCAAAGCCGCGGTACTCGATCCCCTCGTACATCCGCCCGAGAACCTTTGCGGTATCCGCAATGCTCTCCTTTTTTCCAATCTGGGAACCGCCTGGGTCCAGATAGGTGGTCCCCATACCCAGATCATGAGCCGCCACTTCAAAGGAGCAGCGGGTTCTTGTGCTGGTTTTTTCAAAAATCAGGGCAATGTTCTTTCCCCTGTAGTAATCATGAAGCTCTCCTGCCTTTTTCTTTGCCTTCAGCTTTTCCGCCAGATCCAGGAGATAGGTGATCTCCTCCGGCGAGTAATCCTTCAGTGTAAGGAAATTCCTTCCTTTTAAATCCATGTCTCTTCCTCCCTGACCGGCTGTTCCGGCCTTATTCCTCTGAACCGCCTGCCGGCTCCTGGTCTGATACGATTTCCTTCAGTGATGCCGCAAGTCCCGCGATCCCCTGCAGGTTCGACGGAATGATAATCTTCGTGGCTCTCCCGTCCGCGATCTTCCCCATGGCTTCCAGGCTTTTCAGCGTAAGCACTGCGTCGTCCGCCTCCGCGGCCTTGATCATGCGAAGGCCCTCCGCAGTAGCCTGCTGCACCTTCAGAACTGCCTCCGCCTGGCCTTCCGCTTCCCGGATCATCCTCTCCTTCTGGGCCTCCGCCCGAAGAATGGCGGCCTGTTTTTCCGCCTCCGCATCCAGGATGGCAGACTGCTTCTTGCCTTCCGCCACAAGAATGGTGGAACGCTTCTCACCTTCCGCCCGAAGAATCGCCTCCCGGCGCTCGCGCTCCGCCTTCATCTGCTTTTCCATGGCGTCCTGAATGGCCGCCGGCGGGATAATATTTTTCAGTTCCACACGGTTTACCTTGATTCCCCATGGGTCCGTCGCCTCATCCAGGGAAGCGCGCATCCTTGTGTTGATCGTCTCCCGGGAAGTCAGCGTCTCATCCAGCTCCATATCACCGATGATATTTCGAAGCGTGGTGGCGGAGAGATTCTCAATGGCCATGATGGGATTTTCCACACCATAGGCGTACAGCTTTGGATCTGTGATCTGAAAATAAACCACCGTGTCAATCTGCATGGTAACATTGTCCTTGGTAATCACCGGCTGCGGCGGAAAATCCACCACCTGCTCCTTCAGATTCACCTTTCTGGCCACCCGCTCAATAAAAGGCATTTTAAAATGAACACCGGTTCCCCAGGTCGCCTGATACGCACCCAGTCTTTCCAGAACCACCGCGTAGGCCTGGGGCACAATGCGGATGCAGGACGCTACAATCCACAAAACCACAATGATCAGAATGATAAAAAGCACAACTCCACCCATCCTGTACCTCCTTTTTTATCACATTTAAATTTATTCCAACATATCTGCTTAAAATCTCCGGGCGGTCCGTCAGGCCTCACGGCCCATCTCCCGCACAATCAGCTTTACTCCCTGTACCTTCAGGACTTCCACCACTGTACCGGAAGAGATATGTATACTGTCTCCCTCGCTGCGCGCGGACCACTCAATATCGTTAATGCGCACCTGCCCGGTCTGCGCCAGGTTGTCGATTTCCTTCACCACCACGGCCGTTTTTCCCACAAGACTGTCCACATTGGTTTTTTCCTGGTTTTTCTTCAGCAGGCGCACGGCCGCCGGCCTGGTAAGAAGTAAAAGCGCCAGCGATACCACAAGAAAAACCGCCAGCTGCACCACCAGCACGCCGCCAAGTGCCGCTGCAACGGCCGCCCCCGCGGCTCCGCCGGCAAACCAGATGCTGGTAAGTCCCGCGGTCAGGCCTTCTCCCACCAGAAAGACGACCATCAGAAGAACCCAGACTGTCAACGGATTCAAACTCATAAATCTTCCTCCTTCCCGCCAGGCAACCGCCTTTTATCTGCCTCTCCGCTGCCGGGCCGCCTCATACATCAGAATTCCCGCGGCCATGGCTGCGTTCAGGGACTCCACCTGTCCGCACATGGGAATCCGGATCAGGCAGTCCGCCGCCCCGGAAGCCTCCGCAGTCAGCCCTTTCCCCTCGTTTCCGATGAAAAAGGCCGTGCCGGAGGCATAAGATTCTTTATCATAGGTATTCTTCCCCTTCAGGTGTGCCGCAAAGCTTCGGATTCTCTTCCGCGCCAGCGCCTCCCTCAGGGAAATCACCTGATCCACATAGACAAAGGGTACCCGATAAATCGATCCCATCGTCGAGCGGATCACCTTCGGATTCGTAATATCCACACAGGCTCCGGTCAGGATTACCCCGTCCACACCGGCGCCCTCGCCGGTACGGAGGATCGTTCCCACATTTCCCGGATCCTGAAGATCCTCCAGAACCACCAGAAGGGGTGCTTCTTTTTCCAGAATGTCCTCCAGCGTATAGGATGGAATCTGAAGCAGAGTCAGAATTCCCTGGGGTGTCTGAGTGTCGCTCATCTGCCGGAAAACCGATTCCTTTACCGCTTCCCAGGGAAAGGTCCGTACCCTGGCCATCAGAGCTTCGTCCGAAAGAACCGATTCCGCAGCGTAAACCTTCCGGATCAGGGATCCCGGCGCTTCCAGAAACATTTTTCTTCCCTCCGCCGCGAAAAGCCCCTGCTCTTTCCTTATCTTTGCTTTCCGGTTTATCTGGATAATGTTTTTAATCTGGCTGTTGCCTGCGCTTGTGATCATAAAATTCCTTTGTACAAAAATCACCCCGGGGACAACCGGAGGTGATTTCTGGAAAACATACACATTCTTACAGTCTGCCCTGACAGCAGACAGTTTCATTTATCTCTTAAGACTCGTCTCGTTTTTATCATAATTGTGGGAAAGGGAATCACATACTTCCCACATGTACTGGGAGACATTCTTCTGCATGGCCAGCGCCTCATTGATATCAAAATCCACAAATTCCCCGTGGCGATATCCAACTACCCGGCAGGTCTTGCCCGCAGCCAGCAGATCCACCGCCAGTGCCCCCATCATGGAAGCGTACACCCGGTCCTTACAGGTGGGACTTCCGCCCCTCTGCATGTAGCCGAGAATCGTGGCCCGCGTCTCAATGCCCGTGGCTGCCTCAATCCGCTTCGCCATGGCCTCCGAATGGCCAACGCCCTCCGCGTTTACAATGATATGATGTTTTTTGCCCTTCTTCCGGCTCTCAATGATATGATTGATCAGATTCTGCTCATCGTAGTCATATTTTTCCGCGATCAGCACATCCTCCGCGCCGTTGGCAATGCCGCACCACAGCGCCAGGTACCCTGCGTTCCGCCCCATAACTTCAATAATGCTGCAGCGCTCATGAGAGGTGGATGTATCCCGCACCTTGTCAATCGCCTGCATGGCCGTATTTACAGCCGTATCAAAACCAATGGTATATTCGGTGCACGCGATATCCATATCGATGGTCCCCGGAATACCGATTGTATTAATTCCAAGATTTGCCAGCTTCTGCGCCCCGGCAAAGGAACCGTCCCCGCCGATCACCACGAGACCGTCGATCCCGTGCTTCCTGCAGATCTCAACCGCCTGCTGCTGCCCTTCCTCCGTGCGCATCTCCGCACAGCGCGCCGTATAAAGAATCGTTCCGCCGCGCTCGATGGTATCGGATACATCCTTCCCTGTCAGGTCCGTAATCTCCTCATTGAGGAGCCCCGAGTAGCCCTTGTAAATACCTTTCACCTTCAGGCCTGTGCTCAGTCCGCGCCTTACCACCGCCCGGATCGCAGCATTCATGCCCGGAGCGTCTCCGCCGCTTGTGAGAACGCCTATTGTTCTGATCTTCTTCTCTGCCATACTGGTATCCTCCATTTTGTGAAATTGTCCGGCTGCTTCTGCCTGTCTCTTCTGTCAAAAAACCGTCGATTTCTCTCAACACACATCCAGCATTAGTTTAAAGCATTTTCACAGGTTTTTCAATACTCTTTCCACAACTTTAACATTGTCCTGTCCATATTTTACCCGCATCCGGGAAAGCCATGTATCCTCCATATCCACCTGGAAAGCCGGCGGAAGCTTCTTCATGGCGCGCATATCCTTCAGGAAAATCACCACGGTATTTTTCCCCGGAGACTCCCGAAGATCGGAAAAAAGCTCCTGTTCCCTCTGTCCATATTCCTCTCTCCCGGAAAACTGGAACCACAGCTCTCTCGGCACATCCTTAAAAGGACGGACCTTTTCCAGAATCAGCTTACTGGCCTTATCCTCCTCCAGGGAAACCCTTCCCTGAATAAAAACCTTCGCTTCCTCCCCGATTTCCTTCTGCCATTTCTCATAGCTCTGGGGAAAAACCATAACCTCCACGGTTCCCACCAGATCCTCCAGGGTAAGGAAAGCCATAATCTGATTTTTTTTGGTATATTTCACGGTTCGTTCCGTGATCATTCCGCCCAGAATCACCTTCTGGCTGTCACGAACCGCGGGAAGTCCGGTCTCCTCATCCGGCTGAAAATCCGTGGTTTTCGCCGTGATGGTTTTTTCCATCATTTCACTGTATTTTTCCAGGGGATGCCCGCTCAGATAAATACCAAGAACCTCCTTCTCATAAGAAAGAAGCGTTTCCTTGTCATATTCCTCCATGGCCGGCATGCGGACCTCAAATTCCTGGCGCACACTGTCATCCACAATGTCAAAAAGACTCAGCTGTCCCGCCATCCCATGCTTACGCTCCTGAGCAATATTCTCCGCTATGGAAGCGTAGACCATCATTTTCTGTCTTCGGTTTCCTTCCAGACAGTCCAGCGCCCCGGCCTTAATAAAATTCTCAATGGCCCGTTTGTTTACCTGGGCGGTATTCCTCTCAATAAAATCCTTGAGAGAGCGATATTTCCCATTTTCTTCCCTCTCCCGGACAATGGCCTCGATCACCGGCCGCCCCACGCTTTTGATGGCAGACAGCCCATAGCGGATGGCACCCTCGTCCACGGAAAAGCCATATTCTCCCACGTTAATATCCGGAGGCAGAATCTGAATCCCCATCTGACGGCAGACGGAAATATACTCCGCCACCTTGGTGGGCATTTCAATCACGGAGGTCATCAGAGCCGCCATGAATTCCACCGGGTAATAGTATTTCAGATAAGCAGTCTGATAGCACACCACCGCATAGGCCGCGGCGTGAGATTTATTAAAGGCATATTTGGCGAAATCTGTCATTTCATCAAAAATTTTATTGGCCGTTTTTTCCGGAATTCCGTTGGCAATACAGCCGGGCACTCCCTCGGCCTCATTGCCATAGACGAAGTTCTGGCGCTCCTTTTCCATAACCGACGCTTTTTTCTTGGACATGGCCCGGCGCACCAGGTCGCTTCGGCCCAGGGTATACCCGGCAAGCTTCTGCACAATCTGCATCACCTGTTCCTGATAGACGATGCAGCCGTAGGTAGCCTTCAGAATCGGCTCCAGCTGCGGACAGTCATAACGTATGGTATCCGGCCGGTTTTTCCCCCGGATATACTGGGGGATAAAATCCATGGGACCGGGACGGTACAGGGAAATTCCTGCAATGATATCCTCCAGGCTCTGGGGCTTCAGCTCCTTCATAAAGCTTCGCATTCCGGCACTTTCCAGCTGGAACACACCCTCCGCGTGGCCGGAGCCAAGGGATTCCAGTACCTTTTTGTCATCGTAGTCCAGGTGGTCCAGATCCACAACATGCCCCGTATCCTTCTCCACAAGGCGCACCGCATTCTGAATCACGGTCAGGGTGCGCAGCCCCAGAAAATCCATCTTCAGAAGCCCAAGCTCCTCCAGGGTGGTCATGGTAAACTGAGTGGTAATCGTGCCGTCTGAAGCTCTGGAAAGAGGCACATATTCGTCCACGCTTTTCTGGCTGATCACCACGCCCGCCGCGTGCATGGAGGTGTGGCGGGGCAGTCCCTCCAGACGCTTCGCCAGATCGATCAGCCGGTGTATCTCTTCCTGCTCCTCATAGGCCTTCCGGAGCTCAGGGTTCATTTTTAAAGCCTTATCCAGAGTAATATTCAGTTCCCTGGGAACCAGCTTCGCAATGGCGTCTACCTGAGCATAGGGCATATCCAGCACACGACCCACATCCCGGATTACGCCCCGGGCCGCCATGGTACCGAAGGTAACGATCTGTACCACCCGGTCTTTTCCGTATTTTCGAACCACATAGTCGATAACCTCCTGCCGGCGTTCAAAGCAGAAATCCACGTCAATATCCGGCATGGACACCCGTTCCGGATTGAGAAAACGCTCAAAAAGAAGGTCATATTTGATCGGGTCCAGCTGGGTGATTCCCAGGGTGTAGGCGACCAGGCTTCCGGCGGCGGACCCCCGGCCCGGTCCTACCATAATGTCATTTTCACGGGCATACCGGATAAAGTCCCAGACGATCAGGAAATAATCCACATACCCCATATTCTTAATGGTGGAAAGCTCATAAGTCAGACGCTCCTTCAGCTCCTCTTTCACCGGAGAATATCGTTTTTCCAGTCCCTCGAAGCACAGACGGTTCAGATATTCCCAGGAGGTGTAGGGCTCAGGAACATCAAATTTTGGAAGCTTCGTAACGCCAAACTCAATTTCCACATGACAGCGATGGGCAATCTTATAAGTATTTTCCAGTGCCTGAGGCGCATAGGAAAAGAGCGCCGCCATCTCCTCCGGGGATTTCACGTAGTACTGACCCCCGTCATAGCGCATCCGGTCCTCATCCGCCAGCTTCTTGCCGGTCTGAAGACAGAGAAGAACGTCATGAGGCTCCGCGTCCTCGGCATAGGTATAGTGAACATCGTTGGTGCACACCAGTTCAATGCCGGTCTCCCGGCTCATGCGCAGAAGCTGGCTGTTGACCGTCTCCTGGTCGGAAATCCCATGATCCTGAAGCTCCAGAAAGAAATTCCCCTTCCCAAAAATATCCTGATAACGCAGCGCCGCCGCTTTGGCTTCCTCATACATGCCCCGGGTGATAAAACGGGCCACCTCACCGGCCAGACAGGCGCTCAAAGCAATCAGCCCCTCATGATACTGGCCAAGAAGCTCCAGATCCACCCTTGGTTTATAATAAAAGCCCTCTACAAAACCTTTCGAGACAATCTTCATCAGATTGCTGTAGCCCTGGTTATTCTCCGCCAGAAGAACCAGATGATAATAACGGTCGTCCCCGGTACCGGCCTCCCGGTCAAAGCGGGAACCTGGCGCCACATAAACCTCACAGCCAAGAACCGGATTAATCCCCGCGGCTTTGGCCGCACGGTAAAAATCAATCACACCGTACATGGCGCCATGGTCGGTAATCGCCGCACTGTCCATGCCCAGCTCCTTTACCCGGGAGACATATTCCGATATTTTGTTGGAGCCGTCAAGGAGACTGTATTCCGTGTGGACGTGAAGATGTGTAAAATTCATTTATTTCTTCCTTATCTTTCGATCCTGAATTTCTATTTCCCCGGCTTTCAGCAGATGCCCCACCGCGCGCTTAAAGGCGTTTTTGCTCAGGCCGAATTCCCGCTGTATAATTTCCGGGGACGCCTTATCGTCAAAGGGCAGAACACCGGCATGGTCATTGACAATAATATCCAGCACACTTTCCGCGTCCTCCTCCAGCTGAAGATAGGCTTTCTTCCGGGAAGATACATTCAGCTTCCCGTCCTCCTTCACCTCCGTAACCCGGAGCTCCAGGATCTGACCCGGCGTATAGCTTCCCTGGGCCTCCCGGGCGGGAATCAGCGCGGAATACCGGTCATCCACGGCGACAAACACCCCGAAACGCTCACTGATCTCATAGACCCTTCCCTTCACCTCGTCGCCGATGGAATAAGGGGCGCGGGTGGAAAGATAGTGATACACCTTCATCGTGGCGCACAGGCGTCCGCTTTTGTCCACATAGAGCGCCACCAGACAGGAATCTCCCTCCTTCACACGGAAGGTCTGCTCATGATAGGGGAGAAGAAGATCCTTCTCCAGCCCCCAGTCCAGAAAAGCCCCGATTTTCGTCACCTGAACCACGGTGAGCACCGCGGTCTCTCCCAGGGTAATCCGCGGCTCACGAACCGTGGCGATCAGACGGTCATTGGAATCCCGGTAAATAAACACTTCCAGAGTATCACCATTTTCGGTTCCCTCCGGAACCTGCTTTCCGGGCAAAAGCACCCGTTCCTGCTGAGGCGCGTTCAGACTTTCCCCCAGATAAACCCCAAAATCCACGGTTTTTACAACCGTCAGAACCTGTTTTTTTCCAATCTCAATCATTTAACCTTTCCTCATTATGCACATATTTTTTCGAAAAATCATTTCCCTCATAGCAGAGCCCGGCCTGATTTGCCACAATTCCCATCAGTATAAAAAACATGGGCGTGACGTGTATCTGAAGATTGTTGACCATGCCCTGCATAAGGTACGCCACAATCCCCGCGCAGCCCAGAATCGCCACTTTATTTTTTCCGGCGGCACGGACACAGGAAACCAGAAGTGAAATCTGCATCCCCATGTAAGACACTGCCCCAAAAATACCGGTAACCGTCAGAAGAGTAAGAAACTCATTGTGGGCGTCAATGTATTTCTGCCCCACAATGGTATGCATCTCCTGCCGGTATTCCAGCTTCATGGCATTGTAATAGCAGTTCGGCCCATAGCCAAACAGCTTCTGCCAGAGAGGCATTTCCAGGAAATTCCGCACCGTCCGCTTCCATATAAATCCCCGATAGGTTCCAAATTCGTCCTCAAGGGGCCAGATCATCACAAAAGCCGCCACAGCCACCGCCAGCACAGCCGCCAGCAGGATTTTTCGTCCATATTTATGGAGAAAGGAGACATACCGGCTGTTTATCAGAAGACAGAACAAAACCAGAATCAGTGTTTCCGCCAGAAGAAGCCGGCTGTCCAGAAGCATGTAAATCGTGTCATGCTTTCGCAGAGACCGGATCCACAGCTCATTCTGTCCCAGAGCCGCCATCCCCACATCGGTAAGCTTCATCGCCGCACAGCCCAGAATCCAGGCCAGAACCAGCTTCGCAAAATCCCGCAGCCGCTCCAGGTCCTTCATTGCAAAAGCCAGCAGAACCGCCATCCCGCTTCCCACCGAAAGCAGGAAGCTGTCACTCCTGGCGGCAATGCAGGCATAGATTCCCAGAATGGACGCCACATAACAGAAAATCCGCAGCACCCTGTTTTTCCCAATAAAAAACAGACTCATGAGAAGAATCACCGCCACGCCGGAAAAGCCGGCCACTGTATTGATATTCCCCAGCATTCCCATAAAGGTATCTCTCTGAGACTGGGACATATTGGCATACAGCTCAAAGACGTCCACACCCCAGAACTGCAGCGTGACTACAATCCACATAAAAAAACAGGCCCACAGAAAAGCCGCCGTGGGAATTACATTGGCGTGATAAAACCGGGATACCACAAAATAAACACCTACACACAGAAGGAACACAAACCCGCCAAGCCGTCTCCCATCAGTCCCCCAGAACGCTTCCGCCATCTCCTCACTCATCAGGCAGGAGATTACAACCGTCGCGGCAAACAGAACAGCAAATCCATCCGTCGCCGTCCATCTTCGCGCAGCCCGCACACCGTTTTTCCTCCGGAGAAGCAGTGCGGGGACCCCCGCCGCCAGACCACAGATCAGAATGAGCCCCGCCGCAGTCACAAAAAAGGTTCTCTTCGCCTCGGTTGTATTCAGATAATAATTCTGCAGATACAGAGGAAAAATCCCCAGCATCGCTGTCAGAAAAGCCATGGTCAGAATTTTCATTGTTCTTTCCGGCAGCTTTGGAATAAAATCTCGCATACAGCAATCGCCCCATTTGTCATATATTTCAGAGAAATTATACCTTTTTGGCCTGCCTGTGTAAAGTGAAAGAAACATGAAATTTGGAAATTCAGTTACTATTCACCGGTTCTGACAGCTCCCTCTCAGTCCGTCTTGCTGTTCTCTTTTTCCAGAAGACGGAAGGAAAAGCTCAGATAAAGCACCTCCTCCGGATCGTCCAGATCCGATTCCAGAAGCGCCTTAATCTTATCCAGACGATAAAGAAAAGTGCTCCTGTGTATAAACAGCCTTTTCGCCGACTGCATGGCATTCATATGCTCATCCAGATACACCTTCAGCGTCTTCATATATTCCGTTCCCTGCCGGTCATCTGATTTCTGCAGCCTCCGAAGCTTTTCATGGCAGAGCATATACCCCGGCAGTCTCCTGGCCGACTGTTCCAGGATATAAGAAAAAGCCACATCCTGAAAATGATGGATCCACAGATAGGGCTTCACCCTTCCCCCCACATCCAGGGCAAGATCCGCCTGCACATACTGCCTCCGAAGATTTCCGTGGCCCTCCATCACCCAGCTGTATCCGGCCTTCAGAAAGCTTTCCCGGATAAAATATTTCAGCTTTCCCTCCAGATCCTCCAGCTCCATTCCCACAAGATCCAGGTCAAAAAAGGTCACGATTTCCTCCTGATAGGAAAAGCTGCAGGCTCCGGAAATGGTATCCTCCATATAGGAACAGATGGCATTCATGGTCAGATTCTGCTGATCCAGATAGGTCACCTGAAAAATCAGACACAGGTAAGAATGCTCCTGTTTCCAGCCAAAGGAGGAAAGCTGCTGGCTGACCTCTATATAATCCGCCGTACGGTCCGTAAGAATCCGCCGAAATAGTCTCCGCAGACTGTGTGTTTCCTTTTTTTCCGTTTTTTCTTCCCGGGCAATCATTCTCTGTACATAAGGCGCCATAAATTCCAGCAGATACCCGTCTCCCGGAGTAAGCTTTTTGTGAAATTCCACCAGGACCAGACGGTATCTGCACTCGTTTCCGTTCCAGAGATTCATGTTGTAGGAACGGTATCCCGTGATATATTCCGGATAGAGGACCGCCTCCCTGGCGCTTTGCATTTCATTAAACTGTTCATCCTGCTTCAGCGCGTTGATATATTCCATATTCGCAGCATCATCTATGGAAAAGATATGGGCCTCCGGCGGCATGTCCTCTCCTCCCGCCTGTGCCTTCAGCCGGAAATCCACACCGATCACAGAAATGGGATTGAGAAAAACCAGAGTGGAGATCATCAGCATTTCCTCCAGTGTACCCTTTCCCGAACTGAGAAATTCCAGTTTTTCCTTCCAGTCCTCCAGCCTGTCAAAAATGTCCTGCACCTCGTTCAGCACCCATCCGATGCTTTCCTCCGTCTCCACATGAATGCAGGGGAATCCTTCGTCTTCTTTTATGGCCTCTGCCGAAGGAGCATCCGGGGCGCCCCCGTCTTTTTCCGTAATAGACGTGCAAAGAAGAATCAGACATACATTTTCCCCATAAAAATCCATGGTACGTATATCCCGGTCCTCCGCCACATAAAAGTGTCTCGGACGCAGGGTCTTCCCCTTTTCATACAAAAAAGGCCGCCCCAGCGCAGGCAGCCCACAGAGATCCCCGCCGGGGGAGACCTTCATTTTCTTTTCCAGATATTCCAGCACAATCTCCGCGGTAAGCTTCATAAACACCTCCGGTAAAACCTGCTTTTCCGTCCTCAGAAAACCGCATTCTCAGACAAAAAATGTCTTCGCCACCTCGGCCGCATCCACAGCCGTCTCCGTATACGCGTCCGCCCCCATCTCATCGGCCATCTCCTGGGTTACAGAGCCGCCTCCCACCATAATCCTGATATGAGCCGTCTCTTTGTTTTCCCGCAGTGTTTTTACCACATGGCGCATCTCCGGGGCACAGGTTGTCAGAAGAGAAGAAATACATACCAGAGAAACCTCCGGATTTTTGCGAACCGCCTGCAGGAATTCCCTTTCCGAGACATCCACTCCAAGATCGATCACCTTAAAACCGGCGCTTCGGAGCATAATCGCCACCAGATTTTTCCCCACATCATGGAGATCCCCCTTCACAGCGCCCACAACCACGGTGGCAATCGGCTCCTTCAGTTCCTTATCCATATAGGGCTCCAGAATATCCAGGCCCTTTCGCATACTCCGGGCGGCCGTAAGTATCCTGGGAATATCCCCGTCTCTGTCCTGAAAGGCCTTTCCCGCGTTTCGCATGGCCGGCGTCATCGCTTCCTCCAGAATCTCCGGAGGGCTGATTCCTTCCCCTATCGCCTGGCGGACCAGCTTTTCCGTTTCCCTCGGACGTCCGTTCTCAATCGCTTCCCGGATCTCCTGAATTATACTCATGCTATCGGCCTCTTTTCACTTCATTATTACAAGTATACCCCCTGAACCGAAAAAAAACAACTGTACATTCTTAATGCAAAGGTTAAAAACACGTGAATAAATCAATCGAAAGCCGGAAAATTTATTCAAACCGGACAGACGAAAAACTGCGGTTCGCAGGAACGATGAATGAATTCATTTTTCAGAATTATTGGAAATTCAAAATGGTCATGCTATAATAGAACGAAATTGGAATCATAAAAAAGGATGGGAGCAATAAGCGGACTTAATAAGGAGAAACAAAAAATGAAGGTTGTATTACAAAATCTGACAAAGAAATTCCCAAACCGAAATAAAAAAAACCACGAGGATTTTACCGCGGTGAATGATGTCACCTTTGAAATCCCAGACGGAAAGCTGGTCGGCCTTCTCGGTCCATCCGGATGCGGAAAAAGCACAACACTCTTCATGATCTGCGGACTGCAAAAGCCCACCGGCGGAAAAATATTCTTCGGGGAGGAGGATATCACCGATCTGCCCCCGGAAAAAAGAGGCGTGGGCGTCGTGTTTCAGAATTACGCCCTTTACCCCCACCTGACCGTAAGACAGAACATTCTTTTTCCCCTTCAGAATCTGAAAGGCAGGGAAAAGCTCTCCAAAACAGAGATGGAAGAAAAAGCCAGGGAGGCGGCCAGACTGGTGCAGATCGATGAGCTGATGGAGCGCAGGCCAGGGGAACTCTCCGGCGGGCAGCAGCAGCGGGTAGCCATTGCCAGAGCCATGGTAAAAATGCCCCGGGTTCTTCTCCTGGATGAGCCCCTCTCCAACCTGGATGCCCGGTTAAGGCTGCAGACAAGAGAAGAAATCCGCAGAATTCAGAAAGAGACCGGAATCACAACGGTGTTTGTGACCCATGACCAGGAAGAAGCCATGAGCATTTCAGACCAGATTGTCGTTATGAATCAGGGAGTGGTCCAGCAGATTGGAAAGCCCCAGGAGGTTTACGACGATCCGATAAATCTGTTTGTGGCAAAGTTCCTCGGGACACCGCCCATTAATTTATTCCACGGAAAAATAAAAGGCGGCCGGCTCTGCATCGGCAGGGACGCTGTTTTGAATGTGGGAGACGTTTCAGATCAGGAGGTTTTCGTGGGAATCCGGCCGGAAGGCTTCGTCCTAAACCAGAACGGACCCCTTGGCTGCAGACTTTCCGGAATCGAAGTGCTGGGACGGGAGATCAGCGTGGTTTCCACAAACGAATTCGCCATAAGCCCTTCCATCCGTTCTGTCATAAGCGCAGAAAAGACACCGGATGTGGGAAATGAATCTGTAAAATTCTCGCTGAAGCCCGGAAAGGTTTTTCTTTTCCGGAAGGATACGCAGGAGAGGATCCGTTTTAAAGCGGACAACGCGTGAGAGGATGTGAAAAATGAAAAAAAACAACTGCAAAGCCTGGCTGTATCTTTTGCCGGCAATCCTTTTTCTGGGCGTTTTCATGGTATATCCTCTGATCGATGTGTTTATCTATTCCTTCGAGGAAGGCTATAACTTCGCTTCCCAGACTTTTTGGGGCACGGGTATATACAATTACTCCTATGTTTTACATGATCCCTATTTTCTGCAGGCGGTAAGAAACACATTTTTAATGGTGATCATTACGGTTCCCGCTTCCACCATCCTTGCGCTGCTGATCTCAGCGGGACTGAGCTCCATCCGGCCGCTGCGGAACCTGTTTCAGACCATCTATTTTCTGCCCTACGTGACAAACACGCTGGCAGTAGGCCTTGTATTCATGATCCTTTTCAAGAAAACCGCCTACAGCGACGGCCTGGTCAACCTTCTGATTCAATGGTTCGGCGGAACCTCCGTAGACTTTATTGACGGACCCTACTGGGCAAAGATGTTTGTGATGTGCTTCTACATCATCTGGGTAGTCATGCCCTTTAAAATCCTGCTTTTGACCAGTGCTCTTTCCTCGGTGGATCAAAGCTATTACAACGCGGCAAGGGTAGACGGAACCTCCGGCTTCCGTATCTTCCGGAAAATCACACTGCCCATGATCTCACCCACGATATTTTACCTGGTCATCACTGGATTTATCGGTGCCTTTAAGGAATACAGCGACGCGGTGGCCCTCTTCGGAACCGACCTGAACGCGGCGGGAATGAACACGATTGTGGGATATATTTATGACATGCTGTACGGAGACAGCGGCGGCTATCCGTCCTACGCCTCCGCAGCCGCAATTCTGCTGTTTGTCATTGTTCTGACCATCACATGCGTCAACCTTCTGTTCAGCAAAAAGCACACTTATTATATAAACTGATCCCCGCATTTGCGCAAAAAAATCTGGAAAGGTGGGATACTATGGCAAAACCGGAAAACTATAAGAAACTGGAAAAATCAGCGGCCGCCCGGAAAAGAGCGCTGCACGCAGTCATCTATATATTGCTCGTAATCTGGGCGATTATAGTCTTATTTCCCTTTTACTGGATGCTTCTGACCTCGGTAAAAAGCTACAGTGAATACAACGCGGAGACCATTCCGAAATTCTTTACAACAACACCCGTTTTTCAAAATTACAGCGACGCCTTTCAAACGGTTCCTCTGCTGAGATATCTGGGAAACACCCTGCTTTTCACGGTGATAACCACAGCGGTCATGATGGTAGTGGTCACACTGGCAGCCTTTGCCTTTGCCCGGCTGGAATTCCGGGGAAAAAACCTGGTATTTACAATCTTTCTGTCACTTATGATGATCCCTAATGAACTTGTGATCATCACAAATTATACCACCATCACGAACCTGAACCTGCGAAACAGCTTTCCCGGATTAATACTTCCCTCTGTAATGTCTGTTTTCTATATCTATCTTTTGAAAGAGAATTTCGCACAGGTACCGGATTCCCTCTACTATGCGGCAAAGGTAGACGGAACCTCCGATCTGAAATATCTGCTGAAGGTAATGATCCCCATCTGTAAGCCTACCCTGATTACGGTGGGTATCCTGAAGGTGATCGAATGCTGGAATTCCTATGTATGGCCCCGTCTGATTACAGACGACGAAAACTATTACCTGGTCTCCAACGGAATTCAGGAAATACGGGAGAACGGATTCGGACGGGAAAATATACCGGCCATGATGGCGGCGGTGGTTGTGATTTCAGTCCCGCTGATTGTGCTGTTTCTCCTGTTCCGGGAAAAAATAATGACCGGTGTTTCAAGAGGAGGGACAAAAGGATGACCGGAAAACCAAAAACCACCCTGTGCCTCTTTCTCCTGCTCTGTATGACAATGCCCCTGCTCCTCTGCGGCTGTCACGGCTCAAGGGAAATGGAGGCCTTTCAGGTCCCGGAGGAATTTGATACGACAAGAGAATATGAGATTACATTCTGGGCAAAAAATGATACAAACAAAACGCAGACTGAGATTTATGAAAAGGCAATTTCCGATTTTGAGGAAATTTATCCAAACATCACTGTAAATCTGCGTCTGTACACAGACTATGGGGACATTTACAATGATGTCATTACCAATATTTCCACAAATACCACCCCAAATGTATGTATCACATATCCGGATCACATTGCCACCTATTTAACCGGCGGCACAAACACGGTGGTTCCCCTGGACACTCTGTTCACGGACGAAAAATATGGTCTCGGCGGCACAGAAGTGCTCTTTGACTCTGTGACACAGGAGGAGATCATTCCGGATTTTCTGGAGGAATGCCGGATCGGGGAACACTATTATGCCATTCCCTAC
This sequence comes from Clostridiales bacterium, assembly GCA_021203365.1. Lineage (GTDB taxonomy): Bacteria > Bacillota > Clostridia > Lachnospirales > Lachnospiraceae > Blautia_A. Next base: position 40,841 of record JAJQBI010000078.1, read on the forward strand.
ATGCGCTCCACAGAGGCCTGCTATATCAATAAAACCTATGTGGAAGCACTGGGATATACGCTGCCGGAGGTTCTTACCTGGGATTTTGTATGGGAGGTATCCGAGGCCGCCATGGAAAAAGATGAAAACGGGAATTTTCTGGTAAACGGGCAGAGTGTAATGATTCCCTTTATCTATAAATCCACCGATAACATGATGATTCAGATGCTGAAACAAAAGGGCGGGGATTATTCCACGGAAAACGGAGATATTCTGCTTTTCAATGACACCACAGAGGATCTGCTGTATACCATCGCGGAGCACGGTGCCAGCCGGTCTTTTTCCACATTTAAAATCTCCGGCTATCCCGCAAACTTCCTGAACGCGGGGCAGTGTATTTTCGCCATTGATTCCACCGCGGGAGCTACCTGGATGGGGTCGGAAGCCCCTCTTATGGATATCAGCGAGGATAAGGTGGTGGATTTTGAAATCGAAGTCATGACCATTCCCCAGTATGACACAGAAAATCCCCAGATGATTTCCCAGGGACCGTCCATCTGTATTTTCAATAAAGAGGATTCCCAGGAGGTTCTCGCCTCATGGCTTTTTGCCCAGTACCTCCTGACAAATGAGGTTCAGACTGCCTACGCCGAAACTGAAGGCTACGTACCGGTAACCTCCAAAGCACAGAATTCCCAGGAGTATCAGGAATATCTGTCGAAAAGCGGAGAGGATAATTCAGAGCATTACGAGGTAAAAATAAAAGCCTCTCAGCTGCTGCTGGAAAACACGGAAAACACATTTATAACCCCTGTATTCAATGGCTCCGCCTCTCTTCGGGACGCCGCCGGACAGCTGATTGAAAATGTGGTCAAGTCCGTGAGACGTGGAGAGGAAGTGGACGATGAATACATGGAAAATCTTTACACGGATGTGACTTCCCTGTACCGTCTGGACCAGGGAGAAGCATCCTCCGCAGGAAAAAAAGATCTTGGTCCTCTTCCGCAGACAGCGGTCATCCTTTTAGCTTCGCTGGCAGTTGTGTGGGCTTTCATTCTCATATATGCAGTGGCAGGCCGCCGAAACACAGGAAAATAAAACCGGTATAAACCCACCGGAAAATATTGATTTTTCAAAAAATATTTCGTATACTTACCATGTAAACCGCACATGAATTTCCACCGGAAATTCTGTGTAAAAAAGACAGCAAATAAGAAAGGAATGTTTATAAAATGAAGAAAAAACTTGTATTGCTTTTGACAGCCTCTGTTCTTTTGGGCAGCTTCAGTGCCCCGGTGTTTGCCGAGACTGAAACCGAAGAAAGCACGGAGACAGCGGAAAAATCAGACGGGGTTATGACCTACGAGGAATACATCGCAGCAGAAGTAGACACGGAGGTCGTAGTTGAAACCTACGTACAGGCAAAGCAGTCCTGGTGGGAGGACACGGCCACGCTTTACACTCAGGATCAGGACGGCGCCTATTTCATCTATGATATGGCCTGCTCCGAGGAAGATTATGAAAAGCTGGAGACCGGAACCAAAATCAAGGTAACCGGTTATAAATCCGAATGGTCCGGTGAGGTTGAAATCATTGACGCCACCTTTGAAATTGAGGAGGGCAGCTTTATAGCCGAGGCTCTGGATGTCACAGAGCTTCTCGGAACCGATGAGCTGATCGATCACCAGAATGAATTTGTGTCCTTTACAGGCCTGACCGTGGAAGATTCCGGCGACGGCGCGGCGTTCCTTTACTCATGGGACGGCTCCGGCACAGACGGAGACGACCTGTATTTCAACGCCTCTCTGAATGGGGAAACCTACACCTTCACAGTTGAATCCTATCTCTGCGACAATACCACCGATGTCTACAAGGCGGTAACTGAACTGAACGTAGGCGACGAGATTGATATGGAGGGATTCCTGTACTGGTATGAAGGCGTAAATCCACATATCACATCTGTGACCGTTAAATAAGCATACGGACGCCTGACATCTCTGTGCATCCTTATAACAACATGAGAATATTTTTCACATAAAAAAATCGGACAGAGGCCTTTCACCGGCTCCTGTCCGTATTTTTATAATCATTCCAAAAGAAAACAGCTGGTATATGTAATTGTACCCGGCCCATAATAATACTCAACCCCATTGTCCTGACAGACCTGGGTTACCAGCATCCCGTATGCTTCCATAGAGGAAAACTTTTTTTCCGGAAATCTGCAGGGTGCGTCCGGATAAGAACATTTTTTACAGCGGGTGCAGGTTCCGGATCCAACAGAAAGCATCCCAGGAAATTCCTTCACCAGACGGTCATGCATTTCCAGGAAATGCTCTTTGTGAAGCGCCTCCGTCTCCATCATTCCTTCTCCGTCAAACTCATCCTCCAGGTCTCCCCGGGTCTGCACCAGAATTCCTTTTGTATAACCGGAAATCTTCTCCCGGCACTCCTCCAGCGTCCCGCAGGCGGGCGGACAGCTCCAGTTATTCCCGTACATATGACATTTATTTTTCCGGCACATTTCCCGAACCTCTGGCAGCAGCTGAATCCGCTTCACATCCATGGGCTCAACTCTGTAAAACCCAATACCTATTCCCAATTCCCTGATCTTATCAATATCCATTTTTCCTCTTTTCCTGCCGAATGGCATCAGTTTGCTCCGGAAACTCCAGTTCATCTATAAAGCAGTCCTGAAATTCCGGAAGCGCAGCCAGTTCCAGAAACTCCGTGTGTAGCGCCAGACGCCGGGCACGGGCAAACTCATCACGATTTTGCAGTGCCAGCTTCGCTCCTTCGCCCGCCGCATTTCCCACGGGAACGATCCGATCTTCCAGCTCAGAGGGCAAAAGTCCGATTCTGCACGCGTTTTTCGGATCCATATAATTCCCGAAAGCCCCGGCAATATATACCTGTGAAATCTCTTCCATGGAAATTCCCATCTTATCCACAAGAAGCCGTATCCCCGCGGCAATAGCCGCCTTGGCCAGCTGTACCTCCCGGATATCCTTCTGTGTCAGGTAAACCGATCCATCTTCTGAAAGGGGACAGGATTCCTCCAGCCGTCCGCTTTCATCTACAATTCCCGCCTCCAGAAGGCAGGCAAGGACATCGATCAGACCAGAACCGCAGATCCCCGCAGGGCGCCCTCCGCCGATCACCTGACATTTTACCTTTCCGTTCTCCAGATGCGCATGGGAAATCGCTCCCTCCGCTCCCCGCATGCCGCAGGCGATCTTCGCGCCTTCAAAAGCGGGTCCCGCAGCGGTAGAGCAGGCAATTCTTCGATTTTTGTTTCCCAGAACAATCTCCCCGTTTGTCCCGATATCAATGAGGAGAGTCATTTTTTCCTCTTCCTCAAGGTTCGCCGCCAAAAGACATCCCACCGTGTCTGCCCCCACAAAACCGGCAATTACCGGAAGCATAAGGATTTCTCCGAAGGGATATATTTCCAGTCCATAGTCCTTTGCCGGAAGAATCAGCGGACAGCTGATCGAAGGATTGTAGGGCGCGTGTACCAGAGAATCCGGCGAAATTCCAAGAAACAGATGGTGCATACATGTATTTCCCACAATACTGATCTGAAAAATATCCTCCGGCACGCAGCCATCCTTCCTGCAGAGCTCCTTAAGAAGCTTTCCCAGCTGCTTCCGGATGCAGTCCGCCAGAGCTTCGGAACCATGTTTCAGACAGTAATCCGCCCTCATAATCACATCCGCACCATATTCTGTCTGAGGATTCAGACTGCTGGCGGACGCAAGCTCCTTCCCGCTCTCACCGTCCAGAAGATAACCGGCCACCGTAGTTGTTCCGATATCAAAAGCGGCCATCCGCACCGGAGCGGCGCCCTGTGGCCGAACATCCAGAATTCGATCCCCGCGCAGAACTATCCGGGCCTTTCCCTGATGTTCGCGCAGAATCCGGGCAATGGATTCCAGTACCGACAGATTGGGCTCATAATCTTTTGCTGTACCTCCCAGAGCAAGGCAGAGCCGATCCCAGTCCGAGGTACTCTCACCAATCCTGCAGGCTTCAATCTGTACATTTTTCACAGAGAGGAAAGGAAGAAAAGGAACTTCCCGTTTCGTCCCGGAGACCAGAATTCGATGAGATTTTTCCCGCTGAAGAGTCTCCACGGTTATATCCTCCTCAATCCTCTCCTGGCAGGAAAGACACAAAGCCCCGTCAACCTTTACCTGACACTTTCCACAGGTTCCCATTCCGCCGCAGGGAGCGTCCGCGGAAAGTCCCGCCATACGCATGGCTTCCAGAACCGTAGTCTCCTCCTTTACGGAAATCGTCTTATTTTCATTTACAAAAGTTACCTGAAAAACATCCATACAGTCCCCCCTTTCAATCATATGATCAGTATACCACAAAACAAAGGAAATCCGCAGAAAATGCCGGGATTCTAAGCAATTTTCTGCGGATCTGCAAACTGCAATATAGTCTCTGACTCTTACGCTGCCAGAATCTTCGCTTCCTGTGCCGCGGAGGCCGCGTCTGTGGTATAAGCATCTGCGCCGATCTCATCCGCGAATTCCTGGGTAATCGGAGCGCCGCCTACCATAATCTTAATATTACTGCGGAAATCCTGTTTGTTCAGAACATCCACCGTGTTCTTCATAGCAGGCATAGTGGTCGTCAGAAGAGCGGAAAGTGCAACAATCTTCACATCGGGATTTTCCCGAACCGCGTCCACAAACTTCTCAGTGGAAACATCCACGCCAAGGTCAATTACCTCAAAGCCCGCGCTCTCAATCATCATGGCTACCAGGTTTTTCCCGATATCATGAAGGTCTCCGGCCACGGTGCCGATGATAACCTTTCCGGCTGTACCTGCTCCGCCCTCTGCAAGGAGCGGTTTCAATACTTCAACGCCTTTTTTCATGGCTCTCGCCGCTACCAGCATCTCCGGAACGAAAATCTCATTATTCTTAAATTTCTCACCAACAACATCCATGGCTTCAATCATGGAATCCAGAAGCTCGCCGGGTTCACATCCCTCGTCCAGAGCATCCTGAACGGCTCCTGTAATCAGCTTCGCTTTTCCTTTTACAATCAGGTTAGAGACATCCTCTTTTTTGCTCATTTTGTTTTACCTCCGCATTCTTATTTCTTTACCGGCCCAATCAGTCCATCCCGATATGCGCCTATGTATTCCATACAATAATCATCCTCTCCCAGAAGAGCCTCCGTAGCATAAATCAGTCCCAGCATATCCCGGTTGGTGGGGTCAAGGATTCCGCTGTCCAGACCCGCGTTCATGGCAAGAACCGTAAAGCCAAGATTGATCAGCTTACGAACGGGAAGATTGAAGGAAATATTACTGATCGCAGCCGTGATATGGATGGACGGATAACGCTTGCGCACCGTGCTGATAACCTCTATATTTGTAGCAATTCCATCCTCCGAAGTACACAGCATCTCCACCAGGGGATCAATGTGAATCCTGGACGGAGAGATTCCATATTCCTTCGCCTTCTCCATTATTTTATCAAAAACCCGGAGACGATCCTCCGCGCTTTTGGGAATACCTGTATCGTCACTCAGAAGAGCGATTACCTGCCATTTCTTGTTCTCCGGCATCGCCAGAATCGGGAAAATCTTATCAATCTTATCGCCCTCACCGGAAACCGAATTAAAAAGCCCCGGACGTTTGCAGAATTTATACGCCTGTGTCAGCACATCGGCACTGGGACTGTCCACAGATATCGGCAGATCCGTCACTTCCTGGATGCAGTCAATCATCCATTTCAATGTTTCTACTTCCTGTTCTTCCGGAACCGAAGCGCAGCAGTCAATAAACGTGGCGTTGGCATTCGCCTGTTTTATAGCGCGGTCCTTGATAAAATCCGCGTCTCTTCTCTCAATCGCCTCAGCTACAGAAGGAATGGAACCATTAATTTTTTCCCCAATAATAATCATCGCCGCAACCTCCTGATCATTCTCGTATTTCGTTACACTTTAATTATTTTATCAGACTTCCGAAACAAAAAACATACTCGTTACTGTTGACTTTTTCAGGTGCGCTTCCTACACTTTGTAGGATACATGGCTATCTGGTTCCTCTTCCTTCTTCTGATTTGCATAAAATGACTGTTTTTGGGAAAAAGTGACGAAAAACCACCTTTTTCTTTCAGACTTTACATCTTCTTTTCCATGTGATAAAGTTTATGAAACATAAAAAGCACAAAATTGTACATGTTAAAAATGTTCGGAGCTTATTATCCGCAAAATTCACAATCCTGGCAGAAAGGAGGAATTTCTGTGAATATAGCAATCGTAACCGGTGCTTCCAGCGGTCTTGGACGGGAATTTATCCTTGAACTGGACAAACAGCCGGAATTCGACGAAATATGGGGGATCGCACGCCGCCGGGAACGTCTGGAAGAGCTTGCCTCCATGATAAAAACACCGATGAGGATTTTAACTCTGGATCTGACCGACCCGGAATCCTTTCAGGAAATTACCCGGCTGCTGGAAAGAAAAACCCCTGTCATCCGACTCCTGATCAACGCCGCAGGATTTGGAAAAATCGGCAGTTATAAGGATATTTCCGCGGAAGACTGCAGCCGCATGATCGACCTCAATTGTAAAGCCGCTGTGGAAATGACCCAGCTTTCACTCCCATATATGAAAAAAGGGAGTCGTATCATGGAAATCTGTTCTACCGCCGCCTTCCAGCCCCTTCAATACCTGAACGTCTACGCCGCCTCAAAATCCTTCCTGTACCGCTATTCCCGGGCGTTGGGCGCTGAACTTTCCGGGACCGGAATTCGTGTCACAGCCGTCTGTCCTTACTGGATCCGGGACACGGAATTCATCAAAAAAGCACAGAAAACCAAAGACAGCCGCTATATCAGAGGCTTCCCTTTCGCCTCCCGCAGAAAAAATGTAGTAAAAACCGCACTTGCCGACAGCCGCCTTGGAATTCCGGTCTCCACCCCCGGACCAGTCTGCTACATCCATCGAATCGGAGCATGGCTGATCCCGGATTCTCTGTTAATGGCCATATGGGAACTGCTCAGAAAACTTTAATCCTGTCTACGATTTCGCAGATACCGGACAATCAAAACACACAAAAAACCCGGAAGCATTCCGGCAAACAGCTGGAAACACTTCCGGGTTTTCCACAATTCTCTCACGACTGGGCGAACTGCGCATTGTAAAGAGATGCATAGAAACCGTTTTTCCTCATCAGTTCCTCATGACTCCCCTGCTCCACAATATCTCCGTCCCGCATAACCAGAATCACGTCCGCTTCCTTAATAGTGGACAGCCGATGGGCCACAATAAAAGACGTCCGTCCCTCCATCATTTTCGCGAAAGCATTCTGAATTTTCAGCTCTGTACGGGTATCAATGGAGGAAGTGGCCTCGTCCAGAATCAGCATGGGCGGAAGCGTCAGCATTACCCTGGCAATACACAGAAGCTGCTTCTGACCCTGGGAAAGCATACCGCCGTCCTCTCCCAGAACCGTATCATACCCCTGAGGCATTTTCTGGATAAAGCTGTGACAGTGCGCTTCCTTTGCGGCCCGGATCACTTCCTCCTCCGCGGCATCCGGCCGGCCATAGGCGATATTCTCCCGGACTGTACAGGATTTCAGCCAGGTTTCCTGAAGAACCATACCAAAATTGGCACGCAGACTCTCACGGGTAATTTCCCGGTTATCCGTGCCGTCTATTTTCAGAGAACCCTCATCTACCTCATAAAACCGCATGAGCAGGTTGATCAGTGTAGTTTTTCCACATCCCGTCGGCCCCACGATTGCGGCCCGCTGTCCTGGTTTTACCCGCACATTCAGATCCCGGATCAGTTCCCGGTCCGGCGTATAGGAAAACGCCACATGCTCCATATCCACATGCCCCTGGGCATGGTCCAGCACCCGGGCATCCGGACTGTCCTCCCGAAGGGGCTCCTCATCAATCAGTTCAAAAACCCTGGCCGCGCTGGCAATGGAATTCTGCAGTTCTGTGATCACACCGGAGATCTCATTAAACGGCTTTGTGTACTGGTTTGCGTAATTCAGAAAGCTGGTAAGCTCTCCCACGGAAATAAACCCGCGGATGGCCAGCAAAGATCCAATTCCTCCCACGGCCGCATACACCAGCGCATTGACAAAACGGGTGGACGGGTTGACAATCGAAGAGAAAAAGGTCGCCTGCATGGAGTAACCGGCCAGTCGGCCGTTGATCTCATTAAAGGACTTCTTTGCCTCCTCCTCATGGGAAAAAGCCTTGACCACCTTCAGATTTCCCAGCATCTCATCAGTCAGCGCCGTGATCTCTCCCCGGGTCTCCGACTGATGCTTAAACATGACAAAGGTCCTCTTCGCGATAAATTTTGCCACGAAAAAGGAAATCGGCGTCATGGCTACCACCACCAGTGTAATAATAGGCTGGATACTCAGCATAAAAAGCAGTGTCCCAAGGATCGTAGCCACCCCGGTAAACAGCTGGGTAAATCCCATAAGCAGCCCTTCGGAAAACTGATCCGTATCTGTAATAATCCGGCTTACAATGTCTCCGGAGGGATGAGAATCCACATAGCTCACCGGAAGCTTCTGGATATGATTGAAGGCTTTTGTCCGCAGATTTTCCACCACCTGATAAGTCACCCGGTTGTTAATGTGGTTTTTCAGCCACTGAACAACGGCGGTAATCAAAGCAACGGCAAGCATCTGCTTAAGAATGGCAGTCAGTCCCGCAGTGTTCACCTGTCCCGGCCCCAGGATATTGTCCACCGCCCGGCCGATCAGAATGGGAATGTACAGGGTCCCCACCACAGAAAACGCGGAAAACACAATAGACAGTGCCACCAGAATCCGGTACTGAGAGACTTCCTGCAAAATCCGTTTCATAGTATGCCAGGTTTTTTCATTCTTTCCGGATTTACGCATGGCCGTACACCTCCTCTCTGGAAAGCTGGGACAGACAGATTTCTCTGTAAACCTCACAGGTATCCAGAAGCTGCCGGTGTGTTCCCACGCCGGCCATATACCCGTTTTCCAGAACCACGATCCGATCCGCATTTTTTACTGTGGTGGCCCGCTGGGAAACCAGAAAGACCGTCATACCGGCGGTATTTTCCCGGATTGCTTTTCGAAGCGCCGCATCCGTGGCAAAATCCAGAGCCGAAGCGGAGTCGTCCAGGATCAGAATTTCCGGCTGCCGCACCAGAGCCCGGGCAATGGTCATTCGCTGCCGCTGACCGCCGCTTAGATTCCGGCCGTTCTGCTCAATCTTCATCTCCAGACCTTCGCCCTTCTTTTCCACAATCTCCGCCGCCTGGGCTGTCTTCAGCGCCTGCCAGATCTCCTCGTCCGTGGCGTCCGCTTTCCCCCACTGCATATTTTCACGCAGAGATCCCTTAAACAGAACCGCCTTCTGGGGCACAACCCCCGTACGTTCCCGGACATGGGAAATCTCCAGATTTTTTATAGGAACACCCTGACAGCGGATTTCACCCTCCGTCACGTCATAAAAACGAGGGACCAGGTTGACCAGCGTTGTCTTCCCGCTGCCGGTTCCCCCGATAATCCCGATGGTCTCCCCTTTATTCACGCTGAAGTGTATATCCTTCAAATCCGGCTCCCGGCTGGTTCCATAGGCGAAGGACACATGATCGAAATCCAGAAACGGCGCAGAGGCGGAATTCGCCTTTTTTTCTGGCATACCTTCTCCTTCCGGATGATTTGCAACCGAAGGCGCCATATCAAATACAGCATTCACCCTGGACAGACAGGCCAGAGCCTTTGAAATTACAATAATCAGATCCGCCAGCTTAATCAGCTCCGTCAGAATCTGAAGCATATAATTGACCAGCGCCACAACCTGCCCCTGGGTGAGATGCCCGGTATGGACCCGGTTTCCTCCCACAAACAGCAGCGCGATCACGGCCGCGTTTACCACAATGTATGTCAGCGGGTTGAGAAGGGCAGAAATCTTTCCCACAAAAACCTGACAGGATACCAGCCGGTCGTTTTCTTCCTTAAAATCCGCGATCTCATATTTCTGCCGGTTAAATGCCCGCACCACACGGGTTCCCAGAAGATTTTCCCTTGTGGTCAGCATCACCCGATCCAGCTGCTTCTGCACCTTTTTATACAAAGGCATGGAATACAGCATAATAAAAAACACAATCACAGACAGAAGAGGAATGGTCACCACAAAGATCATCGCCGCCTTTACATCCACCGTAAAAGCCATGATCATGGAACCAAACACAATAAAAGGCGAACGCATAAACAATCGCAGGAACATATTGATTCCGGTCTGCACCTGATTAATGTCAGAGGTCATCCGGGTGATCAGCGTGGAGGTTCCCGCCGAATCGATGTTCGCGTACTCCAGGCTCATAATATGGGAAAAAAGATCGCTTCGCAGCCCGGTTCCCACATGAATAGCCACCCTGGCCGCGAAATACTGGGCGGTGATGGAGCACACCAGCCCGATCCCCGCCAGCAGAAACAAAAGTCCCGCCATTTTCAGAATATAGAAACTGTCCCCTCCGGCAATTCCCCGGTCGATCATGCTTGCCACCACCAGGGGCACAAACAGCTCAAAGCACGCCTCCAGGCACTTAAACAGCGGGGCAAGCACAGTCTTCAGTTTGTTGTCCTTCAGATAAAGCGCCAGTCGCTTCATTTTTCTGCCTCCCCGGGCGCCCATATCTTTGTATGGGACGCCCTGTGGTTATAAAAATTAATTATTCGTCCGCGTCGTCCATGGTGGCATCGGCATCTGATGCGGTAGCCTCCGCCTCATCTACGATTACCGCGTTATCCAGCAGGAAATCCAGTGATTTTTCCTGCATAATGCTCAGGCGAATGATATCCTCACCGTAGACCTGTGCCAGTTCTTCCACTGTATCATAACCATAATATTCTGCGTACTTCAGTCCATAGCTCTCATATTCTTCGTCTGAGATTTCCATCTCCTCGCTCTCAAAAATTGCCCGCAGAATTACTTCAGACAGATAGCCCTCTTTCACGGAAGCCTCCGCCTGCTCCGTAAATTCCTCCTCTGTAATTCCGAAATATCCGGAGATAAAGTCCTCAAATTCCATGGAATAGTATGCCGCATACTCCTCATAATATGCCCGCATATAGGAAACTCCATAATCCAGAACCTCCGGCGGAAATTCGATTACCTCAGAATTCTCTTCCACCTGCGCAAGGAGCTCAGACTTCATCGTGGACTCATTGGAAGCTTCCTCAGCCTCCGCGAGAGCCACATACAGATAATCCCGATAGGATTCCACATCTGTATATTCCCCGTCCGTCAGAGTCTCTATGGTCTCGTCTGTCACCTCCTGCAGACGGGAAACCTCATTCACTGTTACAGTAAATACCACATCCTGTCCCGCCAGATCCTCACTGCTGTAATCCTCCGGGAATGTCAGATCCAGGTCAACCGTATCTCCGATCTCCACACCGATCAGGCCATCCTCAAAGCCGTCAATAAAGGTTCCGGAGCCGATCTCCAGATCATAGCCCTCAGCCGTTCCTCCGTCAAAAGCTTCTCCGTCCAGCTTGCCTTCATAATCAATATTCGCAATATCGCCATCCTGCACAGTTCCCTCTGTGATCGTATCATAAAGCTCCGCGGACTCAATATAGGACAAAATGGTCTCCTCCACTTCCTCCTCCGTAATCTCCACCGCCGGTCTTGTCACGGTCAGACCTTTATACTGGCCAAGCTCCACATAAGCCAGCGCTGTATAATCCGGATATGTAAGGGATTCCGCGTCCGCATCAGAGGCAGTTGCATCTGCATCCGAAGCGGTTGCGTCCGCGTCAGAAGCGGTTGCGTCTGCATCTGAAACTGTCTCTTCTTCATCTGGGGCTATCTCTTCTTCATCTGAATCCATCTCTTCTTCGTCTGAAGCCGCTGCGTTGTCATCCGAAGCCATCTCTTCTTCATCTGAGACTTCTACATCTTCATCTGAAGCCGTCTCATCTTCGTCTGAGATTTCCGCTGCTTCATCTGAAACCTCTGCTTCATCATCTGAAGCCGTCTCATCTTCATCCGAAGACTCTGTATCCTCAGCGGCCTCTTCTTCTTCCGCTTCCGAAGTCTCCTCCTCTGTGGTTTCCTCTTCCTGAGAATCTGACTCCTCCGTGGCGGCAGTCTCCGTTGTCTCCTCTGCCCCACATCCCGCAAGCGCAGCGGAGGATACCGCCAGGCAAACCGTGCATGCCAGTACAGCCATCATGTTCTTTCTTTTCATTTTTTTCATCCTCTCTGTTTCATTTCACATTCATTTTCTGCTGGATTATAAAGTTCTCTGTAGTTTCTGTTCACAGTAACTTGCTATGACAGTATAACACAGATGCCCCTCATTCATCAATCTTAATAATTTGCCGGATCCTTCCACAAAAAATCTGAATTCCCTTATTTTAAAAAGCCAGGCAGCCGGCATCCCACCGTCTGTCTGGCATTTTTCATTTTCTGTATTTCTGTTTTCCAGGTATCTTTACTCCGCCTTAAAAGCGTCGATATAAGCCTGCGCGTCGTCCTCACCCATGCCGTTGGCAACAAGCTGATCCACATACCAGCCCTCCGCGTCGGAGCAGGCTTCCTTAAAGGAATCGGAATCAATCTCATCCAGTGTGGTCACTTCCATCACACCGGACTCCGTCCACTCAGCCACAAGCTCTTCCACATTTTCCCGGTTGATGGCAATCTGATAGGCCACTGCCTTTGCAGCGTTCTCATCGATTACGGCCTTCTGCTCATCGGTAAACTGATCATAAGCGTTCTGATTGATGCAGAAGAACAGGCAGTCATAATAAGCATTCCACAGAGAAATATAATCCTGGACATCCTGTACGGAATTGGAATCAATGGCCGTCTCCGGATTTTCCTGACCATCTACCGTTCCCTGCTGCAGAGCCGTATAGGTCTCAGACCAGTTCATAACCGTCGCGTCGCATCCCCACTCACTGTAAACCTCTGCGCAGAGGTCATTGGAGCATATGCGCATTTTAATATCCGCCAGATCTGAAACACTGGTGATGGGCTTTGTGGAATTGGTAATCTGACGGAATCCGTTTTCACCGATTCCCTCACATACCAGACCATATTCCGCCAGAACCTCTTTCAGAGACTCTCCGCCTTCTCCGGCCATGGCCGCGTCTACATCGTCATAATCCTCAAAAAGATAGGGCAGTGATACAACGTTAAAACGGGTATCAAAATTTGCGTAAATCAGGTTGGAATGCATGGATACCTGAATCGTCGCACCATCCATCAAAGCCTGAATTCCGTCGGTCTGTGACCCGTTGGTCAGCTGATCCGCGCCATACACGTTTACGCTCACGGCACCGTCTGTAGATTCCTGCATCAGAGCATTGAAATAATAGCCCGCCTGTGCCCATGTAGAGGTATCTCCTGTAGAACAGGTGTAGTTCCACACAGTTTCCGGCCACTCATCCGTACCCTCATAGACAGCCGCCTCCTCAGAAGCCACATACTCATCCGACGCCTCATAGTCCGCGTAATCCGCTGCGTAAACCAGGGTGCTGGGCGCCGCCAGAGCAGCTGCAAGGCATACGGCAAAAACTTTCTTCCAGTTCTTCATGTTTCTTTCCTCCTGTGATTTGAATAAAATGATGATGTTTTGGTCAAAGGTATCTGACCCCTATGATACATGGATTTCCTCATAGAGCACCCTGCGGATGTCCGCACTTCGTGCTTACGAAATCCTGGCAGCTCCTATATCAGCAGCAGACTGATCTGCGGGATATAGGTGAGAAGCAGCAAAACGATAAGGCAGGCGACAATCATGGGAATCACCGCCTTTGAGATCATCGGCAGTGTCACACGATAGTACTCGTCCTTTCCGGTTGACAGTGACGCGGCCGCGTTTTTAATCCGCAGGCCCATGGCCACAAACAGGTTCACGCCCACCGGCGGTGTCACCTGACCAATGGCAAGGTTCACAGTGATCATAATACCAAACGCCACCGGGTCATATCCCAGCGCCTTTGCCACCGGCAGCATGACCGGTACAAAAATATACATCGCAGAGTTGGCGTCGATAAAGCATCCGGCAATCAGCAGAATGATATTAACAATAATCAGGAAAATCACCCGGTTCGCGGACACATTTGTGAGCAGTGTCTGTGCGGCCTGGGAAATGCCAAACAGGGTGCAGCAGTAGGAGAACAGAGAGGCCGAAGCCACAATCAGCATAATACTGCCGCTTGTTTTCGCGGAATCCACAAAAATTTCGATCAGATCCCTAAGCTTAATCTGTCTGTAAATAAATATTCCCACAATCAGCCCATAAACCACCGCAACCGCGGCAGCTTCCGTCGGGGTAAAAATTCCGCCGTAAATTCCGCCAAGAATAATCACTGGCATCAACAGACCCCAGAAAGCATCCTTAAAGCTGTTCCATCGTTCCTTCCAGCTTCTCTTTTCATGGGGAGGCTGAATGTTTTTGCGCCTGGCTTCCAGCATAACAACAATCGCCAGTGCAACACCCATCATAATTCCAGGAATAATACCGGCCATAAACAGATCGCCAACACTCTCTCCGGAAATGGAAGCATACACTACAAAAGCAATGGACGGCGGAATGACAATCGCAATCGAACTGGATGTGGCCATCAGAGCCTCCGCAAAGGACACGCTGAACCCGGACTCAATCATGGCCGGAATCAGCACCGCGCCAAGAGCCGCCACCGTCGCCGGACCGGATCCGGAAATCGCGCCGAAGAAACAGGCAACAATTACGCATACAATCGCCATGCCGCCTTTTCTGTGACCGATGCAGTCGTCAATAAACTTTACCAGATGATTGGAAATACCCGCCTTCGCCATAATGTTCCCGGAAAGAACAAAAAACGGAATCGCCAGCAGAAGGAATTTGGAAATGCCCGTATAGGTATTTGTGGCGATAATGCTCAGATTCAGATTGGCAAAAGCAACTGAGGTATTAGAGGCATACAGGATCGTGAGCACAGAACTTAAACCCAGGCAGATACCAATGGGCACACCGATAAACAGCAGGATGAAAAATGAAATAAATAAAATTGCTGTAATCATTCGTTGTTTTCCTCCTTTTTCAGATCCTGACTGCAGTAAA
This sequence comes from Clostridiales bacterium, assembly GCA_021203365.1. GTDB lineage: Bacteria > Bacillota > Clostridia > Lachnospirales > Lachnospiraceae > Blautia_A. The sequence goes on from JAJQBI010000078.1 coordinate 55,919, forward strand.
CAATACCGTTCTCAACAAAATGCAGTGCCAGAGAAATACCGCCGATCAGCACAAATGACCAGAAAATGACCTTCGGAATGTGGAGAATCGGACTCAGCGTCTGATCCACCTTCATTCTCCCCCAACCCTGATAAGCGAGAATCAGAGAATAGATCACACAGGCAAGGTTGGAAAGAACGTTCAGAACCTTTTTCCCTCTCGGCCCAACCAGATCCGGAACCAGAGAAAGGCTTGTCAGTCCCCCCGGCCTGCGGGCGGCAACCCCGGCGGCAAGAAGAGAGAGCAATACAAACACCGCAATGACAATCTCCTCCGTAAATCCCCAGGAATGCTGAAAAATCTTCCTGGCAACCACATTTCCAAACGTCAGAGCCAGGATCAGAACAAAAGACAGAACAAGAACAACGTCTTCAATCACAGCCACAATGTTCATAATTTTCCGGTAAATCTTCATAATATATGTCCTCCTTTATAAAGCACGCCGCCGGATTTCGGGAGGCACAAAACACTGCCATTCGCGGGAAAAAAGACAATAAAAAAGCCTGTTCCTCCTCACAGGGACGAACAGACAATCCGCGGTACCACCCTTATTTCGCACAACCATGCAACACTCCAGGTTCCGGTAACGTGGAACCGCTCCGTCAGACACTACTTTCCCAGTTTCAGGCTGTCGCATCCGCTTCTCCGGGGTGATTTTCCATAAAGCAACGCACTGCCTCGCATCATCCGGCAGCTCTCTGAAGCGTTTCCTCCTTATGTACTCTTCCCATCAACAAAATTTTATCTATCAGCAGGTCTCCCCGCACCTTTTTACAGGCATTTTTTATTATAAGCATGAAAAAATAATTCGTCAAGTTTTTTTGGGAAAATCGGAAAATATTTATGCACTTTTATACATGGAAAAACAGAAATCACATAAATATGATCTTAAGCGCACAGTAAACCAGCAGCAGCGCCATGATCCAGTTCACAATTTTATAATACCGGTTGTAAAGAGGACAGATCAGACTTCCCGCCGCCGCCCAGATCAGATTTCCACAGCCACAGCAGGCAGTCATGGTCACAGCAAACAGAACCACGATTCCCACACCCTGTCCGTAAGGCAGAAAGTAGCCTGGATAAGACGCCAGTCCCAGCATTATAACCTTTACATTCAGAAACTGAAGGAAAAAACCATGCCAGAAGGTAAGGGGATGCTCATCCTCCGGATCCGTTACCTTTACCGGGCTGCGCCTGCAGGTTTTAAAAGCCAGATAAAGAATATAAGCCGCTCCCACATATTTAAAAACCGGGGCGATGGCCGGGATCAGAGTCCCCAGTACGCTGCAGAACCCTCCTGCCAGCAGCATAACCGCCACCAGACCGCTCCAGATTCCAAGCAGCAGCCGGACGCACCGGCGAAACCCGAGCTGCCCGGCCGATGCCAGCAGCAGAACGTTATTGGGTCCCGGCAAAACCGTCGCAGCACACGCGTACGCCACAAAAGACAAATAAACATCCATCGTCATAAACAGATCCTCCATTTATTAAACCCGACTCATTAAATACCTGACTCTATTATTTATAACACAGACAATCCCCCGAATGCAATCCCCTGCAGAAACCCGGACTTTTTCAAAAAAGGCAGCTTTCCTCATCCTTTTTCCCGGTACTTCCCTCCATCCGCTTGTCAATTTCCAAATATGTGTGATAATATAATACCAGAAACAGGCCATCTCCCGACACAGAAAGGATATATTTATGTCATTGCCAAACGATACATCCTACATCGCCGAGGATTACTGGAAAAAAGCACCATTTTCATCCCTGCCGGACGAGAATAAATCAAATATCTTCAAAAGGAGGACCTTATCATGGATTTTCTTACACTTGCAAAAGCACGCTACTCTGTCCGCGATTATGAAGACCGGGCCATCGAAGAAGAAAAACTGCAGAAAATACTGGAGGCCGGCCTGCTGGCCCCAACCGCAAAAAACAGCCAGGCACATCGGGTTTACGTCCTGAAAAGCCCGGAGGCCCTGGAAAAGATCCGCACGCTCACCCGCTGCGCCTTCAATGCCCCTGTAGTGCTTCTCTTCACCTATAACAAAGAAGAAGAATACAGAAACAAAATAGAACCTGATTACACCTCCGGCCAGCAGGACGCCAGCATAGTTGCCGCCCATATGATGCTGGAAGCCGCAGAGCTGGGACTCGGATCCTGCTGGGTCAACGTATTTCCCCCCAGCGACACGATGAAGGCCTTTGATCTCCCGGAAAACGAACGCCCCGTACTTCTTATGCCCATGGGCTATGCCTCCCCGGACAGCGTTCCCTCCGAACGCCACACCCAGTCCCGCGAGGCGAAAGAGCTGATTCGCTTCTTATAATGGAGGAAAAGGAAATGGGTTATAAACTGGCTATTTTTGACCTGGACGGGACAATTCTGGACACACTGGATGACCTGGCAGACAGCCTGAACTGTGCACTGCAGTGTTCTGCCCTGCCGGAGCGCACCCGGGACGAGGTGCGCCGGTTCGTAGGCAATGGAATCCGGAAGCTGATCGAAAGAGCCGTCCCGCCGGACACCGCTCCGGATGTGGTCGAAAAAGTATTTGCGGATTTTACTGAGCATTACCGTCTTCACTGCTCCGATAAGACAAAATCCTACGACGGAATTCCGGAGACATTATCCGCTCTGCGAAAGGCAGGGATCAAAACAGCGGTGGTTTCCAACAAAGCAGACTACGCCGTACAGATCCTGTGTGAACAGTATTTTCACGGAATGTTTGACATCGCCGTCGGAGAAAAAACCGGCGTACGCAAAAAGCCCATGCCAGACTCTGTGAGCACCGTGCTGGAACAGCTGCAGATCCGCCGGGCAGATGCGATATACATCGGCGATTCGGAGGTGGATATCCAGACCGCGAAAAACGCGGACATGGACTGCCTCCTGGTAAGCTGGGGCTTCCGCGGGGAGGAGTTTCTTCACCAGAACGGAGCCCGGAAAATCCTGCATACTCCGGCGGAAATCTTCCCAAACATGATCATACCTTAAAGAGATTCATCCAGCTGAAACACTTCCGTCTCAAAGGGCTTCAGCACAACTTCTCCCTCTGCCTCTTCCTCTGCAAATATCCGGCGCAGCCGACGCTTCAGGGCAACGGTCTGCGCCTCCGCCTGGAAATTCAGCACAAACAGCCAGGATTTCCCTTCCTTCTGGCGCTTTACAACCTCCACACCTTCCGGCGCCTCGATTATTTCCGCAAAAGGCTCCAGCACACCGGTATACTCAAGCAGCAGCCGCACATTTTCCCTGGAAAATGCACTTCCCATATGAATGGTTCGTCCCTTTCCCGTTTTCTTCTCAGTCACCGCCGCCTTTCCCGCATAATAGCTGTTGGCATAAACCGCCAGCACCCTGGTATTTTCGTCGGCAGCCTCCAGAATATCATTAAACAGCGGCATCTCCACAGAATTTTTATTATTTCCGTTCCACTGGGCAAACACCGGTCCCTCTGCCGGACTGGTAAAGGTGAAATCACGCACATCCGAACCGGTCAGTTCCGCCAGAAGACCCGGCTGGGGAAGCATGACGCACTGCCCGTTCTCCTGCTTGTAACCGCTGCGGCAGCCAAGGATCAGTGTCCCGCCCTGCTCCACATACTGTTTCAGAACCTCCGCTCTCTCTTCCGTCATAATCACAGGATGAGGATAGAACAGAACCGGATACTTTTCAAGCTCCGATACTTCCGTTCCTTTCCGCAGATATACCGTGTCACAGGGCGTATGCGTCAGCTCCGAAACCTGAAAAATCGCCTCCTCGCTCTCCCGGGCCACACGGCTGTGCCACACATCTACATTGGTATCCCACATATTGTCATAATCCTTCAGCAGCCCAAATGCCGCCGTAAATTCCGCTCCGCACATTTCATCCAGCTTCCGGAATTTCCGGTAAAAATCTTTCACCTCTTCCAGCTTTCGGTTGTCTCTGTTATCATAGTCAAGAATTCCGTGCCAGTAAATTTCCGTCCCTATCGTACAGGTACGCCAGCGGAAAAAGCTGATATAGTCCGCTCCCTGCGCCACACTCTGCATCGCCCAGAGCGTCAGCTGTCCTGGCCTGGGTGCCGGACCTTCCATCCGGGTCGTCCAGCCATTGGCTCCGGACTGCTGCTCCATAATTCCAAAATGCGGACAGACCGAACGCACCTCCATCAGATTCTTCGTCCAGTGACGGTCGTTCAGATTTTGGGAATGCAGCGGATCCCGATCCAGCCCAAATCCAAAGCTGGGATAGGAGTCATACGTATACACGTCCAGGCACTCATCCTCCATCCGATGGTTGTCCAGATTCCAGAACAGACCATTGGTAGTGAGAAAATCCCCGTCCTTTTTATATTTGCGCAGAATTTCCGCCTGCATCCGGCAAAAGGAAACTGCACTCTCCGATACAAATCGATAATAATCCAGATGCTGATGAGGATTATAGCCATGGTTCAGCAGAGGCCGCGGCACGTAAATCTGTTCCCAATCCGTATAGGTCTGGTTCCAGAACACAGTTCCCCAGGCCTGGTTCAGCCGGTCCAGAGTCTTATATTTCTCCTTCAGAAAAATCCGAAAGGCCCGCGAATCCGCTTCCGAATAGAATTCATCCGTCTCACAGTTAATCTCATTGTCAATCTGCCATCCCACAATCGCCGGATGCTTCCCGTAATGACTCCCAAGCTGCTCCACAATCCTGGATACCAGCTCCCGGTACTTCGGGGCATTGTAATTGTAATGCCGGCGGCCTCCATGCCGATAGGGCACGCCCGCCTCATTACAATTCAGCGTTTCCGGATATTTTTCCGTCAGCCACACCGGCGGCGTCGCTGACGGCGTCCCAAAAATCACCTGCATTCCCTTTTCCAGGCAAAGCTCCAGAAAAACATCAAAAAAATCAAAGCAAAAAACACCCGCCTCAGGTTCTACCTTATTCCAGGCAAATTCCCCGATTCGGATCACCGAAATCCCGGCCTGTGCCATCCGGTCCAGATCCGGCCCCCACAACTCCCTGGGCCAATGCTCCGGATAATAGCAGACTCCCATCGTCATTTTTTTCCATTGAAAATTCTGCGGTTTTCTCATGATTCTTTCCTTTCCCTCATGATGATTTCAAATATAAGTCTCTTATAATAATTCAGTCGGAGAACATTATACACGAAAACCTTCCTCAGGAAAAGGACTGTTTACAAAAAACAAGCGGAATTGCACATGTGAAAGGAAGCGACTGTGAATAATAACAAATCACCGTTTTTAAGTGGAATATCAAACAGTATATTCATATTCATGCAAGTAATGCGCTCACAAAAAAGATTGCAATTTGTGTTACATCATATTATAATAAGAAAAAGAACGGAGAAGCAGAATGAAGTTTGAATGGAGCGAGGAAAAAGAGAAGATTAATATAGAAAAGCATGGGATAGATTTTAGAACAGCTGTACAGGTTTTCCTAGATGAAAACCGCATAGAGTTTTATGATGAAAGACATTCTGTTTTTGAAGAGCGATATATTACTATTGGTATTGTAGGAAAGAAAATGCTAATCATTACACTTGTTTATACTGAGCGAAGCGACGTGATAAGAGTAATATCTGCCCGACAGGCAACGAAAAAAGAAAGGATGGCATATCAAGATGGTATCTTATGAATTAAAGCAGGAAACAAAATTAACAGCAGAACAGGAAAAAATGCTGAAAGATGCTGCGACACGCCCGATTATATTTGACGAGGATTGCCCGGAGTTAACAGAGGAGGAACTTGCGCAGTTTTATCGTGTTTCGGAAAAACGCCGGGAAGAACGGAGAAAACAGACTGTAACACTCCGACTTTCTCCACAGGCGCTGAATACGGCCAGATCACTTGGAAAAGGATATACATCTGTACTTTCCAGAATTTTGGAAAGTGCATTAAAGGACAAGGATGTAATACAGAGGTTTTTATAATCCATTAATGCATTACGCTTTAAAAAGCAAAAATTTTAAAAAAAATTAGCACTCACCACTTGACAGTGCTAACAAAAAGTGATATAGTCTTTCTAGAACAAGGGGAACGATAAAAAACTTCCCCCGGAAATGCATAAAAAAACAAAAATCAAAGATTCTATATAAAACAGGAGGAATGAATTATGTTGATGCCCAGTATTTTTGGAGACGATTTATTTGATGATTTTATGAGATTCCCTGGTGACCACGAGTTTCACGGAAGACCCGTTCCGGAACTGATGAAGACAGATATCCGGGACACCGGTGACAGCTACGAGCTGGACATTGATCTCCCAGGCTATAAGAAAGAGGATGTGAAGCTTCAGCTGAAGGAAGGCTACCTTACCATCCAGGCCACCCGGAACGAGAACAACGACGAGAAGGATGGCAGCGGCAAGTATATCCGCCGCGAGCGTTTCATGGGACAGTGCTCCAGAAGCTTTTTCATCGGAAAGAACATTGAGCAGCGTGAAGTACATGCGAAATTCCAGGATGGCATCCTGAAAGTCACCTTCCCGAAGCAGGAAACAAAGAAAGAAATTGACGACAGAAAGTTTATTTCCATTGAAGATTGACCTGTACAGAAAAATAAAACCACTATTATGACAACAGGACCATTTTTACACCTCCAATTAACAACAAAAGCGGAAACGCCCTTCCCGCCCCGGGATTCAGAGCCCGGAGCGGGGAACCGCAAAAACAATAACCTTCCGTATCCAGAGAAACGCCGGATACAGATTGCACAGTTTTAAACAGAAACCTGAAAATGAAAATTATGGCTCCGAAAAAGAGCGTTTATATAGATATACTTGCTATACCTTCCCTTTATTCCCTGTCGGAAAAACCGGCAGGGTTTTCTTTATATGTATCCTAAACAGGCCGCCGGAATTTTTATCCGGCGGCCTGCCTTTAGCACTGCTGCACCCCAAATACAGACAGAACTCTCATTTTTTATAAGTATATTCCTGATACCGTTTTATCGGTTCTCATAATCACGGAAAAGGCTGATGCCTTCCTCCTCTTCCTCTGTTCCCTGATCGGGTATCTCCTCAGATTCCCCTTCCATTACCTCATCGGATTCATCCATTTCATTATCCTCAATGGCCTCACCGATATCATCCATGTCCGTTTCATCTGTTGTATCTGTATCAGAAGAAGTATCCTCACCCAAAGTCACGGTAATCGTCTCCTCCTCATACTGACTTCCATTCAATACCTGAACCGTAAGTGTAACCTCCTCACCCGGCTCATAATAAGTCAGATACTCAATCAGCTGATCTACAGCGGAAACACTCCTGCCCTCAAACTCTGTGATAATCATGTAGGCTGTAATCCCGGCCTCATCCGCGGGGCCTCCTTCTGTTACCTCAGAGACAAACACGCCTTCCGGAGCGCCATAATAATCAATCATAGTAGAGCTGACGGTCGTACAGGTAATACCCAGGATCCCATGATTGTCCACAACCTCCCGGGTCTCCTCATTCATGATCTGCTCCAGCATGTCCGCGATGTCACTGATAGCAATGGCATAGCCCATGCCCTCCACTTCCGTGGATGCAAGCTTCGCAGATGTAATGCCCACAACCTCACCATTCATATTCAGAAGCGCGCCTCCGCTGTTTCCCGGATTGATGGCCGCGTCCGTCTGAATCAGATTCACGCCCACATTGTCCTCATTGGAAACAATCGCGCCAGACGAGGAATCGATTCTCCGGTTCTTTGCGCTTACAATTCCTGTGGTCACAGTCTGCCCATAACCAAGAGCATTTCCAATGGCAACCACCTGTTCCCCAAGCTTGAGAGCATCTGAATCACCGATCTTCGCCACTGAAATTGCATCCAGCGTATCCTCAGACACATCGTCTATAGAAACGGTAACCACCGCAATATCGCGGTCCTCATCATATCCCTTGACCGTTCCCTCATAAGCGCTGTCGTCCGCAAACGCCACCGACAGAGTATCCGCGTCTTCCACCACATGATAATTGGTCGCGATAAAAATTGTATCGTCCGTTTCCTGAATTATGAAGCCGGATCCGCTTCCCTGCACTTCCTGTTCCTGTCCATCCTGATAATAATATCCATATCCATTATAAGAATAGTATTCCTGCACCTCCTGCACACTTTTGGTTGTGATCGCCACAATCGAGGGCATCGCTTCCTCCACGATATCGGAGACATCCAGACTGGCCGAACCGGAGGAAGAATCCTCTTCCACAGCTTCCTCAGCGGTCTCTTCCGTTTCGCTGCTTTCTTCCTCATTCGTCAGAAGTGAAAGCCACACCTCCTCATTCCCGGAATCCGCCGATACGGATTCTGCAAATAAGCTTCCGTTTCCCAGAATCATTCCCCCGGCAAGTACCGCGCAAAGGCCAAGACTGACCGTTTTTCCAGGAAATCTCCTGCGGTTATTTTCATTAATATCATCATGCTTCATGTTGCTCATATAAGTCCCTCCTTGAGATTTATTCATCTCTGTTTCCTTTTTTATGAACAAAGTATAAGAACCAGATGTGTAAGATTTGTGGGAAAAATGTGAGAATTTTATGAAACTCATCCTCACATTTTTCATACCGCTGCCTATTGCAGCTCAATCCCCCAGATCGCGCAGTCCCTCGTTCCCACGATCGCGTAATTATTATAAACCGCCGGAGAAGCCTCAATCACACCGTCACTCAGGGAAATGGTACTGTGTACCTCCCCTGTAATTCCGTCCAGAAGATACATATTGCCGTTGCAGTCACAGTACAGCACCTTCCCCGTTCCATCTGAATTATAGACGTATACCGGGGAAGACCATGCGTATCCGGCCGAATGCTCCCAAACAACCTCTCCCGTATTTTTATTCAGACAGGCCAGAACACCGGTGGCATTACTGCTGGTCTTGGACACTGTAACGTAGATATATTCCGACAATCCTTCCTTTCCACAGGCAATGGTGGACTGTACCCCGCCGGAAACTCCGTCATCGGAATAGCACTGGTAATCCTTCTGCCATACAATCTCTCCGGTTTCCGCGTCAATTTTCCACACGGGGATTGTCGCTTGGTCGTAGCTGCGCCACCCCAGCCGGAAGGATGTACTTACATAGAGATAAAGATGATCCTCCTCTATGGACAGAACCGGCGTGGAATTGGAATCATCCAGGGTATCCTGTACCCAGACAAGCTGCAGCGTATTCAGATCCAGGCACATAAGATTGCCTCCGTTATCCGCCACAAAAAGATAGCCCTTATACACTGCGGCACTGTCCTCCATACCGATCCAGTAAGAGGAAGTGCTGGACCGGGTGCCGTAATAATGCCATTTTACCGTGGAGCCCGGCGAAATGGAAAGCGTGCCCGCTGTCTCATCGTACTGGGTATTCAGACGGATCAGATAGAGAATCCCGTTTTCACCGGGATAAATCAGTGTGTCTGTCTCCGCGTCCACCAGCGGGGAAGAATCGAAAAAGCTTAAAGTTCCACGAAGGGAAAACTCATCCGCGTTTCCAAAGGTATACATCACGCTGCAGTCCAGCAGGTTCACCACAAACACCCGCGCCGTTCCCTCGTCACTGTTGTATCCGGCTCCCACATACAGAATCGGATAGCCCCTCGGATCAAGCGCTCCGGCTCCCTTAAAGGTATATCCCAGATACAGGGCGTCTCTGGTAGCCTGTCCGGTATATAAATCCAGGAAATAGACATATCCGTCCATGCAGGCATAAATTACTTCCACCAGATCGTCGTCTTCCTTTGCCCAGTCATACATATTCATATTGGCCTTCGCTTCCCTGGACCATCTGGTGATCAGGGGCTGGCCGGTCCATCCGCTGCCGCTCCAGTACTCACCCTGAGAGGTGAGAGAGCCGGTTCCATAAGACCAGGCCGCGTTCAGAGAAAAATTCTCCATCTCCGCGTAGCCGTAAGACGGACTGTCGCGGAAATTATTGCCCCGGAAGGTAATTACACCCTCCATATCTGTATAATCCTCCCCAACCAGAAAGGATATTTCCGAAGAAGAAGTATACTCAGAGACATCACTCAAAGTTGTGCCGTCTACCTGCACCTCTGTATAGCTGATCAGATTGGAAGGTACCGTAGATTCCACAGAATGAGGCTCAAAGGCAATTTCTTTGGATTCCTCCGCTTCCTCCTCCGGCTCTGCAGATTCCTCCGTAGCGATCAGATCCCCCATTGTTTCCAGGATGGAATCCGGAAGAACTTCCTGCGTATTTTCCAGAAGCGCCTCCCGGTTGGCTCCAACCAGAAGGACAAAAATCAGAACCAGTTCAACCAGAAGAGAAATAAAAGAAGGCGAAAAAGCAGACCTTCTCTCTGAATCCCTTCTTCTGGCATTTTTATGGGGAGAGGAAGGTGCGTAAACTTTCAGAGGGGAAACCACGGCTGCCGGTCTGCGGATCCTTCCGGTACTTTGCGTCTTCGCCCGTACATTTTGTCCAGAGGTTCCCGTGACTGCCCGTACAGCTGTCTTGCCATTGCCTTCTGTGGAAGTCCGCTTCCTCTTTCCGGCATTTCCCGCGGATGTCTGTCTTCCTTTTCCGGCATTTTTCGCGGTAACCCGCGTCCCTTTTCCGGCAGCTTCCGCGGCGGTCCGCTTTTCTTTTCCGGCACCTCCCATAGAAGCTCGCGTCCTTTTTTCGGTACCTCCCGCGGCTGCCTGCGTCCTTTTTCCGGCAACCCCCACAGAGGTCCGTGCAGCCGCCTTTTCTTTACTTCCCGCCGGCCCATGCGCTGATGTCTTCCCGTTCCCGGCTTCCTTCACCGGCTCCTTCGACAATCCCTCAGGATCTTTTTTCTCAGGATAATTATCTGTATATTTAGGTTTATACCTGCTCTTTCGTACTTTTGATTTTCTCTTATCCATACGTAAAGACCTGCCTTCCTTCTCCCAGAAAAGCCCGGGCTGGTTTCTCTGCTTACAGTAACAGTTTAACAAATATGGTTCAAAAATGCAATTCCATACCGGCCAAATTCTTCATCCTACAACACTTCCTCTTTATGAAAAAATCTGTCCGGCAGCCGCAGCAGAACTTCCGCCTTCCGTAATAGCCAGGCCGCGGCCGCGGAAATCGCCAGAAGTCTCAAAACCACAGTTCCCCAAAAATAATCATGATAAACATAATCACTGAAGAATTTGAGAAACATTCCGTGCACAATATAGATCTCAAAGGAATAATCCCCCAGCGTCTCCAGAATTCCCCGTCCTTTCCACGGAATCAGATGGACACACTGACTCACAAACACAATCAGAACCGCACTGATCAGCCAGTCCATGTAATATTCCGCCTGCCATCCGCTCTTCAGATACTGGCGAAGCAAACACAAAACAGGCAGCCCCACGGCACAGCCAAAAATCACGGGAATTTTCTGCCACTTTTTCGGCAGATTCAGCAAACGTGTAAACAGATCCCACTCCGCAAAAATCATTCCATACAGAAAAAACAGGCTGTAAATAACAATACTTTCAGAACCGCAGACCACCGGCATCAGCAGCGCCGTAACCACAAGCAGCGGGATATTCAGCCTTTTTAATTTTTTAACCAGAATGAAAAGGAACGGAAATATGAGATAATCCACAAGAACCAGCGTAATATACCACCATGAATTGACAAATCGTGTCGTTCCCGTAAAATAAGACAAACCCAGGCAGTCCAGAAGGAAGCAGAGAACGGCATGCTCTCCATAAATCTCCCCCGGACTTTTCCGAAGCAGTGCCACGACCGCCAGTTGAATCACGGCCGCCAGCCAGAATACACTATAGACCTTCCACAGATGCTCCCCCACAAATTTTGCCGCTTTCCCTGGAGACTTTATTTTCCGTTTTTCAAAGGACACATACAGGCCATATCCGCTGAGAACGGAAAAAATCGCCACACAAAGCTTCGCCAGAGAAACCGCCTGCTTCAGAATCTCTGTTCCGGACAGAAAAGTCGTCTCAGCCAGAACCGCCACACTGTGATGTACCAGAAGCAGGATTACGGCAATTCCTTTCAGTATTCTCGTGTCCCTTTTTGTAAAACATTCCATCTGTTTTCACCTCCCAAGACGGCCGCGCCTGGCCCGGGGCCCCGGACGCTCAGCTCCAGAACACGTATATCAGAATCCCCAGAATGATCATCACATTTCCCACAAGCTTCCGGATCGTAATGCGTTCTTTCAGAAACAGACGTCCCAGAACCAGAACAAACACATAACTGGTCGCGTTGATCACCGGTCCAAAACGATACTCTACACCCTGATACGCCCACATATTCAAAAGGAGACTTACTGCCAGCATTCCATATCCCGCAATCACATACCCGTTCAGATATTCCCACAGCAGCCCTTTATGCTCCCTGAGCGCGCTTGATTTCAGGAATACCTGAGATATGGCCGCCAGCAGCGCCGCAAGTACCATCATCCACACATAAGCCTTATTCATCTTTCGTCACCACCAACACACCTGCACAGATAACCACCAGACCCACCACATTTCCCGGAGTGATCTTCTCGCCAAAAAGGAGAGCCGCCCATACCAGCGTCCATAACAGACCTACCGCCTTATTTGCGTAGGCCACAGACAGCTCCACCTTCTTTAAAATCCTCTGCCAGAAAAAGGCATAAACTCCTAAAGCCAGAAAAACAACAAAGATACCGCCAAGCGCCTGCCAGGAAAAAAGCCCCCAGTTTGAAATCAGGGAAGACACACTTTTTGAGAGAGAGCTGATCATGGAATAAATAAATACAACCACCTGCAGCAGCAAAATCATCTTCCAGCTACTCTTCTTTTTTTCCTTTTTTGTCTCCAAGACCGGTCACCTCCTTTACCACATACTGGGGCGTCTCATTTATGCACATATAAATCCTGCCTATATATTCACCGATCATTCCCATAAAAACCAGAATCAGTCCGCCTATAAACAGATTCACCGCCATCAGCGAGCTCCATCCCACCTGAATTCCGGGAATCACCAGCTTTCGCACTACGGTAACCAGAGCCGTAACAAAGCCAAGAAGAGCCAGCGCCATACCCGTTACGGTGGCCACCCGCAGGGGTTTAATGGAAAAAGCCGTAAAACCGTTCAGCCACAGCTGCAGCAGCTTTTTTATGGTATATCCGGAGCTTCCGCTCTGCCGCGCCCGCTGTTCCACGTCCAGATTCCCCACATTCTGGGTCACCCGCAGAATCAGTCCGGAAATATAAGGATAGGGACGCTGATATTTTATCATCTCATCTGTCACAAAACGTTTTGCCATAAAGAAAGCCGCCATATAGGTTCCTTCCGGCTTCTCGATCAGCCAGTCCGACATCCTGCGGTTCAGCGCGGATCCGATTCTCCGGAAAAACGAAGGCTGATTCCTTTCCGTGTAACGGGCACAGACTACATCGTACCCCTTCTCCATCTCTGCCAGAAAATCAAACACCCGGCCTACCGGCGTCTGCCCGTCATCGTCAGATGTCATGATATAATCACCGGTTACAAAATGCAGTCCCGCCAGCAGCGCATTTGGCTGCCCCACATTCTTCGCCAGATCCACCGCCAGAATATGATCGTCCTTCCTGGCCAGCTCCTTAATCACCGCAGCCGTCCCATCCGGGGAACAGTCATTCACCAGCACAACCTCATACTCCGTTTCCCTGTGCTTATTCATGGTATTTCGAATTTCATCCAGCACACCTTCTATATTTTTCGAAGAATTATAACAGGGAATCACAAACGAAATCTTCATAATGAGCAAAGCTCCCTTCCCGCAATCACAAAAACATTCCTTCCGTCTGTTAAAGAAAATCAAATCCTGTCTTTCCATCCAGCACATAGCTGCGCCCTGGAACCAGAACCGACCCGGAAACCGGCGCCCTTTGCACATAGGCTCCCGCTCCGATATAAGTATAATCCTCCACCCGGACTCGATTCTTAATACAGACGTTATTTCCCACAAAACAGTGGCTCCCCACAGCGCTGTAACCGGACAGGCTCACCGAAGGCGCCAGATTATTAAAATTCCCCACCTGATTGTGGTGGGGCATCACCACATTCTGCCAGATAATATTTCCGTTTCCGATCCGGCAGTGTGCCTCGATGGAGGTGTGAGCCAGAATAATATTTCCCTCCCCCAGCTCCTCCGAATCCACCTCAGCCGACGGGTCCACCACATTGGCCAGGTGATAGCCCATCTCCCAGAGGATCTGTGCGGCCGCAGCCCTCTGGTCAAACATCCGGCGGCCGATCAGAGCCAGTACCACCTCATATTCCCCAGGCGGATATTTTTCCGCAAGCTCCTCCAGAGCGACCAGAGGCACCGAATGACAGGACGTTCCGGACAGATACTTTCTGTGAACCGTATAGGCGGCCGGCATCCTTCCAAGCTTGTTTTTCAGAACATGAGAAACCACATCTGAAAAATCCCCTGTTCCAAAAACCACAATTTCCTTCATGACATCCCTCCCAGCGCCAGAACTCTTCCGGCCAGATATTTCATATCCTCCCGGCCATATCTCTGATCCACCGGTAAAAAAACCAGCTCATCCGACAGCCTGAATTCAAGCGTTCCCTCAAATTCCGGCCGAAGCAGTTCTCTCCACAGAGTGGGCGTATAGATTTTTTCCGCCACAAGAGCCTTCTTAAGCTCCCTTCCCGTCCCCTTCCTCCAAAAGGGATACATCCAGGCCGCGGAAATCTCCGGGATATCCAGACCGTTATATTTCTTCAGGCAGTCATGCAGACAGCCAAAGTTCTCTTTCCGCTTTTTCTGAAGCTCATCATAATCCACCGTGACCAGCATCCCTTCAGACAGGCGAGACATTCCCGCGTAATGACCGATAAAATGCCGGTCACTGGCCTGCTTTTCCTGATAGGCCGCATTCGTCCCCAGTTCAAAACTGGTCACAAGATAGGAAAAATGATCCCGGATCTGATCCGGCTCCGGTTTCATTTCCGGCAAAGCCTGCCCCACCAGATACCCGCCGTCCGGAACCCCCACAAACTTTCTGCAGGAATATACATTAAAGACCCCCTCCCGGAAAACCGGCGGAGCGTAAAAACAGTGAGTATTGTCGACAATCACCTGCGGGTAATTTTGGGCTGCCTCTCTGACAGTCGCCTCCATTACGCCAAAATAATTCACCAGAAGAACTCCTTCGTCCTCCCTCACATTTTCCAGCCTGGGCAGCATCCGGTCATCCAGAAAAAACCTTTCCGTCTCCAGCCCTGTATCTTCCAGCATTTTATTTACACTGTCACATATATAATGCGGAACATGGATTTTTCGGATTTTCATGGCCGCCAGGGCATAATAAATCGCTGCCTTTCCGGAATTTGTACGCAGAACATGTTCATTCCCGTAACGACTGAAAAAATCCTCTCCCTTCCGGGTTTCAAAGGGCAAATACCCGCCGTATTCCTTCCTGATCATAGGTATCCCTCCTACCAGCCGTAGATAATCGTCTGCATTTCCAGAAAATCTTCCGAGTCATCCGCCAGATTCGGAGCCAGCACCAGATAATAATCGTCCGTATATACAATCTCGTAACCATTTTCCATCATAAACTCCACGAAATATTCTTTTTTTCCGTCATACCAGGAGGAAGTGACCTTCCACTGATTTTCCTCCACCAGCTCCTCCTCAAATCCGTCTGAATATTCTGTTCTGCAGTAAACAACCACCGGAAGCACATCCCCATAATTTTCTGCCCCGCTCTCCATGTCATTCTGAAATCGCTCCAGAGAATATGTGGATGGAGTCACCCATGCGGCGGAATAGGCTTCCCGATCCGTCATATAATAAAACAACAGGGAGTTTCCGAACACCTGCAGCGGCTGATCCTCATCCTCCGAGTATTCCTCAATGGCCTCCAGAACACCTTCCACAGCATTCGCTTCTCTTTCCGTGGTTCGTATAAAACGTACACGGTCATTGTCCAACGTAGCCGTGAGCTGTGTGCGGTCCGTACAGTCATAGTTAAAAGTATAATAGGCAAAATGAAAAAACTTTGCGAAAAACATGATTACAACTACTCCGGTCACACAGGGGATGGTCAGACGGTGCAGATTCAGATGTATTCTGGCAAAAACCTCACCCATCCACAGGGCCAGGCCTTCGGAGGTGCAAAGACGGCGCACCGTATAGACACATACCGGCGCGATGAACCACATGGCCAGAATCACATGCTTGGTTCCCGTGTTGGAACCGGCGATGGTAAGAAGAACCAGCAGATAAGACGCCAGCACCAGAAGTGTCATCCGCCGGGAACGGCCGTCCTTTCGAAAGGCGTAAAAAACATAGCACCCAAAAGCAATCACATACATAACACCAATGAGAAAACGAGGACCCGTTGTCATCTGCGCCCAGTCCTCCGCCGGATTCACATCATAGGCATAGTACATCTGATACAGGGCCACTCCACCGGCCAGAAAAGCGATCAGAACACAGAAAACCTTTTTCAGCCGGGTCTCACAGTGGTGAAAACCTATATTAAAAGCACAGGCCAGCACTCCCGCGGAAGCTGCAAAAAGAAATCCGGATGCGATCACTTCCAGATTCCCTTCAATCAGAATCGTCATCAGATTCCGAAGACTGTAGGCTGAACTCTCATCCGAAGCGATCCCTTCCAGGCGAAAGATATTATTAATAAAATACTGCATATTCCCGGAAGCCACAAGAACCGTCAGCAGGACTCCGGCCACGATACCCACACCGGCTGCGAAACACAGAAGATGCTGTGCCATCCTTTTCCAGGAGATTCCATACATAACCTTGTCATAAACATAGAGAAAACAGGTGACAACAGCCACAACGCTGCCCACTCTGGAAAACACCAGAAGCATATACACAATGCCCGCAAACAGGCTGTATCTACATTTATCCCCTGTAATCCCACGAATTTCCAGACATAGAATGACCACAAGAAAAAAGGCATTCAGCTGATGATAATTGAAGATATTCAGATAAGTGTCCGCTGCGATCACAGCGATCAGCAGCCCGGACAGGGTCGTCAGATCTCCCAGCAGGTCCCGGAAACTGCGATATACCACCGCCATCAGCGCCCACTCCAGAAATACCTCCAGCAGATTAAAGGCAATTAATCCCATCCACCCGAAAAGAAGATTCCAGACATATCCGATTACCGTAGAGAGGTAAGTGGTATAATTAATCTTTTCCGGGTTGCTGGCCAGATTCGTATAAGCAAACAGATGATATCCCGTATCGCCCAGATCCAGTCCCCAGAAAGCTCCCACCAGCGGGTAAAATATAAGCGCCGCGATCAGAATGATTCGAATATATTTTTTCCATCCCCCACCGGAAATTTCTTCTCTTGCTGTATTCTCCATTCTATAAAACCTCTTCGTCCGTCTCCTCGTATTCAATCTTTAATGTTTCCCGCACCCAGTCCATAGTCCTTCGAAGCTCCTGCTCGCTTTCTCCATAGGCAACATAAAAACCAATACGGGAGCGGTCGTCCTGCGCCTGATATACCCGGTCACCCACCCCAAATTCCAGACGGAGTTCCAGAATATGCGGATTCGCCCGCACCTCTTCGGCCCCCCGGATGGCCGACACCAGGGCACCTGCCCTCTCTTCGCTTAAAAATTTCAGAACCGCACATCGTCGGGTCGCCTTCGGCCCCCGGATCTGACTTTCATCTATAGGATATCCCAGAGAAGCCTCAATCAGAAATCTGTAATTGTCTATGCCGGTCATAAGGGGCACTATATGAGAGGAAATTCGTGTCCCTCCGCCCCTGGCCGCAATCTCAATAAGGTAGAATTCCCCGTTCTCCCACTTATATTCCGCATGGGTAAAGCCAAAGGGAAGTCCGCTCTGTTCCACCAGACGGTCATTCTGCCTTCTCAGCTTCTCATAGTCATAATTTTCATTTTCATAAGAAAAAAACAGCTCTGACGCAATACTTGGATTGTGGCTGAAGTGTTTCTTTTCTGAAATGGCAAGACTGCAGTGTCTGCCGTTGTAAACCAGCCCATCCACCGTAAACTCTACGCCGTCTATAAAACGCTCCACAATCACGGAAGACTCCGTGGAAGAATAGGATACAGATTTCTCAAAAAACCGAAAGGCATCCTGTGGTTCATCCAGGATAAAGACACCCCGGCTGGACTGGGAATCCAGAGGCTTCATAATGCAGCGCCTTCCCAGCCCCCTCACAAATTCAGCCGCCTCCTCCGGAGTCCGGCACAGGCAGAATTCTACGGAAGAAATTTCCTTTTCCCGGCAAAAGCACCGCATTCGATACTTATTTGTAAAAAGACCTGCCATATCCTCCCCGATTCCGGGCAGCCCCATCTTTTCCGCCACATAGGCCACGGTGGGCACAGCGATGTCGCTCTCATCCGTCATCACGGCACGAACATCATATTTTCTGGCGATCTCAAGATTGCGCTCTTTATCCAGCACATCTGCCACCTCACAGTGATCCGCAAAGGCAAAGCCCGGGGAATCCTCATACAGGTTGCTGTTTATCACCTCATATCCCAGTTCCTTTACCCTTTCAACCAGAGGCGCCTGCCATGCGCCGCCTGCAATCACCAGTATCCGCTCCATCTTCCGTCCATACTCCTTCATTCTCTCTTCATTTTTTGTTGTGATTCTAAAAGAAATGGCGTCTGTAACAGACGCCATTCTTTCATACTTTTTTACTTAAACTGCTGTGTTTGAAAACCCTGTAATTATTTTACAAGGATTGTAACGGATGTGCTGACAGAAGCTGTTACTTTTCCGCCTGCCGGTGTCTCATACACACCAATTACTACATAAGAGGAATACTCTCCTGCTTCCGCAGTTGTATCTGTAAAGGAAGTAGCTGTAGTTGTGGTGGTAGTCATATCTCCACCGGATTTTCCGTAAACTACCTTATAGTAGGAAGCTCTGTCTACCGCATTCCAGGTAAGTTCAACGCCGTCCTCTGTGCTGGTCGCTGTCAGTCCGGTTACAACTGCAAGAGGCTCAATCGCATATACATAGCTGCCAATCTCACCGGCAACAACCTTGCCTGCGCTGTTTTTGTAATACGGAACTACCCAGTAGTAGTTGTATTCTTCATCGCATGCATTGTAATCTGTGTACTTGGTAGAAGCGGTATATCCGATCTGTCCCTGATAAGTGTCATCCTTATAAGCAAGGATCAGATATCCGTCTGCGCCCTCAACTGCATTCCAGGAAAGAGTTACCTTATTGGAACCAACAGAAGCGCTGGCTGTAAGACCGGTAACGGCCGGAAGTTTAACATCAGCTTCCTGAACAAGCACTCTGCTCAGCTCTTCGCCGCATTCAAGGCAGTAAGTCACAGAATACACATTGCCGTCCGCATCTGTAACCTTGGTTGCGCTTCCGGCTACATGAGAGGTTCTTGCCGCATAATCTGCAACAGATCCATAATAAGCAACTTCCTTTGTATCCTGAGCAAGAATGGTTTCTCCATCTACATCATAAAGAGTAGCCGTCAGTGTAACAACCGCGGGTTTGCAGGCATAATTTGTCTTTGTGGGCTCACCCATTGTTACAACCAGAGTACCAAGACGTTCATTGCTGTGATACTGATCACGATAAGCTGCGGAATTTCCTACAGTTGCCTCACCGCTGGTCAGAACGCCCTCAGCGCCATCTTCACCCTCTCCGTTGCAAACGGTACAGGTCTGACCTACAGTTACCTTTGTTGTAATCGCGTTTCCATCCTGCCATCCTTCAACGTATGTATCGCCATCCCATGTAAATTCATAGTCACCGTAGCTATGCTTGTTAGTTGCATCAAGAGTAACAGTTACTCTGGAAAATTCCCATCCGCAGTCTGCGCAGGAAATCACCATATCAAAAGAACCAGAAGTTCCACAGGTCGGTAATACTTCATTCTCTATGCTGGCAACTTTATTATGAGTTTCCTCAATCACATTGCCTGTTGAAATCCATTCCCCACAAATACTGCACTGTTTTACTTCATTATAAGTATGCGTTGTACTTGTCTGATTTCCTGTAACTTCGTCCGTATCCACAACTGCGGTGTAGCCCGACGCGTCCGCAGTGCTGCTGCCGGCTATAAGCTGATGTACACCTGTTGCAGGAATGGTAACTGTCTCCTGGTAAAGAACCTCATCACATTCTTCACATTTGTAGTTAAGAACAACGGTAGCATCCTCAGAACAATGAGTATTATAAGCACCAATTACGTTTCCGTCATCATCATACTTCGCAACAATTGTACCGTCCGCCTTTGTCAGAAGGTAAGAGGAATTGGCTGCATTGTCCTGATCGATCTCTGCATAGGTATCATAATGATGTGCTTCGATTGTATAGGACTGTACACCTAAAATATTCTTAACATTGCCTTCAATAATATTTTCCCAAATATTCCAGCTGATTTCAGAAGGATCACCATCTTTATTCACTACATTGTAGTAAATAACGGTATAATATCCATCTTGAGTACAATCATCCAGTCTGATGATATCATCAATACTCTTTGTACCAGCCCAAACATCAAGAAGATCATTGTAAGCAGTATAAGAACCATATAAACCACCAACCGGATCACTTACAACAAAATGTGCATTTCCAGCTTCATAGTTTACAATATTTTCAGTTGAATGATTGGCAATCGCAAGCGTCAGTGCATCTACATCAATTTTTCCAACACTTACATAAACTCTGTCATAGGTTGCAGTACTTACAGGAATTGTAATCTTTTTCTCATCAAGTTTATATCCGCATACATTTCCTTCTGCATCCGTATTCTGGCAATACTGAACAAGATAATAAGACGCATTCTCGCTGGTATCCTTCGCCTGCGGGTTGCCATCCTCATCCGGTACAAAATCATCCCCATTATCTCCATCATAGCCAGGGATATCATTGTAAGTAAGGATATTATCGTCTAATCTTGTCTCGTCAACTACCCATTCACTATCATAATTATGACCAGTGGCTTCGATAGGATCCGTATATGTTCTGATGACATTTCCACACACTGTACATGTCACAGTATGTACAGTCTCACCATAATGCGTACATGTCGCAGGAGTTATACTGGTTACAGTATCCTTTTCAACATGCTCTGCATAAGGATATCTCGGATCATCAATTTCAGCAGAATAAAGTGTTTCACTTCCATTTACGTTATTGAAATAGAAAACAACTTTTGATTCTGTGCATGCATATGTTGTAACTTGGCTACCATTATAGTATCCCTGACGGCTGCTAAAATATCCTGTTGTCGTATACAGACCATGTTCATCCTCATTACCATTTGCATCTTTCCGGACATAGGTAACAGTAACTGTAAGAGCACTGTCTGCCGTAAAACTACCATCTGCAGCATACCAATTGATAGAATCTTCATCAAAGTAAACGCTGGCTGAATCAACATGATAACTAACCTCACCTGCTTCTACCTCAAGATTTCCTACTTCATCGGTAATTTCAACAGTTTCCTCCGCAGCGGGTACAGCTTCCACTTCACCAGTCTCTTCTTCGACTGCTTCTGCTTCCACACCATCAGTTACCACTTCTTCTGCATAAACAAAAGAAGCGGGCGCTATGCTTGTTAATGTGACGGCCGTCGTTACAAGCAGTCCCAGCGCCTTTTTCGCAAATTTGCTTTTCATAGAAAAACTCCTTTCTCCTGTTGTCCACATACTCTTTTTGTGGTTGCCATCATTATACCTCCCTCCCACGGTTTCTGTC
>JAJQBI010000047.1 GCA_021203365.1 Clostridiales bacterium
CTGGCCGAGGATATCGGAACCTCTGCACCTTACGTTAGTCGGCTGATTCGGAATAATGAGAGAATCGTCAACAAGACATTTCTCCAGCTGATGGAGCAGCTGGGGTATGATATCGAGTTAAAATATGTAAAAAGAAGTCACGCTCAGAATAAGTAAATTTGTAATCAGACATGGAGTTCTTTTATGACAAAAATATCTCTGATGGTTTTTGCAAGAGTATTCTGCAACTAGTCGATGCAAATGTCCCAGAGAGTTATGACATTGTTCGTTTTACTCTGTAAGGGGCGTTAAAAATTGATTTTTTGGCAAAGATAAAGTAGAAGAGGTGAGACAGAGTGCAAATATCCCATGTGCGATTGAAAAATTTCAGAGCAATCAAGGAAAAAGAAATCGACTTTAAGCAGGGATTCAACTTGATCAAAGGAGAAAACGGTAAAGGAAAGACTTCTATTTTGGAAGCGATTGCTGTAGGACTTGGTGGTTTTATCGCAGGAACTGATGTGGCAACCCGACACTTTTCTGTGCAGGAGATCCGCAAGGAATATCCACTTTTGGGTGATGGTTCGATTGACGAAAAGAAGATTGTGCCGCTTGAGGTGGAGATTACAGCTACTGTGGACGGACAGGAGTACACATGGCTCCGCAGCAGAAGCAGTGTGAAGGCATCCCGCTCTACGATTCAGCCGAGAGATATTGCCAGGAAAGCGGAAAAAATAGCAAACGATTCCACTAAGGAATTACCAATTATTCTGTATGAAAGTGCATCTCGTGTATGGTCACAGAAGAGAAGTAGTTCTGATAATATTTTTAGAAAGAATTATTTCAGAACTGCAGGATATACGGATGCTCTGGTTGACGATTCTAATATTAAGCTTCTCTTGAACTGGTGTGTCAAGATGGAGCAGGTGGCATGGCAGAACAATACTCAGATCGCTGAGTATGAGGCGGTGAAGGCTGCAGTTGGACGTTTTATGCAGGAGATGAATCAGTCGGCAGACTGTAAAGTATTCTACGACAGAAGAACAGAAAACCTGATGTATCAGGAAAACGATACGGTTTATCCGATTAATGATCTAAGTGCGGGATATCAGTCTTTGGCATGGATGGTGTTTGATATTGCTTACCGCATGGCAATTTTGAATCCGGAAAAAAAAGCAGATGTTGCTAATACTTCCGGTGTCATACTGATCGATGAAATTGATATGCATTTACATCCAAGATGGCAGTGGAACATCATTGATGCACTTCGCACGGTATTTCCGAATGTTCAGTTCATTGCTGCGACACACGCACCGATTCTGTTTGCATCTGCAAAGAATGTGTGGATTATTGATGTGGAAGAGGAAGAAATTCAGTATTCCGTGTCTCATTATGGACTGGATGTCAATAATAGTCTGGAGCAGTTCCAGGAAACACAGAATGTGAATCCGAAGGTGCAAGCACAGATTGACCACTTTATGGAATTGTTTGACGCTGAGAAGTATGAAGATGCAGAGAAAGTATTGGATGAAATCCGAAGTGAGACAGAGCCGGAACATCCGAAGCTTGTAGAATTGGAAACTATGCTGCGTCTGGAAATGATGGATTTGGGGGATTGATATGATTTATATTGAAAAAGGAAAAGAACCGGATTCATTGACTCAGCACAGGAAAAAACCATATGCGACGTATGAAAATTGCAATAAAGAGGATATCAGAGATGCGCTCCTTGCTGAGCAGGGACATCTCTGTGCCTATTGCATGAGAAGGATCAGAAAAGACCGTATGAAGATTGAGCATTGGTTTCCGGAGGCAGAATTAGATGAACCTGGAAGATTGGAATATTCGAATATGCTTGGGTGCTGCGAAGGTCATGTGGAAGGTGGAAGGCATAATGATGATACCTGCGATACGCATAAGAGAAGCGATCATATTACCTTAATTCCTACGAATCGTGTACATATCGATCAGATTAAGTACAAGCAGTTAAGCGGAGAAATCTATTCCGAAGATGAGGCGTTCAACAAAGATCTTAATGAAACGTTGAATCTGAATTGCTCGAAGCAGTTCCTGAAAGAAAATCGCAGAGCTGCACTCAATGCTGTGAAGAATAAGATTTGCAGGATGAGTCAGGGAACCGTGAGCCGCAGACAGTTGGAAAAACTGCTGATGCAGTATAGAAAAGCAGATGAAAATGGAATGAAAGAAGAATATGCCGGTATTGTGATCTGGTATCTGAAGAAAAAACTGGCTTAAAAATGAATTGGATGATACAAGGGACAAAAGGTCATGAATGCAGATGCTTGCATCGGCATTCATGAGATTGGGCCCCGAACAACATAGCGACAAAATACCTTTTGTATCGGAATCTGAAATATGGAGGGGCTTTTCAATCTATCAGAGGTCAGGTCAAAATAGTGTAAAAAAACATCAAAATAGCGTTGGAGTACCCAGGTGAAAAGATATATAATGCAAATATATAATATTCAGGAGACAGAAGGAGGCCAGGACATGACGAAGAGATGGTGGAAGGAAAGCGTTGTATATCAGATTTATCCCAGGAGTTTTTGCGACAGCAACGGGGACGGAATCGGGGATCTGAACGGAATTACGGAGAAGCTGGACTACGTGAAGGAGCTTGGGGCGGATGTGATCTGGCTTTCTCCGGTATACCAGTCACCCAACGACGACAATGGATATGACATCAGCGATTATCAGGCGATTATGGAAGAATTTGGAACAATGGAAGATTTTGACCGGATGCTCGCCGCGGCTCATGAAAGAGGAATCCGGATTCTGATGGATCTGGTGGTCAATCATACCTCCGATGAGCATAAGTGGTTTGTGGAAAGCCGGAAATCCACGGACAATCCCTACCGGGATTATTATATCTGGCGTCCGGCCAGAGACGGGGGTCTTCCCAACAACTGGGGTTCCTGCTTTTCCGGCCCGGCGTGGGAATATGATGACACGACGGATATGTATTATCTCCATCTTTTTTCAAAAAAACAGCCGGATCTGAACTGGGACAACCCGAAGGTGCGGGAAGATGTGTTTGCCATGATGAACTGGTGGATAGACAAGGGAATCGACGGTTTTCGCATGGATGTGATCAGTCTGATCTCCAAGGAACCGGGGCTTCCGGACGGAATTCCGGGACTGAACGGGTATGCCTCTGAGTGCGTATCCGCCAACGGCCCCCACGTCCATGAGTATCTGCAGGAGATGCGGCAGAAGGTGCTGAATAACGCGGATACAATGACGGTGGGGGAGTGCGCGGGAGTGACTCTGGAGGAAGCAAAAAAGTACACTCGCAGCGATGAAAAAGAGCTGAACATGGTGTTTCAGTTCGAGCATATGGATGTGGACTGTGACCCGGCGGTGGGAAGCAAGTGGTCCAGACAGAAAATGGATCTGGTTCGCTATAAGGAGATCCTTACGAGGTGGGAGAAAGGGCTTGAGGAGAATGGATGGAACAGTCTGTACATTCAGAATCACGATCAGCCAAGATGTGTCTCCCGGTTTGGCGACGAGGGTGAATACAGGGAAATTTCCGCAAAGATGCTGGCCACCTGCAATCACATGATGCAGGGGACGCCTTATGTGTATCAGGGGGAAGAGCTGGGAATGACCAATGCTCCCTTCGGAGGCATTGAGGATTATCGGGATGTGGAGAGTATCAATGCCTATCATGAGCTGATCGCCCAGGGGAAATTCACGGAAGAGGAAATGCTTGCCCTGCTGCGCTACCGCAGCCGTGACAACGCCCGGACGCCCATGCAGTGGGACGACACGGAGAACGCCGGCTTTACTGCAGGTACCCCCTGGATCATGGTAAATCCGAATTATACTTTTATAAACGCGGAGGAACAGGTGAAGAGGGAGGATTCGGTTTTCCATTATTATCAGAAGCTGATCCGTCTGCGCCGGGAGAAGGAAATCATCGTGTACGGAACCTACGATGTTCTTCTGCCGGAGGATGAAAACCTGTATCTTTACACAAGAACCCTTGGGGAGGAAAAGCTGCTGGTTGTCTGCAATTTCAGCGCCTGCGGACAGAAGGTGGATATTCCTGCAGAGTTTTTACAGGGGAAAATCCTGATCGGGAATTACAGCGATGTCAGTGTGCGAGAGACCGCGGTGCTCAGACCTTATGAGGCATTTGTGATCGAGAAATAAACAGAAGATACTGCAGAAATACATACTGCGGAAATGAGAGGAGAGCTGCCGTGCAGAACCGGCGGCTCTCTTTTGCGTGCGGGGCGCAATTGCCGCTTCCCCCTTGCTGTGACCCAGAATTTGTGCTAAAATTAACAAAGATAAATACAAAGCAGGATATTTTTTCTGTGACAGAAGGGTGTAAGAGCTACAAATGGTTACAATTAAGGATATTGCAGATATGCTGGGACTGAGCACCACAACCGTGTCCAACGTGATTCACGGAAAGACAAGCGAGGTGTCCCAGAAAACTGTGGAGAGAGTGCAGAAGCTTCTGACAGAATATGAGTATGTTCCCAACATCAGCGCCAGAAATCTGGCGCAGAACTGCTCCGGGATTCTCGGCGTGGCGATCAAGGGACGGAAGGACAAGTATGACAATATTATCGCGGATCCGTTTTTTGCGGAGCTTATCGGCGAAATCGAGGCGGAAACCCGGGCCCGGGGTTATTTTATGATGATTTATACCTCGGATGATGTGAATGAGATCCTTCATCGGGTGTCCATATGGAATGTGGATGGACTGATTCTGGTGGGTATGCTCCACGATGATTTTTTCCGGATCCGCAGTAAATATAAAAAACCGGTGATTCTGGTGGACAGCTACGCCCCCAGGGATGTGGCGGATTATGTGAACATCGGACTGGACGATGAGGGCGGCTGTTATGATATGACGAAATATCTTCTGGAAAACGGACATCGCCGCATCGCTTTTCTCGCCGATAACATGGAAGGTGTGGATTATTACCGGTATCTGGGACACAGGAGAGCTATGGAGGAGTTTGGGATTCATCCCCGGGAGGAGGACCTGCTTGTGATCCGGCCGGGGATGCTGGAGCTGGAATCCAATCTGAAGGAAATCTGTCTCAGAGCCAGAGATTATACAGCCTTTATGTGCTGTTCGGATTACTATGCGGTGACTCTGATGAATTATCTGGCGGATCAGGGAATCCGGATCCCGGAGGAGTTATCCTTTACAGGGTTTGACGATAATATGATGGCAAAGATCGTGCGGCCGGCGCTGACGACCGTGCGGCAGGATGTGAAGAAGAAAAGCCGTCTTGTGGTGAAATATCTGGTGGAAATGATCCAGGGGAAAATGCCGGAGGAGAAAAACATAATCCTGCCCACAGAGCGGGTTGTCCGCGACAGCGTAAAAAAGATTGAGGGAACCCGGGATGAGTAAGAATTGTGTAAGAATACGTCCTGATTTCAGAGGAGCCGCCGCAGAAAAAATGTAATCATTGTGAAATAAAAGTATATGTCGATCTGTAAAGCTCTCTGTCCTTTGGGACAGGGAGCTTTACTATTGAAAAGGAAAAAATATTTCTATGAATGAACAACAAATGGGAAACATCTCCTGAGGTTTGTGCATTATGTGAAATTTATTATCCAATAATTGTTAATAATG
>JAJQBI010000056.1 GCA_021203365.1 Clostridiales bacterium
GTACAATCCTCAAATGCGTAATCACCGATGCTCTCAACCGAATCCGGGATGGTAATGGCTGTAAGGCCTGTGCATTGCTCAAATGCTCCTCTGCCTATTCTTTCAACTGAGCTGCCAATCGTCACGGAACTTAAGCTTGTACAATAAGAAAATGCCCATCTGCCAATGCTCTCAACGGAATCCGGGATCGTAATGGCTGTCAGCCCTGTGCAGCCGTCAAACGCTCCGCTTTCTATGCTTTCAAGTGCGCTGCCGATCGTCACGGATGTCAGGCCTGCGCATTCAGAAAAAGCCCAGTAACCGATCTCCCGGACAGAGTCGGGAATCGTAACCGCCGCCAGATTTACACAGCCGCAAAATGCGAAATCGTCAATCCTCTTAACCCCATCGCCAAGAGCCACGGAATCAAGGCTTGTGCATTCTCCGAACGCGTAAATATCAATACTCTCAACGGAATCCGGGATGGTAACAGCTGTCAGGTCTGTATTGCCGAAAAAGGCTTTATATGCAATTTTTGTCACCTCGTATTCGTCGATTTTTTCCGGAATTACA
Source organism: Clostridiales bacterium (assembly GCA_021203365.1). GTDB lineage: Bacteria > Bacillota > Clostridia > Lachnospirales > Lachnospiraceae > Blautia_A. The sequence goes on from JAJQBI010000056.1 coordinate 553, forward strand.
AGCTCTGTCTCACTGCCGGTATACCCGGTAACAGAGATCGTTTTATCTTCCAGAATCTCATACTCCCAGTCTTCGGAAACAATCGTGTCTGATTCCGTACTGTCCGTCTCCGCAGCTGCCACAATCAAAACGGACTTGCCAATACCGGAATCTGCCGGCAGAATCACTGCTGACATCACAAAGGCCAGCGCTACTGCGGACATTCCTGTTATCTTCTTAAATAATCGGCCTGCATGGTTCATCTTTTCCTCCTCCTTTTTTGAAATCAGCCTTCCCCGTCACAGGTCACTGTCCATGTGGTCTCGTCTGTGATCGTAATTGTCCCGTTTAATTCCACGTTTTCCTCATGATGATGCTCGCAGCAATTCTTCATCATATAGCTGAGAATGCTATCGATCAGGCTACTGTCCAGACCATAGCTGTTCAATGCTGTTCTGACAGCAGAAATAGTTTGTCCATTTGTAAAAGTCACCGTTATCGGATAAGTGGTTGTGGTATCCGTACCTCCGGACACGCCTTCCAGCTTCTCATCCGCAAGCTCCTCGTTTGCAGAAACCTGTGCTGCCATTTTCTCCACAGAAAATTTTCCCCTGCTGTTCATAACAGATCCTCCTCCTTATTATTATTTTCTTTATGTACCTGATATTCCGCAGTATGCAACGATACCCTTATAATATTCCAGTTTCTGACAGTTTCCACAGACGTCACTGAATCCGCCCATAAAGCAGCTGCAGTCCGTTGTCACCACCGTATAACTCTTCCCATCTACCTTTACCTTCATGCCTCCTTCTGTGTCGTTTTCTTCCTCTGTGCCATTTCCTTCCTCAACACCGCCCGTCACACTTTCCAGCTGCTCATCCATAAACTCCACATTCGCTGCAGTCTGTGCTGTCGGTTTCTCCGTAAGATTTCCTCTGTTGTTCATATGATGCGCCTCCTTTATTGATTTGTTTTTGCTTTCGTTTCTTTTGTCATCTGTTTCATGGAATACCGGTGAGCATCAGGCTGGCATGCGGAAAGTAACGGTTGTTGCAGAATTTCACCCGCTGCGCAGGGTGACGCCGGGATTTAATATGTATTTCATACAGTCAGCTCTTTCCCATATTTCACAGTGTCCGGCATCGAAAACTCCCCGAGATTATGATTTGCAATGATTTCATCTTGCAACGACTACCTGCCCACTGACCGGATCGCTGAATTGAATTCTCACATAACAATTAAAGATACTTCCTGAATCAATATAACTTTCAAGCAGGACTCTCCATAATTCATCGGACACACATAAACCTAAATTAGACAGATTCGCTTCAAAATCAAGCACACTGGTTCCTCTTTCTACGGACACCGTCAAAGGAAAAGACGGTTCTACTATGTCGCAGTCGTCTACGGGAGCGATTTCAGAGGCGCAGGTATCGCTGGTATCAACGTCTCCTTCGATGCCGCCTACCACTTTATCCAGCTCCTCGTCCGCGATTTCTCCGATTACAGGGTTTAACATCTTCTGCTCTTTGTTGTTCATAACAGATCCTCCTTTTTTGATTTGCTTTGTTATCCTTTGCTATCTGTTTATACGACAAAACAGGGGAAAGGGATACTGATTCGGCGACGATCGGCATTTTTTCAGGCCTTCGCTTTATATTCCAGGCAGAGCATTGTAATATCATCAAACTGCGGCGCGTCGCCGACAAACCGGTCAATATCCGCCTTTATCTCTGGAAGCAGCTTCGCCGGCGCCAGGTCGCGGCAGCGGTTCAGCACCCCGCCCAGCCGTTTCATGCCGTAGAGTTCACCATCCGCGTTCATCGCCTCGGTCACGCCATCTGTATACTGGAAAAGCCTGTCTCCCACATCCAGCGTCATGCTTCCGCCCCGGTATCGCATGCCCTCCATGCCCGCAAGCACGAAGCCCGGACGAATCTTATACGGCTCATAGCTGCCTCCTTTTTTGCAGAGAAATGGCATCTCATGGCCGGCATTTACAAAATCCAGCTCGCCGGTCGCAAGATCAAGCACCCCCTCAAAGGCCGTGATGAACAGCCCCTCGCTGTTCGCCTCACAGAGCAGGTCGTTGACACGTGTAAAAACTTCGCCGAGATCCCGGTCCGGCAGCGTATGGTCTTTAATCAGCGTCTTTCCGATCACCATGAACAGCGCGGCCGGAACGCCTTTTCCGGAGACGTCCGCCATGACAACGGCGATATGAGTCGGGTCGACCATGAAGAAATCGTAGAAATCGCCGCCAACCTCCTTTGCAGGGTTCATGGTGGCAAACACTTCAAATTCCTCCCTGTCCGGAAAAGCCGGAAAGATACATGGCAGCATGCTTGCCTGGATGTGCGCCGCGATATCCAGCTCCGCACCAATCCTCTCTTTTTCCGCGGTTACGCGGGACAGGTTCGCGATGTAGTTTTCCAGTTCCCTGAGCATGACATTGAAGGAATTTCCCAGATCTTCTATCTCATCCCCCGTCGCAACGGAAATGCGCTGGTTTTTAAACCTGCCGGATTCGGTAATTTCCTTTGTAAAAGCTGCCAGCTTTCCGATCGGCGTTGTCACCACGCGGCGGACAAACAAGATATAGCCAAGCATCGCCAGCGCAACAATGCCGAGTGCGATCGCCAGCATGGTCATCAGGAAGGAATTCAGGTGCCGGCGCACATCCCCCATATCAAGGATATACTGAATCTCGGCGATCGGCGCTCCGTCCTCGTCATAAATCAGCGCCACCGTCGTGTAATTATAGCCGTAGTCGTTATCCGTAACAAACGGCTCTGTCATCTGCTCTCCCCGTTCGTAATACTCCCAGACGATCTCATAATTCTCCAGATCCTTTTCGTCGACGGCCGCGTCCGTATACAGAATATCGCTTCCGTAAGGGATCTGGTCGTCCGGGTCGTCGCCCATGTCGGGCAGGCAGATGTCTATGTAGAAGGTCACGCTGTCCTCGTCCGGTATGGTGAGGGACAAATAGGTGATATTTCCGTCCTCCTTCAGCGTTTCCAGCAGACTGACGACGCGCGCGTAGGCCTCGCTTTGCTCCCCTCCTTCGGAAATGATTGTCTTTACGTCCTCCGCATCCAGCATATCCGCGATGCTGCGGCTGCCGGTCACGACCCTCTGGGCGTACATATCCTCCAGGTAATTCTTTGAGTTTTCATAGCTGAAAAAACTGATCGCAACGGTGAGCAGGGCGCCCATCACCGCCAGCGATAAAATAAACTTCGGCAGTAATTTTAATTTCATCTTATTCCTCATTCTCAGCCGCCGGCCCCGGCAGGTGCATGGCAGCCCTCCGCTGTCAGGTCAGCCTCTTATAGTATACTTCCGCGTCACACTCACAACGTCCTTCGCAAAAGGGACAGATCAGTTCCCTGTTGTCATACCAGACGCGACGCGCGTCCGTCAGATAGCGCATACCGCAGGAGAGCATCGTCTTTTCCATCGGTACAGAGCCGTTTGTCTTCCAGCAAAGGGCGACCGCCACTTTCGCGCCATACGCCGAAAGCTGCGACAGACAGAACCGGACCAGCCCCTCCGACAGTCTCATTCCCCGGTATCTTTTTTCTAACCCGATCGAGCGGATATTTCCGACAGGCAGCCCTTCTCTGGCGAATACCGCAGTCATTTCAGAATCCACGTTTCCTGCCCGGATTTTCTTTCCCCCTGGAGCAGCATTCTCTTTCAGTGCTGTGTACAGCCGGCTGATTTCTTCTTCGGGTAACCTGGAAAGACGTGTAAATTCCTCCGGACTCATCCGGATAAAATACGCGTAACCGGCAATTTCCCCGTCCTTCGCATGCAGCAGATAAAAGAAATGCCGGGGATCGCCCAGGATGGATTCCAGGTATTCCTGTGTATAAAGGTTCACCCCGACACACTGATCGCACAAAGCCTTTGCCTGGCGTACATACGGAGCCGTCAGCCTGCGAAGCTCCAATCCGCCGCACCGTTCGAGCCCCGCATCGGTCTCCTCTTTTTCTGTTTTTTCCTCCTCACTGCCCGGACAAAATTTCATAAATCCCTCCGTCACATGAAATTCATCTTCAGATGGCTGCTGTAATCACACGAATCCCGATGGAAAACACGGTGTCCCCTGCCATGACCGCACTGCGCAGTCGTTCATAATTCTGGCCAAGCCAGGTTTCCCAGCGAACATAATCTTCATTTGCGGGTTCCCGCTTCCGCAGGGCGGCAGTGTCCTCCTCCAGGTAAGAGCAGAACACTTCAAACATTTCCTCTTTTTTGCGGAATTCCGTCTGATCCGCGCACAGGGCGTCCCGCTCCCCCACGATCCGGCTGTAGCCGACGCGATTCAGGATGTCCGGAAGCCTGCCGCCGCATGTGCGGTCCCCTGCAAACGGATCGCGGGCAAGCATCCCTTTGAATTCTCCAAACAGGCCGTACCGATCGGGCGTAAGGCTGCTTAAATCATCATCCACATCGACAATCAGCAGTTTTCCGTCCGGCGCCAGCACATGTTTCAGCCGCTCTAACAGCTTCTCCGGATTTTTCATGTGCATAAGAATAAACGAAAGATGAACCACATCAAATGCCGGCACATTTTCAGTCTTCATACAGGCGCGAAGCTGTGTCTCAAAGTCCATGCGCTCCACGTCACAGACACAGAAAACAAACCGTGTGCCGCCGCATCTTCCGCTGTACTTTTTCCCGGCAGCGTCTACAAGTCCCCGGTTGTGATCCAGTCCGATGACCGTTTTCACATTTTTATAATCCAGCCGCTGAACGGTCTTTGTCCCGTCATTGGAACCGATATCCAGCACAAGCAGCCCCGGGCGGTCGAGGACGCGCTCATAAACCGGCTGCTCATACGGTTTGAAAAGCTCCTCCTGCATATTCAATCGTTCCAGCTCTTTTTTTTGCTCAAATACAGCGTTTTTTTCCATATTGTTTTTTTGATCCTGTTAAAATATATATCATGATTTAGGCGACAAAAGGTAAGCACTTTCAGCTTACACAGAGCACCTTGAAA
>JAJQBI010000057.1 GCA_021203365.1 Clostridiales bacterium
AATATATACAGGAAGTTGAAGAGAGTGTTTCTAAAATATTACAAGTTTTGATGAAATAATTACGAGGGTGATGACCATGAAAAAAAGATTGTTATGTCTGACCCTGGCGCTTATGATTGCGGGAACCCAGGTGGTCAGCGTCGGTGCGACAACGGAGGCTGAAGTTCAGGCACAGATAGAATCCACAACCGCTACGCTGAATTCTATTTATGCGAATCTGAGTGCGCTGGAAACGCAGAAACAGGCGATTGAGAGCCAGATTTCCGAATTAAATACAAATCTTTTTAATTTAATGGTTTCTATTCAGGCCCTGGAGACAGATATTGCCACGAAGGAATCGGAAATTACATCTACAGAGGAGAATCTGCAGAGAGCGCAGACGGCGAAAGAAGAGCAGTACGAAGCCATGAAACAGAGGATTCAGTATCTGTATGAATCCGGCGGGGATTCCGCGTGGTTTCAGATGATGATCAGTGCGGATAATCTTTCCGATCTTCTTACCAGGGCGGAATATACACAGAAGCTGTACGAACAGGACCGGGAAAGCCTGGAAACCTATGTGGCGACCATTGAGCAGATCTCCAGTCTGGAGGAGCAGTACGTTTCGGAAAAGGCGGAGCTGGAAACCATGAAGGCCGAGTACGAGGCGGAGTCGGCGAATCTTCAGGTTGAGATCGCAAATCTGGAAGCAACCTCCGCGGATTACGCCAATGAAATCGCCTATGCTCAGTCTCAGGCTTCCTCCTATGCAAGTCTCCTTGCACAGCAGCAGGCGGAACTGGAACGTCTGGAGGCGGAGCGGATTGCCGCGGAAGAGGCTGCAGCCGCGGCTGCGGCGGCAGAAGCAGCGGCTGCTGCGGAAGAAGAGGAAGAAGAATATGAGGATGACTCGGATTATGACGATGAGGACTATGAGGACGATTCGGATTATGACGAGGATTACGATGATTATGAAGACGACTCAGATTATGATGAAGATTCGGATTATGATGAGTATGAGGATGATTCAGACTATGACGAGGATTATGATGAAGATTCCGAGGATGACACCTATTCCGACAGCGATTATGAGGAAGAAAGCTACGAGGAAACCAGCTCGGCGTCTGAAAGCACAGAGGATACGAGCAGTTCATCAAGCTCCTCGGATTCCAGCAGCTATTCCCTCGGCGTGCAGATTGCCAATTACGCGCTGCAGTTTGTGGGAAACCCCTATGTTTACGGCGGCACAAGCCTGACAAACGGCACGGACTGCTCCGGATTTGTACAGAGCGTTTATGCGGCGTTTGGATACAGTCTTTCCCGGACCTCCTATTCACAGATGACAGAGGGAACGGAGGTTTCCTACGCGGATGCCCAGCCGGGTGACCTGATCTGTTATGGTGGACACATTGCCATTTATATTGGGAACGGGCAGATTGTACACGCCTCCAATGCCACAGACGGAATCAAGATCAGCACAGCTACATACAGAACCATTCTTACGGTAAGACGTATTGTATAAGAAAATGAATGTGAACTCCCGGCCGGGCGCCGGGAGTTTAATTGTCCAGAGCTGCTTAAAGCCGGCTGCGAATAGTAACATTTTGGAAAGTTTGGAAAGAAATATTTTAACAAATTGTTGACATGGAGCAGAGCAGGTGGTATCATGACATTAGTATAATTCCATATTGAACATATCAAGTGCTGCTGATTATGATGTCGGCAGAAGAGGGAATCAGGTGTGATGCCTGAGCGATCCGGTCACTGTAACGGGGGAGTGAATCTCATAATCCATTGTGCATATGCATGAGAAGGAGAGAGGATGCGAAGAGCCCGAAGCCAGGAAACCTGCTTGGTATGGCGAGGTTAAGCTTCCGTGTAAAGTGTAACGACCATTTCTGTGGGACTCCGCAACCCGCAGGACGTTGTCTGCTTTTAGAGAAGCAGGCATTTTTTATGGAATCCGCCGGTTCATTGTGAAATTATACATGGTTAAATGGCAGGCGATACTGTTTCGGATACTTTCGTTCCCTCCGCGCACTCATGAACGGATTTATTCTACCCCGGAACAGCATCGCCCCTCTTTTTTGCCGGATAAGATTACCGGTTAGAATTCCTCCCGCAGCCGCCGGAGACGGGAAGGTTCGACTGGAAGGAAAGGAATGAAAAATGGAGAAGGAATACTGGGAAGGGAAGGAATTCGCTTTTTTCAGCCATAAAAAGTGCGAGTATTTTCCCTGTCATGAGGGAGCGGACCCGGAGGACTTTAACTGCCTTTTCTGTTATTGCCCCCTGTATGCGCTGGGAGAAAGGTGCGGCGGAAATTTTCACTTTACAGAGAAGGGAATCAAGGACTGCACCGGCTGTCAGCTTCCCCATAAAAGGAAAAATTACGGATATGTGACCGGGAAGTATCAGGAGCTTGCTGAACTGATTCGTGAACAGAGAAGAGAAAAATAAAAAGAACCGCAGGATCTGCCTGCGGCTTTTTTGTACCGTTTTTTGAAAACAAACAAAAACAACATCATAAAAACCCGAAAAACCACACGAATCAAAACAAAAAGATGTTGTTTTGTGTTGACATTGCGTCTGCAAGGGAGTATAATAGGGAACATCGGAAGAGAAATAAAAAAACAACCTGAGACGGACCTTCTCATTTTCTCTTTCAGACCATCTACATGATACAAGGGACAAAAGGTCATGAATGCAGATGCTTGCATCAGCATTCATGAGATTGGGTCCCGAACAACATGACACCGCAGGCGCCCTGTGGGGAAAGTAGCCATTTTTCGTAGAAAAATGAGCGGATTTCGAATGTTGTCAGGATTTCGGGAGCACGAAGTGCGGACACCCGCAGGGCGCTCTGTGAGGAAATCCGTGTATCATAGCGACAAAATATTTTTTGTCGCTTCAATCATCTGCATGAGTTGTCTGGTCGCTGCCGCCGGGCTTTGGGAGCGCGGATAAGGAGCCTTCGGCGGACAGACGGACCGATGATCAGAAAGGAGAATTCATGGAGAAATTCAACATCGCAGATATACCCAGATCTCCCAGAATCCCAAAGCTTGTGGAAGATCTGTATGCGAACATGCCGGTAATTGAGTCTGCAAGAGCGAAGCTGATCACGGAATCCTATCGGGAAACCGAGAGTGAACCCATGGTCATTCGCAGGGCAAAGGCCTTTGCCCATATTCTTCGCAACATTCCCATTATCATCCGAGACGGTGAACTGATTGTGGGAAGTACGACCCTTGCTCCCAGAGGGTGCCAGACTTATCCGGAGTTTTCCTATCAGTGGCTGGAGGATGAGCTTGACACGGTAGCGACCCGAAGCGCGGATCCTTTTTATATTGCGGAGGAGACGAAAGCGGAGCTTCGGGAGGTACATAAATACTGGAAGGGCAGAACCACCAGCGAGCTTGCCACCGCGTACATGGCGCCGGAGACCATTCGCGCCATGGAGCACAACATTTTTACCCCGGGCAATTATTTTTATAACGGCGTGGGGCACGTAACTGTAAAATACGAGGAAGTGCTGGCAATCGGTTTTGAGGGCATCATTGGAAAGGCTCAGGCAGAGCTGGAGAACTGCGGTCCGGGGGATGAGGATTATGCGACGAAATCCAGATTTCTGGAGGCTGTGATCCTGAGCTGTCAGGCGGTGATCGAATATGCCAGCCGTTACGCGGATCTGGCGGAGAAGATGGCCGGTGAGTGCCAGGATTCCGTCCGCGGGGAAGAGCTACGGGTGATTGCCGGAAACTGCAGACGGGTTCCGGCCAGAGGCGCGGAAAACTTTTACGAGGCCTGCCAGTCCTTCTGGTTCATACAGCAGCTTCTGCAGCTGGAGTCCAGCGGGCATTCCATTTCTCCGGGACGTTTTGACCAGTATATGTATCCCTATTACAGGGCGGATATGGACAGCGGCCGGATTACCAGGGAGTATGCGCAGGAGCTGATGGACTGCATCTGGGTGAAGCTGAATGACCTGAACAAATGCCGCGACGCGGTTTCCGCGGAAGGCTTCGCAGGCTACAGCCTTTTTCAGAACCTGATTGCCGGGGGCCAGAATGGGGAAGGGGTGGATGTTACCAACGACCTTTCCATTATGTGTCTGCAGGCTTCCATGCATGTGAGACTGCCGCAGCCTTCCCTTTCCATCCGGGTCTGGAACGGATCGCCCCATGAGTTCCTGATCAAGGCTGCAGAGCTGACCCGCACGGGAATCGGGCTTCCGGCTTACTACAATGATGAGGTGATCATACCGGCCCTTCAGAATCGCGGGCTGAGCCTGGCGGATGCCCGGGAGTACAATATCATTGGCTGTGTGGAGCCTCAGAAGGCCGGCAAGACAGAAGGATGGCATGACGCGGCGTTCTTTAACATGTGCCGTCCGCTGGAGCTGGTTTTTTCCGACGGTATGGACCGGGGCGAGAGAGTGGGTCCTGCCACCGGCGACGTCACAAAAATGCAGACCTTTGAAGAGTTTTTTGATGCCTACAGGAAGCAGATGGAGTACTGCATTTCCCTTCTGGTGAACGCGGACAACGCGATTGACGTGGCTCATGCCCAGAGGTGTCCTCTTCCCTTCCTCTCCTGTATGGTGGACGACTGTCTGAAACGGGGAAAAACAGTGCAGGAAGGCGGCGCCGTTTACAACTTTACCGGCCCGCAGGGCTTTGGCATCGCTAATATGGCGGATTCTCTGTATGCGGTGCGTCAGCTGGTATACAGGGACAAAACGGTTTCCATGGCGGAGCTGAAGGAGGCTCTTGCCTGGAATTACGGAAAGGGGCTGGATGCCCAGTCCGCGGCAGACGTGGCCTCTGAGGTGCTTACAAAGCTTCGCGCCTCCGGCGTGGAGGTGAACGCCCAGATGGCACAGGCAGTGGTTTCTTCTCTTGTCGGAATGACTCCGGAGGCGAAGAAGAAGGCCAGATTTGAGGAAATTCATGATCTGATTGACGCGGTTCCCAAATATGGAAACGCCATTCCTGAGGTGGATTATTTTGCCCGGGAAGTGGCTTACACCTATACGAAGCCGATTCAGAATTATAAGAATCCCAGGGGCGGTCAGTTCCAGGCCGGACTATATCCGGTGTCGGCCAATGTGCCTCTGGGGAGACAGACGGGGGCCACACCGGACGGACGTTACGCCCACACCCCGGTGGCGGATGGGGTTTCTCCTTCCGCGGGAAAGGACACCAACGGTCCTACGGCGACGGCGACGTCGGTGTCCCGGCTGGATCACTATATTGTATCCAACGGAACTCTTTTTAACCAGAAGTTTCATCCGTCCGCTCTCTCAGGACGGGAAGGTCTGGAGAAGTTTGTGGCGCTGCTCCGGGGATATTTTGATCAGAAGGGAATGCACGTTCAGTTTAACGTGGTTGACCGGCAGACGCTTCTGGACGCCCAGGAGCATCCGGAGAAATACAGCCATCTTGTAGTGCGCGTGGCGGGCTACAGTGCGCTGTTCACGACTCTTTCCCGTTCTCTTCAGGATGATATTATCCGCCGGACGGAGCAGGGATTCTGATATCTGGAGGCGACATGGACTATTTAGACACCAAAGGCAGGATTTTTGATGTGCAGCGATATTCCATCCATGACGGACCGGGCATCCGCACCATCGTTTTTCTGAAGGGCTGTGTCCTGCGGTGCCGGTGGTGCTGCAATCCGGAATCTCAGGAATACCGGATCCAGACCATGAAGGTTCAGGGAAAAGACAAAGTGATCGGCCGTGATGTGACCGTGGGGGAGGTGCTGGAGACTGTGATGCAGGATCGCCCCTATTACCGGCGCTCCGGCGGAGGCCTGACTCTCTCCGGCGGGGAGTGTCTGTGCCAGCCGGATTTTTCCCGGGATCTGCTTCGGGCCGTGAAGGAGAGGGGACTGCATACAGCCATTGAAAGTATGGCCTGTACGCCCTGGGAGCGAATCGAAATGATTTTGCCCTGGCTGGATCAGTATCTGATGGATATCAAGCATATGAATCCGGAAAAACATAAGGAATTTACCGGGCGCTCCAATGAGCTGATGCTGGAAAACGCCAGAAGAACGGCTCTTTCCGGAAAAACGCAGCTGGTGATCCGGGTGCCGGTGATTCCCACATTTAATGACACTATTGAAGAGATTCAGGCAATTGCCCGCTTTGCGGCTTCCCTTCCCGGTGTGAAGAGGATACACCTTCTTCCCTATCATCGCCTGGGACAGGATAAGTATGACGGCCTGGGGAGAGAATACCTTATGGATGGCATAGAGCCTCCGGACGGAAAGCATATGGACATGCTGAAAAAGGCGGTCCATGCTGTATGCGGTCTTGACTGCCAGATCGGCGGATAATACTCCGCCGCTGGTGGAAAAACAATAAAGGCAACACAAAAAGTAACCCGAAAACAACACGAAACAACGGGCTATACTTGACGAATTCTGTGGTATGGTTTAGAATAGACACAGAAACCAAGGAGTATGGCCGGCAGGGCATGAAGACGAACAGATGCCTGCCGCAAACCCTATGCGCTCAAGGAGGAAGTAAGCATGGTAAACGAATATGAAATCAAAAAACAGATCTGTGACATTGGAAAACGCATCTACAACCGCAACATGGTTGCAGCCAACGATGGAAACATTTCCGTGAAGATCAGCGACAATGAGTTCCTCTGCACCCCCACCGGTGTTTCCAAGGGATTCATGACCCCGGAATTTATCTGTAAGGTAGACTCCAAGGGTGATGTGATTCAGGCGAATCCGGGATTCAAGCCCTCATCCGAGATCAAAATGCACATGAGAGTTTATGAGAAGAGACCGGATGTAGGTTCCGTAGTTCATGCCCATCCGATTTATGCGACCTCTTTCGCCATCGCAGGCATTCCGCTGACCCAGCCGATTATGCCGGAGGCGGTAATCGCTCTTGGCTGCGTGCCCATCGCTGAGTATGGCACACCGTCCACCAACGAGATTCCGGACAGACTTGAGAAATATCTTCCGTACTTTGACGCGGTTCTCCTTGAGAATCATGGCGCGCTGACCTGGTCCACAGACCTGAATGCGGCCTATATGAAGATGGAATCTGTAGAGTTCTATGCACAGCTCCTTTATCAGTCCAAGGTACTTGGCGGACCGAAGGAATTCGATGAGAAGAATATTGAGAAGCTGTATGCGATTCGCCGCAAATTCGGCATGGCCGGCAAACATCCGGCAAGCCTCTGCCTGAATAAGGATAAGAAGAACTGCCATAACTGCAGCGCATGTGCGGATGACTACAAGCAGTTCCCGGGCTATCAGTATGATTTTGTAGGCAAGGAATCCTCTGAGGCGGTCGGCACAGATGCGGAGCTGATCGCAAAGATCACAAAGCAGGTTATTGAGCAGCTTGGAAAATAAAGTGCCCGGATCCGGGATCCTGTCCTGTTTGCATGGCAGAGACATCGGAACAGACGGACACAGCAAAAAAGGAGGACAATCTCATGCCGATAAGTGAGAGCATGGTACAGGAAATTGTACAGGAAGTCATGGCAAAGATGCAGATTGCGGAAGCTCCTGCCGGGAAACATGGTATTTTTAAGGATATGAACGACGCCATTGAGGCGGCTAAGAAATCTGAGCAGATTGTGCGCTGTATGTCTATGGACCAGAGGGAAAAGATCATCAGCATAATCCGCAGAAAAATCAAGGAAAACGCGGAAGTTCTGGCACGCATGGGCGTGGAAGAGACCGGAATGGGAAATGTGGGCGACAAGATCATCAAGCATCATCTTGTGGCGGACACGACCCCCGGGACAGAGGATATTACCACCACCGCGTGGTCCGGTGACCGTGGCCTGACTCTGATTGAGATGGGACCCTTTGGCGTGATCGGCGCCATCACTCCCAGCACCAATCCCAGCGAGACCGTTCTTTGCAATACCATCGGAATGCTGGCGGGCGGAAATACGGTTGTGTTTAATCCACATCCGGCCGCGAAAAAGACTACCATTTATGCCATTAACCTGGTAAACGAGGCTTCCCTGGAGGGCGGCGGTCCGGACAATGTTGCCGTGACTGTGGAAGATCCCACCATGGAATCCAGCAATATTATGATGAAACATAAGGATATTCCGCTGATTGTCGCCACAGGCGGCCCGGGTGTTGTGACCGCGGTTCTTTCCTCCGGTAAGAGAGGAATCGGAGCCGGCGCCGGCAATCCTCCGGCCCTGGTGGACGAAACCGCGGACGTGCGCAAGGCGGCGCAGGACATCGTAAACGGATGTACCTTTGACAACAACCTTCCCTGCATCGCGGAGAAAGAGATCGTTGCCGTTTCATCTGTAGTGGATGAGCTGATGCATTACATGATTACAGAGAATGACTGCTATCTGGCTTCCAAGGAAGAGCAGGACAAGCTGGTTTCAGTGGTTCTGCAGAATGGCAGACTGAACCGGAAATGTGTGGGAAGAGATGCGAGAACCCTCCTTTCCATGATCGGAGTGGACGCGCCGGCCAACATCCGCTGCATTACCTTTGAGGGACCGAAGGAGCATCCGCTGATCACTACAGAGCTTATGATGCCGATTCTTGGCGTTGTGAGGGCGAAGGATTTTGACGACGCGGTGGAGCAGGCTGTATGGCTGGAGCATGGAAATCGTCATTCCGCTCATATTCATTCGAAAAATGTGGATCATATCACCAAATACGCGAAGGCAATTGATACGGCCATCCTTGTAAAGAACGGACCATCCTACGCGGCTCTTGGTTTCGGCGGAGAAGGTTACGCGACCTTTACCATCGCCAGCCGTACCGGCGAGGGACTTACAAGCGCCCAGACCTTTACCAAGAGAAGACGTTGCGTAATGTCGGACAGCCTTTGCATTCGCTAGAGGAGGAACGAAACAGAATGGATACAAACAATATTAATATTGAAGAGATAGTAAAGCAGGTTCTGGCCGGCATGACGGGAAGTTCTTCCTCCGCACCGGCGTCCGGGGCCGCCGTGTCCGCGGGAAGCGTTCCGAAGACCGCACATGTTGCGGTGCTGACTTCCCTTGGCCATTTTGATGTGAAGGAATATCCGATCCCGGAGGTGGGAGACGACGATATCCTGGTTAAGGTGGAAGGCTGCGGCGTCTGCGGAACAGACGCACATGAATTTAAAAAAGACCCCTTCAGCCTCATTCCGGTAGCCCTGGGACATGAGGGAACCGGTGAGATCGTGAAGATGGGCAAGAACGTAAAGACGGACACCGCCGGGAATCCGGTGAAGGTGGGCGACAAGATTGTTACCTGTATGATCTTTAAGGATGAACCGGATATTACCATGTTCGACCTGAATAAGAAAAACGTGGGCGGCGCGGATGTATACGGACTTCTTCCGGATGACGATGTGCATCTTAACGGCTGGTTTTCCGATTATATCTTTATCCGCGGCGGAAGCTTCGGATCTACCTTCTTTAACGTAAGCGATCTGGATCTGGACTCCCGTATTCTTATCGAGCCAAGTGCGGTTCTTGTACATGCGGTAGAGAGAGCCAAGACTGTGGGAATCCTTCGTTTCAACAGCCGTGTGGTTGTGCAGGGATGCGGCCCCATCGGCCTTCTGTGCATCGCGGTTCTCCGTACCCTTGGCGTAGAGAATATCTGCGCGGTAGACGGCGAGGCAATGCGCCTTGATTTCGCGAAGAGAATGGGTGCAAATGCCACAGTGAACTTTAAGGATTTTAAAGGAATTGAGGCTCTGACCGAAGGCGTAAAGGAAGCCCAGGGCGGACATCTGGCGGATTTCGCCTTCCAGTGTACCGGTTCTCCTGCGGGGCATTCCAATATCTATAAATTTATCCGAAACGGCGGCGGCCTTTGCGAGCTGGGCTTCTTTGTAAATGGCGGAGATGCGACCATTAATCCTCATTTTGATATCTGCTCCAAGGAGATTACCACGGTTGGCTCCTGGGTATACACCCTGCGTGATTATGTGACCACCTTTGACTTCCTTAAGAGGGCAAAAGGCATCGGGCTTCCGATTTCTGATCTTATCACACATCGGTTCCCGCTGAACCAGATCAACGAGGCTCTGGAAACCAACCTTGCGATGAAAGGCCTGAAGATCGCGATTGTCAACGAATAAACCTTTCAGTGAAGGAGAAGTAAGATGGCAGAAGCTGTAGGAATCTTAGAGGTTTACGGACTGGTAACAGCCTTTTGCGCCGGTGACGCCGGCTGCAAGGCTGCGAATGTCCGGCTGGAGGTATTCGACAAGAATAAACCGGCCAACGCGGACAGCCTGCCGGTACCGCTTCTGGTGTGCATCAAATACCGCGGGAGTGTAGCGGACGTCACAGCGGCTGTGGAAGCCGGAATGGAGGTCGCGGAAAGAATGACAGGTGTGGTACAGCATTATGTCATTCCCAACCCGGAGGAGGGCACCAGGAAAATGCTGAAGATCAGCGCTCTGGATAAGGATTAGAAGCGGATCCTTGCTGCAAAAGGCTGAAGATCAGCACCCCGGATAGGGATTCGCTGTGAATCCTTACGATATAAAATGTTCTGTTCAGGAGGAATGAGAAATGGCGAAAGAAGCATTGGGAATGGTTGAGACCAGAGGGCTTACCGCGGCAATCGAGGCGGCGGATGCGATGACCAAGGCAGCCGAGGTATCTCTGGTTGGAACTGAGAAAATTGGTTCCGGACTTGTAACGGTTATGGTTCGCGGCGACGTAGGCGCGGTTAAGGCGGCGGTAGAGAGCGGAAGCGCGGCCGCTTCCAGACTCGGCGAGCTGGTGGCCACTCACGTGATCCCCAGACCACACAGCGATGTGGAAAAGATTCTGCCCGGCATCTAAGGGGAGCGAAAAAACTGTGGACATCCTGAGAGGGCTACATAAGGATGAAAAACACATCAAAGGAGTTCGCTCATGAGTAAATCATATGGTTTTATAGAAATCACAGGTGTGGTAGCGGCGATTGACGCCCTGGACATTATGTGTAAAACGGCAGACGTGGAACTGTCTTCCTGGGAGCGCAAGCTGGGCGGACGACTGGTGACGATAATCGTGGAAGGCGATGTGGCGGCAGTCACAGAAGCCGTGGAGGCAGCCGTGGCCGGAGGAATTAAAAAACCGGCGAATTACGCGGTGATCGCAAATCCCCATGAGGAGATTGTACGGATCGTGGAGCTTTCCGCACGCCGTTGGAAAAGCCTGAAAAATGGCGAGAACGAAGAAACAGAAGGTTGAATATTCAACACTCATTAAGGAGGATAAAATCATGACACAGGAAGCATTGGGAATGGTAGAAACCAGAGGACTCACCGCAGCGATCGAGGCGGCTGACCAGATGTGCAAGGCTGCGAATGTTGCCCTGGTAGGAACTGAGAAGATCGGTTCCGGACTTGTAACCGTTATGGTTCGCGGAGACGTTGGCGCTGTGAAATCTGCAGTAGAGAGCGGAAGCGCGGCTGCTTCCAGACTTGGAGAGCTGATCGCTACACATGTAATTCCGAGACCTCACACAGATGTTGAGAAGATCCTGCCGGCGATCAAATAAGGTCGTTCCAAAATGACAGTCTGTTCCCGGCGGCGGTAATCCCTGCCGCCGGGAGAGAAAACTGAAAAGAAAGCAGGTGTATTCTTGGAAGCGAATAATATTGAACTCATAACAAAGATGGTCATTGACGCGATCAATAAGAGCGAGACCAGAGGAAAAGGCTTCGCGGTTCCCGTGGGTGTTTCCGCGAGACATATTCACCTGACGCAGGAACATGTGGAAGCGCTTTTCGGCCCGGGATATCATCTCACAAAGAGAAAAGAGCTGATGGGCGGCCAGTTTGCATCCAATGAGACCGTGACCATAGTGGGACTGAAGCTTCGGGCCATTGAGAATGTCCGCATTCTCGGACCGGTGCGCAAGGCTTCCCAGGTGGAGGTTTCCGCCACAGACGCCATTAAGCTTGGAATGAAGGTCCCGGTGCGTGAATCCGGAAATATCAAGGGGAGCGCACCCATTGCCATTGTCGGTCCAAAAGGTGCGGTTTACCTTAAAGAGGGCTGCATTGTAGCCATGCGCCACATTCATATGTCCCCGAAGGATGCGCAGGCTGCTGGGGTTCACGACGGCGATATCGTCGCGGTGAAGGCTGACAATGAGCGCGGAACGATTTTTAACCAGGTGAAAATCCGTGTGGATGAGAGTTTTACCCTGGAGATGCATATTGACACGGATGAGGCAAACGCGGCGCAGATCGCCACAGGCACCACCGTTACGATTCTTAAATAAGAGAAACCTTTTCGCCGATGGCGCTGTATGAAGATACCGGGATGGATTTTATGAAAGGCTCCGGTTTCCCTTTAACAGGTCATCGGCATATGAGGATTTCAGAGCAGAAAGGCGAAGGCACATTTTTGAAGCGAAGATCCGGGGAGGGCCCGGGATACGCGGAGAATGACGGTGCCACGCAGTTACAGTCGGAGGCACATATGATTGTAGGCAAAGTAGTCGGAAGCGTGGTTTCCACGCGAAAAAGTGAAAAACTGATTGGCAATAAATTCATGATTGTGGAGCCGGTGCATCATATGGCTGCCGAGAATGGTCAGATTGTCGCAATCGATATTATCGGGGCGGGAATCGGAGAATATGTATTGGTGGCTCAGGGAAGCGCAGCGAGAATTGGCTGCGGCGTAGATACAGCACCGGTAGACGCGGCGATCGTCGGGATCATCGATGACGGTGCGGGATTGGAGTAACGCCATGGATATCAAAGAATTACAGAAAATTATACAGGAGAATGGTGTGGTCGGCGCCGGCGGCGCGGGTTTCCCTACATACGCAAAGCTCACCGACAAAGCGGACACGATTCTCATGAACTGTGCGGAGTGCGAACCTTTACTGAAGCTGCATCAGCAGCTGCTGGAAAAGCATGCGTATGAAATTATGAAGACCTTCCATATGGTTGCGGAGACGGTGGGCGCCTCTGAAGCCATTATCGGAATCAAAAAAGCGTATGTACAGACCGTGAAAGCCCTGCAGCAGCACATAGAAGAATTCCCGAATATGCGGATTCACCTTCTGGACGAGGTGTATCCCATGGGTGACGAGGTTGTTCTGATTTATGAGGCCACCGGACGTGTGGTGCGCCCGGGAGGGCTGCCCATCGAGCAGGGTGTGGCCGTATTTAACGTAGAAACTATTTATAATATTTATCGCGCCGTGGAGCAGAGCTGTCCGGTTACAGACAAATATGTGACTGTGGTAGCGGAAGTCAGCCGGCCCGTAACGGTCCGGGTGCCTCTTGGATGTACTCTGGATGAAGTGGTGGCTCAGGCGGGCGAGGCGACGGTGAAAGATCCGGTATATTTTGTGGGAGGTCCCATGATGGGCCATATCGGAAACGGATCGGATCCGGTTACCAAGACGACAAATGCGGTTCTGGTTCTTCCCCAGGATCATCCTATAGTTATGAAGAAGCGGCGCACCTCCTCTATAGACTTAAAACGGGCGGCATCCATCTGCTGCCATTGTCATACATGTACGGACCTGTGTCCGAGGAATAATCTGGGACATCCGATAGACCCGGCAAAGTTTATGTTCGCGGCGTCCAATCAGGACTTTCAGGATCTGAATCCTTATCTGGATTCATCCTTCTGCAGTTCCTGCGGCGTCTGTGAGATGTACGCCTGCCCGCAGAGTCTGGCGCCCAGAACGCTTCTGGCGGATATGAAAGGCGGACTTCGCGCCAAAGGAGTCCGGCCGCCCCAGGGAGTACAGCCAAAACCGGTTCAGGAGTCCAGGGAATATCGAAAAGTCCCCGAGGAGCGTCTGATGGCCCGTCTGGGACTTACGAAATACAATACGGGAGCTCCTATGGATGAGACTCTTGTGGAGGTTTCAAAAGTAACCGTTCTTTTAAGCCAGCATATTGGAGCGCCGGCTTCTGCAATTGTGAAGGTGGGAGACACCGTAGAGAGAGGCCAGATGATCGCGCAGCCCGCCCAGGGCTTAAGCGTGGGCATCCATGCTTCGATTGCCGGAAAGGTTACGGCCGTAACGCCCCGTCACATTGTAATCGCAGGAAATTAGAAAGGACGTACAGAAAATGAGTAGAGCAATCGGAATGATTGAATTTAAGACTACACCTACGGGCATCACTGCCGCGGACAGGATGGTAAAGACATCCGAGGTGGAGATCGTGGAAGCACAGACCGTATGTCCCGGAAAATACATTGCAATTATAACCGGTGACTTAAGCGCCGTGAAAGCGGCTGTGGAGGCGGCTGTGTCCACCTATGAGGACCAGTGCATCGACAGTTTTGTACTTGGAAATCCTCATGAGTCTATTTTCCCGGCAATTTACGGAACCACCAAGGTGGAAGAGGTAAGCGCGCTGGGAATACTGGAAACCTATGACGCGGCTTCAATTATCGAGGCGGCGGATCAGGCAGCGAAGACAGCGATTGTGGATCTGATTGAGCTCCGCATCGCGAAGGGTATGTGCGGAAAATCCTATATGCTTCTGACAGGGGAGGTATCCGCAGTGGAGGCCTCCATAGACAGAGCCAAAGAGCTTGTCGCCGCGAAGGGCATGTACCTGGATTCCTCTGTCATCGCCCATCCGGACAAACGGATGATTGACACGATCCTGTAATCCTGACAGGGTAAAACAGCGACTGAATCCATATATCCTCCAGACCGCGGCAGTCACGCGGTTATGGTCAGCACAAAAAGGAGGCAGGAAATGCTAGCGTTAGAGAGAAGAAACCTGATCCTTGAGAAGCTTCAGCAGGAAAAGAAAGTCGTAGTGAGTGAACTCAGCCAGCTGTATAATGTCTCCGAGGAGACCATCCGCCGGGATCTGGACAAACTGGAAAAAGAAGGATTTGCCACTAAAAGCTATGGCGGAGCCGTGGTCAATGAAGATCTGAGCATCGATATGCCCTTCAGCATACGGAAAAATCAGAACGTGGCGGGAAAGCAGAAGATGGCGGAGATTGTGGCCGACCTGGTAAACGAGGGAGATCATCTCTTTCTGGACGCAAGCACCACGGCGGTTTTTGTGGCGAAGGCTCTGAAAGAGAAGGAACGCCTTACGATCATCACAAATTCAATGGAAATTCTTCTTGAACTGACCGATGTGTCCGGCTGGACCATTATTTCCACCGGCGGGAACCTGAAGGAAGGGTATCTGGCTTTTCTGGGTTCCCGGACGGAGGAGGCCATCCGTTCTTTTTATGTGGACAAAGTGATTTTTTCCTGCAAGGCACTGGATATGGACTGGGGAATCATGGAATCCCGGGAATCCTTTGGCATGGCGAAGAAAGCGATGATCCGTTCGGCGAAAAAGAAAATTCTGGTTGTAGACAGTACAAAATTTGACCAGACCGCTTTTTCCGTTGCCGGGAAACTGCGGGAGGTGGATGTGGTGGTGACTGACCGGAGGCCGTCTGAGCGATGGCTGCACCAGTTTTCCGAGCAGCAGATCGAGTGTCTTTATCCCGGCTGTGCCACACAGAAAAAGGAGCAGGCAGTATGAATACCTTTGAAATGAGAACGGTGATCCATTTTGGAGACAACTCCCTGGATCGGCTGCGCATACTTCCCTATAAGAGAGTTCTTGTGATTTCGGATCCCATTGTGGTTCAGAGCGGCATGATCGATCTGATCACTGCGCCCCTTCAAAAGGGCGGAATCACGTATGATCTCTTCTATGATGTGGTTCCGGACGCGCCGGTTGGGAAGATTTCCGAAGGTGTGCAGAAGTTTCTGGAATTTCAGCCGGAAGCCGTGGTGGCAGTGGGCGGGGGTTCCGCCATTGATTCCTCCAAGGCGATCCGGGAGTTTGCACTGAAAATAAACAACTACGGAAAGGTTGGACTGATTGCAATTCCAACCACCAGCGGCACAGGATCTGAGGTGACGTCCTTTGCAGTGGTAAATGATACCGAGGCCCGTGTCAAATATCCTCTGGTAAGCCCGGAACTCACCGCGGATGAGGCGATTCTGGACGCAGAGCTGACACGAAGCGTTCCCCCTTCTGTGACCGCGGATACGGGAATGGATGTGTTTACACACGCACTGGAGTCTTATGTGAGCACCACTCACAATGAGTTTTCCTCTGCACTGGCGGAAAAAGCGGTGGAGATCTGCGGCGTATTCCTCCTTCGCGCGTACCTGGACGGAAACGATATGCACGCCCGTCAGAAAATGCATGTGGCTTCCTGTCTGGCCGGTCTTTCCTTCAATACCGCCGGTCTTGGACTGACGCACGGAATGGCCCATCAGCTGGGAGCGGTTTTCCATATTCCTCATGGAAGAGCCAACGCCATGCTGCTTCCCCACATAGTGGAATTTAATTCGAACATTAACAAGCAGAGCCGGAGCCAGAAGGAATATCCGCCTGCGGTGAAACGATATACCAATATAGCCCATATTCTTGGGCTGAGCAGCTACAACGAGGTTATGAGTGTGCGGTCTCTGGTAAACTGGATTGTGTTTATGCTCAAGGAGATGAATATTCCTCAGTCGATTTCTGAGATGAAAACCATCACGCCAGATGTGTATTTTACATCTCTGGATAAGATGGCAGATATGGCGCTGGCGGATTCATGCACCGCGAACAATCCCAGAATTCCGACGAAAGAGGAGATTATAAAGATCTATACGCAGCTTTGGTAAAACAAAAACGGTATCTGTTTCCGGAGCTTTACAGCGAACCAAACGCGGACGGAAATATATAGAAGGTAGAATCTATGGAAAATATGAAGCGTTCCAAAAGAATTGAGGCATTGGACGCCCGTCCCGTCAACAAAGACGGTTTTATTGACGAGTGGCCTGAAATGGGCTTTGTGGCCATGCACAGTCCCTATGATCCCGCTCCATCCGTGAAGGTGGAGAGTGGAGTGATCGTGGAGCTGGACGGGAAAAAGAGAGCGGACTTTGATTTCCTGGATCAGTTTATCGCGGATTACGCCATCCGGGTGGACCGGACGGAGGAATCCATGAAAATTTCTTCTCTGGAGATTGCAAGGAAGATTGTGGACATTGCCACCTCCAGGAAGGAAATTCTTGAAATTGTGTCGGGGATTACGCCGGCGAAAATGGTTGAGGTGATCAACTATCTCAACGTAGTGGAAATGATGATGGGCATGCAGAAAATGCGTGCCAGAAAGGTGCCTGGAAACCAGGCGCACATTACAAATCTGAAGGACGATCCGGTACAGATCGCGGCAGATGCCGCGGAAGGGGCTCTCCGGGGCTTCCGGGAAGAGGAGACTACCACCGGTGTGGCCAGATACGCACCTTTTAATGCCATCGCGCTTCTGATCGGAGCGCAGGTGGGAAGGAAGGGCGTGCTCACACAGTGCGCCGTGGAGGAAGCCACCGAGCTGGAGCTTGGCATCCGGGGTCTGACGACCTATGCGGAGACGCTTTCTGTCTACGGGACGGAGAAGGTTTTTGTGGACGGGGATGATACGCCCTATTCCAAGGCTTTCCTGAATTCCGCCTATGCCTCCAGAGGCCTGAAGGTAAGATTTACCTCCGGATCAGGCTCCGAGGTCCTGATGGGAAGCAGCGAGCAGAAGTCCATGCTGTATCTGGAGTGCAGATGTCTCTATGTGACAAAGGGTGCGGGAAGCCAGGGCATCCAGAACGGATCCGTGAGCTGTATCGGTGTGACAGCCGGTGTTCCCTCCGGGATCCGGGAGGTCATAGGAGAAAACCTTGTGGCGGCTCTTCTGGGGCTGGAATGCGCCTCCTCCAACGATCAGAGCTTTTCCAATTCAGATATGCGGAGAACTGCCAGAACCATGCTGCAGTTTATGCCGGGGACCGATTTTATTTTTTCCGGCTACGCTGCGGAACCCAATTATGACAACCTGTTTGCCGGTTCCAATTTCGACGCGGAGGATTTTGACGATTATAATGTCCTGCAGAGAGACATGCAGGTGGACGGCGGCCTTCGTCCGGTAACAGAGGAACAGGTAATCCGGGTTCGCCGGGAGGCTGGGAAAGCGGTTCAGGCTGTTTTCAAATACCTGGGGCTTACGGAAGTGACCGACGAACAGGTGGAGGCTGTAACCTACGCCCATGGAAGCAAGGATACCCTGAAACGGGATGTGGCCTCCGATCTGATGGCTGCGGATGATCTGATGAAGCGTGGGATCACCGGAGTTGATGTGGTGAAGGCTCTTGCGGAGAGCGGTTTTACAGATCTGGCCCAGAGTATTCTGAACATGCTGAAGCAGCGGGTCATCGGGGATTACATGCACACGGCGGCTATTCTGGACGAAAACTTCCAGGTGATGTCCGGCGTGAATACGCCCAATGATTATATGGGCCCCGGGACCGGATACCGCGTGGACGGAGAGCGGTGGGAGGAAATCAAGAAGATTCCCCATCGGATTAATGTGAATGATTTTTAGGAGGCTGTGCCATGGAGATGAATGAACAACTGATTCGCGCCATTACCACAGCGGTTGTGGAGCAATTACGAAACAACGGGCAGCTTCCGGTGGAAGAGCAGGAGAAGCTGAAAAAAAATGAGACTCCGGATTCCGGAAATTCTCTTCGGGGCCGAACCCGGATGAAACCCAGACATTCCTACGCAGGCGCGCAAAGAGCGCCGAAAGGAACCAATCCCAAAGAAGTGGTTATCGGCGTGGGAGCGGCTTTTCAGACGGAGATCCGGGCCACCATCACGGGAATCCCTCTGGAAGAGGTTATCCGCAACGTACAGGCGGGAATCGAGGAAGAAGGCATGGTGTCCAGGGTGGTGAAGGTGCTGGATACCTCCGATGTGTGCTTTATGGCATTGGAATCCGCCAAGCTTTCCGGTTCGGGAATCGGAATCGGGATCCAGTCCAAGGGTACCACGGTGATCCATCAGAAGGACCTGTATCCCCTGTCCAATCTGGAGCTGTTTCCCCAGGCGCCGCTGATGACGCTGGAGACCTACCGTGCCATTGGCCGGAATGCGGCCCGGTATGTGAAAGGGGAAAAGGTGACACCCATTGAGAGCACCAATGACCCCATGGTCCGGGCAAAGTTCCAGGTGAAGGCGGCTCTTATGCACATAATTGAGACGGAACAGCTGGATCCGGAAAAAGGCATGATCGTATGGGAGGGAGTAAGATGAGCAATTATCCTTTGGGCTTGAATGAGGCAGATACCATTACCTCCAAAACAGGAAAAAAGCTTTCCCAGATCACCCTGGAAGAAGTGAAACGGGGAAATGTGACCGCGGAGGATATCAAAATATCATCGGACATGCTGCGCCGGCAGGGGCAGGTAGCCAAAGAAGCGGACAACACGCAGATGGCCGCCAATTTTGAGCGGGCTGCGGAGCTTGTGAACGTTCCGGATGAGGTGATTCTTGATATGTACAACCGTCTTCGTCCCAATCGTTCCACAAAGAAAGAGCTGGTACTGATGGCACAGCGGCTTCTGGAGGAATACCGGGCTCCGCACTGCGCGAAGCTGGTTCTGGAAGCGGCGGATATTTATGAAAAAAGGGGAATTCTTCTTTGAAGCTGATTGCGGGAGTTGATATTGGAAATTCCACAACCGAGGTATGTGTGGGCGGCGTAGATGAGGAGGGGCGGTTCCGCTTTCTCTCCAGCGCTTCCCGTATGACCACCGGAACCAAGGGAACTCTTCCAAACGTCCACGGGATTAAGGCGGCTCTCCTGGAGGCGATGGACAAGGTTCACAGACCGGTGGGAGAGCTCTCTCTGATCCGCCTGAATGAGGCGGCGCCTGTGATCGGGGATACCGCGATGGAAACCATCACGGAGACGATCATTACGGAATCCTCCATGATCGGTCACAATCCATCCACTCCGGCCGGGGCCGGGGAGGCTGTGGGAGAAATCCTGTTTCTGGATCACATCCAGAATGGAAAACCGGGGGTATCCTATATTGTGGCAGTGACCAGCCTGTTTTCCTATGAGGAGGCGGCCAGGAGACTGAATCAGTACATACCGGAGCTGGACATCCGCGGACTGATCCTGCAGGCGGACGAGGCGGTTCTTGTGGAAAACCGTCTCAGCCGGAAAATGCCAATATTGGATGAGGTGCGGCATATTCGCAGGATCCCGGAGGGGAAGCTGGCCGCCATAGAGGTGGCCCTGCCCGGAACCAGCGTGCGGATGCTGTCAAACCCTTATGGGATCGCCACACTGCTGGGACTTGACGCGGAGGAGACGAAGGCGGTGACGCCCATCGCGAAAAGTCTGATCGGAAAGCGAAGTGCGGTGGTGATTAAGACGCCTCACGGAAACATGAAAGAAAATGTTCTGCCCGCCGGTGAGATTATTTTTCACGGGGATTCTGACAGAACCGTAAATATCGACGCCGGGGCTGACCGTATTATGGAGGTCCTTGCCGGAGCCGGTGAAATAAGGGATATAGAAGGCGAGACAGATACCAACGTGGGCAATATGCTGTCCAGGATCCGCGGCAGTATGGAACAGATTTCCGTCCCCGCGGAGGGGGATATCCACATTACAGATATTCTGGCGGTGGATACTCTGGCGCCGGTAGAGATATCCGGATCCCTGGCCGGGGAAACCTGCATGGAGAAAGCGGTGGGAATTGCAGCTATGGTGAAAACCCGGCAGCTTCCCATGCGGCAGATCGCCGCGCGTCTTGAGGAGGAGCTACATGTGAAGGCTGCGGTGGCCGGGGTGGAGGCGGTTATGGCCTCCCTGGGAGCCATGACAACGCCTGGCACAAAGCTTCCGCTGGCTGTCCTGGATATGGGAGGCGGTTCAACCGATGCCGCGCTTCTCACTGCGGATGGAAAAGTGCGGACCACACATCAGGCCGGAGCCGGAGAACTGGTATCCATGCTGATCCAGACGGAGCTGGGATTAAAAAGCCGTGTAACTGCGGAGCAGATCAAGCGGTATCCCATGGGCAAGGTGGAAAGCTTATTCCATATGCGGCTGGAAAATGGAGCCATGCAGTTTTTTGAGGATTCCCTGGATCCAAGGTACTATGGAAATGTGGTACTGCTGGCACCGGACGAAATGCTGAAAATCGAGGAGGATATTCCCATGGAACGGATCCTGGAGGTCCGCAGGGAAGCCAAGAAGAAGGTTTTTGTGCGAAATGCCCTTCGGGCTCTGAGAACCGTAGCCCCGGATCAGGATCTGCGCCGGATTCCAAACGTAGTCCTGGTGGGAGGATCCGCTGAGGACTTTGAAATTCCGGAAATGCTTATGCAGGCGCTGGCAGATTATCGCATTGTCTGCGGACGGGGAAATATCCGGGGATGTGAGGGACCGCGAAACGCTGTGGCAACCGGACTTCTGATGTCGTATTTCAGTCAATAAACCGGGGCCGGATTTTCTGTGGCTCCGGCCTGTGTGGGAGGGGAAAAAGACATGGTGGTAAATAAGCCTTCAATCATAGTGTATACCAGCGGGGCCGACGAGGACTATCTCCGGGAGGTCTGCGCCGGGATCGAGGAGGAAGGCGTTTTGTATCAGATCATTTCCCGGGAGGGAGACCTTGATACACTGGCCTACGAGGCGGCTGCGGAATCTATGCTGGGCTCCGGAATCGGAATGCAGGGAGACAGGATCGCCATGCAGATGCAGCGCCTTCCCAAAGGAAAAAATGTCTTTGAGCTGATCGCTCCCCGCTTCTGGCAGTGCAGAAATCTGGGCGCCAACAGTGCGAGAGCGGTGAAGAAAATGCCTTTTAAGGAAATTTATGGAGAGGAACCGATATGAACATTTATACGAAAGGCGGGGATCGTGGAACCACCAGCCTGATCCGTTCAAAAAATGTGCCCAAGTCCGATGACCGGATTTCCCTTGTGGGTACCATCGACGAGCTGACAAGTCATATCGGCCTTGTGAAATCCATGGAGGACGACGGCGATACAGTGCGTATGCTGGAGAAGATTCAGTCGACCCTGATCACTGTCATGGCCGGAGTGGCTGATCCCTACAACCGGGAATATAAAATCACGGACGACAAGACCGAGCTTCTGGAAGAGGAAATTGACCGTATGGAAGGTTTATTTGACCGTCCGAAGGAGTTTATCCTGCCTGGGGGCTGCCGTCTCTCCGCGGAAATTGATGTGGCGCGGACCGTGGCCCGGAGGGCAGAGCGCGCGCTCTCTGCGGTGAGCGTAAAATTCGGTGCGGACAACGGTACGAAGAAATATATGAACCGTCTTGCGGATTATCTTTATGTGCTGGCCAGGTATACCGATTTTACAGGAGGGTCATCTGAGATGGAAGCAAAAGAAAACCAGGATGTCAGTGAGGCAGTGGTGCAGCAGGTTTTGAACCGCATGGGCGTGAAGGAAAAAATCACCCTTTCCCAGGCCAAACGTCTGATCGAGGAAATTGAGAAGGAAGCGATGCGCCGGGGAAAGAACGCGGTAATTGCAGTGTGCGGGCCGGATGGAAATCCTATTGCGGTTCACGTGATGGACGGAGCCTTTCTGGTCAGCTTTAACGTAGCGGTGAAGAAGGCCTATACGGCAGTGGCAGTAAAAATGAGCACGCAGGAGCTCAGCGCACTGGCACAGCCAGGCGGAACCTTTTATGGACTTGATAAGCTGGAAGGCGGAAATATCATCATATTTGGCGGCGGAGTGCCCATTAAGCTGGGCGATACGATCATCGGCGGCCTGGGCGTCAGCGGCGG
Organism: Clostridiales bacterium; assembly: GCA_021203365.1. Taxonomy (GTDB): domain Bacteria; phylum Bacillota; class Clostridia; order Lachnospirales; family Lachnospiraceae; genus Blautia_A. Next base: position 22,609 of record JAJQBI010000057.1, read on the forward strand.
CACCGGTGAGGAGGATCACAGTCTGGCGGCCTATGGTCTTTCTGTTCTCCCGGAGATTCTGTGATTTATACACCCGGACGACTGATTCCGGGTGTTTTTTTCTGCGCAAAATTCTGCGGCCTTATACGAATTTTGAACAATTTTGAGCAGCACTTCCACAGAAAGACAGTATTTTTAAATAAGGAATGATTCGCCGTCGAAATATGCAGAGCGAAATGTTCTTGTTTTTGTTGTAATTTTGGTGACAATCTGATAAAATAAAAAAACAGGAAGAGAAAATGAAAAAGAAAAAACAATAGAAAAATTCTACTGTCATATCCGAACAATTATATACGAATCTGTATACAAGAACGCAC
>JAJQBI010000033.1 GCA_021203365.1 Clostridiales bacterium
ATATGGTAACAAAGGGAAGTTCAACTTACCCTTTTGTCGCTCAAATCATATTATATGATTGCAATATTGAGGAGGGAACATTCGAAAAGATTAAAATTACAAAAGATATACGGGCAAAGTTATTTAATGAGGTAAGTAAGATATGTTAAGATTAATTTCAGATAAATACAAAGCATGGGAAGCAGAATGCAATGCCCGTTTCAACCGGCTGAAAGCCATGAAGAAGAACTGAACTGCATCTTCATCGACATCTGCGGCTTGTAGGATAAGCTGACACCGGAGGTTGAGGACAAGGATGTGATCGTGCGGCTTGCTGACAAGACCCGTGATGTCAAGAGTCTGATTTCTTATGTGGTTGGTTGTATGTTCGGGCGATATTCATTGGATGTGGATGGACTTGCTTATGCAGGTGGCGGTGTCAATCCCTCCCAATATCGCAGAGGGACAAGCAAGAAACTCTACGAAGGAATTCGTAAATTTTCTGTCAATTGCAAGGGGATCGGAGGTGGAATTGGAGACTCAGCTTATGATTTGTGTTCGCCTGAAATATTTGACGCAATCTCAAGTGGAAACTGCTCTGAACTTGTGTTAAGAGGTTGGAAAAATGCTGACCGCATTGATTGGCAAATTATTCACTGCTCACTAACCACTAATCACTATTGTCCCGATAGGGACAGCATCCTTCCCATCTGCGATGATGAGTATTTTGAGAACGACATTGCAAATCGGTTTGTGGACTTCGTCCGTGTCGTTTATGGAAAAGAGACGTTGGAGAAGAATCTGAAATTTATTGCAGATGTGCTCGGCGGCAAGGATGCGCCGCGCCAAGTCATCCGAGATTGTTTTATAAATGATTTCTATGCCGACTACCTGAAGGTTTATCAGAAACAGCCCATTTACTGGCTCTTCGACAGCGGCAGGAAGAATGGGTTCAAATGTCTGATTTATATTCACAGGTACAGGCCGGACACCATCGCTCGTATCCGCACGGATTATGTGCATGAGCAGCAGGCGCGTTATCGTACTGCGATTGCAGGACTGGAAAACCAGATTGCAAATGCAGGTACCGGCGAACGTGTGAAGTTGAATATGCAGCTCAAAAAGCTGCAGGATCAGGCGGACAAACTGCACGGATATGAGGAGAAAATACACCACCTGGCTGACCAGTTCATATCAATTGATTTGGATAACGGTGTGAAGCACAACTATGAAATATTTAAAGATGTTCTGGCAAAAATAAAGTGAAATGTAACCGAGGTGATTGCAGTGTAACTGAACAATATTAAAAATTACAGATGTTTTAAAGAGGCAAATATTGATTTTGAAGATGACATAACATTGATTGTTGGAAAGAATGGGGCAGGAAAGACTGCAATTTTGGATGCAGCAGCTGTCTCTGTCAGCACATTTTTGCTGGGGATTGACGATGCGGTCGGCCGGAGTATTTTAAAAGACGATGCCAGATATGAATTCCATGATCTGGATGGAACGATTGACTCACAGCATCAGTTTCCTGTAAGCGTAGAGAGTGTTGGCAGTTGCTGCGGCAGGCAGGATGTAAAATGGCTTCGGTCTTTAAACTCTGCAAATAGCAAGACAACGATTAAAGAGGCCGCAGAATTAACAGAGATATCCAGAAAGGTACAGAAACAAATTATGGAGGGAGATAAGACCTTAGTTCTCCCACTTATAGCTTATTATGGCACGGGTCGATTATATGCCCAGAAGAAAGAAAAACGTAATCTCAAGTATTTGACAGAGTTTAAGCGTCAGGTCGGATATGTGGATTGTATGGCAGCAGAATCAAATGAAAAGCTGATGCTGAATTGGTTTCAGAAGCAGACGATGAAGAGTCTGCAGGAACAGCAGAAAACAGGCGTGTTAGAGAAAACGTTGCTTTTACAAACGGTAGAGAATGCGATTTGTAAATGCTATGAGAGAATCAGTGGGGCAAGTAATACCTCTCTCATTTTTGACCTGGATACACACAGGTTGGTTCTGGAGTTTGCGGATTCAGAGGGAAGCGTACAGAGGTTTGCCATGGATGAAATGAGCGACGGGTACAAGAATACGCTTAGCATGATTGGGGATATCGCTTATCGAATGGCAGTGTTGAACCCAATGTTGGGAAACAGGGTGCTGGAAGAGACACCGGGCATTGTTTTGATTGATGAGGTGGATCTGCATTTGCATCCACAATGGCAGCAGTCGATTCTTAAGGATCTTCATGCTATTTTTCCGAAGGTGCAGTTTATTGTTACATCACATGCACCGGTAGTAATCAACTCAGTTTCGAGGGAAAAGATACGGATACTGGATAAGGGCGAGATTTATATGCCGGCAGCTGAGACATATGGACGAGATGCAAATTCCATCTTAAGAGAGGTCATCAGCGGAACCATGATTAAGGTGGACGAGCTGGCAAATGCACTGCAGGTTTGCGTAGACAGCGGCGCGAAGAAGGTGTTACTGCCAATGACCTCGGCAGCAGACCTGGGAACTGTACCAGCGGATTTGATTGGCAGTTTTAATCTGATTTTCTATAGCAGTGCCTAGGATGCTGTGTTTAAGGCACTGGGAGTGGAGTGACAACTGGAAAGGCAGGATATTATGGCATACGGAAGAACGATTGAATTGTTCCTTGTAAACGGAACCGCCGATAGTTTTACCACGGCGGAGCTGTCCAACTGGAACGGAAAAGCATTGAAAATTCCAAGAATGGAGGTTGCGTCATGTGACTGTGTCGATTTGACGCAGCCAGGTGTATATTTTCTCTTCTGTAAAGAGGACGATGGCTCGGATTCCGTATACATTGGTGAAGCGGAAAACGTCAAAGAGAGACTGTTGCAGCATCTCCGCGACTCTCAAACAGAAAAAGAAAAATACTACTGGAACACGGCTGTGGTGTTTGTCGGCAGAGATTTGAACAAAGCACATATACGCTATCTTGAGAATCGGTTCGTAGAGATTGCGAGAACCTGCAAACGATATACTGTGCTTACCAAGAATACATACAGCCACACTGTGCTGAAAGATTCTCAAAAGGCAGTGATGGAGGAATTCATTGATAATGTGAAGGTCCTTATCAATGCACTTGGCTACAATGTTCTTAAACCGATACCGAGCAAGCCAGTGCCAGAGAAATCCGTTCCTGAAACAAAAGACGTTGATACGGTCTATCTGCATTTGGAGCGGACAATCAAGAAGGTTGGAAAGGTTGTGGCTGACGGAAGTCAGACTTCTGAAGGCTTTGTGGTTTTCCAGGGAAGCCAGATTTCTCCCAAAGACGATGATACGATTCCGGCAGTGGTCAAACAGCGGAGGAAGTCAGCTCCTATTGATGAGAACGGCGTATTACAGGAGGATATGCTTTTTACCAGTCCTTCTTATGCTGCGATGTTTGTTATCGGTAAGAGTGCAAACGGACTGACCAGTTGGAAGACGGCAGAAGGTAAAACACTTAAATCTCTGGAAACGAGGACTGATTTGTAGTAAGGGAGATAAGAAAATGTCAAAAAGGAAGCGACATTCTTCATCTAAACGCAAGAAAAGCAGCAAATGCCCAGAGCCACTCAATTCCATGATTGACCTTGCTGCTGGTCTTACGATGGCTGCTATTGCGAGCAGCAAGGAGAAAAAGCACAACTACAGTGCGAGAGGCAAGGTTAATCCGTATGCTGCTACAGCAGTCGGGATGGCTACTGGAAGAATCAAAAATACAGAAGATATCATTCGCACCGGAGCAATTCTTGGTGCGATGGGGTCTTTTGACGATGATGATACTTGTGATGACCCGCTCCCTTCCACCGGCAGCTTTATTCATACGAACGATAATCGGTACGCATGGCGGCTTAATTGTGAAGATGGAATTGCCTATGGCATTTCTCCAGAAGACTATGAGACTCGTGAAGAGTATAATGAAGCTCTGCACAACGAAAAATACGGGTGGCGTGACTTTTGTGAAGATGGAACAGAATATGACATTGACCCTGAAGACTTTGAGACCGAAGAAGAATATGAGGAGGCTTTGGAAGAAGCCAGAGAAACTGCTGAGAATGAATCCGCTGACACAGACGAGGATACCGATGATGAAATGATTATCGAAGTGGATGGTAAAGAATACAAAGCTGGAGAGAGCATAGTAATTCATGTCGAGGACGAAAATGAAATGAAAATCGACATCACTCCGCCAGCTGCGCATCTCGAATCAACTGGCGCAATAATGGATGCTGACCCATTTGCAGATGATGACTTCCACGTATACGTTTTCTGTCGCGTGAAATTGCCGTATATAGACGAAGCAATATATTACAGAACAGAGAATCACACACTTCGGCGCGGCGACCACGTGATTGTGCCAAAGCCCGGAAGTGACGAAAATGTCATTGGTGAGATTGTTTCTGTGGAACATCACATGAGATTTTCTGTGCCAGTTCCTGTTGAAGAGACACGTGTGATCGTGGAAAAAGATATTTGACACGCCCCATCCAATAACAAGTAATATCCGATAAAATTAAGGTGGAGACACCTTTTGGCGTTAGCTCATACTTTTTGGCGATAGCTTTGATGGAAAGGAGGGATTGCGATGAGAATGTATGATTGGCATTTTACAGATAATCCGGACTGGTACCACAGGGATGAGTTCGGCCAGCCTGTTGTTAATGATGACGCTCCGATGGAGGCACAGATAAGCTACCAACATTATAAACAGCAAAGAGCTGAAATGTTGGAGCGATATGAAAAAGAAGATGAGGATGAAGAAGAGAACGATTAAGTGTTTCCCGCATGTGCAGGGTGCTCCCAAAAGCAAGGATAAGAGATCTTGCAAAACGCGGTAAGCGATGGATAACCCGGCGGTTTTGCAAATGTCAGGTTTTGATCTTTCAGAAGAATTTCCCGAGAAAAACATCTTTCCGATGTGCCATGTGACACAGCTATTAATACTGATTATCGCGGGAGTACCTGCTCATCACAGTAATCAACCAGGCAGCGCAGGATACAATACACTTTTAAATACATTTCCTGCACTGCGGAATCTTTGTTAGGCGATCTTTCTGGAGCGCCAAATATTTGTTTTCTGACAGGCTGGACAGTCATGTGCCTTTTCATCAATGGATTTATGTTGTCTACCAGATGGATTCTTGTTCCAATACGCTTCATCTGTTTGCGGCAGGCGGAGCGAACGGCTGAAAACACTTTGCCATGATAAGATTGGGCAGATAGAAGAATTAACTCGAACAAATAATTTTCTGCAAATGGAAAATCAAGGATTGCGTACAAAACTGACAGATGCTGAAGATGTTCCAGTTCTCTTAAAAATGTCTCAGCCCTGAATAAGCGGAAGCACAAGTTTGACGGAGAACCCGCCATACCGGCTGTGCCCGATCACCGTTTTCCCATGATGCGCTTCTGTGATCTGCCGGACGATCAGCAGGCCCATGCCATGCCGCAGCTTCGTGGTATTGCTGTCACATACCATGTAATGGGGAGTGCTGCCCAGTCGGTTGATCTGCTCATCCGAAGCTCCAATACCGTTGTCTTCCACGCAGATGATGCAGCTTTCCGGATCCGCGGTAACAGATATAAAAATGGTACATCCGTTTTCATTATGGCTGATGCTGTTCTGGATCAGGTTTGTGACCGCGCGTTTCATCAGCCCTCTGTCTGCTTCGATCGTACAGGCAGACAATTTGTCATCTGTGTTCCACTCAATCCGAAATTTATCATCTGTTTCCATTTTTATAAAATCCGCCGCAACCTGCCGGACAATGGCGACGGCGTTTTCCGGTTTTTTCATCAGTGGCTGCATATTATATTCCAGTCTGGAAGCAAGGTTGAGGTCACTGATCAGGTCTTTTATACGCCTGCTTTGCTTTACGATCACGGCCGCTTTTTTCTGTTCGGTTTCCGTGAGGCTTGTGGAAACCTCCAGCTGTCCTGCATATCCCATTATCATGGATAAGGGCGTCCGGATATCATGTGAAACACCGGAAATCCAGTTTGCCCGTGCGGTCTCCTTTTTCCGCAGTTCTTCCTGCTGTTTTTGCAGAATATCAGAAGTCTGGTTGATTCTGGCTGAGATCTCGGACAGAAGGCCCGTCTCCGGGACATGGACGCATGCGCCGGCGGACAGATCCTGAATCCCCTCCGTGATCGGTTTGACGGATTTCAGAATTTTCATATTGGAAGCGACATAAATGATGAGGATGACTGCAATATTTGCAAGCAGAACGATCAGGGCAGTCTGGGGCAGATGTGCAATCAGACTGTAATTCCAGCTTGCCCTTGTGTGTTTCCAGAAGCTGTTTTTTGGGAACCCCAGTACAACAATTCCATCTTCATGTTCCCCTGTATAGGTTGGGTAACCGTTGAGATATCCGGTTGCCAGACTGGTGATCTGCGGAAGCGTATAGGAGGTCGGGATGGCGGAAGGGGTATTTTCCGTCTGCCATTTCACCTGCAAAGTATCGTTGCTGATGAAGATGGCCCATACATCGTTTTGGGCTAATCTCGAGGCGATTTCTTCGGATAATACATAACCGTCCTGGTCTGAGTGCGTGAGTGCCTTTCCGGCTTCCTCAGCAATGCTGTAGGGGGAGCTGGCAGTGTCAGGAGCCTGCCATGCAACCAATGCAGCAAAGCCGGCAAAATTGAGGATCAGCAGGAGGAAGGAGCTTAACAGCAGGAGACCGGCGAAACGCCGGACGAGTTTTGGCACACTTTTCATGTTCATCCCTCCACAATCAGCTTATACCCCAACCCGCGGATGGTGATGAGCGAGACAGGCTGTGACGGGTTTTGCTCTATTTTTTCCCGGATGCGGCGAATGTGTGCCATGAGGGAGTTCTCATATCCGAAAGGGTTTTCTCCCCACACGGCTTCACATAATGCGTCGATGGTGACAATACGTCCTGCGTTGCGGTATAAAACGGACAGCAGATCGTGTTCTTTTGCGGTTAACGGAATACGCTTTTCGTCTTTTATGACTTCTGCCCGCGCAAAGTCAATCCGGCTGTCTTTCAGCAGCACAAGGGGATTGTCGTCCCGGTAGCTTCTTCTTAAAACAGCCAGGACACGAAACAAAAGCTTTTTCGGCAAGAATGGCTTTACCATATAGTCGTCCGCACCCAGACCGAAGCCGCGAAACTTATCCTCCTCTTCGCCGCAGGCCGTAAGGAACAATACAGGACAGAGGCTGTTTTGCCTTAACTTTTCAATAAAATCAAATCCGCTTCCGTCCGGCAGCATAACATCCAGGATTGCGAATTCGGGACAGGAAGCGTTCGCTTCCATGGCTGCTTCTTTTAGGCTCCTGGCAGTTCTTATATTATAAAATCCGTTTTCCGTCAGAATGGATGAAACCATATCCAGGATCTCCGGCTCATCATCCACAAGCAGGATCCGTTTTCCCAGCAGATAATAGTCGTTCATTGCGAAATCTCCCTTTGTTTCCGGATTATATTATGAGCTGCGCTCATTGTAACACAAAAAGAAGAATTTTGCTGGCAATTTGAAAAAAGTAAGGCAAATGTAAGGCAGGGAGAAGGTTGACGCAAGGTTGGTGCGGTATCATGGGAGGCGAAAGGAGATGATGACAGATGAACTATATGATCACCACAGAGCGGCTGACGAAGAAATACGGGTCTTTTGTAGCTGTCAGTGACCTTTCCCTTCATATTCGGAAGGGGAGTATTTACGGATTCCTGGGCCCCAATGGAGCCGGGAAATCAACAGCCATGAAAATGCTTTTGGGGCTGACTGAGCCTACAAAAGGCAGCTTTATGATTGACGGGAAACAGTTTCCTGCGGACCGTCTGGCTATTTTGAAAGAGGTTGGTTCCTTCATCGAAACACCGTCTTTCTATGCAAACCTGACCGGCAGGGAGAATCTGGATATTATCCGCCGGATTCTGGGTCTTCCGAAAAGTTCCGTAGAGGATGCGCTGGAGCTTGCAGGGCTGTCGGAGTTTGGGGACCGCCTTGCAAAAAAGTATTCTCTTGGCATGAAGCAGCGTCTGGGACTGGCCGGAGCCCTGCTTGGCAGGCCGCCCATTCTGATTCTGGACGAGCCGACAAATGGGCTGGATCCATCCGGAATCCACGAGATCCGAAATCTGATCAGGTCCCTGCCTGATCGGTACGACTGTACGGTCCTGATTTCTTCTCATATGCTGTCTGAAATAGAACTGATGGCAGATGATATCGGGATACTTAAATCTGGGCGGCTTCTGTTTGAAGGAAGCCTTAAGAGTCTGAGGCAGTATGCATTACAATCCGGATTTGCGGCGGACAATCTGGAAGAGATGTTTTTATCTATGGTAGAAACGGATAATGCAGACAGAAAGCAGAGGGCGAAGCTATGAGGACACTTGCAGTTGAACTTCGGAAAGAAAAAAGAACCGGCGTGTTTCCTCTTATGACCGCCACGGGGATTCTGGGCGCAGCCTGTGCTTTTGCAAATTTTGTGCTCCGCGGGGATACGCTGCTTCATTTGCCGTTTTCCCCTATGGATGTGCTGCTCACACAGCTTTACGGTATGATTCTGGTTCTGAATATGTTTGGGATTATCGTTGCGGCATGCATCCTGTATCACATGGAATTTAAGGGCAGTGCCGTTAAAAAGATGTATATGCTTCCCATGAGCGTTTCTGCCATGTATTTTTGCAAATTTCTGATTTTAACGGCTATGTTTCTTGCGGCGGTATGCATTCAGAATGCTGCGCTTGCAGTGATTGGCGTAAGGGAACTGCCCCAGGAAACGTTTGATGCTCGTATCCTCGTGGCGTTTGCCGGATATTCCTTCCTGACATCCATGCCTGTGCTGTCATTTATGCTCTTCGTATCATCCCGCACCGAAAATATGTGGGTGCCCTTAGGAACAGGCGTGGCGGGATTTTTAAGCGGCATGGCACTCTCTGTGTCGGAGGATCTTCCGCTGTTATTGCATCCGTTCGTGGTGATGTTAAAACCGGCGGTTGCCATGAGTGCGCAGCCGGATGTGTTCGTTGCTGCTGTGTCTCTGGCAGAAACCATCCTTTTTCTATGTGTGGGGATTATGCTTGCAAAGATCCCATACCCGGATGAAGGCGCAGGGTATAGGAAACTCGCGGCATTTGCGCGCTGCTTCGGTCGGCGCTAAACGGATGTCCACTGGACATTCAGCGCCGTCAGATATCTGTGCACACCCGCGGAGCGACCGGGCGCATTGCTTCGCAGAAATGAAGCGTTATAAATAGAAGGAAAGGGGTTCTTTGAAATGAGTTTTTGGGAACTGCTAAAAATTGAATTCATGAAAATTAAAAGAGGAAAAATCATCCCGCTGATTTTTATTGCTCCGCTGCTTGTGGTTACATCCGGTGTGGCAAATCTGCAAAGATATTTTACCCCGGAGTATACAAATACATGGGCGGCCATCTTTATACAGAGTGCCCTGGTTTACGCCTATTATCTGCTTCCGTTTTCCATGATCGTGGTCTGCGTGATGATCATGGGGAGGGAGACGGGGAATCACGGGAGGTTGAAAATGTTTGCACTTCCGGTAAGCAGATATGCGCTTTCGGCGGCAAAGTATTGTGTGCTGCTGTTTTTCTTACTGATGGAAATGGTGGTGTTCCTTGTGGTGTTTATCATAGCCGGATGGATTGCCACAGGACAGGCAGGGCTTGCGGGTGTTTCCGTTTTTGCCGTGTGCAGCCGTGATTTTTGCGGGATTGCTGCTTGTGGCTGTAAGAAGTTTTGGAAGAAAAGAGATGAGGTGACTATATGGTGATTCAGAAATGAGTTTCGATGAATTTTTTGAGATGTGCTTTCTGGTTGAAGGACAGAGGAATATTTGTTAGAATAAAAATATAATATTGAGCGGTGTGTTTGGGCTGTTGGCAGAGATGGATTGAAAAAAGGACTACCTGAATGAAGATAGACGGACGAATCGGCATTTTTTCGATATTGCTGCAGAAGGATATGGTGACGTCTCCTGAACTGGCGGAACAGCATAACTGCAGGAAGGGGTATTTATGTTTGAACAGGATTATATCATGCGCCAGATCAAAGAAATGGTAAGGGCGATTTTGAAACTGCTGTTTAACATTGACACGGAGTCGCCGACGGAGGAACTGCTTCAGAAACAGGAGGAGAAAGAACAGTTTCATTTGTTGCTGGATCTGGTAGAGAAAGGGCGGATTGATGAGGCTGAAAATCGTCTTTATGATATTGCAGATGGAGATGATTTATGCGGATTGGAAATGGCTCTGCTTTTTTATTCTCACCTGAATGATAAATCAGATCCTTTTCTGGAAGAACACGGCTTCAGCAGAGAAGAAGTACAAATGGGGCTGAAAGATATCGTGGCAAGGTATGGGCTGGCCGGGATAGCAGATACATTTTTATCAGAGTTGTAAAACAACAGATTAATATTATTCCGACCTCGGAAAAAAGCGGAGCCTGATTGTATATTGTTGTAATCAGGGATGTCCACAAAAAAACAATATGAAAGATAAGGGGGAAGAACCAATGCCAGGAAGAACAGGAAGCGGATCCGGAAGAACAGGAGGCGGACATTCGATGTCCGGCGGCCGAAATGGAGGTTCGCCCGGAGGTGGGAGATCCATGGGCGGGTCTGCCAGAGGAGATCTGGGCGCAGGGGGTGTAAGACCATCCGGCGGTGGAAACGGAGGACCAGCCGGCGGTGGGATGAATGTTTCGCGCAGAAATGCGGGTGGAATGAGCCAGGGCCGCACCCCGGCAGCCGGCGGCCCGGAACATGGAGGCATGGGACATCCGGGGGGAGCTCCCCATCCGGCAGGAATGAGAAGACGGCCGCCGCATCCGCCTGTGTTGCCCTTTGGGATGCGTCATGCACCGGGGATGAATGGGATGGGGTACGATGAGTCATACCAGGTGCTTATGGCACTGGAGGCGCTGATGCACGGAAGATTTGACCCCGGGCATGTCCATCTGGTTGAGAGGTTTTTTGGCAGACGGTTTGCGCCGCACGAATATGCAGATCTGTATTACTGGATGCGGGATTATATGAGAATGTGGTGATGGCCTGGTCAGGGTCAAAGATATATTTTTAACGGATTAAAAAGGAGGCGCCATATGGCTGATAAAAAAGTGCCCGGAATGGGCGGAAATCTCTATGTACCATATAAAAATCGTACTGGAGAAAAATCTGTGGTGTATTTTACCCGCGACCTTTCAGCGGAAGGACTGCTGCGGATTTACGGGCGAATTGCTTCGCACATAAGTGGGAAAACCGGGATTAAACTTCATACCGGAGAAAAGCATGGACCCAATATTATTCCCCGTCCATGGGTGCAGCAGCTGATCAGAAATGAGCTTCCGGGAGCGGCGATTGTAGAGACGAATACTTACTATGAAGGAGACCGCTACACAACCGAACAGCACAGAGAAACCCTTAAGACCAATGGCTGGACTTTCTGTCCGGTGGATATAATGGATGAGCATGGAACCGTCAGGCTGCCTGTAAAGGGTGGAAAATGGTTTACGGAAATGTCTGTGGGGAAAGGAATCCTGGATTATGATTCCCTGCTTGTGCTGACACATTTCAAAGGACATACAAAGGGCGGCTTCGGCGGCTCTGACAAGAATATCGGGATTGGCTGCGCGGATGGCCGGATTGGAAAAGCGATGATTCATACGACACCGGGTTCTTCCGATATGTGGGATATTGGCGAGGAAGAATTTATGGAGCGCATGGCAGAATCGACAAAGGCCGTGGTGGATTATTTTGGAGAGCATATCGCTTATATCAATGTTCTGCGGAATATGTCTGTTTCCTGTGATTGTGAGGGAACAGCGGCCATGCCGGTAGTGACACCAAACATCGGCATCGCAGCGTCCGTGGACATTCTGGCGGCTGATCAGGCATCGGTGGACATGGTTTATGCATTGAAGGAACAGGAACATCATGACCTTGTGGAACGTATTGAAACGCGTCATGGACTGCGCCAGCTTACCTATATGAAAGAACTGGGAATGGGGAATGACTGTTATACATTGATCGACATTGATCATATGGATACGGAAATCCAGGCGGCGGATGCTGTGAAAGACGTAAAACCCTTTTCAGAGGAAGAATCCATTTCATAAAAGTAAAACAAAAATACAAAGAAAAACAGCGATTTGTCGCATATCAGAACGGCAGATGGCTGTTTTTTTATTTGAGGAAACAATCCGAGGACAGGAACAGGCATTGCAATATTGAACAGAAGGGATGAATGAAAACATGAGAATCTGCTGGTAAAGAAGAAAAAAGAGCAATAAGACAGCCGCTCCGGCTTCCCGGGCGGAACATGGAAGGGAAAATCAGGTATTGACATATCTGAAGTGTAGTGATACTATGAAACAAGTTAACGAATAACATATTATATAGTATCAAAAACTACATTAAGGACAAGAAAGGAGATGGATGTCATGATGAGACACATTAAGGAACCCGGAAGCGCCCTCACCCATTTTGTGGGAATGCTGATGGCTCTGTTCGCGGCGGTCCCCCTTTTGATAAAGGCTGCCGGGGAGCGGGAGAGTGTGTATGTGATTTCCCTGGCCGTTTTTGCCGGCAGCATGGTTCTGCTGTATGCGGCAAGCACCACTTATCATACCTTTGACCTGTCGGAGAAGGCAAATACAGTTTTAAAGAAAATTGACCATATGATGATCTACGTGATGATTGCCGGAAGCTATACGCCGGTGTGTCTGCTGGTGCTGGAACCGGAGACCGGATATCCTCTGCTGGCGCTGATCTGGGGGATTGCCGCCGCGGGAATTCTGTTTAAGCTTTTCTGGGTATACTGTCCCAAATGGGTTTCCTCTGTCCTGTATATCGGGATGGGGTGGACCTGTGTGCTGGCCTTCGGGCAGCTGCTCAACGATCTGACGCCCCGGGAATTTGGCTGGCTTCTGGCGGGGGGCATCATTTATACCATCGGCGGAGTCATCTATGCGCTGAAGGTCCCCATTTTTCATCATCTGCATAAGAATTTTGGAAATCATGAGATTTTTCACCTTTTTGTAATGGGCGGCAGTGCCTGTCATTTTGTGGCGATGTATCTGCTGGCCTGAGAATATTTTCGAAAAACAGCCGCTGTTCTGTCCGGGACAGCGGCTGTTTTCCGCTGCCGGCGGGTCTGCATTTTTATTGCATTTTCAATCGCGGTGAAAGGAAACGGAAGATCTGGAAAGGCTGGATATTCCGGTTTGTTTATAGATAAAAAAATAAAAAATATCCCCCCTACGGGCTTAAAATCCTTTATTAAAATTGTTAAAATCCAGTCAAAAGAATTTTAAGGAGGATGAAAAATGAGTGGACGAAAGAGAATCCGGAAGATCGTCTGTCTGTTCCTGGCCTGTGTGCTGGCCTGCGGCAGCAGCGGGGCGACTGTGAGCGCTGCCGGCGGGGACAAAAACCTGGTGATCGGAACCGGGCAGACCTGTACGACCCTGGATCCGGTACTGAACTATGACGGCTGGTATACCGTGCGTTTTGGTATCGGACAGACACTGACCCGGTTTGACGAGGACTTTACCGTGTCCGGATGGCTGGTGGAGGATGATTATACCGTTTCGGAGGATAACACGGTCTGGACCTTTACGGTGCGGGATGACGTGGTGTTCTCCAATGGAACGAAGCTTACCGCGGAGCTTGTGAAGGCTTCCATCGAGAATGTATTTGAGAACGGAACCCGGGGACCGGAATATTTTACATATACTTCCATAGAGGCGGACGGACAGACGCTTACGATTACCACGGAGGAGCCGGAGCCGATTCTGCCCAATAAGCTGGCGGATCCTCTTTTTGTGATTATTGATACAACGGCGGACGTGGCAGATATTTCCAGTGAAGGCCCTGTGGGAACCGGACCCTTTGCGGTGAGCTCCTTTGACGTGACTACCCAGGAGGTTGTGGTGGTGAGGAATGAGAACTACTGGGCCGGGGAGGTGGCTTTGGATTCCATTGATTTTATCTATACGGAGGATCAGTCGGTTCTTACTATGGGTCTGCAGACCGGAAGCTTTGACGCGGTGTACAATGTGAGCATGAACTATGTGGAGGATTTTGAAAATGACGACGCCTACAATGTGATCACTTCCGCAGGCGGCCGCACCACTCATGGTTTTATGAACCAGAACGGTGTGCTGGGAGATGAGATCCTGCGTCAGGCGATTATGCGCTATATTGACAAAGAGACCTACTGCAGCGTACTTTTAAACGGTCAGTATATAGCAGGAAAAACTCTGGTTACTTCCTCGTCCGTCTATGGCTATGACGAGCTGACAGACATAAATGAATATGATCCGGAGAGTGCGGTGCAGCTTCTGGATGAGGCAGGCTATGTGGATACGGACGGAGACGGATACCGGGAGACACCGGAGGGAGAGGCCATAGATCTTCGCTTTGTCTATTACACCGGACGTCCGGAGCAGGAGATCGTGGCGGCTGCGGTTCAGTCTGAGCTGGCCAGCCTTGGCATTTTGGTAACCCCGGAGGTTCATGACACACAGACGGTGATGAGTCTCCTGGAATCCGGGGAGTATGATATGTGCTGTGTCAGCATCAATGTCATGAGCATCGGGGATCCGGAAAGTCATCTCACTACTTATTTCACCAGCGACGGAACCTATAACGCTTACGGATACAGCAATGAGGAATTCGACGCCCTGATTGAGGAGCTGAGTGTCACCGCGGACGCGGATGCCCGGGTGGAGCTGGTGAAGGAAGCGGAGCAGATCCTCATGGACGACAGCGTCTGTATTTATTTCTGTTACCCGATTATGAACTTTATTACAACTTCTAATGTAAGCGGCGTCACCTGTGTGCCCTGTGACTATTACTGGGTGAGTGAAGCTACGGACATTGAATGATACCAGGGTCAAAAGGTCATGAATGGAACATTTATGTTCCAATTCATGACATCTTGACCCGCTCAGGTATCATAGGGGTCAAATACTTTTGACTCCAACATCATTGAATAAAACGGACAAAGGACAGGGATTGCGTATGAGACATGAGCTGGATCTGACACAGGGGAATATTCTGAAAGGATTTGTGGCTTTCGCAGTGCCACTGCTGTTTGGAAGTCTGTTTCAGCAGCTATGCGGCACTGTGGATCTGCTTTATGTGGGAAATTTTCTTGGAAAAAGCTCTGCCGCCGCGGTGGGTGCCAGCAGCATTGTGGTGACCTGCCTGATCGGTCTTTTTACCGGGATATCTGTGGGAGCCGGTGTTGTGACCGCACAGTTCTGGGGCGCCAGGAAGACGTCTCTTGTAAAAAAATGCGTCTGCAATTCCCTGCTCAGTGGTCTCGCGGGCGGGGTCATCCTGATTATTGTGGGTGAGCTTCTGGCCGGTGCGGTGCTTTCCTGGTTAAACACACCGGAGACCATTCTGGCGGAGGCGCTGGTTTATATCCGTATTTACATACTTTCGGTTCTGCCCATGATTTTTTATAACATGTCCGCCGGAATCCTGCGGGCCATGGGAGATTCCAGAAGCCCCTTTCTGGTACTGGCTGCGGGGGGAATCCTGAATGTGTTTTCAGACGGACTGTTTATCGTTGTCCTGGGCAGGCGCGGCCATGGCAACCATGCTGTCTCAGTCCTTTACGGCGGTTGTTCTGACTGTTTTTCTTTTAAAGAAGGAAGCGCTTTTGCAGGAAAGGGAAAACTGGAAGGCGGACCGGGGACTTCTGGGAAGCATTCTCAGAGTGGGGATTCCCATCGGGCTTCAGTCCATGATTCTGACCCTTTCCAACATTTTTGTTCAACAGGAAATCAATGGATTTGGGGAGGGTGTGATTGCGGCTTTTACCGTTTATTTTCGTGTGGAAACCTTTCTTTATCTCCCCATTGTATCCTTTGGACAGGCTATGGTAACCTTTACCGGCCAGAATGTGGGCGCGGGGAAGCATGACCGTATTCGAAGGGCCTTTATCACCTGCAATCTGCTTGCCGCGGCGGTAACCGTCGGCTTTGCCGTGCTGCTTCTGACCTTCGGAAGGGCGGTGCTGGGCCTTTTCTGTTCAGACGGGGATGTGGTGGCCATTGGCCTGCAGATTATTTCGATTTCCTTTCCGTTTTATTTTATTTACGCGATTCAGGAGGTGACGGGAGGGATTGTACGGGGAATGGGGCGGACTGTGCAGTCAATGCTCATTGTGATCGGAACCCTGTGTGTGTTAAGAGTGATCCTGCTGAAAATTTTTTCCGGCTGCTTCCATACCGTGGAGATGGTGGCCGCGGTCTATCCGCTGACCTGGGGGATGGCCGCGCTGGCTTTTGTCGTATATGGCATATTTTTAACAGGTGAAAGAGGAAAACAGCTGAAAAGCCTTCGTGAGGGAACGGGATCCTCAGAAAGATATTGACAATCTGATATCATTATGATATCATATCAATATCTGATACGAAGGAGGGATTATGATGAAAGAAAAAATCTTAAACAACCGGAAAAACGGAATGCTGTTTCTGATTTTATTTATCTGCCTGTATGCAGCGGGGCTGGCGGCCTGTATCTTTGGCGCCATACAGGTGGAGGACGGGGGTTCGCCTGTACGGATGATCCTGGGAATTGTCTGGCTGGGGATCGGCTGGCTCCCATTTCTGGGCCTTAAGGTTCTGAAGCCTCAGGAGGCTCTGGTGCTCACTCTGTTCGGGAATTATGTGGGCACACTGCGGGACGCGGGATTTTACTTTGTAAATCCCTTCTGTGTGGGTGTAAACCCGGCGGCGAAGACGAAGCTGAACCAGAGCGGGGATGTGGATTCCGATTCCAAAAAGGTGTTTTTCGGACCTGGCTCCGGGAGTTCCTCCCTGAACCTGGGTATGGAAAACGGCAGGAAGCTTTCCCTGAAGATTATGACCCTGAACAATGCCAGACAGAAGATCAATGACTGTCTGGGAAATCCTGTGGAGATCGGGATTGCGGTGACCTGGAGGGTGGAGGACACTGCGAAGGCGGTGTTTCAGGTGGACAATTACAAAGAATTTCTTTCCCTTCAGTGCGATACTGCGCTGCGGAACATTGTGAGGATTTATCCCTACGATGTGGCGAGGGAGTGGACACCACCGGAGACGGACACGCGGATGAGGGATCTCTGCGGGGCTCCAGCGAGGTGGTCGCCGCCAGAATCCGGGATGAGATTCAGAAGAGAGTGGCCGAGGCCGGTCTGGAGATTATCGAGGCCCGCATTACTTACCTGGCCTATGCGCCGGAGATTGCGGCTGTAATGTTGCAGAGGCAGCAGGCCTCCGCCATTGTGGCGGCCCGAAAGATGATTGTGGACGGCGCCGTGGGAATGGTGGAGATGGCTCTGGAACGCCTGAATGAGAAGCAGGTGGTGGAGCTGGATGAGGAGCGCAAGGCAGCCATGGTTTCCAATCTGTTGGTGGTGCTCTGTGGGAATCATGACGCGCAGCCCATTGTGAATTCCGGAAGTCTGTACTGATATGCCGGAGCAGAAAAAAAAGCAGGTGCCGCTTCGGCTTTCCGCGAAACTCTATGATGCCATTGCCGCCTGGGCGGAGGATGATTTCCGCTCGGTGAACGGGCAGATTGAGTATCTGCTGACAGAGTGTGTGAAGCAGCGGAAGAAGAATGGCGCCAGCGTTCCCCATGAGTTAGATGTGCCGCCGGAACTGGATATAAAATAATGATCATAAAACGGGAAAAGCAGCCCGGGATCTGTTGAAAGAACAGATTCCGGGTTATTTTTTACCCTTTTTTACAGAGATTTTTCATAAGACCGCTAGAAGATTTTACGGCCGGTGCGCAACAATGAAATGGTCGTACTTATGAAAAAGAAGAAGGTGAAAAATATGGTAAAGAAGAAGTACAGGCTGTCTTTTCTTCTGCTTACGGTTGTTATGACTCTTGGGGCCTGTGGCCGGGAAAAAAGCAGCACAGCCCAGGTGGATGGTCTGGAGGCTTTAGGCGCTGTGCAGGTGGTCTCCCGGGAGGAGGGCTCCGGTACCCGGAGTGCCTTTGCTCAGCTGGTCGGCTTTGACGAAAGCGGGGAGGAAGGAAAGACGGACGGGACAACCGGCGACGCGCGGATTGCCTCCAATGCGGAGGAGGTCATTGAAGCGGTTCGTGAGGATTCCTCGGCCATCGGCTATATTTCCATGGGCTCCCTGGAGGCTCTGGAGGGAGAGAATGTGCTGTCCGTGGATGATGTGGCGGGAACGCTGGAAAATGTGGCAAAGGGAGATTATCCCTTAAGCCGGCCGTTCTGTCTTGCCTGGTCCGGGGATCTGAATGAGCTGGAGCAGGATTTCCTCACCTATGTTCTTGGAAAAGGACAGGCGATTGTGGAGGAATCTTATGTAAACGTGAAGGATTCTACTACCTTCCTCTCCGGACAGGAGACAGGAACCATCACCATTCATGGATCCACATCTGCGGCTCCTCTTCTGGAAGCTCTTGCAGAGGAATATATGGAAATCAATCCTCACGCGGCGGTAGAGGTGACGGAATCGGATTCCACCACAGGTCTGAACGACGCCATGCAGGGAAAATGTGATTTCGGCATGGCCTCCAGAGAGCTTTTGGATTATGAAAAGGAGCTTCTGGATTTTAAGGTCATCGCTCAGGATGGGATCGCGGTGATTGTGAATGAGGAAAATCCCCTGACCGATGTGACTACGGATGAGCTGAAAGCTCTTTTCACCGGTGAGGCGGCGGACTGGGCGGATATTAACACAGGAAGAGGAGAGGAAAAATGAGCGACATTACTGAAATAATTTTCGGGCTGCTTGGAGGCCTGGCAATTTTCATTTTCGGCATGAATCTGATGAGCGAGTGTCTGCAGAAGGCAGCCGGGGAAAAAATGAAGCAGATCCTGGGCCTGCTGACCCGGAATCGTGTGATGGGCGTGATCGCAGGCGCTCTTGTGACCGCGGTGCTTCAGAGCAGCAGCGCCACCACGGTGATGGCCATCGGCTTTGTAAGCGCGGGGCTGATGACGCTGCCCCAGGCGATTTCCATTATATTTGGAGCGAATATCGGAACGACGATCACCGCTCAGATTATCGCTTTTAAAATCACGGATTATATTTATGTATTTATTTTTGTCGGTTTTATTCTTTCTTTTGTAAGCAAAAAAGAGAGAATTAAGAACATCGGGCTGACTCTGTTTGCCTTTGGTCTTCTGTTTCTGGGAATTGAGACTATGGGAGACGTGATGAAGCCGCTGGCCTCCAGTCCGGTATTTACCAATATGATCGCCCGGGTGGCAGATGTTCCGGTTCTGGGAGTGGCCGTGGGCACGCTGATGACCCTGGTGGTACAGAGCAGCAGCGCTACCATTGCTGTTCTGCAGAATTTTGCTTCCCAGGCCGGTTCCGACGGGGTAACCAGTATCCTTGGGCTGGCCGGAGCCATTCCCATTTTGCTGGGTGATAACATCGGAACCACCATTACCGCTCTTCTGGCCAGTGTGGGACAGTCCAGGGATGCGAAGCGCACAGCCATCGCTCATTCCCTTTTTAATATCTCCGGAGCCCTTGTGTTTATCTGGTTTGTAAAGCCTTACGCGGCGCTGATTCAGTATATTTCGCCGAAAGGAGTGGAGGTGGAGGTGATCTCCAGGCAGATCGCCAATGCACACACAATTTTTAATCTTACCATGACTCTGATCTGGATCGGACTTCTGGGCTTTATGGTGAAGCTTGTAATGAAAATCATTCCGGATGGAGAGGGGGAGAAAAAGGATCTTGCTCAGCCGGTTTACCTGGACGACAACGTGATTTCCCAGCCGGCTGCGGCCCTTCGCCTTGTGGCCCGCGAGGTGCTTCACTGCAGTGACATCGTGAAAAATATGCTGGTGTATCTCACCGGTGCCGTGCGGGACCGGGATGAAAATATGCTTCAGACGGTGGATGAATACGGGGATGCCCTGAATACCCTCCATGGAAAAATCGACGAGTACCTGGCAGAGCTGTTTTCCTCCGGTGCGCTTACTGAACAGCAGGCCACCGCCACAGCCCGGCTGATGTGTGTGCAGAGTGACGTGGCCCAGATGGGAAGTCTGTCTGTGGAGATGTCCGGCTGGGTCCGGGAAAAGCTGGACAAAAAATATGTTTATTCGGATGAAGCCATGGGGGATCTGGAAAAGAGTCTGCGCTGCATTGAGAAAAACTACGGGGATACCATGACGGCCATGGAAAAGGGAGATACAAAGGCCCTGGAAGAAATCTTCCGGCAGAAGGAAAAGATTCTGGATCTGGATATTGACATGCGCAAAAAGCACATGAACCGTGTAAACAGGGGAAAATGCAAAAAGAAGCTTTCGCTGCCCTACTCCCGGATTCTTCACGGAATTGACCGTATGGGAAACTGCTGTGTCAATCTGGCGGATGAGGCTGTCCATCAGATGAATTTCACTTATTTTATTCCTGAGAGCGGAGGCACCCGGACGGAAATCCCCGGAGCTGTCGAAACTTCTCGATAAATTTTCCTTTCTTCCTGACCCGTTTTGACATATTTCGCGGGCCGGCTTTTCTATAATGGACTCACTTACCAAAGCGAAGGACTGATACAGGTAAGGGGGTCCATATGTATAATGAGGTATACATAGACGCCGTTTTTGCGGCCAACCTTTTCGTGGATTACCTTCTTCTCCGGCTGACGGCCACGTACCTGCGTGTCCCGGTCAGCCGGAAAAGAACCTTTCTGGCGGCCGCGTCCGGCGCCCTTTTTTCCTGCTTCCTTCTCTATGTACAGACGGGAATGATTCTTCCGCTTCGAATCTCTCTCCAGACCGGCTGTGCCATTTTTATGGTATATGTGCTCTGCGGCCCCATATCAGCGGAACGCCTGCTTCAGGGCGTTCTGTCTCTGTATCTGGGCGCATTTGTTCTGGGAGGACTCTGGGAAGCCTTTTTTTCCGGACGTGCCTGGTCCGGGGCGGCCTTTTTTGCCGCGGGCCTTCTGACCTTTGCAGTCCTTCGGACGGTGCTCTGTCTGACCCGCTTTTTTCGGGAAAAAACGGGGGATCTGTATCCGGTGACTTTATCCTGGCGGGGAAGAACAGAGACGCTGTGCGGTCTTTTTGACACGGGAAATGTGCTTATGGACCCTCTTCGCGGGAGACCGGTCTCGATTGTGGAGGCGGACGCCCTGAGGTCATTGCTGTCGGGAGAAGTGGTAGAAAAACTGATACACCTGAAAGAGAAACCAGGGGAGCTGAAAAGTACACAGCTGACCGGCCTTCATCCTCATTTTCTTATCTGCAGGACAGCAGGGGGGAGCGAGGAAATGCTGCTGGCGGTCACGCTTGATGAGCTTTGTATTCAGACTCCCACAGAACTGGTTCATGTGGCAAATCCGGTGTTTGCTTTGCTTCCTGCGCCCTCTGCTTTGGGAAAAGAATACAGAGTATTGATCAATTCCAGACTGATTCATTAGGAGGGGACACATCTATGAGCAGAGCAGCAGGGTACGACTGCGGGGTACCGGTTTTTCAGAGATTCTTTATAAACAGATCCAGCGAGGTTTTTTACATCGGCGGGAACGACGTCCTGCCGGCGCCGCTTTCTCCCGCCCGGGAGGCCAGCGCCATTGAAAGCCTCGGGACCGACCGGAAGAAGGAGGCCAGGGAGCTTCTGATTGAGCACAACCTCCGCCTGGTGGTCTACATCGCGAAAAAGTTTGACAATACAGGGGTGGGCGCGGAGGATCTGATCTCTATCGGGACCATCGGCCTGATCAAGGCGATCAACACCTTTGACCCGGTGAAAAACATCCGGCTGGCCACCTATGCCTCCCGCTGTATTGAGAACGAGATTCTCATGTACCTGCGGCGCAACAGCCGCACGAAGATGGAGGTTTCCATTGACGAGCCCCTGAATGTGGACTGGGACGGAAACGAGCTTCTGCTCTCCGATATTCTGGGGACGGATGAGGACGTAATTTCCAGGCGGCTGGAGGATGAGGTGGAGATCACACTTCTGGGAAAGGCCATCAGCCGCCTGAACGACCGGGAGCAGCTGATTATCCGTCTGCGGTATGGCCTGGGCCGCGGGGAAGGCCGGGAAAAAACCCAGAAGGAGGTGGCGGACATCCTGGGCATCTCCCAGTCCTATATTTCCAGGCTGGAAAAGCGAATTATAAAGCGGCTGAAAAAGGAAATCGTAAGATATGAATGATACAGGGGCAAAATGTTTTTTGTTTTAATTCTGAATAAAAATTTTTCCGGGGCACATAATACAGGTGACGGAAATGTCCGCGGATGCGGACGTTCCATATGCCGAAGGGAGTGAACGCAAAATGAATGCAAACGCGGAATTTCTGAATTATGTGTACCAGAATTCCCAGATGGGTACAGACACACTGACACAGCTTGCGGATATCACGGAGGATTCCGGATTCCGGAAGTATCTGGAGAAACAGAAGAAGGGCTATGAGAGGTTCCATGGGGAGGCCCGCCGTCTGCTCAATGAAAACGGGTATGATGAGAAAGGCCTGAGCGCCTTTGAAAAGATCCGGACCTATATGATGGTCAATCTGCAGACTCTGGCGGACCATTCCGTCTCAAACATCGCGAAAATGCTCATTCAGGGCAGCAGCATGGGAATCACCGAGGCGGTGAAAAAGCTCCATGATTACGGGGCCGGTGTGGAGAAGGACATTCGCGCCCTCATGGAGGGGCTGCGGGAGTACGAGGAAAAAAATGTGGAGAGTCTGAAGGCGTTTCTGTAAACCGCGGTCAGAAGGACTGAAAAAGGGCAGCTTTGGGAAGAGTTTATTCTCATTCCGGGCTGCCTTTTTCGTGCCGTGCAGCATTTGTGAAATGTGGGTTCACAC
>JAJQBI010000027.1 GCA_021203365.1 Clostridiales bacterium
AAAACTAAAAACTGTTTTTCAACTTTATTTTCATTTGAAATTATACTTCCTCTCAAAAGAAATTGCAATATCCAAATATGCCAAAAAGTATACCTTTTAGCACATTTAAGGGGTTATTTTCTCCTGCTCATGGATTTCAAAGATGCAAAATCCCGCTTACAGAAGAAATTTCTCTCCCATTCCAATGGAAAAGCACCCACAGGACTGCTGAAAATCAAATACCAGAAAAACCGTTTCAGAACGAAGCTCATAACAGTAACTGCCGTTAACAGATGAATTCTCCTATCAACTGAAATCCCCAAAGCCTTCGAAGTCCATATTCTCAACTTCGAAGGTCTCTTTTTTCTCCATAATCCATTCAGATAAAAACATATCCACAGGAATTAACCCCCACATTCCCTGCCCCACCGGATCTGTTTTCCACTTTTCATATATTCCTCAGAAAAAAACAGAAGCAAAGCTAAACGGAAGTGCAGACTTCTTCCCACAGATCTGCGCAGATTGAAAGATTCGAAATGAATTTTATGACGATAAATCATCCATCAAAAGCAAAATCATTATATTATGAATAAAAAAAATTACGATTCACACCGACTTTGCTCTTGCAGGCGGAAACGTTAAACCTGCTTATGAGGTTTTATCCACCGGCTCTAAGTTGGATGGAATCCGTCATTCCCCCACATAAGCAATTTTCACTGTGAAATCAGGGAAAAAGCACACACAGCGGGCGGGATTGAGCATGTAAAGGGAATCGTCTGTGAATCGCACCAAAAAATCGTTGAACCGGGAGGCAGTGAAATGGAACAGTATGGATATATAAGAGTGTCAAGCAGGGAACAAAACGAGGATCGGCAGAGACTGGCCTTACAGTCACTGGAGATTCCGGAGGAAAACATTTTCTTTGATAAACAGTCCGGAAAAAATTTCGAACGGCCAATGTATAAAAAGATGCTGGCGATCCTGAAGCCAGATGATGTTGTCTACATAAAAAGCATTGACAGGCTCGGGCGGAATTACGAGGAAATACTGGCACAGTGGGGAATTCTCACCAAAGAAAAGCACATCGATATCGTCGTGTTGGACATGCCCCTGCTGGACACTCGCCGGGGGAAGGATCTGATGGGAACCTTCCTTGCGGATATTGTCCTCCAGATTCTTTCCTTCGTGGCGGAAAATGAGAGGACGAACATTAAGCAGCGTCAGGCGGAAGGAATCGCGGCCGCAAAGGCCCGCGGCGTCCGCTTTGGAAGGCCTCCGGCCCCTCTGCCGGAAAATTTCGCGGCTGTCTGTGTAAAATGGAAATCCGGGGAACTGAGCGGTTCTTCCGCCGCAAGGGAATGCGGAATGCCAAAATCAACCTTTCTGTACCGCGCAAAAAATCTTCTGGAAGGCCCGGATTTTACGGCAGCTGAATAAAACGGCAAAAGAACGGAGTCCTTTTTTCTCACATAAGGGGAACACATCTCATCCTTTCGCATATGATGGAATGTAAACAAAATCTGGAGGAACTATGAAATGAGTGATTTGGCTGCAACAAACTGTGGATGTGGTACGGACAACGGGTGCGGATGTGATTCCGGATGTGGATGCTCCAATTCCTGCAGCAGCGTCATCTGGATCATCATCCTTCTGTATCTCTTCAACAACAACGGCTCCTGTGGCTGCTGCGACTCCTGTGGAAACAACAGCGCATGGATTATTATTCTCCTGCTTCTCTTCTGCGGCAACGGAAGCTTCTGCTGCTGATTGCCGGCCGGATATTTCAGGGGGCAGAGGTTAACGCCTCTGCCCCCTCGGCCTGCCCTTTGGGGCAGGGTTTTCTTTTTTCATATCCTGATTTTTGCGCTGAGAATTCTTTTCCTCTTTCCGCGCCATACATTCCAGATCCAGCTCATAAATCGTGTTGTCCTCAATGACAAGTTTTTCCTTTTCCGAATGTCTCATGGCCAGAGCCTCCATCCGCGAACCTTCGTTTCTAACATAATATGATTGAATCGGCAAATTGAAATTGTCGTAAACCCAAGCTCCTACCCCATCAATTATAAAGGAGAATATCATTACCGCAGCGGCAGCGCAAAGCAGCAGCTTCGGGGCACGGCGCTTACTCAGTTTATCGTGGAAAAGACGGGCTTACTCTGGGATGCCGTCCCTGTCGATAACATCAGCGTAGCTGACCTTGACCAGCACAGCCTTGATATTTTTCGCAGGGAAGCTGTGAAAAAGGAACGAATGACCAAAGAGGATCTGGACATTCCAAACGAAGAACTATTGGATCATCTTGACCTCCTGACGAATGGGAAACTGAAGTACGCAGCCGTGATGCTGTTTTATAATAAGCTGGGAAGGTGTGCGCGGGGCCATCTATAATGCCCTGGGCATAACAATTACGCCGACAAGGTCCCGATTCAAATCCGAATCGAAGATGATGCCATGTATATCAGTAATAACTGTATACTTCCAAAGGACTGGACGACGAAAACACTGATGAAGCCACATAAATTCATGCCATTTAATCCATCCATCGCCAACGCATTTTACCGCGCCGGATATATCGAGGCCTGGGGACGCGGTATACAGAAAATATGCGAATCCTGCCAGGAGCTTGGTACACCAAATCCGGAATACACTGTGCCTGGCAATGACCTGACCGTAAAATTTACAGCGCTTGAAAACGCAAAATTTCCGAATTTAAAACGCCAAACCGCCAAAATGGCGGTTTAGATGTCGGTTTGGATGTCGGTTTGGAACAGGATATTCTTAAAATTATCGCTGCCAACCCAGCATCTACAATGGCTGAAATGGCTGCTAAGCTAAATGTTACAAAAAGAACCATAGAACTCACGATATCATATTCTACTAATCCGCCATCACAAAACAGTTCCAATTATTTCCCTGATCAGCATAATTATCAGGATCTATCTAAAACTGTTCATGATGAATAAAGCTACAGTCTAAATCCTGCTCCGTATAAGCCCGCTTCTCTTCACCTTTTTTCCCAATCGCAATCAGGTTCAATACAGTAAATCCATTTGGTACTCCCAGCAGGGCTCGGATTTCCTTCATTTTCAGATTTCGAGTGACATCACTATATATCCCTCAAAAAGCGGTACATAGCAAAGTTGAATTGAAGAGAGCATTATCTGATGAGAATTCCGGGAGTGCGAAGCACGGAGGAATTCTCAGGTATCATAGGGATCAAATACTTTTGACCCCAACATCATCTGATAACGCGAATGGACCGCAGATAGCATATTACTACACAAAAGAGGTGGAGTCGCCCCCACCTCTTTATTGATGCCCAATCTGTTTGAGCTTCCATGAGAGGCTTGATTGGTTCGATCATTCTATTATATGCTTTTTTAAGAAAGTATTCTCAGATATCCTTTTCTTTTATATCGTCATGTGTTTCGCCCAATCCACTGGGAAATTAATTTTTTCCAAATCAATAACAGCACTATACTTTTGAATTAACGCAGCTAAATCAGCTACAAATTGATTCCAAACAGCATCTGAAGGCCTCAGATACTTCATTGCCATTATAATCTGAAATGCACCATTATATTTCACAGATCCATTCGGCATATCCACCAAAGGAAGCTGCGGATATGTATTAATAGCCCGGCCATAAATTCTTCCATTATGAGCACAAATATTTCTAAGAACCGATACAGCATGTGTCCATGATGTAAACATATCAAACTGCGGAACCACTCGGTTTCCTTTCGGACTCAAATAATAATAATTTGAAACCAGATGCCGTCCAGCAGTTCCCTTGTCATCCCTCAAGTTTTTTATGGTTTTTGAGAGATTTCCAAAGGACATAATCTCAACCGCCGCCCATATTGGAACCATTCCATCGTGTTTATCAAAATTATGTTTTATAAACACATCATTCGAACGACCTATTTCAGCGGAAAGAGTACCTATATTTTTCCAATATAAACTCTTATCAAAAAAAGCTCCTGGTTCGTATAATGCTAGTGCATCATGGCAGACTGATAATAACGCTTCTATTAATCGGACTCTCAATGAGACCTCTATTGCGCTCGACAGTGAAAAAAGCAAATGGGACAATTCCGTATCAAAATTATATAGTTTCAACACATCAGAAAAAGATGTTCCCTGCTTATACTTTTTTGTGTTATTATCATAAAGGTGATAACAATACCCTCTGAGTCTATAATAGCCTATAGTCTGAAGGACATTAAGCGCCTCATCACGTGAAGGGACGGTCATCCCAGCATTTATATATGACTGTAACTGTTGATTAATATCCAAAATTTGCTTAGGGTACTGAGCCATGGCATCGCTCCATAAAATTTAAGTCCCGCCTGGTTGCGCATTGCTATCCCAAAGGACAACTAGAGGCGTGGCGGGTTCGGTTACAGCCATTGTACCTGATTGGAGCAGTCTTGTCAATACCTTTTTCAAAAACAATTTGCCTTATTGTCTGAAAATGTTTTCATCAATCGTCCAAAAAACTGTTATTTCTTTATAAACCGTTATGGCATTCCCAGAACCATTTTTATCTATGCATACACATAAAAAGCCACAGGGCGACAAATCAATCCTGCCATCCCTGCGGCTTTTTCCCTTTACTCTGCGCCCACCTGCTCCATGATGGTTTTCACAGCGTCTCCGGTTCCCCCACAGCCTTCAATTTTTCCTTTTCTGCCGCCAGGGCGCTTATACCCGGTGTAGGAATCCCCCTCCTCGGACTGCTGGGAAGCCATATTGGCGATAGTACCGCTCAGACGCACATATGCGCCGTTTTCCGGGATTGTTACAGGGGAGGATTTGAAGTTGGTTACCACCGTTGACTTGTCATCCTCATAATTCATAATAATCCCTCCCTTCTGAAATGATTAATCGCCGCTTCAACCCGACGATCAATCTCTGCTTCTAACTCATCTTCTTACAGAGAATTGAGTTGCCACATGAACACACTGAAGTAGCAGACCGATCCTCTACGAAAATATGTAGGACGGCACTTGTAACCATTCGGAATCAGCTCGCAAACCAATCTGCCTGCATAAGCGTACCCCTTTTGCGCATAGAATACAGGAAAAGGAATTTGCAGGCACGAAGAATGGAAAAGGATTCGATTTCGCAGGATTTTGTCCCGCAGACAGCCCTGGATCAGATGACCGGCTCAGACCAGACGCAGCTGCTGAAGGCCATGATTCCCTATCTTCCTCCCCGCGGACAGCGGCTTGCTTCCATATACGCCAAGGCCAGGGAATTTGCCGGCACGGTCTCGCTTTTTTCCGGAAATGCCCTGGAAGGGCAGATGCAGGCCGCGTCCACTGCACAGGCCTCACCCCTGGACATGATAAACGATATCAGCCGTTACTGCTATGGAGACAGCAAAAGGAAACTGAATCAGATAACCGATCTGATGGCCATGATTCAGATGATCCAGATTATGAATGAGGAAAGACAGGAGGGATAATCCATGAACGACTGGAAAGACAGCCCCGGACTGGCAGGGCTGGACAAAAACAAGCTGGATATGCTCCAGTCCCTGGCAAGCCAGGGCGCCGGAAAAAGTTCTTCCGAGCTTATGCAGTTTCTTCTGAGCGCGCAGACCCAGGGAAAGAATTCCGGAATGAATTTCAGTGACCAGGAGGTTTCCGCCGTGATTCAGGCGTTAAAAGCCGGCAAATCTCCCCAGGAGGCATCCAGAATCGACCGCATCGCCAGCCTGGTGAAAATGATGCGGCACTGACCTGCGCCCCTCACTCTGATCCCCGAACAGACTTTTCAGAGCCGCCGTCCCCGGACAGCGGGAAAGCACACGCAGCGGACGGGATCGCACATGTGAGGGGAACCGGCTGTGAAATTAATCAAAAAAGAACTGTCACGGTTTTTTCTTCGTGACAGTTCCCACTGGGCGTACCAAAACACCCGTCATTATTCAGATATGAAAACTTCTTACCGTCCGTCAGGACTGCAGAGACAGAACCTTCCGGTTCTGCCAGATATAAGTACACAGGGAAATCACAGTGAGAGCCAGAGAAAGCCAGAAAAACACATCCGTCAGGATCTGAAAAATCCCGCCCAGATCCAGCATGAGCAAAATGATCAGCACCATCTGGGAAACCGTCTTAAACTTCCCCCAGTAGTTGGCCGCGATCACCACACCGTTTTCCGCCGCGATCAGACGGAACCCGCTGATAATAAACTCCCGGGCGATCACAATCAGTACAAACCAGGCCGGCAGCTTCTCAAGGGCGATAAAACAGATCAGCGCCGAGCACACCAGCAGCTTATCCGCCAGGGGATCCATAAACTTTCCAAAGCTGGTGATCAGGTTATTTTTCCTGGCCAGATACCCATCCAGCCAGTCCGTCAGACTGGCCCCCACAAATATCACCAGACAGATATACCGGTTGGCGTCCCCGCCAAACTTCCCCAGCATGAAAATCACAAGAAAAGGCACCAGGATCATTCGTCCAATTGTCAGCTTATTCGGCAAATTCATCGCACAGCTCTCCTATCAAATCATATTCCAGGGCACCTGTCACACGTACTCTGGCAAAATCTCCGGTCATCATGGCTTCTCCTGTCTGGACAAAAATATACCCGTCCACTTTGGGTGCGTCTGCGTAGGTCCGCCCGATATAGGCGCTCTCCCCGGAAACCTTCCCCTCGATCATCACCAGCAGCTCCTGCCCGATCCGCTCTGTGCCCTTGTCATAGGAGATCTCCTGCTGAAGCTCCATCAGCTCTCCTCTCCGCTGTTCCTTCACTTCCTCCGGAATCTGTTCCTCCATCTGGGCGGCAGGTGTATCCTCCTCCTGAGAATAGGTAAAGACGCCCAGGCGGTCAAACTCCATCTCATCTGTAAAAGCCATCAGCTCCTGGTGATCCGACGGAGTCTCCCCCGGAAAACCGCTGATCAGCGTAGTCCGAAGCACAATGTCCGGGATCTCCCGCCGAAGCTTCTCAATGATTTCCACCAGCTCCTGCCGGGTTGTCCTCCGGCCCATTCTGCGCAGAACCGGATCGGAGGCATGCTGAATGGGAAGATCCAGGTAATGGCAGATCTTTTTCTCTTCCTTCATCACCTGAATCAGTTTGTCATAGATTTCCTCCGGATAACAGTAAAGAACCCGGATCCAGCGGATTCCGGAAATCCCGCAAAGCTTCTTAAGAAGGATATGAAGAGATTTCTCCCCGTACAGATCTACACCGTACAGAGTGGTCTCCTGGGCCACCAGAATCAGTTCCTTCACACCCTGCTCCGCCATAGCCCGGGCGGATTCCAGGAGCTTTTCCATGGGAACGCTGCGGTATCGGCCCCGAAGCTTTGGGATGATACAATAGGTACAGTGCTTATCACACCCCTCGGCGATCTTCAGATAAGCGTAATGTCCGCCGGTGGTCAGGATCCGCTTCCCGCTGCCGTCCGGCAGAGTATCTATATCCCGGTATTCCTCGTACCGACGGCCGGCACACACCTCATGAAGAGCCTGCACAATATCTCCCCAGGAGGCCGTGCCCAGCACAGCATCCACCTCCGGGATTTCTTCCATGATCTCCTTTTTATAGCGCTGAGCCATGCAGCCGGTCACAAGAAGGGCGCGGCAGGTGCCGGCTTTCCGGTACTCCGCCATCTCCAGAATGGTGGATACGCTTTCCTCCTTGGCGTCATTGATGAAACAGCAGGTATTGACAATAATTGCCTGGGCCTGGGCCTCGTCGTCCACAATCTCATGTCCGTCTGCGGCAAGAAGACCCAGCATTTCCTCCGCGTCCGCCAGATTCTTGTCACACCCCAGTGAGATAAATAAAATCTTCATAGGTAAGGATCCTTCGTCAGTCTTCCGAAGGGGATTCCTGGGAATTCTCCTCCGGCTCCTCCTGGGCATCTTCTTCCAGAGAAGCTTCTTCCTCAGAGTCTTCCTTCTCAGAGTTCTCCTCCCGGGAGTCCTCCTCGCCCTCTTCCCTGGCCTGAACCATCTCGTCAATGCTCTCCCCGGCAAAAAGAGGCGTGGAGTCAAACCGCTTGTCCTCTTCCTCTTCCACCTCACCCGGCAGGATCTTTACCTTGCCGTGATAAAGCTCATCAATGGCAATGGAAAGCGGCTTCTTCCCCGCGGCGTTTTCCACAAGAGGCTCCGCTCCCGCGATCAGCTGCCGCGCACGCTTGCTGGTGGCCAGCACAAGAGAATACCGGCTGTTGAGAAGCATGGTATCGTCGTTGTCCTCTGTGTAGGTGTTGATTGCCTCAATGAGTTCCGAATAAGATGGATGTATCATATAATGTCTTCCTTTCTGCCAGGCAGAATTGCCTGATCAATCATATCTTACATAGTTTCAAAACAGAGGATCCTCTTCCTCTGGATCCTGCTTCTGCGCTTCCTTCTGAATTTCCAGGGTGAGCTCCAGGTTTCTTTCGGTCCGAAGGTGTTCGCTCTGGATGATCTGGTGCAGCGTATCCACACATTTTTCCAGATCGTCATTGATCAGAATATAGTCATAGCAGTCTATGAGCTGAGCCTCCTGCCAGGTGCGTTTCATGCGCTGCGCAATCACCTCCGGCGTCTCGGTTCCTCTTCCGGTCAGTCTCTGGCGCAGAACCTCCATGGTGGGGGCGGCAACAAAAATCGTAACCGCCTCCGGATACTGGTCCGTAACCTGTGAGGCGCCCTGCACCTCAATCTCCAGAATCACATCCTGACCAGCCTCCAGCTTCTCCTCCACATAGGCTCTGGGAGTTCCGTAATAGTTATCCACGTAGCGGGCATGCTCAATCAGGGCGTCCCGACGGATCAGTTCCTCAAACTCCTCCTCGCTCCGGAAAAAATAATCCTTCCCTTCTGTTTCCTCTTCCCGGCGCTTCCGCGTCGTCACAGAGACAGACAGCGCATAATTCTCATATTTCTCCAGAAGGCGCTTCATCACAGTGCCCTTGCCCGCGCCGGAAAAACCGGACACAACAACCAGAATTCCTCTACTCATTCTTATCTTCCTTCTCCAGTTCATCATCTGCTTCCGCAAATCTTCTGGCAATGGTTTCCGGCTGCAGTGCCGACAAAACCAGATAATCGTCTGAGGTTACAATCACAGCCTTCGTCTTCCTTCCCTGTGTGGCATCAATCAGAGTCCTTGTCCCCTTCACACTCTGCACCATCCGTTTTACCGGCGCTGCATCCGGACTCACAACCGCAACAATCTTGCGGGAATTAACAACGTTTCCAAACCCTACATTAATCAATTTCGCCATGAATACTCCCCTTCCTGTTATTCAATGTTCTGAATCTGCTCCCTTATTTTTTCAATTTCTGTCTTCAGATCAATGGCGATATTGGAAATTGTAAGATCATTTGATTTTGAAAGGATTGTATTGGCTTCACGATTCATCTCCTGCGCCATAAAATCCAGTTTTCTACCCACACCCTCACTCTCCTCCAGTATCTTCTTCATTCCCTGGATGTGGCTCCGCAGTCGGACGGTCTCCTCATCATTGCATATTTTATCTGAGAAAATCACGACCTCAGCCGCAATCCTGGAATCATCAATCTGTGTATCCTCCAAAAACTCTCTGGCCCTGGCTTCCAGCTTCTCCCTGTATGCATCAATAATCTCCGGCGAACGGGCCTCTATAATCTGAACCTTCTCATCCAGAGCCGCAAGCTTCTCTGTCAGATCCCTTCGCAGGTTCTCCCCTTCCCGTTCCCGTGTCTCCACGAACCTTCCGCATGCCTCCCGAAGAGGCGGTTCCAGAAAGCTCCAGAGCTTTTCTTCATCCAGTGTCTGCTCCTCCAGAGTAAAAACATCCGGATATCTGGAGAGCGTGGAAACCCGGATGTCATCCTCCAGTCCAAATTCCTCCCCCATCTCCCTGAGATATCCCAGATATTCCCGGGCAAGCTCCCGGTTATATTTCAGCGCAGAGCTTCCAGCTGCGTAATCCTCAAAGCTGATGAAAACGTCCACCTTGCCTCTCTGAACGTAGGTCTTGATCAGGCTGCGCACGGCTCCTTCCAGAAAACTCAAGCGCCTGGGCATCTTAATGCTGAGATCCAGATAACGGTGGTTTACGGACTTCAGCTCAACGGTGATTCTGCGCTCTGTGGTTATCGTCTCGGCCCTTCCAAAGCCGGTCATACTTCTTATCATTCCTGCCTCCATTGCTGCTGTAAAAGCTCCTGCTTCGCAATAGTGTAAATCAATGAAAAAATTCTGAAATTTCAATTACAAACACTAAAGTACAATTTATTATAGTTCATTCCAAAACCCTAGTCAAACCCTTTTTTTGCTGATATAATACGTTCAGAAAAGGCGTTTTTTGAGTGAATCGCGCCGGTAACTTCCAAAATCAAATTTAATCAATATTTTCTGACTTTTTTACAGAATCGCTCAAAATTTTTTGAAAGGAAAATGGATTATGGCTTTTGACGGAATCACAATTTCCGCCCTTGTGGCGGAGATGAATAAGAATCTGAAAGGAGGAAGAATCAGCAAAATCGCCCAGCCGGAAGCGGATGAGCTTCTGATCACGGCCAAGGGCCCGGGGGGCACATGCCGGCTTCTGCTCTGTGCCAGCGCCTCTCTTCCGCTTATTTATTTTACTCAGAAAAATAAGCCCAGCCCCCTGACCGCGCCCAATTTCTGTATGCTGCTGCGCAAGCACATCGGCAGCGCCCGCATTCTGCAGATCCGCCAGCCCGGCATGGAGCGGGTGGTAGAATTTGACCTGGAACACCTCAATGAGATGGGGGATGTATGCCACAAACGCCTGATCCTGGAGCTGATGGGCAAGCACAGCAATCTGATCTTCTGCGACGATCAGGGAATGATTCTGGACAGCATCAAGCATGTCTCCTCCAACATGAGCTCCGTGCGGGAGGTTTTGCCCGGAAGGCCCTATTTTATTCCCAACACCCGTGAGAAAGAAAACCCTCTCACGGTCTGTGAGGAGGAATTTACACAGCACATCTGCAAAAAACCCTGCGGCAGCGCCAAAGCCCTTTCTTCCTCCCTCACCGGAATAAGCGCTGTGACCGCCCAGGAAATCTGCTACCGGGCTTCCCTGGACGGAGATGACCCGGCCGGCTCCCTGGATGAAACGGCCTGCCTGCACCTTTACCACACCTTCCGACGGATGATGGAGGACGTGGAAAAGGAAAACTTTTCCCCCAATATTGTGTTCCGGGGAGACGAGCCTGTGGAATACGGCGTTTTCCGGTTTTCACAGTACGGATCCGAGTATTCCTTCCAGTCCTTTGACAGTGTCTCCTCCATGCTGGAAACCTATTATGCCACCAAAAACGTCCTCACCCGGATCCGGCAGAAGTCTTCCGACCTGCGGCGGGTGGTTCAGACGGCTCTGGAACGAAACCGGAAGAAGCAGCTTCTCCAGCAGAAACAGATGGGGGACACCGAGAAGAAAGATAAGTATAGGATCTACGGAGAGCTGATCAACACCTACGGCTATGGGCTGGAGGAGGGCTGTAAATCCTTCCGGGCGGTGAATTATTATAACAATGAGGAGATCACCATTCCCCTGGACCCCACACTGACCCCGGGGGAGAACGCCAAAAAATATTTTGACCGGTATGGGAAGCTGAAACGCACGCAGGAGGCTCTCACGGAACAGCTGCAGGATACGGCAGAGGAGATCCAGCACCTGGAATCTATCTCCAATGCCCTGGACATCGCCCGCACGGAAAGCGACCTTTCCCAGATCCGGGAGGAGCTGACCCAGTATGGATATATCAGAAAGCATGCCTCCGCAAAAAAAGGGAGCAAAATGCAGGCAAAATCCAGACCCTTCCATTATATTTCCAGCGACGGCTATGATATTTATGTGGGAAAGAATAATTTTCAGAATGACGCGCTGACCTTCCAGTTCGCCTCCGGCAATGACTGGTGGTTCCACGCGAAAAAAATGGCGGGCTCCCATGTGATTGTCCGCTCCAAAGGCGAGGAGCTTCCCGACCGGGTGTTTGAGGAGGCCGGTGCTCTGGCCGCCTGGTACTCCAAGGGAAGGAGCGCCCCCAAGGTGGAAATTGATTATATTCAGAAAAAGCACGTAAAAAAGCCGGCCAGTGCCAAGCCCGGTTTTGTGGTATATTATACCAACTATTCCCTTATGGCTGTCCCGGATATCTCCGGACTTCAGGAGGTAAGTGAATAGATCCTTCCCTTTTGTTCCATCCGGCGAAAAACGCGCCCCGGAGGCTTTGATCCGCCTTCCGGGGCGCGTTTTTATTCTCAGGGCTGTCCGCCTCTGAGCCGTTTATTTTGCCACAATATTCACCAGTCTGCCCGGCACATAGATCTCCTTGATCACATTTCCCTTCAGCTTATCGCCCAGGGTCTCCTTCGCCCGGGCCAGCACCTGCTCTTTAGGATCGTCTCTGTGAATGTTCATGGTTCCGCGCACCTTTCCGTTCACCTGAAGAGCAATCTCAATGGTGTTCTCCACGGTTTTGGCTTCGTCATATTCCGGCCAGGTGGTCTGATAGATCCTTCCCTCATATCCCAGGGTTTCCCACAGCTCCTCTGTAATATGAGGCGCCACCGGGTTCAGAAGGGTCAGGAGAGTCTTATACTCCCCTCTGGTCACGGCATTCTTCTTATAGAAGTCATTGATCAGCGCCATCATGGCGGCAATGGCCGTATTGTATTTCAGATTTTCAAAATCCTGAGACACCTTCTTGATGGTCTGGTGCATCTTTGTCTCCAGATCTGCGCTGTATCCGTCGCCGTCCACCACCAGATCCTGAAGCTTCCACACTCTCTCAAGAAATCTGCGGCAGCCCTTCACACCGTCCTCAGACCAGGCCGCGGAAAGCTCGAAGGCGCCGATAAACATCTCATAGGTGCGCAGGGTATCCGCCCCGTAATCCCGCACAATGTCGTCCGGATTGACCACATTGCCTCTGGATTTGGACATCTTTTCTCCGTTGGAGCCAAGAATCATGCCATGGCTGGTACGCTTCTGGTAAGGCTCCGGAGTGGGTACCACCCCTTCGTCGTACAGGAATTTGTGCCAGAATCTGGAGTAAAGCAGATGCAGCGTGGTATGCTCCATTCCGCCGTTATACCAGTCCACCGGCATCCAGTAATCCAGAGCCTCTTTGCTGGCGAGAGCCTCTGAATTGTGAGGATCTGTATACCGAAGGAAATACCAGGAGGAACCGGCCCACTGGGGCATGGTATCCGTCTCCCGCTTCGCCGGCCCGCCGCAGCAGGGACAGGTGGTATTTACCCAGTCGGTCATGGCGGCCAGGGGAGATTCCCCGTTGTCTGTGGGCATATAGCTCTCCACCTCCGGAAGCTCCAGAGGAAGCTCGCTCTCATCCAGAGGCACATAGCCGCATTTCTCGCAGAACACAATGGGAATGGGCTCACCCCAGTAGCGCTGGCGGGAGAATACCCAGTCTCTCAGCTTAAAGTTTGTCTTCCGGTTTCCGATGCCCTTCTCCTCGATCCAGTCCATGATCTTTTCCTTGGCGTCGGCTACGGAAAGCCCATCCAGGAACTGAGAGTTCACCAGGGTTCCCGTGGCTACATCGGTGTAAACCGCCTCCTGCACGCTGACCGGGCTTCCGGCCACAACCTCAATAATGGGAAGGCCAAACTTCTTCGCAAAATCCCAGTCTCTCTCATCGTGGGCGGGAACCGCCATAATCGCGCCGGTTCCGTAGGACATCAGAACATAATCGGAAATCCAGATGGGAATCTCCTTCCCGTTTACCGGATTGGTAGCGGTCAGGCCGTCAATGGCCACGCCGGTCTTGTCTTTCGCAAGCTCTGAGCGCTCGAAGTCCGACTTTCTCGCGGCCTGCTCCCGGTAGGCCAGGATCTCATCCATATTGCGGATCTCATCCGCGTATTTGTCAATCAGGGGATGCTCCGGGGAAACAACCATGTAGGTCGCCCCAAACAGAGTATCCGGACGGGTGGTATACACACGGAGCTTATCTTCCTTGCCGGTGATGGAAAAATCCACCTCTGCGCCCTGAGATTTCCCGATCCAGTTCTTCTGGGAAACCTTCACCCGCTCCACGTAATCCACCGTGTCAAGGCCCTGGATCAGCTTGTCCGCGTAGGCGGTGATCTTAAGCATCCACTGACTCTTTACCTTGCGGACCACCTCTGAACCACAGCGCTCGCAGACGCCGTTCACAACCTCCTCATTGGCCAGGCCAACCTTACAGGATGTACACCAGTTAATGGGCATCTCCGTCTTATAGGCAAGTCCCGCCTTAAAAAGCTTCAGAAAAATCCACTGGGTCCATTTATAATATTCGGGATCTGTTGTGTTGATCTCTCTCTCCCAGTCAAAGGAATACCCGAGGGAATGCAGCTGGTTCTTAAAACGCACCACATTGTTCTTTGTCACAATCTTCGGATGTATATGATTCTTGATGGCATAATTCTCGGTGGGAAGCCCAAATGCATCCCAGCCCATGGGAAAAAGCACGTTATATCCCTGCATCCTGCGCTTTCTCGATACGATATCCAGTGCGGTGTAAGGCCTGGGATGACCCACATGAAGGCCCTGTCCTGACGGATAGGGAAATTCCACCAGGGCATAATACTTGGGTTTGGTATGATCGTCCGAAACCCGGAAGGCTTTCTCTTCATCCCAGATGCCCTGCCATTTCTGTTCCACTCGCTTGTGGTTATATGGTACTGACATAGCTCTATCTCCTCCTGATCTCACCCGCGTTTTCGCGCATATAAAAACTGCAATTCATTCTATCTGCTTTTTAAACCTCTGTCAAGTACAAAAAAGGATGCGCGTTTCCGGCGCGCACCCTTCTGATAAATCTTCACAAAATCTCCGGGAGGATCAGTCCTCTCCCTCCACGCTGGCGGCTCTCGCCTCAATCTCCCTGGCCTGTACATCCGCAGGGGCCTGCTCATAGCGGGCAAATTCATAGGAGAAATCTCCGCTTCCGCCTGTCATGGAGCGCAGATCGGTGGAATATCCGTAGATCTCAAGCTGCGGAACATCCGCCTCGATGATCGTATTTCCCTCATGATCCGGATTCATTCCAAGCACACGTCCGCGGCGCTTGTTCAGATCGCCCATAACGTCGCCGGTAAACTTATCCGGAACTGTAACCTTCATGGAAACGATGGGCTCAAGAAGAATCGGAGAGGCGTCCATGAAGCCCTTCTTAAACGCCATGATCGCCGCAGTCTTAAAGGCCATTTCGGAGGAATCCACCGGATGATAGGAGCCATCGTAAAGGGTCGCCTTCACGCCAACCACCGGATAAGCGGCCAGCGGTCCCTTCAGGACAGAATCCTGGATTCCCTTTTCCACAGCCGGGAAATAGTTCTTGGGCACGGCTCCGCCCACTACAACCTGTTCAAATACATAGGGAGTCTCCAGATCCCCGGAGGGTTCAAAACGCATCTTTACATGTCCGTACTGGCCATGGCCGCCGGACTGTTTCTTATGTTTGGCATCCACATCGGAATTCTTGCGGATGGTCTCCCGGAAAGGAACCTTGGGCTTATCCAGAGTGATCTCAACCTTGTAGCGCTCCTTCAGCTTGCTGACCGCAATATCCAGAGCCTGGTCGCCCATTCCATAGAGAAGAGTCTGGCGGTTGGCTCCGTCATTGACCACCTTCAGCGTGCGGTCCTCACTCATCATCTTGGTGAGCGCCTGGGCTACCTTATCCTCTTCGCCCTTCTTAACCGCCCTGTATCTCTTATAGGTGTAGGGCGTAGAGATCACCGTCTTCGGATAGAGAATGGGCATTGCCTTGGTGGCAAGGCTGTCGCCGGTCTGTACACTGTTCAGCTTGGCGATGGCCCCGATGTCTCCCGCGTGAAGCTCCGGAACCTCAATGGGTTTGGATCCTTCCAGCACATAAAGCTTATTCAGACGTTCCTCACTGCCCTTCTCCACGTTCAGAAGAGTATCGTCGGACTTAATTACGCCGGAGCATACCTTGATGAGAGAATATTTGCCCAGGAAGGGATCCACGATGGTCTTCCACACATAGGCGGATTTTGCCTTTGTAAAATCATAGTTCGCCTGATAAATCTCGTTGGTCTTCTGAGCGATTCCGTTGCAGCTGCGCTTGTTGGGGCTGGGGAAATACTCACAGATGTCATCCAGCAGGTTGGA
Source organism: Clostridiales bacterium (assembly GCA_021203365.1). Classification (GTDB taxonomy): domain Bacteria; phylum Bacillota; class Clostridia; order Lachnospirales; family Lachnospiraceae; genus Blautia_A. The sequence continues at coordinate 16,112 of JAJQBI010000027.1, forward strand.
TACGCCGCGGAGATTCACCGGAGAGCCCATGCAGACGGGAATGATGCTGGATTCCTGTATGTTCGAGGCAAGGGCGGCGGAAACCTCTGCAACCGAAAACTCCTCCCCCTCAAAGTAGCGGTCCATAAACTCCTCGCTGGTCTCCGCCACCGATTCGATCAGAAGCTCATGATATTTCTCAAGATACTCATTGAGATGCTCCGGAACCGGGCATTCTTCCTTCTTGCCCTTGTCAATATATTTACGGCCTGCCTGCTTCACAACATTGACATAGCCCACAAATTTACCGTTCTCACGGATGGGGAAATGCAGGGGGGCGATCCGCTTGCCGTAAAGCTCGGTCAGATCGTCCACAACCTTCCGGTAGCTTACGTCGTCCACATCCATATCGGTCACAAAGATCATGCGTGGGAGCTTATACTTCTCACAAAGCTTCCAAGCTTTCTGAGTGCCCACCTGTACGCCGGCCTTGCCGGATATGACGATGATCGCGGCGTCCGCCACACTGACGGCCTCCTCTACCTCGCCCACAAAATCAAAATATCCAGGTGTGTCAAGCACGTTCACCTTCATCTTATTCCAGGGAACCGGAATGGTGGTGGTGGAAATGGAAAAGGATCTCTTTATTTCTTCTTTGTCATAATCACTGACTGTATTTCCGTCTTCCACACGGCCAAGACGGCTGGTCATCCCTGACAGATATGCCATAGCTTCCGCCAGAGTCGTCTTGCCGGCTCCGCCATGTCCAAGCAGAACAACGTTTCTGATTCGGTCAGTTCTAAAAACATCCATATGTACTACCTCCCTGATTGTCTTATAATGATTGCTATCTTCGATGAAAGAGAACAGCAATCATCGTTAACGGCAACCTGATATTTAAATATTCTACTAAATATCCAGTCTAGTTTAAAGTATTTTATTCAGATTGACCATAATTTTTAATAAAAAAGAGGCCAAAATTGGGAAATTTGGAAAAATCCATGGAACATTGGCGTTTTATAAATCGCATAGTACTTTCCTTCCGGAATCGGCGGTCGGAACCCAGAGGCCTTCTATTCCACCACAAACGGCTTCAGCTCCTTATAAAGCTTTTGATCATATCCAGCCTGCAGGTATTTCTTTTTTAGATTCAGCTTCGGTCTTTCTCCTCTCTGTCTCTGTACCATATATCTTCCCAACAACACAAAGGGTGCGACCGGCATCAGAACCGTATGTTTCTCACAGGGCGGCCAGTGCTCTCTGCAGACATTTCCCAACACATTGATAAAGCTGGTAACTCTGTTTGAAGAATTCGGATCATTAAATAACCGTTCACCATACTTTTCAGCTTTCTTCCCAAAATTTCCTTCTTTCAAAATCTGTTCTATGACTTTCGCCGCCGTTTCTTTATCATACTGCATCGCCCAAAGCACTTTGTTTTCCGGCATACTAAGATAATCAACGCAGACTCTTGTCATTATCCCTGTAAAAGTCAGAAGGCCAAACTCTGAAAGACGTGGCTGCAGCTTTCCCCACAGGGCGTCGTCCATCTTTTTCTCCGCAAACACAGCCCAATCGCAAAGCTGACGCAAACCCAGTCCGCTGGTCATAAAATGTTCCAGCTTGTGGAGTATGAGAACAACTGCCTGCTGTTCGTCTGACAGAAACGGCAAGCCGTCTGCACACTGCCTTTTATCTATTGCATCTGCAAAAAAAGCATGCAGCTTTTGCGCAATCTCATCGTTCATATTCATAAACATCCCATTTGGTTCTTTATGAACCTCCACGGCAATCCCGTCCTTCTGTATATTCATATGACAATGATGGGATTCATCCCGGATATCACCATATCCATTCGACTGCAGGACTTTCACAGCCGCCATCTGCTGTTCCGATTTTACAAGCAGGTCGATATCACCCATAATGCGAAGAGATGGGCGTGGATAACAGGCAGCAGATGAGCTGCCTTTCAGGATTGCGCATGGGATGGAAGCCTTATTGAGAAGCCGTATCACCTGCTCCTGCTCATAAAGGAGCTGTTCATTGCTCATAATGTGGCGGAGAGAATCCTGCTCCCAGCGAAGTACAGTATTTTCTGGTATGGCAGAACGCTCTTCCTCTTTAAGTGCATCCCAAATAAGAATTGATAAGGCCTGATTCGTTGCTTCCTGGTAAAGAGCCGGCCAGTCAACTGTGGCAGGATTGAAATCCGCAGGCGCATCAAATAACGCTCTGCCTGTAAGCTGTAATAAAATGTTTTCCGTTTTGCTCATTCTCTTACTAAAACTTCCTGTCCTTTTCCATTGTTTTCAACGGATTTTAGCCCTCATAGTTGTCGTACAGCTCATCTATGATTTCTTCCAGCTCTTCAATCCTCTCCTCCAGCTCCACAACCTGTTTTTCATAGCTTTCCTGATTACTTGCTTCAATTGAATTAATGTCTGAAAGCTTCTCCACGACAGATGTAATGGTAGAAAAAGAACAGTCATCATTTTCCGTATAGCTCTGCAGCGTATCAAGAACACTCGTTACATATTCCTCCGTAAGAGAACCCGAGTTTATGCTTTTCATATCAAGTGCAAATATCATGGAGGCCCTGCCGTTGTACATTGCGGAAATACGACTTGTAACTGAGGTCCCGGAACTCGTCAGATACGAGTAATCAAAATACACCGTTCCGTCTTCCTCCTGTCCGATGCCGGGCGCCTCACTGTGATAGCTGGTATAACCGATGAATCCATCCTTTTTTATAAGCCGAAGGTTCGTATCGGAATCGTAATCTGACCGCAGGAAGAAAACATCTGCGTAAGCTCTGTCTATGGAGTCGAGATACGAAATAACGGAAAGGACACTTTCGTTCACCTCTTCGGAAAAGGTTGGCGTATAAAGCATGATTTCCCAGGAATCATCTGCCGTGTCGATCATATCCTCAATAGTGGATTCTTCCATCGTACAATTGAGAACAAGAACAGGTGAAAAGCCATAGATATCTGCTTTCTCTTCCATATAAGCTAAATCCGACTCATCCGTTGCCACAAATCCAACCAGAATTTCAGATTCCTCACTGGAGTAAGAAACATCACTTTTTAAATTACTAAGCAGAATTTTCTTTTCCCGCAGTTCATCTTCATAAGGTTCAACTTCAGCCAACAATGTCTGATACGCGGTTTCTTTCTCTCCTTCTATCTTTTTTTCTGTGTAGATCATTAATAAAAGCACACCTGCAAGTACAATCGTAAGTACTATGCCGACCGTATTTCTTATCCTTCTGTTAAGCATAAGGCTTCCCCCTGTGATCTTTAATCATTAATTTGAGTAATACTCGAATGATTAAATACAAGTCGCTTGTTACATATTTCCATGGCTGCAGGCCTGTGTGTGACGATCAGCACCGTCTGATCCCCCATTTCTTTAAGGTTCTTTAACAGTCTGCGCTCTGTGTTTTCATCCAGGGCGGAGGTAGCTTCGTCCAGAAGAAGGACCGGTGCATTCCTGTATACAGCCCGTGCGATGGCAATTCTCTGCATTTGTCCTTCAGACAGGCCGGCTCCCTTTTCTCCAAGAATCGTATTATAACCATTGGGAAGGGTTTTGATAAATTCATCTGCACATGCAATTTTACAGGCCTGTTCCACCCGGTCTTTCTGGTCTTTTGTATAAGGCGCAGAATGCAGAAAATCCACGGCTTCATAAATGCTTCCGGACATCAGCATATTCCCCTGAGGAACATAGGAAAACCATCTGCGGGTTGTCGGAGATATATCGATCCCACCGTCCGCATAAAGTCGGCCTGACACGGGAGAATAAATGCCAAGCATAATTTTCAGCAAAGTGCTTTTGCCAATCCCGGAGATACCGGTTAAAGCAACAATTTCGCCTTTTTTTATAGAAAAGGAAGCTTGGCTGATAACCTCCTCTTCACCGTCATCGTAAATGAAAGTCAGGTTCTCGGCATGAAGGTCTGTAAATTCAGGCAGATCTTTTGAATTGCCTTCCTTTGGAAGTTTTTCTAATTCGATCAGTCTCTCCGCAGACGCCAGCATGGAATAATACTGCGGAACAAACCCGGAAATATTGGCAAAAGGACTCCGGATCTGACTGACGAGCTGCAGCACAGCCGTTAATGTGCCGTATGTCAGTGTACCATTCAGAATACCAAATCCGCACCATACCAGGCCAAAAAGATAGCTGCCCTGCATTACCGCACCGAAGCCGACGTTACAGATATTCGAAAAGGTTCTTCTTTTCATTCGGGCAGATTTGTGCGCTCGGGTCTTCTCTTCAGTTTTATACCCTGCCATTTTCTCCGCTTCGAAGCTTTTTAAGATCAGAATGCTTTCCACAGATTCCTGAAGCCACGAACGCAGCTTTCCGTCTGTTTCCTGCACCTGTTTATGTAAGCTTTTCATTCTGCGACGGAAAAGAAAAGTCACTCCCAGCATAACAAGGCCGCCAATCAGGAAAAGGCTTCCAAAACGCCAGTCAAGCACCATAAGAACAATGAGGGCGCAGATAAGCTGAACCGCCATAGAAAAGACACCTGGTATAAGATCCGTAGCATAATCCGCTACAATCTTGACATCACTGGTCATTCGGTTTTGAAGTTCACCGGTATGATACACCTTCAGTCTGCTGTAGCTGCTGTGGAGAATATTTTCATATGTATGTTCCTTTAGCCTGTTCTCTATAGATGCTCGGATGCTTTCATCCTCCTGCCGGATGACAGCTCTGAGCACAAGCTGTATAAGGATGATGGCAAGAAATATCCCACACCAGCGAATAAACATAGGAGAATTTAACGCTACGGCATAGTCAATGGCATTTCTCATCACCAGTGCCAGGATAACGGATAAAAAGGCTGTGGCTCCTGTACAGAATGTCAGGAGAACAATTCCTGCCAGACTGCCTTTCACCATCCTGACGATCCAGCCCAGAGATGTGTCGCCCAGGAAAACCTTTCCTATATGTCGTATCCCGGCCTTCGCCCTGTGCTTTAGAAAACGGAAAGGGTAAATGAGATTCCAGAACCATACATAAAGACGGTAAAGAGAATCCGTGACCTTAATCTCCTGCTGTCCCTTCAGGCCTTTTCCCCTCCAGCAGCTTTCCATGACGCCTTTTACAGCGGAAAGCGGCACTCGTTCTATAGAAAAAGTATTGTCTCCCCTTATAAGACAGATATCGCCGTCAAAGCCCATAACACGGTGAAGTACCTGTACGCCGTCCGGACGAACGTATAAGACCACATCGTTCTTCTTCGGTTTTCCTTCCAGTTTACGTATCAGGACATGAGAGATATAAGTATAGAGAAGCGGCTGCATGCTGATGCCCCTTATCGGGATCACAATAAAGCCGGCAGATTCCAATTCATCAAGTTTTGTCGTCTGCCCTGCAGTGTACATTTCCTCCATGGGTACTTTTCCTCTGTTGTTTATATCTTTCGCGGATCGTTTTTATTCCGTCAGTAATCCGGCGTCCGTCATTTCCTTAATCATTTCCTGAACGTCGTCTGTGATGCATGTACGTTCCTCATCACTTTTTACATCATATCTTTCCACAAGTACATCCACGATCTCATCTATAGTCCTGCCGTCAGCAAGGCCTTCCCAGATAATCTTTCCTGTTTCATTGAGTTTAACCATACCGTGAAATTCACGGCTTGCCTGGCCAGTAGCAACCGCCACATACTTTCCGGCCACCTTACGAATGACAAATCCTTCTTTTACTCTCATTTTTCTCCTCCTGCTGTTTATCTCGGCATGCGCTAGAGCTTATTTACCTCATCCACCGAAATCCGGCTTCCAAAGCGCCGGTATTTCTCTCCGGTCAGTGTTTCAAAGCTGCATTTTACTGCATCTTCCGACATATCACACTCCAGAAGATACATGGGCAGTGACGTTAGCATCCTATCAAACAATTCCAGCATAAGTCCTGTGGACTCCGGCTCATAAGGGTGGAACATCTGTCGGAGCATAAGGGAAACTCCTTCATCCGGATCAACTTCCCGAATACGGTTTACACCATCCTCCGTACGGCGGAGAAAGCAGATTGCGTCCATTTTCGCATTATACTTACGATTCCATCCCTCTTTGCCGCACCAGGGCGTATCATAGGCTGTTATACTGTTTTCCTTTATATGAAAAATGGGTTTGTCGCCATTCACGATATTTACATCTGCACCAATGTACTGTTTCCAGAGACAGATGTGTGTGGATTTGCCTGTTCCACTGGCGGCTGTGAAAAGAATGCCCTTTCCTTTGTATGCAATACAGGCCCCGTGAAGAGCGACGCGGTTATAAAAAGGGAGCCTGGAGGCTATGGCCGAATAGATTCCGTCACGTTCCAGAAATTCATCCCGCATTTCTGGACTATACTCTTTCATCTCCGCAAGCCTGTCATCTTCAGCATAGACGGAGATAACCGGTTCCTTATCCGTTAAATAATCCCGGCAAAACCAGCGGCAGTAATTGTATCGGCTTTTGACCTCTATCGGTACTCCTGCCAGTTCTATGGTAAATATATCC
>JAJQBI010000001.1 GCA_021203365.1 Clostridiales bacterium
CTCATGAATGCCGATGCAAGCATCTGCATTCATGACCTTTTGTCCCTTGTATCATTGATATTCAAAGGAGGAATGAATACTATGATTTCCATATTACTGCCACTCTCCGTCGCCATCCTTGCGGGGCTTCTGATGACCCGTGTTTTTAAACCGCTGAAGCTCCCCTCTGTCACCGCCTATCTGGTGGCCGGTGTCCTGATCGGTCCATATTGCCTCGGGCGAATTGGCGTCCCGGGACTTGGCTTTACCAGCATGGAAAGCGTTGAATCACTGGGGCTGATCTCTGATGTGGCGCTGGGCTTTATCGCCTTCGCCATCGGCAATGAGTTCCGTCTGAGCCAGCTGAAAAAAACGGGAAAACAGGCCATGATCATCGGCATTTCCCAGGCGCTGGCCGCAGCCTTTCTTGTTGATGTGGCCCTTCTGCTCGTCAGCGTGGCTACCAACGGGAAGCTGTCCCCGGCACAGGCAATCACGCTGGGCGCGATCGCCACTGCCACCGCACCGGCGGCAACCCTGATGGTTGTACGGCAGTATAAGGCAAAGGGACCTCTGGTTGATCTTCTGCTGCCCATTGTGGCACTGGACGACGCGGTAGGACTGATTGTGTTTGCGGTGAGCTTTGGCATTGCCCGGGCAATGGTAACCGGCTCCTTTGACCCGGTCTCCATTTTCATCAACCCGCTGATTGAAATCGTTCTGTCCCTGGCGCTGGGTGCGGTGATGGGCTGGCTGCTCACACAGCTGGAAAAGCTGTTTAACTCCAACACAAACCGACTGAATATGTCCATCGCCTTCGTGCTTCTGACAACGGCTCTCTCCATGCTTGAGTTTGAGCTCGGCCCGGTGACGATTGGCTTTTCATCCCTGCTTGTATGCATGATGCTGGGAACCGTTTTCTGCAATCTCTGCCCGCTGTCCGGCGAAATCATGGCAAAAACGGACAGTTGGACCAACCCGCTCTTTGCCGCGTTCTTTGTAATTTCAGGCGCACAGCTGGAACTCAGTGTTTTCACGGACGGCACAATCGTGCTGATCGGTCTGGTTTACCTTCTCACCCGATCCGCCGGAAAATACATCGGCGCCTTTTTCTCCGCGAAGGCCTCTCACTGCAGCGATACCATCTGCAAATACCTGGGCATCACACTTCTTCCCCAGGCCGGTGTCGCCCTGGGAATGTGCGTGACCGCCCAGCAGCTTGGAGAACAGGGTGAACTGATCCGCAACATCACTCTTTTTGCCATTCTCATCTATGAGCTTGTCGGACCTATGCTGACAAAGGCCTCTCTGACAAAAGCCGGTGAGATTCAGCCCATCAGTGAAGATGTGAAAAACCGCCGCAAAACGAACCTGGAAATCGCAAAGAATACGCCGTATGAACGGCATGAAAAACCCGGACACAAATAATCGTCCCTTCCGAGTTCATGAAAAAAAACAGATACATTCTCATCCTCCGGAAATTCCGGTGAGAATGTATCTGTCTCTTTCAAAAAAAATGGAAACACGGCTCCCCATGCACTTCAGTCCGGCTGCTGCCCATCATGGGCTTTCCACGCGCATTCAGTCAGCCTCATATCAGAAAAAACGGCTTTAAATGAAGAATCCTCGGGGGAACAGGCATAAATTCCAAACTGTATTTTTCCGGCTCCCTTATAAACGTGACAGATTCGCATCTGTTTAAATTTCGCGCCGTCTTCCGAGCACTCCACACAGTAATCATCCTCTCTTCTGCTGAAGCGATACCACATGGTCTTCACCGAGGCGGGAATTTCCGTCGTCGCCCAGTCGGAATACCCATGATTGGTCACCACACTTCCCAGGTGCTGAAATTCCCCGTTCTCATATTCCACAGAAGCTTTAAGCCAGTTCTCGCTGTCCAGGTACATTACAATCCCGCACTGGTCAAATCTCTGATGACTGTCTGTAAAATCCGTTTTTACAATAAAGCTGAAATACGGTTCCTCTGTTTCCATCTGAAACACCGGAGCGTTGTCATTCCTGAAATGATAATAAGTCCTTTGCCATAAATCCGTATGGGGCCTGGTTATAATCTCTACTCTTCCGTCTTCTATATAACAGGCCTCCGGGTCTCTGATCCATTTGAAGTTCTGTGTATCCATTTTTATTTCTCCTGTAATCCGGGATTTCTCCCGTATTTTCTTTTTCACTTCCATGCTTGAAAACTCCCCGCAGAAGGTGCCTCTGCGGGGAATTCCACATTTCGGATTCCTTTGCCTCAGATTCCAGATCGTTTTTACATCAGCTTGCGAAACAGCGTCTTAAAATCTTCAATAGAAGCGTCCTTGGGATTTCCGGGAGCACAGGCGTCCGCGGCGGCAGACTCAGCCAGGAAATCCAGATCCTCTTCCTTCAGCTTATCCAGTTTGGTGGGAATACCCACGTCCAAAGAGAGCTGACGAACCGCGTCAATGGCAGCTTTGCGATAGGCGGGCTGATCCATACCGGTTGTATCCACACCCATAGCCTGGGCAATGTGCAGATATTTGTCACCAGTAGCATCCGCATTAAATTCCATGACGATGGGCAGCATCATGGCACAGGCTACACCGTGAGGCGTATCGTATACTGCGCCCAGAGTGTGTGCCATAGAGTGGGCAATTCCCAGACCCACATTTGAAAAAGCCATGCCGGTAACAAACTGTCCCAGAGCCATAGCTTCCCGGCCTTCCTGCTCATTCTGAACCGCGGCGCGAAGATTTCCGGAAATCAGCTTAATGGCTTCCAGATTCAGGCAATCAGCCAGCTCCCAGGCAGCTTTGGTGGTATAACCCTCAATGGCATGAGTCAGAGCATCCATGCCAGTGGATGCGGTCAGGCCCTTGGGCATGGTAGACATCATATCCGGGTCCACAATGGCAATGTCCGGGATGTCGTTTACATCCACACAGACAAACTTGCGTTTTTTCTCCACGTCCGTGATAACATAATTGATGGTAGCCTCCGCAGCGGTTCCGGCGGTGGTAGGAACCGCAATGGTGTAAACAGTGCGGTTCCTGGTAGGAGCCACACCCTCCAGAGAGCGGACGTCCGCGAATTCAGGATTGTTGATAATGATGCCGATGGCCTTGCCGGTATCCATGGAGGATCCGCCGCCAATGGCAATCATATAATCCGCACCGGATTTTTTGTAGGCTTCAACACCGGAGAGAACATTTTCAATGGTGGGGTTCGGCTTGATATCCGAGTAAACCTCATAGGCCATGCCGGCCGCATCCAGCAGATCTGTAACCTTTTTGGTAACATTAAACCTGACCAGATCGGGGTCAGACGCGATAAATGCCTTCTTCAGGCCTTTGGCCTGCACCAGTCCCGGAATTTCCTGAATTGCGCCCTTTCCATGATAAGAGATCCCGTTGAGTACAAAACGATTGACCATATAAATCTTCCTTTCCTGCCCTTTGGCATAATGAGAATTGAAAAGCTGTGTCCCCACCGCCCTCTTCTGTTCCAAGCCACAAAAAGGGCGGTTCTGTATATTTTCAGCATAAACGATGGCGCATGGTTTGTCAAATCAAAATATCCGGCCGGTTGGTGATCAGTCCAAAGCAGTCTGTTTTTTCATACAGATACCGCAGTTCCTCCTCATCATCCGGGGTGTATGGAGTCACGCCAATTCCCATCTCCCGCATGTCCGAAACCAGGGATGGATCCGCAAGGACAGAGTGATATTCCGGGTGCAGATAATCAATTTTAAAAGGCAAAGATCTCACATAGGCGCGAAGATCGTTCATTTCTGCCAGACGTTCCACGGCCTCGTCCATTGTCAGATCCGGATAAACAGTGGCAAGACCGTAAACCAGCTCCATAAGCGCAGCTTTCCGGCTCCTTGTCACAACATCTACTGTTCCAAGCGTCCACATCTGCTCCTCTGACAGATTCAGATCAGCCTCAGTGATTTCTGCCAGTCTGAGTCCGGCCGGAAAAATATCATCCATCGGGATTCCGAAAAAACGTCCTCCCGCTGCAACCGCCGGGAAGGTAAGGGCTCCAACCCTTATTTTGGGATACAGCTCCTTTGCCCTTCCAAGCAGACTGTGATCAAACGCAGACAACACCACTTTTTCTGTCATACCATGCCTGACCACCGCTTCGATTACCATCTCAACGAAGGGAAGACTCCGGTCTGTGGGCGCCTTCAGCTCCAGATTGACATAGGAAAGAGGCTTTACTATGTCAAGGCACTCATCCAGGGTTGCAATGGGAGTCGAGGCGAATTCTTTTCCTTTATAACTCCCAAAGTCCAGCTTCTTCAGCTCTTCCAGTGTCATGCTCCCAATCATTCCCTCGAAGCCGGATGTGCCGCTTATGGAATAATTGTGATGAATCACTAATTTACCGTCCGCTGTGAGCTGGACATCCGTCTCTATCCCGTCGACTCCAAGCTCAACGGCTTTTTGAAACGCCGGAGCCGTATTTTCCGGTGCGGAATAATTGATTCCTCTATGTGCTATGATCCGCATTTTTCCTCCTTTATTTCCAGTGAAAATGTCTTGTCAGCATCTGTATTTTCCGGAATCACCTGCTCTCTCCAGACGGTTTTCAGCGAAAAAGCTCCACAGCCTTTTCCGCCATGCGCTGACCATAGATCCGGAAGGTTTCATCAAAGGGTCTGAGCGCTTCTGTATCCCCTGCGGTGGCAATTGCCACAGGGCCAAGATGGATAACCGGTTTCCCCTTGGAGCCTCCGGCGGAATAGGTAAGCATGCCCATAACCATCATGTGATCCAGGATGGTGCGAATGACGAATTCATCACCCCCGTGAATATACTGCGCCGTAGCAAAAGCGCCTCCCAGCTTGCCAGGCAGTGCAAGCTTGCCGGCACTGCGTTCCAGCCAGGTGTGGAAGACGGCAGGAATGTCGGCCGCATAGGTAGGACATCCCATGACAATGCATTTGCTTTCCCGGATAAAATCATCGTCTGTCGCGTCGATGGAGAAAGCTCTGGCCTCCACACCGGAAACGGAGTTCATGCCATCCGCAATAATCCCGGCCATGCAGCTGGTATTCGTCGTAGCTGAGTAATAAATAACAGACATTTTCATAGTCTTCATACCTCCTGAATAAGTGGATTTATACGTTTTTTCAGGAACAATTCTCCTCGGGATCCAACCGGTTTCCGGCGTCTTCCGGTAACTGAAGGACCTCCTTCAAAGCATTCCTGATGGGATTTTACAGCTATAATTATAACACGTTCTGCCCGAATGTAAATGTCTGTAAATATCAATGGAAAAGGCCAAATAGACATAGTTTCTGGTCTCATAAGTTTTCGCTGGCTTCACTTTCAAGAATAGTCAAAAAAGTTTTGCTTGTCTCCATTTTTTATTGCTAATTCACATCATCCTAGATAGTCTATGTATAAATTGCTATGTATAAATTCCTACTGTAATCATCTCTTATTCTACAACATACGTGTATAT
>JAJQBI010000043.1 GCA_021203365.1 Clostridiales bacterium
TCGTCCTGCACTGTCGCATAAAACGGCACCTGGTTTCGATTCTTTCTGGCAACCGTCAGGTATTCAGCGGCAATTGCCTCGGAGCATCCGTTTTGTTCTGCATATCTGGCAATGGCCTCCTGTTCGGATTCGTGTTCGTTGTAGAGCCACGCAATACCACGTACGGCCTTATATTCATCCAGGCTGGAGAATGAACCGCCTTCTTCCCTCATGCGGCAGGTCAGCAAAGCGTTACCAACATGATGATGAACAAAGGTCAGAAAGTCAGCGCCTTTGTCAGGATCATAGTCCGGCAGACGCTCCAGCATGGCAAGAACGCACCCCATCTTATAATCCAGAAAACGGTCTGGGTCATAACGGTCAAGCCCTTCCCGCAACAGGAAGGAGCGTATCCGCCCATTTAAGCGGCCTTCATAATGATGCAGGAAAAAAGAGAAGTAGATGTAATCCCGTTCCATAACAGCGGTGACGATGTAATCATTGATAAACGCTGCCTTGGGCGGTTCCGGCTCAAGCTGGAATATGCGTTCCACCTGGCGCATGGTCAGCCTGTCCTCTGTAAAGCTGTACTTATTGTAATAGCCAGACATATCCCATGTATAACCACTGTCCACATCATCACCGCCTCTCCGTTGTCATTTCTGTTTATTTCATCTGCTTCTGCGCTTCTGCCAGAAGTGCAGACTGCTCCATCTCCTGTTTATAGGAACCATTGGCATAGTCTACATCAGAGATCGCCCGTTCCATCTTACTTTTCGCCAGCCGCTTCATGATTTGAGCCGTGTTCTCATCCAGCTTTTTACGCTTGGTGCTTTGCAGAATGGTGTTCATCCGGCGGTTGTAGATTGCCTTGATGGGATGGTCGTCTGCCCGTTCCCGTTTCGCCCGTCCCAGCTTTGCACCGATCTGACGGCACGTCCGGCCACGTTCATCCCCTGGGGCCAGACCGCCGCAGTATTTGGTGTGCCTTGCGTCGGTGGTCAGAAACCACCTGCCACAGATAGAAAACGGCTTGCTTGAAGCCAAAAACATTGATCTTCGCAGAAAGGTGAGCCGTCCGAAGAGAGAAAAATCCGGGCCGGTACTTCATGTAGACCGAAAATGCCATGTTGGGCGCACCTACAGGGATTATGAAGCTTACATGGAGGAGAACCCGGATCAGACAGTCTCTCAGATGGATTCTGTGATCATCCATAAAGGAGGGCAATGTATCCTCACGATATTTTTTACCAACTGTGATTTGCAGCTGATGTATCTGAGAGAGCGGAATACAGCGGCATCCGTCAGCGAGATATTTTCAAAACTCCGAGAAAATCTTGGAGGAGAAAAATTCAGCCAGATCTTTCAGGTAGTGCTTACAGATCGTGGAAGCGAATTCACGAATCCGACAAAGATAGAAGCAGATACGCAGACTGGAGAAATTCAGTGCAGGGTATTTTATTGCGATCCGCAAAACAGCAACCAGAAAAGCGGATGTGAACGGAATCATGAGTTCATAAGATATATCATTCCTAAAAATAAAGGGAAAGAATCTTATTCTGAAGAAGAAATACGAACCATGATGAACCATATCAACTCTTATCCGCGCAAAAAATGGAACGGGCAGTCTCCTGTTGATTTGTTTGTACAGATATATGGCCGGGAAGCTGCAACTCTTCTGGGCCTTGAGAAGATCCCGCCCGATTCCATCATGTTAACTCCAGCTTTATTAAAATAGCTGAAATTAACCAGTTAAGACAGCAGGGCAGACTTATAAATCGTCAAAAACGGGGTGCATTTAGAACCTGGCTAAGAAACAGAAAATGCAGTCCGATCTTTGCCATGCCTGTCTTTAAGAAAATTTTACCCGGATCAGATAAAAAGCGCAATCAAAACATGGAAAAATCTTTCGAATCTGTTGCATTTACCCCTTGGCGGTTGCAATTACAACTTGGAAAAACGAAAAAGTTGCGTTTAGAATTTGCCGTGTTGCACTTACCTCCAAGATTAACCCACCGCATTCCTTAAATGATGTAGTTATTCTTTTTAAGTATGTCGAAACATATTTCATCACGTTTCGTCAAGTATCGCGAACGCCCAGAAATAAGGGATTTCCCGGGTTTCATCCTTCATCGTGTTTTGTCCTTTTTTCTGGGGTACGGGGTACAAAAAAGGGTATAAATGAGGGTATGATTTCCTCTCTCAGGTTCGGTCAACTGCTGCCGATCTGGTGGCACACGCAGAGCCGATGAGACGGCAGCAGGCATCAACGTAAAAAGGCACCGCCTAACCTGATCTGGGAGGCGATGCCTTTGTCTTCATGTGCCTATTCATTTTCTTTTTGGTATTGAGGCACTTGAGCAAGCAGTTTCGCGTGCTCTTCCATTTGCGCACACAGTGCCTCAACGCCGTCGTCGTTTAATTGTTCAAAGCTTGCTTGAAGGCGGCGAAACACTTCTGGTTTATTTTCCAACAAAAAAATTATTTCTGCACCAGTTAGCGGCTGCCCGCTGTCCAACTTCTTTTGAAGCACAATATTTTCGTTCAATGAATCAGCGTCCGTTGTGTACACATTTGTTATTTCAGAGACACCTACATCAAGCGCAGCAGCCAGTTTTTTGCAAGCCTCAAGCTTTGGTCTGTATTTTCCAGCTTCATATTGCTGTATTGTGGTAACTGCAAGACCTGCTTTTTCTGCCAACTGTTTTTGAGTCATTCTTTTTCGCTTGCGTAGCTGTCTGATTTTTTCAGCCGTTTCCATTTTTTTCCTCCTCAGATTTTAATTGTATAAAGCATAACACACTTTTCCGTGTGCGTCAAACGGAAATATTATTTTTTTATAGTTGACACACGGAAATACGTGTGCTAGAATGACTGTATACACGGAAAACATATTGAGGGGGTGAAAATATATGAATCTAGATCGAAGCAAGATCGATGTTTTGTTGGCAAGGAGAGGAATCAGACGGTCTGATCTGGCGAAAATGTATGGATGCACGACCAATAGGATTAGCGCCATTCTGAACTGCGCGAATGTGAGACCGACCACGGCGGCAAAACTTGCAAAAGCACTGGATGTCGATGTAACAGAAATTCTGACAGATGAATAATCAGGAGGATCCAAAAATGAACTATAGACAATTTAGAAACGAGTATGCAGACCTGATTACCGTGGAAGAGACCATGCAACGGACTAATTACGGCCGACAGATGGTTATGCGGCTTGCCCGGGAAGCTGGTGCTTTGGTCAAAGTCGGCAGGACTGTCAGGATAAAGTCTCGGGTGTTTTTCGAACACCTTGATGAATACCTTGTGAAGGGGGAATAGACAATGAA
Source organism: Clostridiales bacterium (assembly GCA_021203365.1). GTDB lineage: Bacteria > Bacillota > Clostridia > Lachnospirales > Lachnospiraceae > Blautia_A. The sequence continues at coordinate 3,315 of JAJQBI010000043.1, forward strand.
ATTTATTATTCATGAAGCAAAAGAATTCTTATGCGACGATTGCGAAACGCCTTTGGGAAACCTGAGCGGATGGCCCTATTATTCCAAAAACAATGATAATTATTGCCCAGATTGTGCATTACGGCGCGGTTTGATTGGCGCAAATGAATGGTTGTTCGCAAAAGGAATTGACTGTTATCATCATGCAGAGTATGAAAACGGAACAATCACAGCATATCAAAAGTGCGGACGTGGTTACCACAAAGACGTTGTCAAGCTGTCAGATTGTAATGCGGAATAGGAGCAAAAATGGCGGACAATAAAAAGTATTATTATCTTAAGCTTAAAGAAAATTTTTTCGAATCAGACAGCATGCTTTTATTGGAAAGCCTTCCGGATGGGTATCTGTATAGCAATGTCCTCCTAAAGCTTTATCTGAAAAGCCTGAAGTATGGCGGGCGGTTAGCCTTGAACGGTCGGATTCCATACAATACGGAAATGTTGGCAATGGTAACACGTCATTCCGTTGAAACAGTCGAAAAAGCAATCGAAGTGTTCAAAGAATTTGGTTTGGTTGAAATTCTAGACAGCGGCATTATCTATATGACAGACATCCAAAACTTCATTGGAAACAGTTCCAGTGAAGCAGATCGGATTAGAAAATATAGAAAGCAAATCAAAGCAGAAAAAGACGGTGTACAAATGTACGGACAAATGTACGACAAATGTACACCAGAGACAGAGACAGAGACAGAGAAAAAGAAAGAGACAGAGAACAGAGACAAGAAAAATTCTGCTTCTGTTTCTGCCCTGTTCTCTTTTGAGGAATTGCAGGAAATTGTTCGGAAGAATAAGGTGAAGCTGTCAAATGAAGGCGTTAGAACTTTTTATTATGAAATGGCAAAGTCGGGATGGATTCTATACGGAAAGCCTGTTACGAGGGATGGAATTGTAAAATCTATACGCGGTTGGGTGAAATATCACAAGGAGCTTCAAAAAGCTGAAGACCGGAAAACAGAACGGAATCCAAGCGATGATTTAGCACTTGGTTTTAATTGGGACGACGTGCAAGACAATACAGATCCTTTAGATGAGTCGGAAATTACTGATGATATGTGGATGGATTCGGAGGAACTGTACGAAAAAATGACTGGAAAAAAGTTGGAATGATGATTTTATATAATTCTATCAACACGGATTTCCGAAAATTACCATGAAGGGGGTGAGAACGTGAAGACGAAAATCTATGGTCCGCGAATTTTCGAGTTGACATTGAAAGGAATGTCTGATAGGACCATTGCTGCAGAAATTGGCATTTCGAGGCAAACCGTATCAAATTACAGGAAGGACCCGGAGTTTAAAGAGAAAATTAGGGCTGCTCAAGATGAGATGATGCAGGCAGCTACACGGCGAATGCAGTCAGCACTGTCGGATGTAGCGGGCGTTGCAATAGAGATCGCCCAGGATGCGAAAAACGCACCGCAGGTTAGGTTGAATGCTGTTCAGATTTTGCTGACACAATGCCGGGCCTGGACGGAAACAAGCGACGTTCTGAATCGGCTTTCTGCCCTGGAAGAATCAGTGAATGAGAATAATCAGAATATTCGGAATACATCATAAATAATTTGAATTGTATCATAATTTGACCGGAAAGGGGGTGAGGGATATGAGATCATTGTTGGCAAGACTTGAGGCATTGGAAAAACGGAGTCCAACACATCTGGAGATTCTGGTAAGATTCCCGGACGATTCGAGGAGAATATTTAGTATCTCCGAATATGAACAGCGAGCGCCGGGGGTTGTATTTGAGAGGATCGTCGGAGGTGGGGATTTGCAAGAGTTTGACCGATTGCTTGACGCGATGCTGGGCCAGACAGCCGATATTTCAAATAATTTTTAAAAAGATGTAGCCGCAAAAAGCGGCAGAAAGGATTATGTATGAGAACAATTCGAGAGTTAAAAGATTACTACCATGGACTTCCTGTTGAAGAGCTGACAGCGGATAGAATCCAGGAGCTTTCTGATCAGATGGATCATGATTATGCAGTGCGGGCACAGATTCGCGAGGAACGGCAGCAGTTGACAGCGGAGGCCGCAAAGCAGAATCGCAAGGGCAATGATTTCAATGGTAAGGTGTCACAGTATGGGCCAGGCGAAGAAGGCAGCTATGTGCGGTCTTTGGTCACTGGAACTCCGTGGGAAACAAAGAACGGAGATTATTTCTTCTGATCAGGAGGTACAGACATGGCAAAGATGCGGCGATCGGAAGCTGTCAAGATGGCCGGATTTTTCTACCACTTTGGTAGACTGGTAATTGCATTCTGGGATCCAGGCGACGATGAGAAAGCCTTTTTCGAGAGCTTCACGGCAGAAACTGAGGGGATCGCCGCGAAATATCCAGAAGCCCTTGAAAAAGAGTTGCTGACAACCTATAGCTTTTATCTCATAAATAAATTGAGGACGGCCAGGGAGGCAGCAGCCAAAGCAGAGGAAGAGTTGTACAGGGGCTTATGAATCCTCTGTATGGTCTGCCTGGATTCCGTCAGATGAATCATATTTTGATGGAATTCAGGCATGAAAAAAGCCGCTGTCGTTTGCGCTACGACAACAGCCATTTTCAATCAGGAGTCAAAAATGAAAAGCGAATCATCACCTGCTACATAATATCACTTCTGATTAGAAAAATCAATAGCTTGCGATTCTTTTTCAGTGTCGCGCTTCATTGCTTCGTCAATGGCACGGACAACAAAAGAATTCATGCTCTCTCCCTGCCTGACGGCATGGTCTTTAATAATTGCTTTTTGTCCTTTGGGCACCCTGATCCGAATATCTTCGACTGATTCCCTGAGGTATTTTTCATTGGCTTTCTTCCTTGCTTCGGTATATCCAGTATATGAGCTTTTTTTGTTCTCTGGCATTGTTTCACCTTCCTTTGTGTGATTCTGGCAGAGTGGGGCGGCATAATATAAAGTTGCCTTTTCCACCTTACATTGAAATTGTATCATACATCAATACATGTGTCCATACGCATATTGAACAAAAATATATACATGTATCCATGTATATTTGTATAACCTGTCAATAGACATGTATGTGCCCATGTGTTATACTGATATCATCAAGAGGAACAAAGAACACCAGATAGCGAAGGTTGAAAACGAAGTGGCCGTAAGGCGTACCGGAGACAACCACATAACACCGGGCAAGGGAAAGCAAATGAGGCACCAGCGATCAAGATCGGTTTAAGACCTGCCGGGGCTGTCTGGAACCGCAAGGGAGGGCACACAAATGAAATACAATTTGAGCGCGATAATGACCAGAGCATGGCGGATATACCGGAAGAGTCCGGAGCTGACCTTCGGAGAATGCCTTCATCGGTCCTGGCTGAGTGCAAAGGCAGAGGATGCCAACAAGGAGAGAATTGAGGCAGCGAAGTCGGCAGCAGGCATCACAGAAGAAACAGATACCTGGGCCGGATGGAAAAAAGCTGGATTCGAGGTTATCCATGGAAGCAAGGCTCTGTTTGGTGCTGACCTGATCTGGGGAAGCCGGGGTGATGGCAAGGTTTACAAGGCTAGGTTCTTTGGACGGTCACAGGTTCAGGAACTGGAGACGGCATAACAATATGACTGCTGCCCTAACGGCGCGACGGGGAAGGAAGGGAGGTGAAGGATGTGCGGGAATTTACTACTCAAGAGCAAATGTATTTTATGGGTGTGGAAACGGTTTGTATTTTGGAGAAGACAACACCGGAAAGATTCGAGCAGTACCGGGCGGAATTTATGGAGCAGGCTTCCAGCCGGTCGGCAGTGAAAAAGATGCTTGAGGCTGTGTTCGATCTGGTAGAGAGGAAACGATTTGCGGAGACGTGACGAGGAAACAGGACGGCTCAGAGCCGCATATTCCGATTATAGCCCGTCAATGGTAAAGAGTTCAGCAAATGCCTTAAAACGGGAATACGGGCGTCTGAGAGAGCCTGTGAGGGAATTACGGAACATATCAAAGCCCTTGCCAGAGCGGGCGCTCTGACAGGGGCAAGCACCACCAAACTACACATTACAAGAGGGGGTACACATGGATTATAGCACGACTGCTGCCCCTTCGGAAAGAGAGGAATCACATGAGTTTCACGAAAACTGAATTATTCAAGACGGAGGAGGAGTTTCAAAGAGCATACGAGGAAGCCATGGAGAGTGAGCTGAGTGCTCCGCCTTCCGTCATGGAGGCATACAAAGCCTTGCAGAAGGCATTTGATGTTTACCTGGGCGAATACGACGCACACGCTTTTCAGTGGTCTTATGAGGCTGGATATGTAGCCGGGTTCAAGGCCGCGAGGGAAGGCGTAGAGTTGGATTCCGGTACGGATCACTGATTGATAGACACATAGACATGAAGAATATGGAACCGGCGGCGGTCCTTCGGGCTTGCCGCTGATTCTGGCTGGAATAGGAGGGTTTACAATGGCGGAAAAAAAGAGGCGTGACAGCAACGGCATTCTGCTGACGAAGGGCGAGCGACAGTTGAATAATGGGCTCTATCGATACCGGTATACAGACAGCCAGGGCGAACAACATGATGTTTATTCCTGGACACTGAGACCACAGGATAAGGTACCAGAAGGACGTAAGCCGGGGATATCTTTGAGAGAGCAGGAGGAACAGATCAGGAAGGATATTGATAAGGGTATCAGAGTATGGCAGGCTGGGATAACGCTGAACCAGGTGATTGAAGAATATTTTGGCGCTCAACGGCCGTATTGGAGCGACTGCACGAGAAATAACTATTTTTGTGCATATAAAAACCACATCAAATCAACAAAATTGGGGAAGCGGAAAATATCCAAGCTGACGCAGGATGACATTGTTGACTTTTACAGCAGTCTGGTTCATGACAAGAAGGATCCGCTTTCGATTGCAAGTATCAGTCAGATTGACAAAATTATCGGGCCTGCGCTGAAAAAGGCGGTTGCCAAAAGGCTTATTTTAAGCAATCCGGCAGATGGGGCCTACGGTGAATTAAAGAAAAAGAATCATAACAAACCTTCACAGAGGCACGCGCTTGATCAGGAACAGCTGGACAAACTTCTTGAATTCATTGCGGAGGATTCGCCGCAATATTTCCCCCTGTTTTATTTTTTATCGTGGACCGGATGCAGAATCGGGGAAGCAGCTGCGCTGACATGGCTTGATGTGGATTTTGAAAATGAAATTATTCATATACGCCGCAATATGCAGTATCAGCCTGATGAAAACGGAAAGTGTAAGCACAAGCTGAAGGCCCCAAAGACAAGCGCAGGGTGCAGAGATATTCCGATGCTTGCAGAAATAAAGGACCTTCTTAAGGAAATGCGATCAGCGCAGAAGGTTGTTCCTCTTAAAACTCTGGATGAAATCAGCGTGGACAATAAAGAATTATTTGTATTCCGGAGTTCATGCGGAGGCCTGTTAATGACGAACACGGTAAATAGTGGCCTGAGCCGAATTGTAAGACGATACAATCAGCAACACACGGAGGAAGAAGCTTTACCAAATATCAGCTGCCATATTTTCAGACACTGCTTTTGCTGTTGGCTGTGCGAAAATATGCAAGGCCAGAATACCATGGACGATGTGAAAACCATTCAACAGATTATGGGGCACGCTAACGCGCAGGTAACAATGGATATTTACAGCGAAACCAGGAAAACAAACCAGGCAGCCAAACATGAGGCCCTGAAAAAAGTATCACAGGATAGATGAGTGCAAACACCTTCAGGAGATTATCCTGAGGGTGTTTTTGTCTGGAAGGGGTACAAATAGGGGTATTTTTCAACATGAAGAGCCTAGAAGCCTTGATTTTACCGCATTCCTTAAAGGATATAGTTATTCTTTTTAAGAATATCCAGAAATAGAAACTAAGTATTTGATATTCATCCTGCATCAATATAAAATATAATCATAAGGAGGTGAGCCGTCATGCCGGAAGCAAATAACGAATCCCAACGTTTCCGTCAAAATCTCATAGACATCGGTTTCGGAGAAGAAATGATTGCTCACTGCGTCCTGCTGAAAAAAGAAGGACGCGACCGGGAATTACGGGTTACATTGCAAAACAGCCGCAGAGATTTACTGGAACATATCCATACGGAGCAGAAAAAGCTGGACTGTCTGGACTATCTTGTGAATTGGCTGGATAAAAAGGGGGCAAAGAAATGTTGACAGTTGCGGACATCATTGCAGATTACTATGACGAAACAAAGGATTGTGCCAAATGCAATGCCTATGCCGATACACTTTATCAGGAGGCGCTTCGCATCAGTATGGAATTGAACAGCCAATACCATACTCCAGATGAAATCAGAGAAATCATGAGCCGTCTGACCGGGCAGCAGATAGATGATTCCTTTCGGCTGTTTCCACCGTTCTACACAGATTTTGGAAAGAACACACATATCGGGAAAGACGTTTTTATCAACTCAGGCTGTCATTTCCAGGATCAGGGCGGTATTGAAATCGGAGACGGCACAATGCTCGGCCACAATGTAGTGCTGGCAACAATCAACCATGACCTGTCTCCAGAGCAAAACCGGAAGAATCACTACGCACCTGTCAAAATCGGCGCTCATGTGTGGATTGGTTCCAACGCAACCATTCTTCCAGGCGTCAGCATCGGCGAGTGGTCAGTTGTAGCGGCAGGAGCTGTCGTGACAAAAGATGTGTCGCCCTATACCGTTGTAGGTGGTGTACCTGCAAAAACAATCAAAAAAATTGACGAGGAGGGATAGCATGAAACGACTCATTGCGTTATTTCTTTCCGTCTGCATGATTTTCCTGCTGGCGGCCTGTAACTCTGAAAGTGCAGAGTCCTCATCCGATTCTGAAAACAGCACCGTTTCGATTGCGGACAGTCAATTGGAAGTCGCGGCCGCCACACTGACCAAAGAAAACATCGATGAGTCATCAGATGCCGACAGTTCTTCCACCGGAAGTAATATACTGGTTGCCTGGTTTTCCTGCACGGGAACGACAAAACAGATTGCTCAGTGGGTCACAGGCGAAACCGGTGCAGACAGTTACGAAATCGTTCCGGAAGACCCTTATACAGAGGAGGATCTGGCATATTATACCGGCGGACGTGCCGACCAGGAACAGGCGGATTCTTCCGCCCGGCCTGCGATCTCCGGCAGTGTTGAAAATATAGAACAGTATGATGTGATCTTCCTCGGTTATCCTATCTGGCATGGGCAGGCGCCGCGGATCATCAGTACCTTTCTGGAAAGTTATGATTTCTCTGATGTAACGATCATCCCATTCTGTACCTCTCACAGCAGCGGCATCGGCTCCAGCGCTGAAAATCTGCATGATCTCTGCTCTGATACTGTTACCTGGCTGGACGGACATCGGTTCTCCAAAGATGCAGCGGAGAGTGACGTGGCTGAGTGGATAAACAGTTTAGAAATACCAGAAAGTAAGGTACGCATCGCGGGTGAGTTTGATTTTGAAACAAAAACTGTCCTGCTCAACAGCGGCTATGAAATGCCCATCATGGGGCTTGGCACTTACAGCCTGACAGATGAAGAATGTGCTGTTTCCATTGCAGCGCTGCTGGAAGCGGGCGGCAGACTGATTGATACAGCATATATGTACGGCAATGAAGCAGCCGTAGGACAGGCAATCCGGGATTCGGATGTGCCGCGGGAAGAAATTTTCGTAATTACAAAACTCTATCCCAGCCAGTTCGGCCATGCAGCGGAAGCCATTGACGAAGCATTGGAAAAAATGGGACTTGACTATATCGACATGATTCTCCTGCATCATCCGGGAGACGGTGATGTGGATGCATACCTGGCACTGGAACAGGCGGTCGCAGACGGTAAAGTACATTCGATAGGCCTGTCCAACTGGTATATTGAGGAGTTGGAGGAATTTCTGCCCCAGGTAAACATCACTCCGGCACTCGTACAGAACGAGATTCATCCTTACTATCAGGAAAATGATGTCATTCCCTATATTCAGTCTCTTGGCATTGTGGTGCAGGGCTGGTATCCGCTTGGTGGCCGCGGCCATACAGCGGAGCTGCTTGGGGATGAAACCATTTCCGCAATTGCGAAGACTCACGGTGTTTCATCCGCCCAGGTAATCCTGCGGTGGAATTTACAGAAAGGGGTCGTAGTCATTCCCGGCTCCAGCGATCCGGATCACATCCGGGAAAATCTCGATCTGTTTGGGTTTGAACTCACGGATGAGGAAATGGAGCAGATCAACGCTCTGGATCGAAACTAAAAACACGACTGGTATTAACTTCTTACACAAAATTAATTCAGAAAGGACAAAAACACAATGAACGAACAACTTACTTTAACAAATGAATGGGACAAGACTTTCCCGAAGAGCGAAAAGGTAAATCACAGCAAGGTGACTTTTCACAACCGCTATGGAATCACCCTGGCCGCAGATATGTATACGCCAAAGATCGCGAAGGGGCAGCTTCCTGCCATCGCTGTATGCGGCCCCTTCGGCGCAGTCAAAGAGCAGGCGGCCGGACTGTATGCTCAGACAATGGCAGAGCGGGGATTCCTGACGATCGCGTTTGACCCCTCTTATACCGGCGAAAGCGGCGGTACGCCCCGCTATATGGCTTCCCCGGATATCAACACCGAAGATTTTATGGCGGCGGTGGACTTCCTGTCTGTGCAGGACAATGTTGACCCGGAGAAAATCGGCATCATCGGCATCTGCGGCTGGGGCGGTATGGCTCTGAATGCAGCGGCACTGGATACCCGCGTTAAAGCAACCGTTGCCTCCACCATGTATGACATGACCCGCGTCAACGCCAACGGTTACTTCGACAGTGAGGACAGCGAAGAAGCCAGGTACGAAAAACGCAAGGCCCTCTGCGCCCAGCGTATTGCCGATTACAGGGGCGGCTCCTATGCCCTGGGCGGCGGTGTGGTGGATCCTCTGCCGGAGGATGCGCCATTCTTTGTAAAAGACTATTATGATTATTACAAGACGGACCGTGGTTATCACCCCCGCAGCCTGAATTCCAACGGCGGCTGGAATGTAACAGGGTGTCAGTCCTTTATGAATATGCCGATTTTGCAGTACAGCCAGGAAATCCGGAATGCGGTTCTCATCATCCATGGTGAAAAGGCTCATTCCTGCTATTTCAGCCGGGACGCTTTTGCAAAGCTTACAGGCGACAATAAGGAACTTCTGATTATTCCGGGAGCGGTTCACACAGATCTCTATGACAAGGTGGATGTGATTCCTTTTGACAGGTTAGAGGCTTTCTTCAATGATTATCTGAATTAACCGGAGGTAAAAACCAGTTATTTTAAATGGAAGCCCACGAATATTGCCACACAAAAGACCGTGAAGTATGCATTCAAAAGAATGATATGGTGAAAGGGTTCTCCTGCTTGGCCCATTAACCATTCTCCGCAGAATCTGTTCCTGCCGTCTGTTCATGAAACATTCTCAGGAACAGATTTCCGCCGTATTTTCCGCAGCCTTGCGGATTGCTCGATAGGTTTTAGGTCTGGTTTTTCCTTCCGGACTGCCGCTGCTGATATAATAGCTGATGACGGATGCAGCAGCGGAAAACGCGCCGCAGACCTCCTGTTTGTATCACAGTAAAAAGCCGGCACAACAAAATCCGATTAGGATTGGCTGTGCCGGATAATATATTTTAACGATTTTGCGCCTGTTGTTCCCGGCGCTCCTGTTCCTCCTCTTTTTGCTGCATCTCAAAGAACACTTCCACATTGTGCCGTGCCTTCTGATACTCCTGCATCTCAGATCGGGCAACGCGATATTCCGCATAAGTTGCCTTTTTCTTTGCCAGCACCTGGGCACACTTTGCACTCAGGTCTTTGACCTTCAGCAACTATTTATATCAGCTACATACGGTTTCCCCGTTCCGACATCGCTCCAGAACAGCAGGCCGAGATTGTTCACCTTTGCCTCTGACCAGTTTGCTACATACCGTCTGGTCATCTGGATGGAGAAGAAGTTTTTACCGTTTTTCATGGACGGTATCGTTCAGCACAGCAGGAATGACCACATTACCTGCAATAATCTTGATATTCTTCATTAGAGCCATCCTTCTGGCGTCACTGCGAATCCCTTAAAGAGAAAGCTCCGCGGTAATATCGCCTTTTCCAAAAAGTTTCTTCAAATCTGCCTTTGTTACATTCTGAAATTCGCCCAGTTTTGTAAAATTCCAGGTGTTCTTGTCATAATAGAATACAAGCTGATCACCCATGTAGAGAATAATGTCTCCGGGTTTTGTCGTATACTGGCGGTCATTAGACGGAAGACGGCTCCCCAGAGGCCCAACTTTCTCAAAATTGGCATAATCCTTCATGTGGACGATAATATTTTCTTCCTTCAGTTTCTCACAAAGAGCGTCTGCAGAAGAATTGTTCTCCATTTGTGCTGTCAATGTGGTTCCATTAACAGTTACCTTAATATTCATACAGCTTCCTTTCTCAGCCTTTACAGAGACTGTCCCAATGCCCTTGCCTTTGCCAGTGCTGTCTCATTTGCGCTGCCCGGCACAGTCAATATGCCCTTATCCTCCAGCCCCATGTATTCGATAAAATTCTGACGGTAAGCGTATAAAATGCCATCGTAAACATTCGGAGAACCGGAGCTGAGAATCATAGCAACCTTGCTCAGTTTTTTTAACTCACCCGGATATCCGACGGCATAAAACCGGTCGATCACACAGCGCAGCTGGGCAGACAAATCATGATAATATACCGGAGATGCAAAAACGATCATGTTCGTTTCTTTCAGCAGAGCATAAATTTCATGCATATCGTCCTTCTGGACGCAGACCTCTTTCTCTTTCATGTGACAATGCTCACAGCCCAGACAACCATGAATATTCTTTTTACAGACATCTACCACTGTCACTTCATGTCCTTGCGACTCAGCGCCTTCCGTAAATGCACCAATCAGTTTTCTGGTATTGCCAGCCGGACGAGGGCTGCCATTTAATACTAAAATTTTCATATTGCACTCCTTATGTAATGTCTTGTGGAAACAGGGAATGCAGCCGTATGACTGCATTCCCCATAATGCCTTTACATTTTCCCGCCGTATACAGGGAATACACTGGCATCTCCTTAATTATCGATTTTTCTGACTTTCTTTAAGTTCTCCATATCTTCGTCGCTGATTACAAAATTCAGTTCCGCATTGGACTTCATGTGTTCCGGATTCGCAGTCTTCAGCAGAGACACACAGCCAAGCCGAATCGTGTACCGGATGCAAAACTGCGGGATCGTAGCGCCATACTTCTCTGCAATTTTTGCAACAGTCTCATTCTTCAGCATCTCACCGTGCGCGATTGGGGAATAAGCCTCCACCACGATACCGTTTTTCCGGCAAAAATCAATGACCTCAAAGTCTGTATTGCTGATATGGGTCAGGAACTGGTTGACAGCTGGTCTTATGCGGCAGCCATCCAGAATGTTTTTCATATCCTCAACCTTGAAGTTGGAAATACCGATAGAACGGACCTTTCCTGCCTCTACAGCATCCTTTTATTATTTCAAAACACCGTACTGCTCGTCAGTAACAGCTTCCAGCCATTCATTGGAACTATTTTCGCCGGGAACCTCTACTGCCAGATGGCTGAACCAGCTGTCAGGCGCGGCTCCATGCCAGTGCTTCACACCGACAGGAATGTTGATGCAGTCGCCCGGTTTCATTTCCACAGCTTCCTTGCCCCACTCCTGATAGTAGCCACGTCCGGCCACACAGATTAAAATCTGGCCGCCGCCCTTGTCAGCGTGATGGATATGCCAGTTGTTGCGGCAACCCGGCTCAAAGGTCACGTTGAAAATACCGACCTGACTGGTGGACACGGGAGCGAGATAACTCTGTCCGATAAAATACTGTGCGAAGGCATCGTTCGGCGCTCCGATTGAGAAGACCATTTCCGCCGCATGGGCCGCTTTTGCATCAGCAGGTGCCTCGTCCTCTGCCCAGACCTCCTTTGCCATATAAAAGACCGCCCATGCTTTCGGCCAACCCACATAAAATGCCGAGTGGGTGATGATCGCAGCGATCTCCTTCCTTGTCACACCGGCTTTTTTCGCGTTCTCCAGATGATATTTCAGGGAAGAATCTGTTATACCGGAGGACATCAGCGCCACCACAGTGACGATGCAGCGTGTCTTATGGTCAATGTCCTGGTTGTTCCAATTCTCACCGAAAAGCACATCATCATTGAAGTGCGCAAAATCCGGCGCAAATTCTCCAAGGGTATTTCGTCCTGCTGTCTGTACGATTTTTTCCATGTTCAAAGTCCTCCTGTTCCTTTTTTCTTCTGTTCCATTTTCAGTTCATAAATCATGTAGTCTACCTGATCAACCACCTGCTGTTTACAATGAAGTTCATCCATCAGGTTCGCTCTGATTTTCCTTAAAAGCATCAGCTTTTCTTCGGTTGTTTTCTGTCCAGACTCAGTTAATTCTGTAATTTCTGTAAAAGTCATGGGCATTCCTCCTTCAGAAAAATGCGGGTATGGATGAGATACCTGTCGGTTCTGTTCCATACCTTCTTTACTCGCAGCATGGCTGCTCGTTGACCATCGAGATTTCCACTCGCGAGCGGTAGAAATCTCGATGGTCATATTATAATTCTCCTGTGTTTTTATATCAAATACTTAGTTTCTATCAGCGAGTTATGCTTTCAAAGCATGGGCTCCCATGAAAGCTTCCGGAACCGAGGAATGCCTTCCGGAACCATCACCCATCAACAGAAGCTGTCAAAAAACACCTCATCTCCTTCACAAACCTTTCCACTGCCGGAGTCAGCGGCTGGCTTCGTTTCCATGCAAATAGACTGTCAGAGTGAATTTCCGGAGAAAGCGGGCGGCTGACGATTTTCTTTTCATCCCAGAAAGGAATTGCTCCTTCAATGATGATAGAGTACCCCAGACCTGCCTGCACCATCAGGGCACCATTTGTCGCCAGATTGCTTGTGAACAGTACCTGTGCTTCCGAAAACGTATCGCCAAACCAGTTGGATACTTCATTGCGCACATTAGCACGGGATGGCAGAATCAGAGGCTTCCCTTTCAAGTCTTCTGGAGAAACCGCCTTTTTTGCGGCAAGCGGATCATCCGTCCTCATCAGAAGCACCCAGCGTTCCTGATACTTAAGCCGCAGAAAATCAAACGTCTCGATATCAATCGGCTCAAGCAGGATTCCAATATCTATCAGCCCCTGTTCCATCTGCTCTTTCACAACATCTGCATTTGCTGTAAAGACATCGTAAGTAACCTGGGGATATTTTTCATGGAAGGACGCGATGATCTCAGGCAGAAGCCCGACTGCCGCCATTTCCCCACAGCCAATCACGACACGCCCTTCAATCAGTTCATTTTGTTCGATGAGTTCTTTCTGTGTTCTGTCCACAAGGGAAAGGATTTCCTCCGCCCTGCGGCGCAGCAGGATACCTTCATTGGTCAGTGTGATTTTTCTGGCACCTCGTTCAAACAGTTTTACGCCAACTTCTTCCTCAAGCGAAGCAAGCTGGCGGCTTAAGGTTGGCTGTGTAATATGCAAAATTTCTGCCGCCCGGTTGATTCCGCCTTCACGGGCGACGGTAAGAAAATAGCGAAGCACTCGAATTTCCATAGGTCACCTCCTGTTTCAGGTTCTTAAGCAGATTATGCTCATATATTGCTTCTTACAATCCGTTGAGAAATTTTTAAATATTCCGGATTCTCTTTTCGGAAAACCATGTGAAACGTGACATTGGCTTCAGCGTCTGAAACCGGTATGACAATGCGTCCTTTCACAAAGTCATCATCGTGCGCAAGGTTTGTGACAAAATAAGGCAGTGTAGATGTTCTCGCCAGCTCCCGGAATTCAAATTCATCCGTCTGCACCAGGAAACGGGACGCCGGCATCTTTTTATGGCATAGCTCACTCCAGAAACCGATGTCTGATTTTAGCAGACAGTTGTACCCGTTCAGCATTTCCAATGTGACGGAAGGGCAGCCTGCCAGCGCGTGGTCGGGTGACAGGCATACAGACAGTTCTTCACGGATGAAGGGAACACATTCCATCGTATCATCCTCTATAAGGCAGGGTAAAATACCAATTTCACAGCTTTTATCCTTTACCCGCCCTGGGATCGCAGAGATTTCCGCAAGCCGGGAAGAAATCGTTTTATTCGGGAATTGATTCGAAAGAGCAGGAAGCAGACTCCAAAGCGGAGCCGGAGCGCAGGACTCAACCAGAATTGTACGCAGGCTTTGGTCAAATCGGCGTACCTGTACCACTGCGTCTTCCGCATCTGACAAAAGCGTACTGGCATATTCGACTGCTTTCATCCCTGTCTCATTGAATGAAATCCGGTTCTTCCCATGGACGAACAAAGAAACTCCAAACTCCTCCTCCAAATGGTGCATCGTGCGGGTTAAGGTGGGTTGAGAGATGTGCAGTTCTTCCGCTGCCTTTGATAAAGTACCATATCTGGCGAATGCGGCAAGCTGCTCCAGTTCATATAGATTCAGCATATTCTCTCCCTCTGGTTTTGCTATTCATCAGAAGAATAGCAGATTTCGTTATTGCTATTGTACATTCTTTTTGTTCTGCTGTAAACTCTGAATTGTAAACCGATTCAATTCGCAGACAGGAGGAAACATTATGAATTATGTAACTTTGAATAATGGTGTAAAAATGCCCCAGTTGGGATATGGTGTCTACCAGACACCGCCGGAAGAGACGGAACGCTGTGTTCTGGACGCCATTTCCGTCGGCTATCGCTCCATTGATACAGCACAGGCTTATTATAATGAGGAGGGCGTAGGCGCTGCCATTCAGGAATGTGGCCTTCCCCGCGAGGAACTGTTTATCACCACAAAAATATGGATCAGCAATGCAGGCTATGAAAAGGCGAAAGCATCCATTACGGATTCCCTGAAAAAACTGAAAACCGATTATATCGACCTGTTGCTCATCCACCAGCCCTTCAGCGATTACTATGGGACATACCGGGCGATGGAGGAAGTATACAAGGCCGGCAAAGTGCGAGCCATTGGAGTTTCCAACTTCTATCCCGACCGCTTTATTGATATTGCCAGCTTCTGTGAGGTTGTTCCGGCTGTTAATCAGGTGGAAACCCATCTGTTTCAGCAGCAGAAGACAGCAAAAGCCGTGATGCAGAAATATGGAACTCAGATTGAATCCTGGGGACCCTTTGCGGAAGGAAAGAATGATTACTTCAACAATCGGGTTCTGAAGGAAGTTGCAGCAAAATATGGCAAGACTCCTGCTCAGGCTGCCCTCCGCTTTCTGCTTCAGAGCGGTGTTGTAGTCATCCCGAAGTCCACTCACAGGGAGCGTATGATTGAGAATTTCAACGTATTTGACTTCGAGCTGGACGCAGAGGATATGGCAGAACTGGAAGCTCTCGACACGGCACAAAGTCTGTTCTTTTCTCATTATGACCCACAAACTGTAGAGTGGTTCATGACAGTTGCAAAATAGAAAAAACTTTGAATTTACGGAAAAAACAGCACTAACTCTTAATAGAATATTTGGTACTTTCTCATATTTTATGGTATACTGTCTTACAGACAGCCATTTTGCTTTTTCAATTTTGTGTGGCAGGGGAATCGCCGCATTGCCGGGCTTTCCATGGAAGAGACAGCTGTCGTTTACCTGAAAAAATCAGACAGAAGGAAAAACTATGGCAATAAAATATCGTACAGAAAAACTGAAAACAGATCCACTGCTGCGAAAAATGCAGGCGGCCGAGGAAGTAATCTGGATCAACCCGGACAGAATCCCCTTTGCAGGCGCAAAAGATTCCCTGGAGCTATCCATGAAAGATATTGAGGACGCAGAAGCACGCCTTCTGCGGTTCGCTCCGTTTATCATGAAATGTTTCCCGGAGACAGAGGCGCAGGGCGGAATCATCGAGTCTGCCCTGACAGAAATTCCAGATATGCGTGCCCGCCTGAATGAAAAATACGGTAGCCACTTACAGGGGCGGCTTTTTCTGAAACAGGACAGTCACCTGGCGATTGCCGGCTCCGTAAAGGCCAGAGGAGGCATCTATGAAGTGTTAAAACACACCGAAGAGCTGGCCCTTTCCGCCGGAATCCTGAAAGAGAATGACGACTACGCAAAGCTTGCGCAGCCCCAGTATCGGGATTTTTTTGCCCGATACACCATACAGGCGGGCTCCACAGGAAATCTGGGCATGAGCATTGGCATTATGGGCGCGGCGATCGGATACCATGTAATCATACATATGTCTGCGGAGGCAAGATCATGGAAAAAGAAGCTGCTCAGGAATCATGGCGTGTCGGTAATCGAATACCGGGAGGACTATGGCGAAGCCGTAAAAAACGGCCGAAGGCAGTCCGAGAGGGACCCCTTGAGCTATTTTGTGGATGATGAGAATTCCAGAGATCTGTTCCTGGGCTATGCAACAGCAGCCAAACGTCTGACAGGACAGCTGAGGGAAAAGCAGATTCCGGTGGATATGGAGCATCCGCTGTTTGTCTATATCCCCTGCGGGGTCGGCGGCGCACCGGGCGGCATTACCTTTGGATTAAAGCAGGTATTCGGAGACGCAGTCCACTGCTTCTTCGCAGAACCGGTACAGGCTCCCTGTATGCTGGCCGGAATGAGTACCGGACTCAACAATGCCTTCTCCGTGCAGGATCTGGGGCTGACCGGTCTGACCCATGCGGACGGTCTCGCTGTCGGACGCCCCTCCGGGTTTGTGGGAAGTGTAATGAAGCCGGTCCTTGACGGCGAATTTACCATCGATGACGGAAAGCTTTACGATTATATGCGCGACATGCTGGAGACTGAAAATATTTTCCTGGAGCCCAGCGCCTGCGCGGCTTTTCAGGGACCGGCCCGGCTGGAAGTCCGTCCGGAAACATGCAGTTACCTGGAGGAAAATGACCTTATGGGGAAAATGAAAAATGCATCCCATATCGTATGGGCCACAGGCGGGAGTCTCGTGCCGGAGGAAATTCGGGAAGAATATAAAAAAACGGTTATATGAAGCTGTATCAGACAATAACCGCAGGATCGTGACCGGTTGGAGGATAACACTGTGTTAGAATTGTTTAATGGCCGCCCCGCTTCCAATAAGGGACGGCTGGATAAAGAAATTCGAGTCTATGATCTCCTGGATTCCCTGCAGATCGAATACCAGAGGCTCGACCACGAGGCCGCTGCGAATATGACGGTATGTGCAGAAATTAACCAGTCATTGCAGGCGACCATCTGCAAGAGATATTTTGTCGCTGTATTGACATGACTAAGCAAAAGCTGATAAGGAGCATAAGGATATGAGAACGTGGAATTACAATTATCAGGTCCCGGAAAAAAAGAAGGTTCGAGTAATCGTACATACAGATTGTAAAAATGAAGCGGATGACCAGTTCGCACTGGTGCATCATCTGATGACACCAAAATTTGATGTAAAAGGAATTGTCGCAGGACATTTTTGGAAAAATCCGCAGGAATATGGGGAACTTGGAACTGCAAATGCCAGTTACGATGAAATTATCAAAGTAATGAATCTGATGGATGTAGCAGGTATGTGTCCCGTCAGTATCGGAGCAATGAGAGGTCTTACGGATGAAGAGACACCTATTGATTCTCCGGGAGCACGTCTGATCATAGAGGAAGCTATGAAGGAAGACCCCAGACCGTTGTATATTGCATGTCAGGGGGCCGCCACGGACATTGCATCTGCGCTGTTATTACAGCCGGATATTGCAGAACGTATCACTGTCATATGGATTGGCGGAGGAGATTATCCAAAGGGTGGAAATGAGTTTAATCTGGCAATGGATCCAATCGCAGTGAATGTGCTCTTTTCTTCCAAAGCTCCGGTATGGCAAATTCCAAAGAGCGTATATAAAGTAATGGCAGTATCACTTGCGGAATTACAATACAAAGTATATCCGTGTGGAAAAATTGGCAGATATTTGTTTGAACAAATGAATGAATTCAATCAGAAAGCATCCATGAAGGATCATGTTTGGCCGCATGGAGAAATCTGGGGACTGGGTGATCAGGGAACAATATCGGTTCTTATGGAAGAATTAGAAAAGAAAAATTATAATCTTGTGCATGCGCCCAGAATTGCAGATGACATGACTTATGTTCATAATCAGAATAACAGAGAGATTCGTGTGTATCACACCTTAGATGCAAGGCTTACGTTAGAGGATTTCTTTTCTAAACTTGCCCTTAATTATGGAAATAGAGTCTGATGAATCATTATAATGATAATGATGTTGGGGTCAAAAGTATTTGACCCCAACATCATCTTATAATTCTGCTTTCTGTGGCTCTATCGTTTTTACTCCCAGGAAAAAATACAGCAGATGGCACACCCATACAACTGCTAAAATAACGCGTCCAACAGGGACCTTTGACATCATGGCGAACCCGAGTGCCATAATGACCGTCACTGTGCAGACAATCCGCAGTTTTGTCTTCATGGTCATTCCCTCGCCTCTGACAAAAGTCTCCAGATTATCTTTATACAGCTTCGTTCCTTTAAACCAGTTATTCAGCTTTTCCGAGCTTTTTCCAAAACAAAATGCCGCAAGCATCAAAAAAGGTACGGTCGGAAGAATCGGCAGAATCGTTCCAACGGCTCCTAATCCTAAAAACAAAAATCCCAATACCGTGTATACTGCCTTCCTGACTTTCATGAAATCCTCCTTTAATTCTGTTCTTCCATCTCCATTGAGACATCTGGCCGGGCATCTCATTTGGGACATTCTGCCAGGGCGTTGTTACTATTCACAGCCGCTTTCCCTCACATGCGCGTTACTATTCACAGCCAATTTTTTTTGAGCAGGTCTGATTAATTACGGATGCCTA
>JAJQBI010000051.1:0-9052 GCA_021203365.1 Clostridiales bacterium
AGTCAATATATATAAAAAATATAATTCCTATTAATTCGATATAAAAAATATATTTACGGATGCAAGCGCATGGATGAATAGTAGCCAGTAAAAATAGTAATGACTGCTGCCGCACATACAGGAGGTGAGACATTTAAATGAAAAGAAAAAATGTTCTCAAATTACAGACACCAAAAAAGAATATGTAAATCCTAGATTTCAGACAATTCTATCACGGAGGAACAACAAAATAATTTAAGTAATCTCCGGTGTTCAAATCGTAAAAAATTTAATGGGCTGTATGAGGACAAACTATATTAGGAGTGACAAAAATGAAACGAATTAAAAAATTAATTTTAGGAAATCTAAGGAGCGGTTTACATGGCAGAGAGAACAAGAAGCGCGGCTTCAATCAAGACAATTACACGGAATGATTTAATAAGCGAAATTGTAGATGATTTCGGGGGAAAATATCAGAAGAAACAGGTAAGAGAAATTTTAGGACAGTATGAATATCATGTAATTGAACATTTAAAATCAGCGACACCCCAGAAATCCGTTTTAATCAGATTATTTTTTGGATTGCAGTTGACTTCAAAATGGGTAAAAGAACAGACCTGCACATTGGCAGGAGTGCCTTATACAAGAGAAAATCGAATTTACCCACACGCAAGATTTACAAGAAATTTTGTAAGAAATACAATAAATAGACTTGATAATTGAAGTAAGAGAATTTCATTGAAAAAAATCGAAAAGAATAAAATAACACTTTTATACATTTGAGAAAGGGAATAGTTAATTGCCAATGAATAGATGCACAAAAATTAATACAAAAATAGGCATAGAAATTTGTTCATTATTTTTCGTGGATGCACGAACAAAAGTGTTGACAATACACGAATCGGAGTGTATGATGGATGCAACAAATTAAGTAAGGAAAGAAGGTATATGAAATGGAAAGTGATCGACTGTATGAAATCCCTGAATTTGATGGTAGGAATGTTCCGGTGACAGAAGCCGCAAGATTAATGGGGAAAGACCAACAATTTATTAGGCAGGCAATGATAAGAGGAATCCTTCCTATTGGACTGGCCTTTAAGAAAACAATTCGAGATGGCACATGGGGGAACGAGAAAGAATCTTCTCAATATGATTTTTACATAAGTCCCAAACTCCTGTGGGAATACACTGGAATAGTATATAGATCAAAAGATACAAATTCATAATTATTTCATAAACATTTTCATGGGCAAGAGCTATATGGTTCTTGCCCTTTTTATTCCATTGTGCTAAAATAATCTCCATATGATATAGAATTTGATTTACAGTATTGGCGTTTTGATAGTTTTCAGTGTGTTTTGGCGTGGTCTTGTTATTGAAAAAAAAGACGCAATTAAAGACGCATTGATGCTTAGTATGCCTTAAAATCAATGTTTCTAAATCACTGTTAGTATAAGAAGGGAAATGGGCGCGGATATTGACGGCGCCTGCGGACAGTTGAGAAAGAGTTACATGGAAAAAACAGAAAGCGAGAAGTGACATGAGGGTATATTCAGCTACTGATGTAGGGCAGAAGCGAAAGATGAACCAGGATTATGTGTTCGTCTCTGAGAGCCCTGTGGGTCATCTTCCGAATTTGTTCACAGTCGCGGACGGAATGGGCGGACATAATGCAGGGGATTACGCTTCTTCCCACGCGGTTCAGACACTTGTGAATGAAATAAGGGAGGACGCGGATTTCAATCCTGTGAAGGTCATCCGTCATGCCATCGAGACTGCGAACACGGAAATTTTGGATAAGGCTTCAGGGGATGTGAACCTTCGTGGTATGGGGACTACCATAGTGGTTGCGACGATAGTAGACAACTATATTTATGTGGCCAATGTGGGGGACAGCCGTTTGTATGTGATAAAAGACGGGATTCGCCAGATTACCCGGGATCACTCACTGGTCCAGGAAATGGTCAGGATGGGAGAGCTGGATGCGGGGGAAGCCAGAAACCGCCCGGATAAAAACATTATCACCAGGGCAGTGGGTGCGGAAAAGAACATTGATATTGATTTCTTTGATCTGCGGATCGAGGAAGGCTGCACGGTTCTTATGTGCTCAGACGGTCTGAGCAATATGGTTGAGGATTCCAAGATGGAGGAAATCATACAGATGCCGGGGGCAGATATTAATGAGAAGGGGAATGCTCTTCTTCAGGAGGCAAATCGAAACGGCGGCAAGGACAATATAGCAATTGTACTGATAGAACCATTCACAAATGAGGTGGAGAAATGTTAAAGACGGGAATGATTATAGCCGAACGCTATGAGATACTGGGAAAAATCGGAACAGGCGGCATGGCGGATGTTTATAAGGCAAAAGATCATAAGCTGAACCGTTATGTGGCGGTCAAGGTTCTGAAACCGGAGTTCCGGGAGGACACAACGTTCATCCGTAAATTCAAGAGTGAAGCGCAGGCGGCCGCGGGCCTTACACATCCCAATATCGTAAACGTGTTTGATGTGGGAGACGATGAGGGCGTTTACTATATTGTTATGGAACTGATTGAGGGGATTACTCTGAAGGAGTATATCACCAAAAAAGGAAAGCTTTCCATCAAGGAAGCCACAAGTATCGCGATTCAGGTATCCATGGGACTGGAGGCCGCCCACAATCACGGGATTGTGCACCGGGATGTGAAGCCTCAGAATATTATCATATCCACGGACGGAAAGGTGAAGGTGACTGATTTTGGGATTGCCAGAGCCGCTTCCTCCAACACGATCAGTTCAAACGTGATGGGTTCGGTTCATTACAGCTCCCCGGAGCAGGTGAGGGGCGGCTACAGTGATGAGAAGAGCGATATTTATTCTCTGGGAATTACGCTTTATGAAATGGTAACGGGCCGCGTGCCTTTTGATGGGGATACTACGGTTGCCATAGCGATTAAACATCTCCAGGAGGAGATGGTGGCGCCGAGCGTTTATACGCCGGAGCTTCCCTATAGTCTGGAACAGATCATACTGAAGTGTACGCAGAAGAGTGTGGACCGCAGATATGGGGAAATGGAAGAGGTGATCTCAGATCTTAAGCATTCTCTGATCGATCCTCAGGGCGATTTTGTAAAGCTTCATGATGTGGATACCGATGCCAAGACGGTTGTGATTTCAGACCGGGAGCTGGGGGAGATCAAGCATACCCCGAAAACAGGGCAGAGAGTCAGTTCTCCGGATGTGGACGAGGAGGATTATGACATCGGTTATGGATATGATGACGAGGAGGATGAAGAGGACTACCGGGGGCGAAGGAAGCAGTCCGGCACAAAGAAGAGCAAAAATAAAAAGAACGGGCAGAGCGGCGGACGCGGTTTATCCATTCTGGCGTTTCTGGCCAGCGCGGTTCTGCTGGTCGTGCTGATTCTTGTGATCGGAAGAGCTTCCGGTCTGTTTGGGGTTACACAGGAAGAGCAGTCGGAGGAAGATACCACCGTGGTTTCTGACTCTGCGGACGAGGACGGTCTGGTGGAGGTGCCGGATCTTCTGGGAAAATCTCAGACCGAGGCTACGGCTCTGGCCAACGCCTCCAGCCTGGGAGTTCAGCTGATGGGTGAGGAGGCCTCCACCCAGGCTGCGGGGAATGTGTCTTCTCAGAGTCCGTCTGCCGGGGAGCGGGTAGCGGCCAATACAACCATTCAGTATTATATCAGTACAGGCTCCACCAGTATAACCATTCCGGATCTGGACGGATATACCGGGATTGATGCGGAGCAGGTTCTCACTGATCTGGGGCTGGCAGTTACCGTGACCAAGGCCTACAGCGAGGCAGACAGCAACGGGTATGCCCTGGTAGATCCGGGATATGTCTCCTCCACAAGTCCGGAAGAGGGTTCCAGTGTGGAGGCCGGATCATCAGTTACTCTGGTGGTGAGCCGCGGGCTGGATTACGGAACCGGGGTACAGGTGGAGGTGCCCAGTGTGGTTGGAATGACCCAGAACGAGGCCCTGACTACCCTTGGGAAATTTCTCAATGTGACAACGGTTGAACAGGCCAGCGCGGAAGTGGAGGCCGGCCGGGTGATTTCCCAGAGTCCGGAGGCATATTCCTCAGCGGATCCGGATACAGGTGTCATTACAATTACTGTGAGCACTGGAACCGAGTCGGCTGTGACTGATACAACAACCGATACCACAGATACAACCACAGCGGACACAGGAGCCAGCTCCGGCGGAGTCTGGAAATGTACACAGCAGCTGGATACACCTGTGGGATATCAGGGAGGCGCGATTCGTCTGGAGCTTGTACAGGAGGTAAACGGGGAGAGTGTTGCCACGACGGTTCTGGACGGCGTTACAGTTACCTTCCCATATCAGCTGGATATTACGGGAGCCTCCGGGGTTTCCTCCGGAACCCTTTATCTGTCTGAGCTTGTAAACGGGACTTATGAGCAGCTGGGATATTATCCGATTACCTTTGAACAGGCAGAGTGATGCATGCAGGGAAAAATAATAAAGGGAATTGCCGGTTTTTACTATATCTATGCACGGGACGGTGAGGTATACGCCTGCAGGGCGAAGGGAATCTTTCGCAGAGACGGGCAGAAACCCCTTGTGGGCGATGATGTGGAAATGACGGTCCTGGATTCAGGGGAGAAAGAAGGAAATCTTACCGAGATTCTGCCAAGAAAAAACAGTCTGCTGCGGCCGGCCGTGGCCAATGTAGACCAGGCCCTGGTGATCTTTGCGGTGGAGGATCCAAAGCCCAATTTCATGCTTCTGGATCGGTTCCTTATTACAATGGAGCAGGAAGGCGTGCCGGCTGTGATCTGTTTTAACAAAAAAGACCTTGCGGGGGAAGACAGTCTGAGGGCCCTTCAGGAAATTTATGAGGGCTGCGGCTGCCCTGTGTTTTTCACCAGCTTTTCCGGCGGGGAAGTATCTGGAGAGCTGCGGCAGATCCTGCGGGGGAAGACAACCGTCGTTGCCGGCCCGTCCGGCGTGGGGAAGTCTTCGCTGACGAATTCTCTTCAGAGTGAGGTGAAAATGGAAACCGGGGATATCAGCCGGAAGCTGAAAAGGGGAAAGCATACGACCCGCCATTCCCAGATTGTGCCCGTTGGCCGGGAGACCTTTCTGGTAGACACTCCCGGCTTTTCATCTCTTTATCTCATGAATCTGGAGGAACAGGAGCTTAAGGATTATTTCCCCGAATTTCGCCGATATGAGGGACAATGCCGGTTTCAGGGGTGCCGCCATATTCATGAGCCTGACTGCGGTGTGAAGGCGGCGCTGGAGAGACGGGAAATCAGCTCTGTCCGGTATGAGAATTACCTGGAGCTGTACAGGGAACTAAAGGAAAAGAGGAAATACTAAATGGACTATCAGCTATGTCCTTCCATTCTGGCTGCGGATTTTAACCGCCTGGGAGAGCAGATCCGATGCCTAGAAGAGGAAGGGATAAAATATCTTCATATTGACGTGATGGACGGTTTTTTTGTGCCCAGCATATCCTTCGGTATGCCGGTGATCCGCTCCATACGGAAGGAATCCGGTCTGTTTTTTGACGTGCATCTTATGGTGGCCGCGCCGGAGAGGTACATTCAGGAATTTGTGGACTGCGGCGCGGATTCGATTACGGTGCACGTGGAAGCCTGTGAGAATCCGGTCCAGGTCCTGAAACAGATTCATGCTCTGGGGGTTCGCGCAGGGGTGTCCGTGAAGCCGTCTACTCCCATAAAAGAGATTGCGTCTCTTCTGGGAGAGGCGGACATGGTGCTTGTGATGACTGTGGAGCCGGGCTTTGGAGGCCAGACCTATATGAACTCCTGTACGGAAAAGATCCGTGAGCTTCGGGGCCTCATCGAAAAGGACAGACGACCGGTGGATATTCAGGTGGACGGCGGCATGACCGATGATACTCTGGGGACAGTGCTTGCGGCCGGAGCTAACCTGATTGTCGCCGGCTCCTGGGTGTTTCACGGAGAAGTCCGCGCCAATGTAAAGCATATTACGGAGAGAATACAGGAATTTGTCAGTTCAGAGGGTGGAAGAGAATGGATGCAGTGATTGTAAGCGGGGGCGATATCCAGGATGATTTTGCCCTCCGTTTTCTGGAAGAAACATCCGCTGCAGCGGGGGGACGGGATAAGCTTCTTCTCGTCGCCGCGGACCGTGGGCTGGAATGGCTGAAGAGGCAGAATCTGGCGCCGGATCTGGTGGTGGGGGATTTTGACAGCCTTTCGCCGGAAGGTCTGGCTTATCTGGAGACTCTGAGAAATATGGAAATTGTCCGTCTGAAGCCGGAGAAGGATGATTCGGATACCCAGTCGGCTGCGCTGCTGGCAATGGACAGGGGAGCCCGGGAAATTGCCATTCTTGGAGCCATGGGACGGCGGCTGGATCATCTGCTGGGAAACCTGGGGCTTCTGAGCCTGGGTGAAGACCGGGGCGTGAAGATTGTCCTTGTGGACAGTCGCAACTATGTGGCCCTGATTCCAAGTGGAACCATACTGAAAAAGCAGGAACAGTTTGGCAGATATGTTTCCTTTTTTCCGGTGGGAGGAAAGGTCACAGGCCTGATGCTGGAGGGCTTTAAGTATCGTTTTCGCCGGGGAGAGCTGACAGTTTCGGACAGCGGACTGACTGTGAGCAACGAGATTGTGGAGGACACCGCCCGGGTTACGTACGAAAGCGGAAGCCTCCTGATGATTATGTCGCGGGACTGAGGGAGAAAGGAAAATAAAATGAAGCTTGGAATTGTAGGTCTGCCCAATGTGGGCAAAAGTACTCTTTTTAATTCACTTACCAGGGCAGGGGCTGAGTCCGCCAACTACCCTTTCTGTACGATTGATCCCAATGTGGGAATTGTGGCGGTGCCGGATGAAAGACTGCAGCTTCTGGGGGATTTTTATCATTCCAGGAAGGTTACACCTGCGGTCATTGAGTTCGTGGATATTGCCGGTCTGGTTAAGGGAGCCTCGAAGGGGGAAGGACTGGGTAATCAGTTCCTGGCCAATATCCGGGAAGTGGATGCTATCGTGCATGTGGTGCGCTGCTTTGAGGATGAGAATGTGGTTCATGTGGATGGAAGCGTGGATCCGGCCAGAGATATGGAGACCATTAATCTGGAACTGATCTTTTCAGATCTGGAGGTTCTGGAACGGCGCAGGGCCAAGGTTTCAAAAACCGCCCGCATGGATAAGGAAGCAGGAAAGGAGCTTGTTTTTCTGGACAGGCTTGTGGGACATCTGGAGGCCGGAAATATGGCGATTACTCTGGAAACTGAGAACGAGGATGAGGAAAACTGGATGTCTGGTTATAATCTCCTCACCGCCAAGCCGGTGATTTATGCGGCCAATGTTCTGGAGGAAGATCTGGCGGATGACGGCGATTCCAATCCATTTGTGCAGGAGGTGCGGCAGGCCGCGGCTCTGCAGAACAGCGAAATCTTTGTGATCTGCGCGCAGATTGAGCAGGAAATTGCCGAGCTGGATGAGGATGAGAAGAAAATGTTCCTGGAGGATCTGGGACTTAAGGAATCCGGGCTTGAAAAGCTGGTTCGGGCCAGCTATCGTCTTCTGGGGCTTATGAGCTTTCTCACCTCCGGAGAGGATGAAACCAGGGCATGGACCATCCGCATCGGCACAAAGGCGCCCCAGGCGGCCGGAAAGATTCACACAGACTTTGAACGCGGCTTTATCAAGGCAGAGGTTGTCAATTACCGTGATCTTCTGGACTGCGGTTCTTATGCGGGTGCGAGGGAAAAAGGTCTTGTCCGCATGGAAGGAAAGGATTACGTTGTGCAGGATGGAGATGTGATTCTGTTCCGTTTCAACGTATAAAAACGGGTGATCTTTATGGATATGTCAATTCGTTTTCCAAAGCTGAATTTAGTGCTGGACTATGTGCCGAAATCCTTTCAGGTTTTTGGGTTTGAGATTACCATCTATGGAATTCTGGTGGCAGTGGGCATGCTCCTTGGCATTGCTTTTGTTCTTATGGAGGCGAAGCGGGAGGGCCAGAATCCGGATCAGTATCAGAATATGGCCATCCTCTCCCTTCTTGCCGGAGTGGTGGGAGCCAGGGTATTTTATGTGGTGTTCTCCTGGAGCCTTTATAAAAGCGATCCGTTATCGGCGCTGGATGTCCGCTCCGGTGGTCTGTCCTTCTATGGGGGACTTCTTGGAGGCGTACTGGCGGCCTGGATTTACTGCAGGATCCGCAGGCTTTCCTTTGGAAAAATGGCGGATATTGCCAGCATGGGAATCCTGATCGGGCAGATAATAGGAAGGTGGGGGAATTTCTTTAACCGGGAATCCTTCGGGGAGTATACGGACAGCGTGCTGGCCATGCAGCTTCCACTGACCTCCGTGAGCTCCAGTGAGGTAACCACCCTTATGCGGGACAATCTGGTGACCATCGACGGAATTTCCTATGTTCAGGTACAGCCGGCCTTTCTGTATGAGAGCCTGTGGTGTCTGATTCTGCTTGTTATGCTTCTCGTGTGGCGAAGACGGAAGCTTTTTCAGGGAGAGATTTTTATGCGCTACCTGGCCGGATATGGCCTGGGAAGATTTTTCATTGAATGGATCCGTACAGATAAGATTCTGATTCCCGGAACCCGGATTGGAATTTCCCTGGTTCTTTCCGCGGCGCTGTTTCTGGTATTCACGGTGATTATCATAGTGAAGCGTATTATGGCAAAGAAGCGGGCCGCGATGAAAAAACGCAGGAGAGAGCGGTATTATGAGGCGGAGGAGAAAGCCCGTAAGGAACCGGAAAAGGATGATGAGCTGCAGGCAGTGCTCAATGAGACGGAGCGCATTGTCGCGGAGCGGGCGCGCTGGAAGGCGGAACGGGAGAGACGGGAGGCTGAAAAGGCAGGAAAGCCCTACCGTGAGATCTGGAACGAGCTCGGACAGGAAACCTCCTGGCCGGAGGAAAAACCGGACGATTCTGAGAACGGAGAGCCGACAAAAGTGGAAGGCGGAACCGGAAGATCTGAATATGAAGAGGGAGAAGCCGGAGATTCCGGATATGAGGAAAAACCGGCCGGAGATACTGAATACGAGGAGGAAGAAGCCGGGGA
>JAJQBI010000051.1:9152-22006 GCA_021203365.1 Clostridiales bacterium
GATACTGAATACGAGGAGGAAGAAGCCGGGGAATCCAGATATGTGGAGAGACCGGCCGGAGACACTGAATACGAGGAGGAAGCCGGGGAATTCGAACGCGGAGAATCCGACTCCGAAGAGGAGCCCATCTTTCACTGGAAAAGTGCTTTTGATGAGGATACGGACAGAGCAGAAAAAGCTGAGTCGTCGGATTCGAACCCGGGAGGATCTTCGGAAGAACATTCGGAGAAGCCGGAGAATTGATGCCCTTCTTATCTTGTATTATCACTTGGCGTAAAACAAAAAGACGCGACAGGAAATCAGAATGAAACCTGCCGCGTCTTTTTTTGTGAACGGATTTTGTGAAATAAAAAAAATCCTGGATTTCCACTTGTAATTTTCCAATAAATAGTTT
Source organism: Clostridiales bacterium (assembly GCA_021203365.1). Lineage (GTDB taxonomy): Bacteria > Bacillota > Clostridia > Lachnospirales > Lachnospiraceae > Blautia_A. The sequence goes on from JAJQBI010000051.1 coordinate 9,547, forward strand.
AGAATAGTCCCATAAGTGGTAGAAAGTGGAGAAAAGTGGGAGTGAATGGGGACAAAGTGGCAGAGCCCTGTTTGCACCTCCGAAACGCGAAGGGGAGAATCGCGTTTCCTGAGAGTAGGTGAGTCACATGTTCATGGGAGAGTACAGTCATACGATTGACGCGAAGGGGCGTCTGATCATTCCGGCCAAGTTCAGGGAACTCTTAGGGGAAGAGTTCGTTCTGACCAAGGGACTGGATGGCTGCCTTTCTATTTATCCTATGGATGAATGGGAAGCCTTTGAAAAAAAACTCAGGGCCTTACCACTTACAAATAAAAACGCCAGAACCTTCTCGCGTTTCTTTGTTGCCGGCGCGACTACGTGCGAGCTGGACCGGCAGGGGAGAATTCTCGTGCCGCAGACGCTTCGGGAATTTGCCGGTCTTGATAAGGACGTAGTTTTAACCGGAAACCTCAACCGGGTTGAGGTATGGAGCAAGGAAAGGTGGACGGAGAACTGCAATTTTGACGACATGGACAGCATTGCGGAGGGCATGCAGGACATGGGAATCATTATATAACGGAGGGGGAGCTCCGTATTGCGGGAACAGACATGGCATCCAAAACAGGAGACGGATATGGAATTTTATCACAGATCTGTAATGCTGGAGGAGACCGTGGCCGGGCTTGGGGTTAAGCCGGACGGGATCTATGTGGATGGCACGCTTGGAGGCGCAGGACACGCCGTGAAGGTGTGTGAGAAACTTTCTGCCAGGGGGAGATTTATTGGTATAGATCAGGACCAGGATGCAATAATTGCTGCGAGTGAACGGCTTGCTGCCTTTAAACAGGCAACAATCATTCGCAGCAATTATTGTTACATGGGAAAAGAACTTTCTGCCCTGGGAATACAGAAGGTGGACGGGATCCTGCTGGATCTGGGTGTATCCTCTTATCAGCTGGACAACGAAGAGCGAGGCTTTACCTATCGGGTGGACGCGCCTCTTGACATGCGCATGGACCAGAGACAGAGCCGGACAGCCGCGGACATTGTCAACGGTTACGAAGAGAAAGAGCTTTACCGTATCATACGGGATTACGGGGAAGATAAATTTGCGAAAAACATTGCGAAGCACATTGTGGCTGCCAGAGAGAAGGCACCTGTTGAGACCACAGGGCAGCTGACGGAGATCATCCGGCAGGCGATTCCCATGAAAATGCAGGTGAAATCCGGCCATCCGGCCAAGCGTACATTTCAGGCGATCCGCATTGAGCTGAACCGGGAGCTGGAGGTTCTTCGGGATTCTCTGGACGGTATGATTGATCTGCTGAATCCGGGAGGACGGATCTGCGTTATCACTTTTCACTCCCTGGAGGACCGGATTGTAAAGACTGCCTTCCGGAAAAACGAAAACCCCTGTACCTGTCCTTCCGATTTCCCGGTATGTGTGTGCGGGAAACAGTCAAAGGGCCGGGTAGTCACGAGAAAACCCATATTGCCGGGTGAACAGGAAACAGAAGAAAACCCACGGTCGAAAAGCGCGAAACTGCGGATTTTTCAGCGCGGAGACGGGCGCGATTGATGGAATAGCCAGAAGGATGAGCACGAAAAGACCTGTGCCGCGGGAAGCGTAAGCGGCGCAAAGCCGGACAGAAAGGAGATTCTATGGCCAGAACAGAAAAGTATACAGATACAGCGCAGTCTTCCTCCCGCCGTCGTTCCGCCGGGGCATCCTATGTACAGGGGAGTGCCGTGCGGAAGCTGGAAGAGTCTCCGGGGAGAGCGTATCCGGAAAGAAGAGTGCCCTCCCGCCGGGAGAGAGTGGAGGAATTTCCGGAGGTTCAGGTGAGGAAGGCGGTGCCTCTCAGCCGTCAGGCCCGGCGCAACCGCGAGAAGGCGGAAGCTATGAACCGGGGATTTGTGATGTTTTTTTCAGGGGTGATGGTGATGATTCTGCTCTGCAGCATATATTATCTTCGCCTGAAGGCTGACCTTACCACCCGCATAAAAGAGGTGGCGGCTCTGGAATCTGAATACACGGAGCTGAAGGATGAGAACGATGCCTATTACAATGAAGTGATTTCCAGTGTGGATCTGAATGAAATCCGGAAAACAGCTCTGGGAGAGCTGGAAATGCAGTATCCCACGGATAATCAGACCATGACCTATTCTATGGATGGCAGCAGTTACGTCAGGCAATATCAGGATATAAATTAGTGCAGGTGAGATGGATTGAGCGACAGAAAAAACAGCCGGAAAAGACCGGTACAAAAAATCAGACTCTACATGCAGAAAAAGCTGGTGATACTGTTTCTTGTGGTAATGGCCGTTCTGCTTTTTCTGGTTCTTTATCTCACATATATCAATGCGTCCAGCGGGGATAAATACCGCAAACAGGTGCTCAGTCAGGCGCAGCAGTCCTATGAAAGTGAGACCCTGGCCGCGAAGAGAGGAGATATCTATGACCGGGACGGCAATATTCTCGCTACCAGCAATAAGGTGTACAATGTGATTCTGGACTGTAAGGCGCTGAATGAGAGCGACGACGGGACAGATGCCACCGTTCAGGCTCTTGTGGAGGTGCTGGGTCTTGACGAGGAGGAAATCCGGGAATACTTAACAGATGAGGATACCAGGGAAAGCCAGTATCAGATTCTGATGAAAAATCTTTCCATGGATCTGAAAAAGACCTTTGAGGAATACGCGGATCCGGGGGAGGACAGCGGGCTTACGGAGGAAGAGCTGGCGGAAAGAGAAAAGATTACCGGAGTCTGGTTTGAGGAGGATTACCTGCGGGTATATCCTTTTGGCTCCACGGCCTGTGACACCATTGGTTTTACATTTTCCAGAGATACGGCGGACTGGGGGCTGGAAGGATATTACAACAGCACACTCACCGGCGTGGACGGCCGACAGTACGGGTATGTGAATGAGGATTCGGATGTGGAACAGACCATTGTGGAGGCCACAGACGGAAACAACATTGTCACCACGCTGGATCTGGGCATTCAGGAGATCGTGGAAAAATATGTGGACGCCTTTATGGAGGGAATGGGCGCTGAGAATGTGGGCGTAATTGTGATGGATCCCAATACGGGGGAAATTCTGGCCATGGACGGCGGGGACCGCTATGACCTGAACAGTCCGCGGGATATGACATCGGTTTATTCGGATGATGAAATCGCTTCAATGAACGATGCGGAGACGGTAGAGGCCCTGAATGACATGTGGAGTAATTTCTGTACCACGGAGACCTATGAGCCCGGGTCTGTGGTAAAGCCCATTGTTATGGCGGCCGCGCTGGATACAGGTGTGATTACCACCTCGGATACCTTCCTCTGTGACGGCGGCGAATCCTTTGACTCGGACACCTTTATTCAGTGTGCGGTGTATCCGGATTCCCACGGGACGGAGACACTGGCCGAGATCATCGCCAATTCCTGCAACGACGGCATGATGCAGATCGCGTCGAAGATGGGGGTATCCGGCATGCTGGAGGCCCAGAGCCTTTTTAATTTCGGAACCCGGACCGGGATCGATCTTCCCAATGAGGGTACGGGAATCCTTTTTACAGAAGAGACCATGGGAACTACGGAGCTGGCGGCCAGCGGATTCGGGCAGGGCTTCACCCTGACCATGATCCAGGAAATCAGCACCATGTGCTCTGTGATTAACGGAGGCTATTATTATCAGCCCCATCTGGTATCAGAGATTACGGACAGCAATGGCTCCACTGTGAAAACCATTTCTCCTACGCTGGTAAATCAGACGATTTCAGAGGAAACTTCCGCGGAAATCCGTTCCTACATGCAGAAAAGTGTGGAAGAGGGAACCAGTATATATTCTAAGGTGCAGGGCTACAGCTCCGGAGGAAAGACCGGAACCGCGGAGAAACTGCCCAGAGGCAACGGGAATTATCTGGTATCTTTCATCGGCTTTGCCCCTGTGGAGGATCCTCAGGTTGTGATCTATGTGGTGGTGGATGAGCCCAACACAGATGACCAGGCCAGTAGCACCTATGCTCAGTACATTGCCCAGGCCATCCTCTCGGAGGTTCTGCCCTACATGAATGTGGTTCCCGATGAATCCGAGGACGGCACTATTCCGGAGACAGAGCTGTGGGAAATCTTCAGCGACGTGGCCAGCAGTCTGTATTCTTCCGACGAAGACGGAAATCTCACTGACACGGACGGAAACCTGGTGGATCTGGACGGCAACCGTATTGATGAGAATGGTTACCTTCTGGATTCAGACGGAAACTATCAGTATGGGGAGGATGGAAACTGGATCCTGTCCGATGCTCTTAGCGACAGCACCTCCTCCGGGGATGAGGAAGATGAAACCGCAGAGCTTCAGGAAGCCATCTCCAACGATGATCTGCCAGAGCCGCTGGAGGACGATACAGATCCCCTGGAGGGCAATGATATGGAAAGCGAAGGAATTACCAACGAGGAGGCCGGGCTGGAATAGGACCAACAGGTTTTTTATGCATGATCCGACGTACTCTGGTCATATATTTTGAGTATGACTATCTGAATCCGGAGCCGTGGGATGCAAAAAATTGAGAAAAAGAATAGGACCTTTCACCGGAAAAAAATCTGGCTGGTTTTCCTGGTATGTGCACTGATGCTTTTTGGGCTGATCGGACGCCTGATTTATCTCATGGGCTTTCGCTCAGATTATTACTATGAAAAGGCCGAGGATCTCCACGAAAGGGAGCGGGAGATCAAGGCGGCCCGGGGAAGGATTCTGGACGCCGGCGGCACTGTACTGGCGGACAATACCACTGTATGTACGGTTTCTGTGATCCACAGTCAGATTGAGGATGAAGAAACGGTGATTCAGGTGCTCTCCCGGGAACTGGAAATGGAGGAGGAGACCGTCCGCGCCCGTGTGGAGAAGGTGTCCTCCATGGAGCGGATTAAGACAAATGTGGAAAAATCCGTGGGGGATGTCATCCGGGAATATGGCCTTGCCGGCGTGAAGGTAGATGAGGATTACCGGCGCACCTATCCTTACGGTTCTCTGGCCTCCAGAGTGCTTGGCTTTACAGGTTCGGATAACCAGGGCATCATCGGCCTGGAGGTGGAGTATGACGATGTTTTAAGCGGGACTCCCGGGAAAATTCTCACAACCACCGATGCCCGGGGCATTGAGATCGAAGAAATGGGGGAAAGCCGGGAGGAACCTGTGGAGGGAGACACTCTGCGCGTCAGCCTGGACGTAAACATACAGATGTATGCGCAGCAGGCGGCACAGAAGGTGATGGAGGAAAAAAGCGCCCGCAGCGTTTCCATTCTGATGATGAATCCCCAGAACGGGGAAATCTATGCCTGCGTCAATGTTCCTGAATTTGATCTGAATGATCCCTTTACTTTAAACACAGATGTGGACACTTCTTCTCTTGGAGAGGAGGAGCTTCAGGACCTGCGGAATCAGATGTGGCGAAATCCCTGTCTGAACGATACCTATGAGCCCGGCTCCACCTTCAAGATTATCACCATGTCCGCGGGGCTGGAGGAGGGCGTGGTGCATATGGAAGACACCTTCTACTGCCCGGGCTATAAGATTGTGGAGGACCGGACCATCCACTGCTCCAATCGAAACGGACATGGCGCTCAGACCTTTTTGCAGGCTGTGGAGAATTCCTGCAACCCGGCCTTTATGGAGATTGGCCTCCGGCTGGGAGTTTCCGGCTTTTATCAATATTTTCGGCAGTTTGGCCTTCTGAAAAAGACCGGGGTGGATCTTCCGGGGGAGGCCTCCACCATCATGCATCAGGAGGAGAATATGGGGGAGGTGGAGCTTGCCACCACGGCCTTTGGCCAGTCCTTTCAGGTTACCCCCATCGCCCTGGCTACGACGGTTTGCGCCCTGATTAACGGGGGCCGGCGGGTGACGCCCCATTTCGGTGTGGCTGTGGAGAGCGGGGACGGTGCCCGGGTGACAGAGCTGGAATATCCGGTGGAGGAGGGAATTGTCTCCGGGGAGACATCCCGGACGGTGTGCTCCGTACTGGAAAAAGTGGTCTCTGAGGGTACGGGGAAAAATGCGGCCATCGAAGGATATTCCATCGGCGGAAAGACCGCCACCTCTCAGACGCTGCCCAGAAGCGCCAATGTCTATATCTCTTCCTTCCTGGGTTTTGCCCCGGCAGATAAACCGCAGATTCTCTGCCTCTGTGTGATCTATGATCCTCAGGGGACCTATTACGGAGGAACCGTGGCCGCCCCGGTGGTCCGGGATATCTTCGAAAATGTTCTTCCCTATCTGGGAATAGAAAAGGAAACCCAGGAAGAAAATGGAAGCTCCGTCTCCGCCAAGGGTTGATAAATCAGAGAAAAAGCCTTATACTGTAGGGTATCCAAACAAAAGAAATAACGAGGTGTGTAAGGATGAATTTTCATATTGTAATTCCCATACTGACTTCCTTTGCCATCAGTCTGGTGCTGGGGCCGGTAGTCATTCCCCTGCTCAGAAGACTGAAAATGGATCAGACTGAGAGAAAGCTGGGCGTTCAGTCCCATCTGAAAAAAACAGGGACACCCACCATGGGCGGGGTGATTTTTCTTGTGGCTGTGGTGATCACATCCCTTTTTCATGTCAGAGATTATCCCAGGATCCTTCCGGTTCTGTTTCTGACTCTTGGCTTTGGAATCATCGGATTTCTGGACGATTACCTGAAGGTGGTCCTGAAGCGGTCGGACGGGCTTCTTCCCTGGCAGAAATTTTCTCTTCAGATTCTTGTGACCGCTGTCTTCGCGGTTTATCTCACAAAGTTTTCCGGTGTGTCCCTGACCATGCGCATTCCATTCTGGAGCGGACATTATCTGAATGTAGGGCCTCTTGCCGTTCCCCTTCTGTTTATTGTGGTGCTGGGGACGGTAAACGGGGTGAATTTCACAGATGGGCTGGACGGGCTTGCCTCCAGCGTGACGCTGATCGTGGCCGTCTTTTTTACGGCGGTGTCTGTGGGACTTGGAAGTGGGATCGAACCCATAACCTGCGCGGTTGTGGGAGGTCTGATGGGATTTCTTCTGTTTAATGTGTATCCCGCCAGAGTTTTCATGGGAGATACAGGCTCTCTGGCGTTGGGCGGTTTTGTGGCCGGTGCGGCCTATATGATGCAGATGCCTCTGTTTATTATCCTGGTTGGCTTTATCTATCTGGCGGAGATTTTGTCCGTGATTTTACAGGTGTCTTATTTTAAGATTACTCACGGAAAGCGGATTTTTAAAATGGCGCCCATACATCATCATTTTGAGCTTTGCGGCTGGCCGGAGACCCGGATTGTGGCGGTGTTTTCCACGGTGACCGCGGTTCTGTGTCTGGTGGCCATTCTGGGTGTATAGACAAAGCAGCCTGCGGGAACGAAAAGAAAAGGCCGCAGGTCCGGAAAACATAGAAGGAGAATAACATGCAGTTAAAAGGAAAAAAAGTACTTGTCTTTGGCGCGGGGAAAAGCGGCGTTGGAGCCGCAGAGCTTCTGGCCCGCACAGGTGCGGAACCTGTGATTTATGACGGCAATCCGGATGTGGATAAGGAAGCAGTGCTTGGAAAGATAAACTGCGACTGCGTTCCGGAGATTTATACCGGGATTCTGCCCGAAGCGGTGAAGGAGGCGCTGGATCTGGTTGTATTAAGCCCCGGTGTTCCTGCGGATCTGCCGCTGGTGAAGGAATTTTATGCCCGGGGTCTTTCTGTCTGGGGAGAGGTAGAGCTGGCGTACCGTGTGGGAAAGGGGGAGGTTCTTGCGGTCACGGGAACCAATGGAAAAACCACCACCACGGCTCTTCTTGGCAAAATCATGGCGGATGCCCGCCCCTCGGTTTTTGTGGTGGGGAATATCGGAACCCCCTATACATCCAGAGCCCAGGAGACCAGGGAGGACTCTGTGACGGTGGCGGAGATCAGCAGCTTTCAGCTGGAAACCATTGAGAAATTCGCGCCCCGTGTCAGTGCCATTCTGAACATAACCGAGGATCACCTGAACCGCCATCATACCATGGAGGAGTACATCCGGGTAAAAGAGCGGATCGTGGAGAATCAGACTTCTTCGGATGTCTGCGTGCTGAATTATGAGGATGAGGTGCTTCGGAAGTTCGGAGAAGGGATTCGTCCCAGAACCGTGTATTTTTCCAGCGTGCGTCCTCTGCCCCAGGGAATATATCTGGACGGCGACCAGATTCTGCTGAAAACGGAGAGGGAGGAGATTCCGGTGGTGAAGACCGGAGAGCTGAAGCTCCTGGGAAAACATAACTATGAAAATGTAATGGCGGCTGTGGCCATGGCCTGGTACGCCGGAGTTTCCATGGAAAGCATCCGCCGCAGCATCCGGGAATTCACGGCGGTGGAGCATCGGATTGAATATGTGACAGAGGTTGGAGGCGTAGCCTATTATAACGACTCCAAGGGGACCAACCCGGACGCGGCCATTCAGGGAATCCGGGCCATGAATCGTCCTACCTGGCTGATCGGCGGCGGGTATGATAAGGAATCCTCCTACGACCAGTGGATTCAGGCTTTTGATGGAAAGGTCCGTACTCTGGTGCTTATAGGCCAGACCCGGGAGAAAATAAAAGCAGCGGCAGAGCGCCTGGGCTTTACAGATACGGTTCTCTGCGAAAATCTGCGGGAAGCGGTCCTTTTCTGCGCTGAAAATGCCCGGCCCGGCGATGCGGTTCTGCTCTCCCCTGCCTGTGCGAGCTGGGGACAGTTTGACAATTATGAGCAGAGAGGCGACTGTTTTAAAGAGTATGTGAGGGGCCTGCAGGCATAATCCCGGAGGCAGGGTGCATAAGCTGTAGTAAGGTTCCTTCCGGGAGGCTCCCATGGCAACGGGAAAGGAAACGCGGCCCGCGAATACAGATCATACCCTGCTGATTCTGGTATGGATTCTGGTGGCTTTCGGCATGGTCATGCTGTTTTCCGCCAGCGCGTATAACGGCAGAGTGCGCTTTGGCGACTCTGCCTATTATTTAAAAAAGCAGCTTTTTGCCACTTCCCTGGGCCTTCTGGTCATGTATGTGGTCTCCCGGACAGATTATCATTTTTTTGTGGAGCTTGCACCGGCCGCCTATCTTCTTTCCCTTCTTCTGTCCGGGGCGGTTCTGCTCTTTGGCCAGGAAATCAACGGATCAAAGCGGTGGCTGGCCATCGGCCCTCTGTCCTTTCAGCCCTCGGAGTTCGCCAAGGTGGCGGTGATCCTTTTTCTCACCTGGCAGATTCTCCGGGAAAAGAGAAAAAGCACAGGACTGTGGTTCATGTGCAGGACGATGATCACACTGCTTCCCATTGTGGCTCTGGTGGGCTCCAACAATCTGAGTACGGCCATCATTCTTCTCGGAATCGGTGTGATTCTGATTTTTGCATCCAGCCCCAGATATCTGCGGTTTCTGGCTGTAGCCGGAGTCGGGGTGGGGTTTGTCGCGGTTTTTCTGGCCGCGGAAAGCTACCGCATGGAGCGCCTTGCTATCTGGCGGAATCCGGAGGCTTATGAACGCGGTTTTCAGACGATTCAGGGGCTTTACGCCATTGGAAGCGGCGGGCTTTTCGGGCGGGGACTGGGGAACAGCCTGCAAAAGCTTGGATTTGTTCCGGAAGCCCAGAATGATATGATTTTCTCCATCCTCTGCGAAGAGCTGGGGCTTGTGGGAGCCGGGGCGCTGATTCTGCTCTTTCTGCTTCTGCTCTGGAGGCTGTGCGTGATCGCCTCCCGCTGCCGTGACCTGGCGGGAGCTATGATCAGCGCGGGAATTATGGCACATCTGGCCATTCAGGTGATTCTTAATATCGCAGTTGTGACCAATTCGATTCCAAACACCGGGATTACACTTCCTTTTGTCAGCTACGGGGGTACTTCCGTGGTATTCCTTCTGGGAGAAATGGGCCTGGCGCTGAATGTTTCCGGGTGTGACCGAAATGGATTCCGGGCATATAATAGCCATTGAGAGCTCCTCTGGGAGTGAAGACCTTGAACGAAATCCGTATTGTGGGAGGAAGACCCCTTTCTGGCACTGTAGCCATACAGGGCTCAAAAAACGCGGCGCTGCCTATGATGGCCGCGGCCTTGCTGAGCCGGGGAATCAGTGTTCTGCGAGGCTGTCCGAAAATCACGGATGTGTTTTATATGGAAGAAATCCTGTGGGAGCTGGGCGCCAGAACCTGGTGGGAAGGGCACGATCTTTATCTGGACTGCCGGAAAGCAGAGAAAACCCGGATTTCAGCCGCTTTTTCCGTAAGGATGCGCTCCTCCGCCCTGCTTCTTGGACCGCTGCTGGCCAGAAACGGTGGGGCCCGGATTGGATATCCCGGAGGCTGTGTGATCGGAAAACGCCCGGTGGATCTGCATCTTTATGCACTTCGTGCTCTGGGTGCCGGATTTGTGGAAGCAGAGGAGGAAATCTGTGCGGTCTGTCCTTTGAAAAACGGGGAAAGGAGACTTCAGGGCGGAGAGATCCGTTTTGAAAAAAACAGCGTGGGAGCCACGGAGCAGGCCATTCTGGCCGCCGCTGCGGCAAAGGGAAATTCCGTGATTTATGGATGTGCCCGGGAACCGGAAATTGTCTGGCTTTGCAGATGGCTTCGAAATATGGGGGCCAGGATCCGGGGAGAAGGAACCCGGTGTATTTTTATTCAGGGCGTGGATTTCCTGAAGCCCGGAGACATGCGGGTTCCGCCGGACCGGATTGTGGCGGGGACCTATCTCTGCGCCGCCGCGGTTACCCGAAGCCGGATCTGTCTGGAAAATGTTCCGGTTCATGAGCTGGATGCCTTCCTTTCCGTATACCGGAAAATAGGTGGACAATATACGTGGAAGAGTGGTAAACTGATAGCGGACGCCAGGGCTGTGGGAAGACCGGTCCCTTTTCTCCGGACAGAAGCCTATCCCGGATTTCCCACAGATCTTCAGTCTCCCATGATGGCCGTGCTGGCCACAATCCCCGGAGAGAGCCGGATCCGGGAAGAAATTTTCGAAGACAGATATAAGGCTGCCGCGCAGCTGAGCCGGATGGGCGCCCGGATCCGTATCCGGGGGAAGGACGCATGGATCCGCGGGGGATATCCCCTGCAGGGCTGTGAGGTGGCTGCAGAGGACCTTCGGGGAGGGGCGGCCCTGGTGCTGGCTGCGCTGGGCGCACGGGGGATAACCGGGATTTCCGGATGCTCCCATATCCATAGGGGATATGAGCATATCTGCGGGGACCTGAATGCCCTGGGAGGCATGCTGACGACCAAGAGAAATCAGAGAACGTTATATTAGCAGAGACAGGAACAGGGGTTTATGAGAGAATCCAACTACCGGAAGAGATCAAAAATCAGCACAACCGTAAAGAGAATTATTGTGGGCCTTGTCCTGGCTCTTCTCCTTGGGGGAGGCATTTTCTTTTTTTCTTATTTTCATGTGGAAAATGTGGAGGTTATGGGGAGCAGCCATTATACAGATGAGGAAATCAAGGAGATGGTTCTGAACGGGGCTTTTTCCTCCAATTCGGTTCTGGCCCCCGTTTTCTGCTCCAAAAGCAATGTGGTGGACGTAACCTACGTGGAGGAAATCACGGTAACCCGCACCGGACATGACTCCATTTCCATCAGTGTCCGGGAGACGCAGGTGGTTGGGTGTGTTCTGTATCTGGACACCTATGTTTATTTTGACCGCAGCGGAATTTTCATTGACAGCTCCAGAACCAGAGACGAGAGTGTGCCCTTCTTTGACGGGCTGTCCATGGAATATGTGGTACTTAATGAAAAGCTTCCCATCGCCGATTCGGCGGTTCTGAACACCGCGGTGGCGCTGTATACGATTTTTCAGAAAAACGATACCATTCCGGATCATATACAGTTTGATGAGAATTACGAAATTACTCTGATCTATGGGGATATTACGGTCCTTCTGGGAAAGGATGAGTATCTGGAGGACAAAATGACCCGGGTGCTGGCCATCCTTCCTCTGATCTCCGGGAAAAAGGGAACTCTTCATGTGGAGAATGTGACGGACACCTCCAAGAGTATTACCTTTGAGAGTGAGGATTCTTCGGATACCTGGACCGGAGGCTATGAGGAGGACGGGGAATATACCGGCACCGGAGAGTACGATGCGGACGGGAATTATGTGGGCCCCGATCCGGGAGACAGCGGCAGCACGGATTCAGAAGAGAACACAGAGGATTCATACGACTCGGATGATTCGTACGATGACTGGGACTCAGACTACTACGATGATTCAGACTATTATGATGACTCAGATTATTATGATGATTCAGACTACTATGATGACTCAGATTATTACGATGATTCAGATTATTATGATGACTCGGATTATTATGGGGATTCTTATTGGGACTCGGACTCTTATGACAGCTGGGATGAGGAATGGTAGGATGAGGCGCGGAAAACATCCGGCAGAAAATGGAAAAGAATTCCGGGATATTTTTTCTGACGAAAAATCGTGAAAAAAGTATAAAAAAACAAAATAAGTAGT
>JAJQBI010000049.1:0-59804 GCA_021203365.1 Clostridiales bacterium
CCTTTATACGCGGATAAGTAAAGGGGTGACAGGGATGTACACAGAGCATGAGATGACCATAACCCTGTTTGGAGAGAAGGATGTTTTTGCTGGCGTGGATCATAGCGGAGATGTGGAATTTGTTGAGAGCGTCAATCCTTCCTATGTGGACAAGTGAGGAGCAACAGGAATGTATCAGAAACACAAGATGAATGTTATAGGCTTCGATAGTGTGGATGTTTTTGCCGACCTTGAGTTCGCATCCGAAGTTGAGGATGGCGAGTCTGCAGAGAGTTACAAACCGGGTTACTCGGATAAATAGGGGAAACTTGATATGTACGAGAAGCATGAGATGGATGTAATCCATTATGAGAAAAATGCCTTTGTTGTTGCCAGCGGTTTGGGCGAAGGAGCGGTTGAAGGACCGGATCTTCCTGTTTTAGAAGATGACGAGTGATGAGGGTGAAAACTATGTATCAGAAACACAAAATGGAGTTTATAAGATTCGAGGATAACAACGCTTTTGTGAAAGCTGATGTTTCTGGTGGTGATATGCCAGTTGGAGAAGAGGAAGAAGAGGAATTGCCAGATAATTGATGGCCACGAGGTGAATTGTTATGTACGAGAAGCACGAATTGGAAATTATCCGTTATGAGAAAAATATCTTTGTCGTTGCTAGCGGTGTTGACGAGGGCGGCACCAGAACTGAAGATGAAGATTTTTGATGGTAATGCATGATGTAAATAATAGGTAGATTAGTGCCGCCGTGAGTAAAGTAGTATGAAGCTACGAGAAACGGCGAAGAAAGGACAATAGATTATGTACGAGAAACATAAAATGGATGTAATCTGTTATGAGAAAAATGTCTTTGTTGTCGCCAGCGATGATGGCACTCTCGGCGGTGGAGGTAGTGGCGGTACATCGGGTGGAGAAATTTCAGATGGTGGAGATGATGACTGATAGTTAGGAGGCACATCATCATGTACGATAAGCATGAATTAGAAATTATCCGGTATGAGAAGAACATTTTTGTTGTAGCGAGTAATGAAAACCCCAACCCAGGCGGTGGTGGCGACGAAGGACCGGAGCTTGATATTTAGGCGTGACTTGATGGGTCGGAGGTGAATTGATATGTATCAGAAACACGTGATGGATGTAATTGTTTTTGATGGTTTAGAAGTGTTTGCCATTCTGACTCCCACTGGTTCCGGACAGCAAGTACAATCGATAGATCCGACATATTCTGACAAGTGATATTTAAGACAGATTCAAGTTAGTAATGGGGAGAGCGTATGGAGCATCAAACCTGACAGGTCGGATTCGTAATGGAGGATATCATGTACAAGAAACATGAGATGAAAATATTCAGATATACAGAAAATGAGTATGTGGTAGCAAGTGACTTCCTTCCGGGAGACGGTAACACAGGTGGTGCTGAGTGGGAAGATGAATAAATAATTGTTGATTTTACATAGTGAGAAAAAGTTATCCTCGGCAAAGAACCAGCCAAGGGATTTTTTAAAGCATTGTATAGATTGAAATGAGTTAAAATGGGAAATAATGGAATCGAGTGAGCGCAATGAACCCAAAAAAGAAACCAGACTACGACCCAGAAGAAATATTGCGGTCGCTGATGGATGCGGCTGTTGAAATCTACACAGAGAAGAATTCTCTCCATGCTGTGGCTGACGAGCTGGAATTGAATGTGATTAAGGTGCGGAAGCTGCTGATTACGGCGGGAGCGTACCAATCGGACACAGCAGAAGACGTCAGCCGGCTGCAAAAAGACGGGAAGACAATCTCCGAGATCATGTCCACACTTCATCTATCCAAGTCCTCCGTAAATTCATATCTGCCGTACACAAAGATTCCTTACAAAGCAGACGAACTGAGCCTGAACGCTGAGAGAATCAAAAAGTACAGGGAGAGGAGAACCGCCTGTGAGAAACTGGCAGAAGAAGGCGGGATGGATAATCTGTGGAACTGCCTTATAGCGTTCCAAGGATATCTGTTTTCCACAGCCAAGGGGTTGAAATTCAAATATGAAATCCACGGCGGCGAGATGAAGGTTGACCGGAAGGAAAAGACTGTGACACGTAGCAGCGTCGAGGTAGCCTACAAGAAGGCACTGGAAGGTGGGGTGACAGGCCCGAAGAAGCTCGGTGTGTTTGGTGCGAGTTATCTTTATCCGGTGTTTGTGCGGATTGGGGTGATTGAAAATAATATGAACAAGAGCCAGGGATAATAATACAATTAAGGAAACAAATAGAAAAGGGGAGAATATATAGTGACCAGAGATACTTTATTAGAGCGGGTATCTTACATGAAGGATTACCATGCTGTACCAGACGAACTATACGAACTGCTTAACCATAGGAGAAAAAGTCAGAAGAATTACAGTGCAGGTAAGGATCCACGTTTCGCATCCAGATATCTTGATTACGCATCACCGAAGGGAAAAGGGCTGGATGTGTTCCGAACCTACGTTTCATTTTCTATTGCAGCGAGTCTTTCTCTTACCTGTATGCAGCAGCCATCTCAATCGGAACTTCTCCATATGCTCAAAATCATGAACTACACACCAGAGCAGATGGAAAAGTATGTACACCAGCCGAACGGCATCGAGCCGGATTATGTGCCTGCTCCGCAGCTGCAAGCTGCGGTCTTCCTCCTGACCCATGCGCTGGATGATGTCCTTTCTGACAAGAGCGAGTGGCGCAGAAAGAAACGCTACGAAGAAAACCCCGCACTAAAGAAACTGCAGGAACTGACAGCGTATATGGAAGAAAATAACCTGCTCGAATTCAGCGACTCGGTAAATAACGGAACGGGTGAAATAGAAGGCCTGGATGAACTGCTGGAGGGGCTGAATGGATCGGGAGTTACGGGAGTAGAGGAACTGAAAAAGAAAATCAGACCCAACAGGTATGAGGCATTTGTCCTGCACCATGCTGACTACCTGCTCAAACGCCGCAGTATTTCCGTTGAGATGGATGAAGGAATCAGGCTTGTAAATGACCGCTTGGAACAAATTAATTCCAAAAGGGACAGGAAATTAAGGCGAATCGCAAAGAATCCCGGAAAGAAGACTGTTGTTCCGTTTGCAAACCCTGTGTCAGAGCCAGCTCAAGAGGAACTGTCCGACTTGCTTAAGTCATTACACGCAGGGAACTCCTCCATGGAACAGGTGGACCAGTTCCTCGAACGTAAAAGAGCGTCCATACCACAAGAAGCAAGAGCTATCATTGACAAGTCCGACCGGGAGTTTGAGAAGATAGCGAGAAGCTTCAATAAGATTCTGGAAAATGTCGATGCAATGCGGGATGAGATAACAGCCGATGAAGAAAAACAGATGCGCTTTGATTTCCTGCCGTATGTTGCAGAGGATGCGTTTCGCGCTATTCTATCTGGGGAGGATGAAATCTTCAAACTGGAAATTGGTCGATATATCTGGCAGGACTTCATGACACAGTCCACAATCTCCGTACCGGTTCTTTTGTTTGAAGATTTGGAGGACGAGGACGAGTGGAACGATATTGCCACCGAGGACAATGGGAAATTAGCCCTGAAAGTCTTTGATGAAGATGACCTGATGGAAGTAAGGACGGACAGCTCGAACGGGATGGAGGGTGTGACCGTGCCGCTTGCAGCAGCGCTTTCCAAGTACGCAGGAAGAACTGTGTGGCCGAACTTGTTTATACGGAAAAGCTATATTAAACTGTTTAAGGATGCCGGTTTCTCGGATAGGCGAGCAAGAGACTTTGCTCTGGTGCTTGCAACGCTGGCAAGTGTGGACAGGTGCGAGAGCGCAAACTTCGAGCTGCCGTATGGGAAGCTGTATGATTTTATAGAGGAGGAGAGGGCAGCAGAGGAGAAGGTAGAAGAAAATAAGGAAGAAACACAGCCACAGTCAGCAGACTTGAAAATAAATGAACTCGAACAGGACCTGAAACAGTCACGGAAAGCTAACCAGACCTGCCGCCATGAGATTGGTGTGTTGGAGCGGGAAGTCGAGCGGCTGAAAAGGTTACTGGAAGAGAAAGACCGCATGGCGGAAAAAGAGAATGTAGTTGTGGAGGATGATGCCGAGGAAGCTGTGCCGGTAGTGCAGTTCAAGTTCCCATACCACACAAAGCTGAAAGTTGTCGTTTATGGCGGGTTCGAGGTGTTTCACAGGGAGCTGTTGAAGCTCATCCCGGACGTGCGCGTCATAGAGCCGTAAGCAGGTAATCATCCGTATCCCCTCAAAAATAAGAATTCCTCCGGTAAATACTGGAGGAATTCTTATCTTGGGGGGATACGGATAATTACCTACTTACGCAAAAGGACATAAAAGCAGCCCAGCAGGTCCCCCTGTCCTACGCTGTGGAATTTACACAGTCGGAAAGTGAACTGCTGGGCTGGCATTCATGTTTATTCGGTCTTGTCAGGCGCTCTTCTTCAGCATGTAATCCTTAGCTTCCTGCTCAGTAAGATTGTACTTTTTCATAATGTCCGCAATAATCAAATCATCAGCAACCCCATAGTGCCTTGCCGATTCAATGTATGCCAAAATCGCAGCATCCCTTGCTGCTTCATTCCTCATGTCCTCCATTAATTTGCACATGTGAGCAATACCTCCTTCCGTTTCCTTAAAGTGGCGTACTCTCTTAGCCAAAACATCGTAATACATATCGTCCGGGGATGTGCATTTAAAATCATGTACAAGTTTACCCAGCCGTGTACTCTCGTCTTTATTGTCCCCATTCACAAAAATGATATGCCGCCCATCATTAAGATGTTCATTCGTTGTCTCGTCCCGCATCGTGTAATGGTGGAGAGGCAGGCCGTCTCCAACCGCATCCTTTTCCACGAAGAAAATCACATAAGTCGGGATGAGTTTTGAGTAGTCCTCACCCTCCGGCAGCAAAACCGTGTCCATCATACTACTGTTGTATCTGGCGCGTAAATGTAACCATCCTTTATCCTGGCGTTGCACTTCGATGTCATATGCGTGTCCCTCGCTGTCCTCCGCTAAAATGTCCAGCCTGACGGAGTGCCCTTCAATGCCTTTGATTTCTCTCTGGCCAATTACCTTTATGACCTTAATGTCGTTCCGGTCGAAGATGACATTCAGTACCAGTTCCGTGGATTCAAAATTCCCGTCAAACACTTCCTTGAGAAAATCATCATCAAATATACGGAGTTTACGAATTCTCTCTAAATCCTGCTCATGCAGGTGTCCTTCGTTAACCAACCGAATCACCGCCCTTCATCACGGTATCCAACAAGTGCTTATACCTCACCTATTGTATCTATAGCTTACCACAAAGCCGCCCCACTTATCAAGGCCTATTTCGAGAACATTTTATTAACATTTCACGTCTGTCCGTCATTTTCCGGCTGTATGTGGCTTTTTTCAGAAAGTTCATTCTCCGTAAATGAAAAAAGAACGGCCACACACAGGCTTCCCCATGCAATGACCGCTCCCAATCCTTATCCCGCTTTTCTTCCGATCTCCACCAGAACCTCCTCAGCTTCCGCCGCCTCATTCAGCGCCGCCTCGACCAGGTCTTCACACTTCCATGTGATCTCGATGTGCCACTTATCGAACACAGTCACCTTATCTACGAAGACCTCTGCCATCTTATGCAGGTGACTTTGTGGTAAGATACCGGTAAAACAGGTTAGTTGTATCCTGATGTGAGATTGGTGGTGAGCGGTGTGAAAAATACATGGGGGCAGTACCCTGTGATTTCGATTACACTGAAACAGGCAACGGGAAAAACTTATGCTGCAGCTGAAAAAATCTATGGCGGCAAATAAGAAGAGCCGCCAAGAAATTCCCTGTCCTTTTAAAGAGCGATCGGCTTGATGATGAGGATAAAAATGATTTAAACGAGCTGCGGTCTGCGGAAGAAATGGTGGAAGACAGCCTGGCAGTACTATCCGATCTTTTGTATAAACACTATGGAAAAAAAGTCATTATCCTGATAGACGAATACGATGCACCACTGCAGAAAGCATACGAGAATAACTATTACGACGATATGTTTGGGCTTATCCGCCAGATGTTCGGCTATGTCCTGAAATCGAATGATTCATTGTTTTTCAGCGTATTGACAGGGTGCATGCGGATTTCAGAGGAGAGTAAAGAAGTGCAGGGTTTTGACGGAGTAAACCACTGTCACCGGGAGGACAAAGCTGTGATTCACAGCGGAACCTCCCGGTATTTTTACGTCCGCAACAGGAAATTTCAGGGTATTTGATGGTTCCTGAGTTGAATTAAAGGCACCTTTGTGATAAGTTATAAGTAAAATGATTTGGTTATATTCATGTGTGAGGTTGAATATGGACTGAAATGGGACGCTGTTGAAACCCTGGCAATGAACTGTGAAAAGAGTGCTGCGGCCTGAAATCTGACTGGAGGTGTGCGGTGGAAAAGAAGAAAATGCCGATTGGCATAGAAGATTTTGCGGAAATTATTACAGAGGGCTTTTATTATGTCGATAAGACCGGTATGATAAAAGAACTTCTGAGCAATTGGGGCCAGGTGAATCTTTTCACCCGTCCGCGCCGTTTTGGAAAGAGCATAAATATGAGCATGCTCAAGTACTTTTTTGAAATCGGCACAGATAAAAGCCTGTTTGAAGGACTGGCAGTTTCAGGGGAAACCGGGCTGTGTGAGAAATATATGGGGCAGTATCCGGTGATTTCAATTACGTTGAAGGCTACAGAAGCCGCAAATTTTGAAACAAGCCGTAACCTGATTGCGATGGAAATCTGTGACGAGGCGGAAAGGATGAGTTTCCTGGCGGAAAGCGATAAACTGACTGCAAGTGAAAAGAAATCCTACGACAGCCTTCTGCAGAGAGATATGGATGATGAGACGCTGTATAGAAGTCTGAAAACATTGTCAGGACTGCTCTGGAAACATTATGGAAAAAAGTTTATCATACTGATTGACGAATATGATGTTCCGCTGGCAAAGGCAAGTAAGCAGAAGTATTACAGGGAGATGGTGCTGCTGATTCGAAACCTGTTTGAGCAGGCCCTTAAAACTAACGCCAGTCTGGAATTTGCAGTCCTGACGGGCTGTCTGCGAGTGTCGAAAGAGAGTATTTTCACAGGGCTGAATAATCCGAAAATGTATACACTCCTTGAAGCAGAATGTGATGAGCAGTTTGGTTTTACCGATGAAGAAGTCCGGGAAATGCTCAGTTTGAGAAAGAGTGCAAAGAGGCGTTGTGCCAGATTACGGACAGAGATTATACGGCAGAATTAAAGCAGGATGGCATGCGGACTCTGCTGAAATATGGAGCCGCCTTCTATAAGAGTCACTGTAGGTTTGCTGTGGAGAGGGAAGTCATCGGATGCTTTTTTTGAAACCACAATAAGAGACGGCTGTGACAGAATAAAATCCTGCGCATCCTTCCGGTTTTGTCTGAAATTTCAGATCGGAAGGTGCGGCAGATGAAGAAACCGTTTAAAAGGAGGTACCCTATGTGGTATGTCATGCAGGTGCGCACCGGGACGGAGGAAAACATCCGGCAGCAGTGCGCTGCGCGAATCCCCGGATCGATTTTGCGAAACTGTTTCATCCCCTGTTATGAGGAGAAGAAGAAAAGCAACGGACAATGGAATATACGGACCCGGATTCTTTTTCCGGGTTATGTTTTTCTGGATACAGAAGACATTGATCAGGTGTTTATACGGCTGCGAAGGGTGATCGGACTGACCAGAATTCTGGGAACAGGGGAGGAGATCGTCCCGCTGACGGAGAGGGAAATGGAATTTCTTTTGCAGTTTGGCGGGGAAGAGCAGATCGTTGGGATGTCAGAGGGAATCATTGAGGGCTCGCGGATCCGGATTCTGTCCGGCCCCCTGGTGGGCAAAGAGGCGCTGATCCGCCGCATCGACCGGCATAAGCGAAAGGCTTATCTGGAGATGGATATGTTCGGAAGGACGCAGAGGATTCAGGTGGGCCTGGAGGTGGTTATGAAAACCAGGCCCTCGTCATAAGATTTCAGGCTTTTCGGATTCCGGAGCAGGAAGGAACAGAACCGTTGAAAAATATACAGCAGGATATCAAAACAGGAGAATTTAAGCAGGCCTACCTTCTTTACGGGGAGGAGACCTATCTGAAGCAGCAGTATAAGAACCGCCTTCTTAAGGCCCTGCAGCCGGAGGAGAATCCCATCAATTTTTCTTTTTTTGAGGGAAAGGGAATCCAGCTGCGGGAGCTGGTGGATCTCTGTGAAACCATGCCCTTTCTGGCGGAGCACCGGGTGGTGCTTCTGGAAAATACCGGTTTTTTCAAGAACAAATGTGAGGAACTGGCGGGTTATATGAAAATTCTGCCGGATTATCTTTGCCTTGTTTTTGTGGAGACGGAAGTGGATAAGCGAAGCCGGATGTATAAGGCTGTGAAGGCAGTGGGCAGAGTCGCCGAGTTCGTGAGACAGGATGAAAAAACACTGGCGAGGTGGGCGGCCGGTATTCTGGGAAGGGAGAATCGGAGAATCACCCAGAGAGATATGGAGCTGCTGCTGACAATGACGGGGACCGACATGGGAAATCTGCGCATGGAGCTGGAGAAGCTGATTGCCTATACAGAAGGGAAAAACACGGTTACCGCGCAGGATATTCAGACCATCTGTACAACGCAGACCACCAGCCGGATCTTTGAGATGGTGCGTGCGGTGACGGAGAGGAAACAGAAAAAGGCACTGGATCTGTATTATGACCTTCTGGCTCAGAAGGAACCCCCCATGCGTATCCTGTTTCTTCTGGCCAGGCAGTACCGGCAGCTGCTGCTGACGAAAAAATATCTGGGGGCCGGGGCCTCTCAGGCGGAGGCGGCGAAAGAGCTGGGCGTGCAGACCTTTGTCATGCGGGGGCTTGCAGCCTGTGCCCGGGAATATACTGAAGAGGAGCTTACAGAGACCGTCCGGGACTGTGTGAACGCGGAGGAGGCGGTAAAAACCGGACAGATGGGGGATACGCTCAGCGTGGAGCTGCTGATTGTGAAGTTCAGCTCCGGGCGCCGGGACGCTTCCATGAATGGACAGAGCTTATAAAAATAAAAAAACAGTCGCCCGACGGTGGCGGCTGTTTCTGTTAAGTCTCTCATTTATCAGCCGATGCTGTTCACGGCCCTGGTTAAACGGGAAACCTTTCTCGCGCAGTTGTTCTTATGATAAACGCCCTTGGATGTAGCCTTGCTGATGGTGGAAATCGCGTCCTTCAGCGCAGCCTCCGCGGCGGCCTTATCCTTCTTGTCCACAGCTGCCTCAACCTTCTTGATGGAAGTCTTCACAGCAGAGCGGATGGATTTGTTCCTCGCGGCTTTCGTTCTGTTTACTAAAACTCTCTTTTTCGCAGATTTAATATTTGCCAATTCGTACACCTCCCATTCCTGTAAAGTAAATCTCACAGGAACAGACACGGGCGCCCCTGTGAACATGCTTTTTAAGTTTAGTACATCCTTTTCCAAAAGTCAATACATATTTCGGGAAAAAATGAGGAAAATACAATCGAAGGCTTACGGTGAATTGTGTCCGTGAAAGGAGGCGGTTCACGGCGGATCCTGAATCGCGTAAAACGGACGAAAATGAGAAAAGGGGAAACGAGTATGTTGGGAAGCTACAGAATCAGAACCGATCTTGCTCTGGAGGCGACGGAGCGCTTCACAGAGGAAAATGTGGAGATTCACGGGGTGGAGATCCAGGAAAAATACGATAAGGAAAAGGATGTTTCCATCTCTGTGGTTCGGATTACCACGGAGAATGGCGCCAGGGCCATGGGGCGTCCCCAGGGCACCTACATTACCATGGAGGCGCCCAACCTGTCCATTCCGGATGAGGACTACCACAGAGAAATTTCTCAGGAGATCGCTGTCCACCTGCGCAGGCTGATTGGTCTGGACAGGGAAAAATCCATTCTGGTGGTGGGACTTGGAAACCCTGCGGTGACGGCCGATTCCCTCGGCCCCAGGGTGGTGGAAAATCTCCGGATGACCCGGCATGTGATCCGGGAGTATGGACTGTGCGGGATCGGGGAAGAAAAAATGCACCGTACCAGTGGAATCGCCCCGGGAGTTATGGCACAGACCGGGATGGAGACCTCGGAGATCATACAGGGAATTGTGGCGGAAACCCAGCCGGATGTGGTGGTGGCGGTGGATTCCCTGGCGGCCAGGAGCGTGCGGCGTCTCAGCCGGACCATTCAGATCACGGATACCGGAATTCATCCGGGCTCCGGGGTGGGAAACCACAGAATCGGTCTCACAGAGGAGAATCTTCAGGTAAAGGTGATCGGAATCGGGGTTCCCACTGTGGTGGACGCGGCCACCATCGTCCGGGATTCCATGTCCCATCTGCTGGATGTCCTGGACGAGGCGGAGCAGAAGGAGTTCCTGGAGGAGATGGTGCCGCCGGGGCTGCACAGTATGTTTGTAACTCCGAAGGATGTGGATGAGACCGTAAAGTATCTGAGCTTTACCATATCGGAAGGTCTGAACCTTGCCTTTTCCGAGGTCTGATGTGCGTATATTTTTCAGGGATCTGTCATAGGATGATACCAGGGTCAAATACTTTTGACCCTAACATTATAGGATGAGAATTCTTTCTGACCTGAAAAATAAGACTGGCGCTGCCCTGAAGAGGTGATTCCGTGACAGATTTTCAGAAATTTTTCTGTATTTTTTTAAGCCTGTGCTTTTTAGGCATCCTTGCTTCAGAACAACGGGATTTCTGGCTTCAGGGGGACGTGCTTGGACAGCTTCCCCTGTACCGGTATCTGGAAAAAAGCGCGGAGGACTCCCGTGAAAGCGGCGACCGGGAGACGGAGGAGCTTCTTGTGGAGGCCAACGGAAGTTATCTGGTGAGAGAGATCCAGATGTCGGGAGAGACGGAGGACGAGCTTTCCTTCGGGAGTGAATCCGCAGACCGGGAAGAGGTGGGAACGGCGGGAGAAGCAGGTGTTCCGGAGGAAGAGAACCTCCCGGGAGATATCGAGGAAGCGGGAGACCCGGAGGCAGCCACGGCAGAGGATGCGTCCCCGGCTACGGCGGGCGACGCGGGGGAGATCCTGGAGGAGGCGTCGGTTCTGCCATCCCCTGTGATTGACCTGTCGCCGGAGGCGCTTTCCAGCTTTGAGTACGTGATGAACCAGTTTTATATCCTGGATTCCGGCACGGCGACCAGCGAATCCCAGATCAACGCGCTTCAGTTTCTGGAGGAAGATCTGACTATGGAACAGGACAGCTCTGTGCCCCAGATTCTGATCTATCACAGCCATTCCCAGGAGGCCTTCGCGGATTCCAGAGAAGGGGAGGAGGAGGACACCATTGTGGGGGTGGGCAGCCATCTGGCGGGAATTCTCACGGAGGTCTACGGCTATCAGGTGATTCACGTGACGGAGAGCTTTGACCTTGTGGACGGAGAGCTGGACCGGAGTCTGGCCTATGACTATGCCAGAGAATATGTGGAGCAGGTTCTGGAGGAGAATCCCACCATTCAGGTGATTATAGATCTGCACAGAGACGGGGTGTCAGACGGCCGCCGCCTGGTGACGGAAATCGACGGAAAGGAAACCGCCCAGCTTCTGTTTTTTAACGGGCTGAGCTACACGGCGGATCAGGGGACGCTGGATTATCTTCCCAATCCCTACATAGAAGAGAATCTGGCCTTTTCTTTTCAGCTGGAATACCAGGCCGCCCTGTATTATCCGGATCTGTACAGGGGAATCTATCTCTCCGGCCTGCGCTATAACCTTCATCTGCGCCCGAAGGCCCTGCTGCTGGAAGCCGGCGCCCAGACCAACACTGTGCAGGAGGTAAAAAACGCCATGGAGCCCTTTGCGGACATTCTGCACCGGGTTCTCTCCGGAGACAGCTGACCGGAGAGACCCGGCCTTTCGGAAGAAATCAGGTGCAATCCTTCAAAAAGTGTGCTATACTCTTTGAAGCGACAGGGCGGCTGCCGAAAGGCTCCCTGTGAGAATTTGAATGATCAGGAAGGAATCCCCGAAAATGACAGACCAGAGTAAAATCCGAAATTTTTGTATTATCGCCCACATCGACCATGGAAAATCCACACTGGCGGACCGCATTATTGAGATGACCGGACTTCTGACGCAGCGGGAAATGCAGTCTCAGGTGCTGGACAATATGGAACTGGAGCGGGAGAGGGGCATTACCATCAAATCCCAGGCCGTCCGCATTGTATATAAGGCAAAGGACGGGGAGGAATATATTTTTAATCTGATTGACACGCCAGGCCATGTGGATTTTAACTATGAGGTTTCCCGCAGCCTGGCCGCCTGTGACGGGGCCATTCTCGTGGTGGACGCAGCTCAGGGGATCGAGGCCCAGACCCTGGCCAATGTCTACATGGCGCTGGACCATGACCTGGATGCGGTGCCTGTAATCAACAAGATCGATCTTCCCAGCGCCCAGCCGGATCGGGTGGTCAGTGAGATTGAGGACGTGATCGGGATCGAAGCTCAGGACGCCCCCAGGATCTCCGCCAAAACCGGCGAGAACGTGGAGGAGGTGCTGGAGCAGGTGGTGCAGAAGATTCCCGCGCCCTCCGGGGATGCGGACGCTCCTCTGAAGGCTCTGATCTTTGACTCCGTGTATGATTCCTATAAGGGAGTCATAGTTTTCTGCCGGATTGTGGACGGACGGGTGGCGAAGGGAACCCCCATCCGCATGATGGCCACCGGCTTTTCCACAGAGGTGGTGGAGGTGGGCTATTTTGGCGCCGGGCAGTTTATCCCCTGTGAAGAGCTGAGCGCCGGAATGGTTGGCTATATCACTGCCAGCATCAAGAATGTGCGGGACACCCGGGTGGGAGATACCGTGACCAATGGGGAACACCCCTGTGCCCAGGCCCTTCCCGGATATAAAAAGGTAAACCCCATGGTGTACTGCGGGCTTTATCCGGCGGACGGCGCCAAATACGGGGATCTGCGGGATGCGCTGGAAAAGCTGCAGCTCAATGACGCCTCCCTTTTTTATGAGCCCGAGACCTCGGTGGCCTTAGGCTTTGGCTTTCGCTGCGGATTTCTGGGACTGCTCCACCTGGAGATTATCCAGGAACGGCTGGAGCGGGAATATAATCTGGACCTGGTGACGACCGCGCCCAGTGTAATCTATAAGGTACATAAGAAAAACGGAGAAGTGGTGGACCTGACCAATCCCACCAACCTGCCGGACCCCTCCGAAATCGAATATATGGAGGAGCCCATGGTAAATGCGGAGATTATGGTGACCACAGACTACATCGGCGCCATTATGGAGCTCTGCCAGGAGCGCCGGGGACAGTACGGCGGCATGGAGTATATGGAGGAAACCCGGGCGCTGTTAAAATACCGGCTGCCCTTAAATGAGATTATCTATGATTTCTTTGACGCCCTGAAATCCAGATCCAGGGGATACGCGTCCCTGGACTATGAGCTTTGCGGCTATGAGAGAAGTGAGCTGGTAAAGCTGGATATCCTGGTGAACCGGGAGGAGGTGGACGCTCTTTCCTTTATTGTCCACGGGGACACGGCTTACGAGCGGGGGCGCAGGATGTGTGAGAAGCTGAAGGAGGAGATTCCCAGGCAGCTTTTTGAGATCCCCATTCAGGCGGCCATCGGAAGCAAGATTATCGCCAGGGAGACGGTCAAGGCTCTTCGTAAGGACGTGCTGGCAAAGTGCTACGGCGGGGATATCACCCGGAAGAAGAAGCTCCTGGAAAAGCAGAAAGAGGGAAAGAAGCGAATGCGCCAGGTAGGGAATGTGGAGATCCCCCAGAAGGCCTTTATGAGCGTGCTGAAGCTGGATGACAAATGACGGTGTTTTGAAATGATACCAGGGTCAAAAGGTCATGAATGGAACATTTATGTTCCAATTCATGACATCTTGACCCGCCCAAAACATGAGGAAGTAGCCATTTTGGCTAATATATTAGCCAAAATGAGCGGATTCCGAATGTTTTTGAGAATTCCGGGAGTGCGAAGCACGGACACCCGCAGGGCGCTCTGTGAGGGAATTCTCAGGTATCATAGGGGTCAAATACTTTTGACCCCAACATCTTGAAATCCGGGGACATAGGACCGGCAGGCGGAAGAAACGAGGAAAAGAATGAAAAAAAACGATGGAAAAAAAGGCATGGGGCGGGGATTTCTGGCGGCTGTCCTTTTTCTTGCCCTTCTGACTTTTGGGGGCTGCAGCCAGGAGGAGAAGGATGAGGCCTCTCTTCAGGTCCTGAAGATTACCGTGGCGCCGGATCCCACGGCGACGCCCATACCTGTGGCCACCAACGCGGACGCGGTGGTTTCCAACGGGAATCTGACAATGACCAACAGTTATCTGTTAAACGGCGGCACTTTGGCCGAAACGGACGCGGGAGAGTAGCCATGCAGAGGAAGCTGGAACTCTATGTGCACATTCCCTTCTGTGTGAAAAAATGTGACTACTGTGATTTTCTGTCGGCGCCGGCCGGAAGGATGGAGCAGGAAGCCTATTTTCAGGCGCTTATGAAGGAGATTCAGGCATCCTCTTCCCTGGGAAAGGATTTTCAGGTGACCTCTGTTTTTTTCGGAGGGGGGACGCCTTCCCTGCCGGATGCCCGCTGGATCGTCCAGGTGATGGAATGTATAAAAGAAAGCTTTTGGGCTGCCCCGGACGCGGAGATTACCATCGAAGCCAATCCGGGGACTTTAACGCCGGAAAAACTGGAGGCCTACCGGGCCTGCGGGATCAGCCGCCTGAGTCTGGGGCTGCAGTCGGTCCGGAATCAGGAGCTTTTGAGTCTGGGACGGATCCACACCTTTGAGGATTTCCTGGAGAGCTGGAAAAGAGTCCGGGCGGCCGGTTTTTCCAATGTAAATGTGGACCTGATGTTCGGGATTCCGGACCAGACCATGAAGGGCTGGGAGGAGAGCCTTCGAACCGTGGCCCGGCTGGGGCCGGAGCATATCTCTGCCTACAGTCTGATTGTGGAGGAGGGGACTCCCTTTGCAAAAAGGAAGCTCTGTCTTCCTGATGAGGACACGGAATATGAGATGTACGAGAATACGGCCGCTATTTTAAGGGAATATGGATATAAACAGTATGAGATTTCCAACTATGCCCGGGAGGGCTTTGTCTGCCGCCACAATGTGGGCTACTGGAAAAGAGAGGATTATCTGGGCCTGGGCCTGGGGGCGTCCTCTTTTCTGAACGGAGTCCGTTTTTCCAACACCAGGGATATGGGAGAATACCTGTCCCTGTGCGGGCAGCCGGAGCTTCTTCACAGAGAGGTTCAGCGGATTACCCGGGAGGACGGCATGGCGGAGTTTATGTTTCTGGGGCTGCGCATGACCGGGGGGATTTCCCGGAAGGAATTTCAGGAATCCTTTGGATGTCCCCTGGAAGAGGTGTATGGGCCGGTTCTGGAAAAATATGAGAAACTGGGACTTCTGGCCGGGGAAGGAGACCGTGTTTTTTTCACAAGGGAAGGGATCCATGTGAGCAACACGGTGATGGCGGAGTTCCTTTTTTAGAGTTGGAAAATCAGACGGTATTTTGCAGGAGGCTGGAGAAAATATGCCGGTAAATACGGAGGATAAGAAGCATTTTATCCGCATTCGCGGAGCAAGAGAAAATAATCTGAAAAATCTGAGTGTAGATATTCCGAGAGACCAGTTTGTGGTTCTCACCGGGCTGAGCGGATCGGGAAAATCCTCTCTGGCCTTTGATACCATTTACGCGGAAGGACAGAGGCGGTATATGGAGTCTCTCTCTTCCTACGCCAGACAGTTCCTGGGGCAGATGGAGAAGCCGGATGTGGACAGCATTGAGGGGCTTCCCCCTGCTATTTCCATCGATCAGAAATCAACCAACCGGAATCCCCGTTCCACGGTGGGAACGGTGACGGAAATCTATGATTATTTCCGTCTTCTCTATGCCCGGGTGGGAATCCCCCACTGTCCGAAATGCGGGCGGGAGATCCGGAAGCAGACGGTGGATCAGATGGTGGATCAGATTATGGAGCTGCCCCAGAGGCAGAGGCTGCAGCTGCTGGCCCCGGTGGTCCGCGGCCGGAAGGGAACCCACGCGAAGCTTCTGGATCGGGCCAGAAAGAGCGGCTATGTGCGGGTGATGATCGACGGGAATCTTTATGAGCTGTCGGAGGACATTCACCTGGAAAAAAATATCAAGCATAACATTGAGATCGTTGTGGATCGTCTGATCGTAAAGCCGGGGATCGAGAAGCGGCTGGCGGATTCCATCGAAACCGTCCTCGGCCTCTCAGACGGGCTGCTGGTGGCGGATACCATGGATGGAAAATCTATTACCTTCAGCCAGAGCTTTTCCTGTCCGGACTGCGGGATCAGTATTGATGAGATTGAGCCCCGGAGCTTTTCCTTTAACAATCCCTTTGGCGCCTGTCCGGAGTGTGCGGGCCTGGGATATAAAATGGAGTTTGATGTGGATCTGATGATCCCGGATAAGTCTCTGAGCATTCTTCAGGGGGCGATCACCGTGCTGGGATGGCAGTCCTGTACCAGTCCGGGAAGCTTTACCCGGGCGATTCTGGACGCGCTGGCCAGGGAATATGATTTTAGCCTGGATACGCCCTTTCAGGATTATCCCAAAAAGATCCAGGACATTCTCATCAATGGCACCGGCGGTCATTCCGTGAAGGTTTACTATAAGGGACAGAGAGGAGAAGGGATTTATGACGTGGCTTTTCCCGGCCTGATCCGCAATGTGGAGCAGAAGTACCGGGAAACCTCTTCCGATATAATGAAGCAGGAATATGAGACCTTTATGAGGATCACGCCCTGCAAGGCCTGTAAGGGACAGCGGCTGAAGAAGGAATCTCTGGCGGTGACTGTGGCCGGGAAGAACATTTACGAGATCACCTGCCTGTCGGTGGATCAGCTGCTTGCTTTTCTGGAGGAGATGGAGCTTACAGAGCAGCAGAGGAAGATCGGGAAACAGATTCTTAAGGAAATCCGGGCCAGGGTGGGATTTCTGGCGGAGGTGGGGCTTGAATATCTGTCTCTTGGACGGGCCACCGGAAGCCTTTCCGGCGGGGAGGCCCAGAGAATCCGCCTGGCTACGCAGATCGGCTCCGGTCTTGTGGGTGTGGCCTATATTCTGGATGAGCCCAGCATCGGTCTTCACCAGAGGGACAACAGTAAGCTCCTGGGGGCTTTGATGCGGCTGCGGGATCTGGGAAACACCCTCCTTGTGGTGGAGCATGACGAGGAAACCATGCGCGCGGCGGACTGCGTGCTGGACATCGGGCCCGGCGCGGGAGAGCACGGCGGGGAGCTGGTGGCCATGGGGAAGGCGGAGGATCTGATGGCCTGTGAAAACTCCATCACAGGCGCTTATCTCAGCGGACGGCTTTCCATTCCCGTGCCTGAAACCCGGAAAAAGCCCACAGGTTTTCTCACCATCCGGGGCGCCGCGGAGAACAATCTGAAGCACATAGACGTGGACATTCCCCTGGGTGTGATGACCTGTGTCACCGGTGTTTCCGGTTCGGGGAAAAGCTCTCTGATCAATGAGATCCTGTATAAGCGTCTGGCCCGGGAACTGAACCGCGCCAGAACCATACCGGGAAAGCATGACGACATTGAGGGAATCCGGCAGCTGGATAAGGTGATCAACATTGATCAGTCTCCCATCGGGCGGACGCCGCGCTCCAACCCGGCTACTTATACGGGCGTTTTCGATCAGATCCGGGATCTGTTTGCGTCCACGGCCGACGCCAAGGCAAAGGGATACAAAAAGGGACGTTTCAGCTTTAATGTAAAGGGCGGCCGCTGTGAGGCCTGCGGCGGGGACGGGATTATCAAGATCGAGATGCACTTCCTGCCGGATGTCTATGTCCCCTGTGAGGTCTGCAAGGGGAAGCGGTACAACCGGGAGACTCTGGAGGTCCGGTACAAGGATAAGAGTATTTATGATGTTTTAAACATGACGGTGGAGGAAGCCCTTCCGTTTTTTGAAAATCTTCCGTCCATCCGAAGGAAGATTGAGACCCTGTATGATGTGGGGCTTTCCTATATCCGGCTGGGACAGCCGTCCACCACTCTTTCCGGAGGGGAGGCACAGCGGATCAAGCTTGCCACAGAGCTTTCCAGGCGAAGCACGGGAAAAACCATTTATATTCTGGACGAGCCCACCACGGGACTTCATTTTGCCGATGTGCACAAGCTGATTGAGATCCTCCGGCGCCTGGCGGAGGGCGGAAATACGGTAGTTGTCATCGAGCATAACCTTGACGTAATTAAAACCGCGGATTATATTATTGATATCGGACCGGAAGGGGGAGACCGGGGCGGCACCATTGTGGCCCGGGGCACCCCTGAGGAGGTGGCGGCAAATCCCGCCTCCTACACGGGACAGTATGTGGCGAAATATTTATCATAGGGAAATCCGTATATTACGGCGGCAAAATATCCTGATACCCGAAATTTTTCCGTGCTTCACGCGCCCTGGTATCATTATACCTTTTGCCGTTACAGCTACAGTTAGGATGGGAGGCATATATGGCAGCAAATGATATCGGAATTGACCTGGGCACCCGGAACTGCCGGGTCTATTCCACCGGAAGGGGGCTTGTCCTGCGGGAGCCCACCGTGGCGGTTTATGATAAAAATACGGAGAAAATACGGGCAATCGGCGAGGAGGCGCAGCAGATGGCAGGCCATCTCACCTCGAATCTGGAGATGATCTGGCCCATCCGGCAGGGCGTGATCGTGGATTACATTGTCATGGAAAAAATGCTGAAATACTTTGTCTCCAGGGCGATGGGAAGGCGGGCTTTCCGCAAGCCCCGGATCAGCATCACCGTGCCCAGCGGCATCACGGAGGTGGAGAGACGGGCGCTGGAGGAGGCCACCTATCAGGCAGGAGCCAGGGCGGTTTTTCTGGTAGAGGAGCCCATTGCCGCGGCCATCGGTTCAGGGGTGGATATCACCAAGCCTTTTGGAAACATGATCGTGGACATCGGCGCCGGGACCACGGATGTGGCGGTGCTTTCCCTGGGCGGCGTGGTGGTTTCCAGCTCCATCAAGGTGGCCGGGGATAATTTTAACCGGGCGATTCTGGATTACGTGCGGGAAAAGCACAGCCTTTTTATCAGTGAGGATACGGCGGAGCAGATTAAAATCACCATCGGTACGGCCGTCGAGGAGGCTGCGCCCAGAACCATGGAGGTGAAGGGCCGGAATATAATCACGGGACTTCCGAGAGTTTCCAGGCTGACCTCGGAGGAGATCCGGGAGGCGCTTAAGGACTGCACGAACCAGATCGTGGAGGCTGTGCACAGTGTCCTGGAAAAGACGCCCCCGGAGCTGGCGGCGGATATTGTGGACCGGGGGATCGTTCTGACCGGCGGCGGAGCTCTGCTGCAGGGAATGGACAGTCTCATCGAGGAGAAAACCGGCGTGAATACGCTGACGGTTTCCGACGCCACGCTGGTGGTGGCGGTGGGAACCGGGATGTTTGCGGAGATGAGGACGAGAATGGACGCCTGAAATCGGGAGGAAAAATGAGCGAGACGGTTACGGGGTATATTGACCATGTGATTTTCCGCAACGAGGACAACGGATATACGGTCATGGTAATAAAAAATACGGAAAAGGACGGGGAGCTGACCTGTGTGGGCACGATCCCTGTGGTGACCCAGGGGGCGTCCATAGAAGCCGAAGGAACCTTTATCCGTCATCCGGTTTACGGAAAGCAGTTTCAGATTTCCTCCTATGTGGAAAAAACGCCGGAGGATGCCATGGCCATGGAAAGGTACCTGGGCTCCGGTGCCGTGAAAGGCGTGGGGGCTGCTCTTGCGGCCAGGATTGTTCATAAATTTAAGGATGATACCCTGCGGATTCTGGAGGAGGAACCGGAGCGTCTGGCGGAAGTAAAGGGAATCAGCGAAAAAAAAGCCCGGGAGATTTCTGAGCAGATGCGGGAAAAGACCGAGATGCGGAGGGCTATGATTTTTCTGCAGAAATACGGGATTTCTCTCAATCTGGGAGCCAAAATATATCAGAAGTACGGGAATTCCCTTTATGGGGTTCTTCAGGAGAATCCTTATCAGCTGGCGGAGGATATCAGCGGGGTAGGGTTTCGCATCGCCGATGAGATCGCGTCCCGGATTGGCATTCATACAGATTCAGATTACAGAATCCGCAGCGGGATGTTGTATACTCTCTTACAGGCCACAGGGGAAGGGCATATATACCTTCCCAGGGAGGAGCTTTTTGACAGGGCCGCCAGGCTTCTTGAGGTAAATCCCTCCTATATGGAAAAGCACCTGACGGATCTGGCCATGGACCGGAAGGTGGTGCTGGGAACCATAGGGGAGGAAACGGTTGTCTATCCAGGCACGTATTATTATCTGGAGCTGAATACGGCCCGGATGTTGTGTGAGCTGAATATTCACTGTCCGGAGGACGAGGAGCGGATGTCCGGAAGGATCCGCCAGATTGAGAAGGAAACCGGCATGACCCTGGACGAGATGCAGAAAAAGGCCGTGTATGAGGCGGCCGGCAACGGTGTCCTTGTTCTCACCGGAGGCCCGGGAACAGGAAAGACCACCACCATTAACACCATTATCCGTTATTTTGAGGGGGAGGGCTGCAGCCTTCGCCTGGCGGCGCCTACCGGCCGGGCGGCAAAGCGGATGACAGAGGCCACCGGCCATGAAGCCCAGACCATTCACCGGCTTCTGGAGCTGACCGGGCTCCCGGAGGGGGAGGAGGAAGGCGGCCGGGTGCAGTTTCTGCGTGGGCGTGACAATCCTCTGGAGGCGGATGTGATTATCATTGACGAGATGTCCATGGTGGATATTTCGCTGATGCATTCTCTTCTCCTGGCGGTGACCGCGGGTACGCGCCTGATTCTGGTGGGGGATGAAAATCAGCTTCCCAGTGTGGGACCGGGGAATGTGCTGCGGGACATTCTGAGGAGCGGCTGCTTTCCGGTGGTGGAGCTCACGAAGATTTTCCGTCAGGCGTCAGAGAGTGATATCGTAGTCAACGCCCATAAGATCCACCGGGGGGAAAAGGTCAGGCTGGATAATCACAGCCGGGACTTTTTCTTCCTGAAAAGGCAGGACGCGGATGTGATTCTCCGTGTGGTCATAGCTCTGATCCAGGAAAAGCTTCCGGGATATGTGGATGCCAGGCCTTTTGAGATTCAGGTCCTCACGCCCATGCGCAAGGGCCTTCTGGGGGTAGAGCGCTTAAACCAGGTGCTGCAGAGATTCCTGAATCCCCCGGATCCGTCCAAAAAAGAGACGGAATCCGGCGGACGCCTTTTCCGGGAGGGCGACAAGGTGATGCAGATTAAGAACAATTATCAGCTGGAATGGGAAGTGCAGGGACGCTATGGAATTCCTGTGGAAAAGGGGATCGGGGTCTTTAACGGAGATACGGGGATTCTCCGGGAGATCAACTCCTTTGCTGAGACCGCGGCGGTGGAGTTCGAGGACGGCCGGCGGGCGGAGTACTCCTTTAAACAGCTGGACGAACTGGAGCTGGCCTATGCGGTGACCATTCACAAGTCTCAGGGTTCGGAATACCCGGCGGTGATTCTTCCTCTGCTCTCCGGGCCGAAGATGCTGCTGAACCGGAACCTTCTTTACACCGCGGTGACCAGGGCCCGGAAGTGCGTGACAGTGGTCGGCAGCGAGGCGACCTTTGAGGAGATGATCCGCAATGAGAGTCAGCAGCGGCGCTACAGCTCTCTGGATGTGAGAATTCAGGAGATGGCCGCGCTGGAAAACGAAAATCAGGAGTAAAAACAGTCATCGGGGAGAAAGGATGATTTTTGAAAAAAATCGCAGAAGTTTTGCTGGATGCGCTGTATCCAAGGTGCTGCCCTCTGTGTCATCAGGTTCTGGAGAACCCGGAGGAGCTTCTCTGTCCCGGATGCCGGGAGACGCTCCGGCCAGTAACAGGTGCCCGGTGCATGAAGTGTGGAAGACCGGTGGAGGAGGAGCGGGAATTCTGTCCGCAGTGCAAAGAGGGAAGGCGTTCCTTTGACCAGGGCCTGGGGATTTTTCCTTATGATGGTATATGGCGCAGGTCTATGGTCCGGTTTAAGTATTACGGATGTCGGGAATACGGAGATTTTTACGCCCGGGCAATGTGCTTTTACGGGAAAAAGCAGATCCTGCGCTGGCGCCCCTCGCGGATCGTCCCGGTTCCCGTTCATCCCGGAAAGAGACGGAGCCGGGGATTTAACCAGGCGGAATACCTGGCCCGGCGAATCGGCTGGATCACAGGCATTCCGGTGGACGAAGGACTGGTTGTAAAAACGAAAAAGACAAAATCCCAGAAAAAGCTCAGTGCCAGCCAGAGACAGAAAAATCTCCGGGAGGCCTTCCAGGTACGGGAGAGGGTGGACGGCCTTCGGATCCTGGTAATTGATGACGTTTACACCACAGGGAGCACCATGGACGCCATGGCCCGCTGCCTGAAGGAAAAGGGCGCCGTTCGGGTGTATTTTATAACCGTATGCACCGGACGAATCTAGGAAAAAGGTTTCGAAAAATACTTTTCATCACTGGATATATATGCTAAAATATTAAGATGATGATACCAGGGCCTGGTGTGCGAAGCGCGGAATAATCCGCGGCGTCATGGCTTATGAGCCCGGCATCCGGATGATGCAGGGGACTAAAGGAGATTCGCTGATGATAAATGAAGAGAAAGTAAAAGTGATGACAAGGCTTGCCATGTATGAACAGCATGAGGGCAAAACCCATCTTCCGGTGAGCCGGTACTACAGAAGCGATTACATTGGTCTTGCTCTGATCAAGAATTTTTTTCTTGCATCCATAGGTTATATCATGGCGCTTGCCGCGGTGGCTTCCTTTTTTATTGACTTCCTTATGGAGAATATTCACAAAATGGACCTGATTCTTCTCGGCTCCTATGTGCTCATCGGATATATTGCTGTGCTGGTGATCTATTCCATCCTCACCTATGTGCAGTATTCCGTCCGGTACAGTCGGGCGAAGAAAAGTGTCCGGCAGTATTATATGGACCTGACCCGGCTGGAGAAGATCTATGACCGGGAAGGAAAAAAGGCGCCGGCAAGGGCGAACAGCAGGAGGGTATAATATGGCGGTATTATTTGAGATCAGGCAGAGGGTAAAGGGAATGTATGCCAGGTATGAGACATACATTCTTCCTGCGGTGAAATTTATTCTCGCGTTCCTGTTTTTCATGTGGATCAATTCCAGCATGGGATACATGAGCCAGCTGGACAATGTGTTTCTGATGCTGCTTCTGGCGCTGATCTGCTGCATTCTGCCTCCGTCGATCACAATTTTTATCGGTTCTGTTCTGATGGTTATACACAGCTATGCGCTGGGCATCGAGGTGGCCGGCTTCATGCTGGTGCTCCTTCTTCTTATGGCGATTCTGTTCCTGCGCTTCAGTTCCGGACAGAACGTGGTTCTGGCGCTGGCACCTCTGTCGCTGAGTTTTGGGGTTCCGGCACTGCTGCCCATCGGATGCGGCCTTCTGGGAACTCCGCTGTGTGCCCTTCCGGCTGTATGCGGGACGGTTCTTTACTATTTTGTCCAGCTGCTCCGCACGCAGTCCACGGCCCTCATGGGCGGGGACATGGAAATTGCGGATAAGCTGGAGCTTCTGGCCAACGGGCTGGCTCAGAACTGGGAAATGTGGATTACAGTGGTTGCGGTGGCGGCGGTGATCCTTCTCGTATATCTCCTGCGAACCAGATCCTTTGATTACGCGTGGCGGATTTCCATTGTTGCCGGGGGAGCTGCTTTTGCGGTGGTTCTTTATGCCGGAGGATATACTATGGGCCTTTCGGTTTCTACTCTGCCTCTTCTGGGTTCTGTACTGATTTCTATTGGAATCAGTCTCATAATTGACTTTTTTGTGTTTGGCGGGGATTACAGACGGACAGAGCGGCTGGAATATGAGGATGACGAATACTATTATTATGTAAAGGCGGTGCCCAAGGCTGCGGCGTCTGCGTCCGCGGGAAGAAACCAGAGGAAAGCTTCAGGATCTTCACGGAGAGAGAAGAAGCCGGTATCCCGCCCCCGTCCGGTGTCTACCGGACCGGAAAGACAGAGAAACTCGAATCATACAATTGCGGAGCCGCCGGAAAATGACGCGTTTAATTATGAGAAAGAGCTTGAGAAATCCCTGAAGGATCTCTAAAAACAGAAAGCTGCGGGAGGGGCATGTATGCGGGATATTATTTCCCTGATCGTGGGGTATGTAACCAAAATTAATCTTCCCGGTCTGGGCGTAATTGATGTAATTGAAATCGCTCTGATCTCCTTTTTTGTATATCAGTTTATGGCCTGGATCAAATTCAGCCGTGCCTATACACTGCTGAGGGGTATTCTGGTGGTGCTGGGGTTTATTCTGGTGGCCTATGTCCTGAAGATGAATACGATTCTGTGGATCGTGCAGAATCTTGCGAATGTGCTGCTGATCGCCGTCTGTGTGGTTTTTCAGCCGGAGCTTCGCAAAGCTCTGGAACAGCTGGGGGAGCAACGGTTTGTTTCGGCCTTCTTTCCTCTTGATGCGGGGCGCGAGGTGACGGAGCGCTTTACGGACAAGACCATCAATGAGCTGGTGAAAGCCTGCTTTGATATGGCGGAAGTGAAAACAGGCGCGCTGATTGTCATTGAGAAGGAGGTGCATCTGAATGAATATATCCGGACCGGGATCAATATAGACGCCATCCTTACCAGTCAGCTGCTGATCAATATTTTTGAGCATAATACACCTCTTCATGACGGGGCGGTGATTGTAAGAGGGAACCGGGTGGTGGCTGCCACCTGTTATCTTCCTCTCTCGGATAATATGGAGCTGAGCAAGCAGCTGGGAACCCGTCACCGGGCAGGCGTGGGCATCAGTGAGGTCAGTGATTCCCTGACGATTATTGTCTCGGAGGAAACCGGACAGGTATCGGTGGCTTTGGGCGGCCGTCTTACCCGCAGTCTCACAGCGCCGCAGCTTCGTGAAGCCCTGGTGGAGGCGCAGAATAAAAAAGTGAAAGACAACCGCAGACTGCGGCAGCTGCTGAAGGGAAGAAAAAAGCATGAAGAAAAAACTCACAAATAATATTGGC
This sequence comes from Clostridiales bacterium, assembly GCA_021203365.1. Taxonomy (GTDB): domain Bacteria; phylum Bacillota; class Clostridia; order Lachnospirales; family Lachnospiraceae; genus Blautia_A. Next base: position 25,085 of record JAJQBI010000049.1, read on the forward strand.
CTGAAGATTATGTCGGCGGTTGTGGGAATTCTTGTGTGGATGATTGCGGTGAACATTGATGATCCGATTGTCACGCAGTCTTATCTGATTCCCAGCGTGCAGATCATTAATGAGGATTACCTGGACGGGGAGGGCCTGGTCGTAATGGCAGACGAGGACAACGCTTCTGTCCGGGTTTACATTACAGGACCCAGAAAAACAGTGGCCAAAATTACAGTGAATGACATTGTGGCGGTGGCGGATCTACAACAGGCGGTCAGTCTGAATACGGATCCGGTTATGATTCCCATTACAGTCACCTGTCCCGGGATTTCCGCCACCAATATTTCTGTGACGCCTCAGAATCTCAGTGTGACACTAGAGGAGAAACTGACGAAGGAATTTACCATCGGTGTCAGCAGCGGGGACAGCGAGCCCGGGCAGGGCTATGAGCTGGGCTCCCTGACGGTAAATCCGGAGACGGTCCGGATCACGGGGCCGGCTTCGGTTGTGAATAAAATTGATAATGTCAGCGTTACGGTGGACATTGACGGTATTACGGAGGATACCACCTTCAAGGAAGCCTCCGTGGTGATTCGCGATAAAAACGGAGACCAGCTTTCTGACACCACCATGAGCTATCTCAAGCTGGAAAACGACGGGTTGGCTACGGTATACGCGAAGCTGTGGAAGGTGCGTTCCAGTGTAAAGCTGGAGGTGGTTTATGAGGGAGAGCCCGCGGAGGGCTATGTCGTAGACAGTGTGGCGACCGTTCCGGAGACAGTAAGTGTTGCAGGAACCACAGAGGCGCTTACACAGCTGGAGGAGAATGGGAATACCCTTACAATAGGCGCAGGCGAAATTGATATTTCCGGTGCACAGGAGGATGTGAAGCTGAAGGTCAGTCTGGCGGACAGTCTTCCGGATGAGATGAAGCTTACCACAGGCACCAGCGAGGATGCCTGGGTGAGTGTCAGGATCGCCCCGGAGGACAGTGCGATTTATGCGCTGGCGACCTCGGGCATTCAGGTGACGGATAAACCGGAAGACTATCAGATTGCCTTTGAACTCACGGAAATTGAGCTTCGCATTCAGTCGGAGACCGGAGATTTCAGCGATTTCGACGTGGCGGATGTGCAGGCCTTCATCACCCTGGATGAATGGGAGGAAGGATCCTGCGAGGTAGCGGTGGATATCACGCTGCCGGATGGATACGAACTGCTGGAGGAGGTGACAACAGAGGTCAGAGTTTCAGAGGTGACGGTCGTGGACAGTGAAGATAATGACAACAGCGAGTAAAGGAGGTCGGATATGGTCAGCAGAAGGGTTTCAGTAAAAAATCCATCCGGGCTTCATCTGCGCCCCGCAGGAGTGCTGTGCAGCGAGGCACTGAAATACAAATCCTCGGTTTTGCTGGATTATGGAGGCGGCACCGCCAATGCGAAAAGTGTGCTCAGTGTTCTGGGGGCGTGTGTTAAATGTGGGGATGAAATCCGACTGGTATGCGAGGGGACAGATGAGCGTGAAGCTTTGGAAGCCCTTGCGAGGGTGATTGAGGATGGCCTGGGTGAATAGGCGGTATATTACAGAGAAATAGGAGGAAACATTGTGAAAAGAAGATTGGCAGCAATATTGCTGAGTTTGACGCTGTGTGTGACAACCGTTGTGGGAACCAGCGCGGAATCTTTCAGCTCCGGGGAAACGGAATCTGAGGCGGTCTCTGCCGATGTGGGAGAGGTGCAGGATCTGGGTTCTGAAGAGACGGAAGCGGAGGTGACAGCGGTTCCTACCGAGGCGCCCGCTGAGAATCTGGAGGAATCTTCCGGTGATGCGTCAGATACGGGAACATCCGGGACATCATCCGGGACGACATCCTCGGGGGATACGTTTACTTCCGGGGAAGGGGAGACTCTGACAGAGGAAACAGGGACGGAAACGGAGGATGAGCTGCTGACCGACGCGGCGAGTGAAACTGTATCTGAAGATGTGTCCGCCGAGGAAACGGAATCCGCTTCCACAGGAGCTGTGACAGATTCCACGGGGCTGGTTATCGCATCTGAATCTGACTGGGTTTCTGAGAATGGGAAATTTAAGCTGAAAAAGGCATCCACTGATACCGGTCAGACGGAGTCCGGGAACGCCTCCGGGGAAGCAGCTGAATCTTCGGGAACCTCGGAGGAAGAAGGCACAACTGAAACGGTGGAGGCGCTGTTGTCCAATGCGCAGGAGGAGCTGACTGCGGAGACGGTGCAGACAACTGAAAAACTCGCTGAAGACAGCGGAGAAATCCAGAATGGAACGGTCAGCGGCGATGCTGCGGCTTCCGCTTCCGGCAGTGAGGGGACAGAAACCGTGGAAACGGACAGTTCTGTTCAGGCCGGCACAGAGACGGAAACCGGAGATGTGACCGTGGATTCGGCTTCTGCCACAGAGCAGGAGTATTTTACCGCGGAAGACGGAATCCTGCAGATTCAGACCGGAACCCATACAGGGTATTACATGTTTGATGAGTCCGGATATATGGTAACCGGAAGGATAAATGTGGAAGCCGGAACCAGCGGGCATCCCTATTCGACTACGGAAGAGCTTTATTTCATGGAAAGTGATCTGGCGACTCTTTATACGGATACAACTGAGACAGCCATTACACCCTGGAGCTCGGATCTGGGCCAGCAGCAGAAGGGCTACTGGCTGTGGACAGGAACCACATTCCGTTATTATACAAAAACCGGCCGCTATAACCTGGGAACCACCGGTATACTGAAAAAAATCGGAGATGACTGGTATTGCCTGGATTCCAACGGAAAGCCGTATACAGGTTACAAAAATCTTACGACCTCCTCAGGAACCACCGCGAAGTATTATTTCCAGCCGGCATCCTCCAGCTCGGATATTCCCGGGAAGATGTTCTATGACGGCTGGATCAGCCGTACCACGGATTCCGGCACCCAGTGGATGTATTTTATTAAGAGCGGAAGTCAGATCGGGCAGATGAAAACCCACACGGGATATTATGTCTCTCAGCTGAACGGAGATGGCACAACCAAATATCTTCTCAGTAAATCCGGATACATTACCAAGAGTGCCATGAAAAAAGCAGAAAATGGATCGTATTACGGGTCTAACTCCAAAGGCGTAATTTACAAGAGCAAGCTTGTCACGTATAACGGGGCCAGATATTATTTTACAGCGAACGGGAAACGGTCCACATGCACAAACGGCTGGTATACATGTCCTGGCGCCAGCAACCGTAAATATTATTTTGGAAGCACTCCGGGAAAGATCGTGGAAAAAAGCGGCTGGCAGAAGGTAGTCACCTCATCGGGCAGTTTTTACGGATGGTACTATTTCAGCAGCACAACCCATAACTGTTTTATAAACCGATGGGTGAATGATTATTATTTTGACAGTGTGGGAAGACTGGCCAGTGGATTGAGAAAGGTAGACGGAAGCTATTATTTCTTCCGCATTTCCACCTCCAGCAGCCGCAAGGGCAAAGTATATAAGAGCTCATTTATTTCTTATAACGGCTCCTGGTATTATGCTCAGAGTTCAGGGGTTCTTTACAGAAGCGGATGGCACAGAATCGGAAATTACTGGTATTATTTCAAGGGCTATAAGGTTGTGACAGACACCTACATCACACATAGTGGAATCAACGGATACCTGGACAGCCAGGGAAGATTTACCAATGGATGGATTGTAGTCAGCGATTCCGAGAATCTGGTTCGTTATGTAGATCCCTATGGTTCCGGATATCTGAAGAGTACCAGTCAGTGGATTGATGGACAGCTTTTCTATTTTGATTCCAATGGATACCGGATCAATGATATATCCAATATCTATACCGGATCCTATTACGTGGAGGTGGACCGTGTAAACTGTGTGATGACGGTTTACACAAGCTCAGCAAAGACCATACCGGTGAAATCCATCCGGGTATCAGTGGGAACTTCCAGTACCCCAACCCCCACTGGGACCTATTATCTTCAGAGGAGTGACAGATGGAAGCTGTTAATGGGACCGTCTTACGGACAGTACGCGTCTCACGTGGTGGGCGCCGGACAGGGAGGAATCTATGTTCATTCTGTGGCCGGAAGCGCAGCGAACAGCTACAGTCTTCCTGCGGCGGAGTATAATAAGCTTGGAAATCCTGCGTCTCATGGCTGTATCCGTGTCTGCGTGGCAGACGCCCTGTGGGTGTACAATAACTGCAACGGAGCGACCATACGGATCTTTGACGGCACATATAACAGCAGTGAGGTATTTAAAGGACCTCTTGGACGGCCGGCGCTGACGCCGCTGGTATATCCATACAATTATGATCCTACAGATCCGGCTGTATAGAAAAAAGCGGAGCCTGACAATAATGTCAGGCTCTGCTTTTTTCACTTAACTAAAACTTAAAGATTATAAGTCGGAATCACATTCTGATATAAAATTTCCCTTCCATCCGGATCCAGAACGGATATTTCACGGAAAATCCTTTCTGTAATACGATCTACTTCCCGGCGGTTTTGGCCGGTGATATAATAGCGGGCTATGTAGGGTTTGGAGCTGCGCCATTTCACGGGTTCGCCCTCTTTGTAGAAAAGCATGGTACCCACATGAGAGACGCCGGGCAGATTCCTGAGCCTCCTGGCGATTTCCTGACAGCAGACCGTGCGTTCCCGGCCATGAAAGTAAAGAGTGGCGCTGACCGTGGGCAAATGGGGATCTGCGAGAGCCAGAGTTCTCTCCAGGCCCGGCGTGTCATAAACAGAATCCAGGAGAAGTTCTTCGATGGATATCCCTCCGCCAAGCTCTACCAGCTCGTGTTCATATCCAAAAAATCTTGCCGCAATTTCGCCGACTTCCACAGCTTTGCCAGGCTGCCAGTAAAACTGCATGGAAAGTACTCCTTCCGTCTGGCCTGTGGAAAGGGCATATCTCTGCAGAATATCTCTGGCTGGCGTTAGAACTGAATCCAACATACAGGAGGGATATACATTCCGGCTGTTTACAGGAACATCCCGTGTGGGAATAGGGGATTTTTCCCGGTCTGCGATGCTGATCACATGGACAATTCCCCGATGTACCCAGGTCATCATATTAAATTCATATCCGGAATTATATTCCTCCACGAGAATTTCCTTCCGCTCCGAAGTATCACATACGTCATGATAAGCGGACCGGAGTTCAGAGAGAGAGGGAACTACAAACAGACCCCGGGAACCATATTTGTCCAGGGGTTTCGTGACCAGTGGAAATTTCATCGTATCCAGTGCGTCGTCCGGGAAATCAGGGGAAAGACACAGAAACTTTGGCGTGGGGATTCCAAGCTCAGCAAGCTTATTCTTCATTACGGCCTTATCCCTGTAAAAGGAAAGCTGCCCTGGGACAAGGTAGCAGGGAAGATTGGCTCTGCAGGCTATTTTTACCATACATTCCAGAAGAAGATCGGAAAAGGAGGTTATGATTCCATCCGCGTGTTCTTTTCGGCAGATGTCGGCGATCTCCTCAATATTCTGTACGGGAATATCATATCGTGCATGGGCCAGTGCCTTTGCGGGTCCATCCGGATTGCCGTCGCAGACAATGGTATAATACCCGCGCGCTTTTGCCAGTCGCACAAGACTTACGAATTCCGTTAAAGAGCCGAGAATCACAAGATGATGCATAGTTTCTCCTTTAATTTGAAATCCTGTTAATTACCTGTTTCGTAAGCTCCGCCATATAGGTCATATCAGAAGCGGTGTAACGCTGATCACAAGGAAGAGCAAGAATATTGGAGGCACACTGATGCTCCAGGGTATCCACCGGGTTTTCCAGAATTACGTTCTGCCAGTAGGTGGGTACATAGATGTTTACGTCAGCCAGAGCTTTCCGGAGGTGCACTCCCTGAGGAAAGTAAAACGGGTAGGCCAGAGGACCTTCCGGCGGCTGGAAAAAGGGAAGCCGGAAGGTCTCTCTGGTCCGGAAGATCCTGTGGCCGGAAAGCTCATTGTCGGGATTGTATTTCGGGCTTACCGGGTTGTATTCTCCCAGGTATTCTTCCAGAGTTTGATAATTTTCTTCTCTTCTGCCTTTTACGGATGGATAATCGATGCCTCGAAGCAGATTATGCGTCAGCCTGGACATACCGGCCGGCTTAGCCTGATAAAAGCCAGAGGCAACCGTCCGCATTTCTCCGTAATGAGGAGAAGCTCCGTCTTCAAATCGCCCCAGAATATGGGACATATGGGCTGGGGAATCGTGACTGATTTCGGGAAGTTCCAGAGGAAAGGGCGAGGAGAGGTAAGCTCCGTCGGGAAGCCCGAAATATTTCCGGCAGGAGTAAACCGTGGGGATCCCGGGTAAAGGCCGCTGAAAAAAACTGTGGGTGAGGTCTGCTATAATCCGTCCGTATTTTTCTTTTAAAAATAATATTTTTTTATCGGTAAGCTGGCCGAAGTAGCTGACGGCCAGAAGCCACTCATCCGTTTCCAGGGAAATCCGGCCTGTGGGTAGGAAATGGTTATCCAGCTGATAGAATTCCAGAGGAATTTCTTCCCGCCGACACATTTCCGTGACAGAGTCGCAGAGCAGTCTGGGCACATATAGTTTTTGGCAGTGGACCTTTTTCAGGAAAAAAACCAGAGCGGTACGACAAAGATTCATTGCGTACAGCCCTTGATGATATTCTACTCCGGAAAAATTCTCCAGTTCCAGATAGCCGCCGATTTCTTTCATTATTTATTTCCTTCCATCCGGGATCTCATCTACTTCCTTTTGACGGATTACATAGTGAGGCATTTTCTTAGATTCATTCAGAATATTCATGAGATACGTGCCGATAATGCCCAGACTCAGCAGAATCAGACCCCCGAAAGCCAGCTGAAGAAGCACCAGAGTGGTAAATCCTTCTACGGAAACTCCGAAGGCAAAGTAACGGAAAAGATAATAAATGGCGAGGATCACACTGATCAGAAAGCTGAAGGATCCGACTTTGCGCACCACCATCAGAGGAAAATCTGTGTGGGAGGTGATGTCAAAAAGCAGATCTTTTGCAAGCCTGTGAAAGGAATAGCCGCTTTTCCCATAGGCACGGGCATCATGGCGGACAGGAACATTTATGATCCGTCCGGAGGTGAGCACCAGCAGATTTCCAATCTGGGGAGCGTGGGTGTTGGTCTGAAGTATGGCCTCCACAATAAACCTGCGCATCAGGCGGAAGCTGGTGATTTCCAGATCCGGATCCTTTCCCAGCATTTTGGAGGTGGCATAAACGGAGAGCCTTGTGCCTATTCTGCGTATAAAGCTGTGCTTTCGGTTTTCATACTTTGCGATGATGACATCCACGTCATCCCGTTGTCTCATGGTATTTACCAGCCTGGGAATTTCCTCCGGGGGATGCTGGAGATCATCATCCATGGTGATGATAAAATCCCCTTTCGCAAAGGAAAATCCGCAGAGAAGGGCGGGATGCTGTCCGAAATTCCTGGCCATTTGAACGATCTTGACCCGTGGATCTTCCTTTCGAAGGGCCTGCATTACAGAAAAAGAATCATCTTTTGAATTGTCATCCACAAGAATCAGCTCAAAATCCTCCCGGATTACTTCTTCAAAAACTTTCTGGATCCGAGAGTGAAGATCACGCAGCGTATGTTCCGAATTAAAAACCGGAACAACGATAGAATATAAACTCATAAAGTCGTTATTCCCCCGATTGTATACAGATGATGTTGAGTTCAAAAGTATTTGCCCCTATGATACCTGAGAATTTCCTCACAGAGGAAGGGTATACAGGAAAATTCCGGTGAGAATCACCAGGTTTCCAATCAGCTTCCCTCTGGAAATGCGCTCCTTCAGGATCCCCACGGAAAGAATCATGACAAAAATATAACTGCATGTGTCAATGATGGAGCCGTATTTCATATCGACCTTTGTGTAGGCATACGTGTTTAAAAGCAGTACTCCGAAAAATATAGTGTAGGCCAGAATTACCCGCCAGTTCAGATATTCGGAAAGCGTATTCTTCCAGGTCCTGTTTGCGCTTTGCTTCAGGAGAATCTGGGAGATTGCCGTAAAAAAAGTACCCAGAAACATCAGTGCCATAAAGAGACGGTTCATGGTTCAAGCTCCTCCCTGTCTGCAGGATTCTCATAATGCTGAACGATCAGTACGCCCAGGAATACCAGAAGCAGTCCCGCTATGTTGTTCCAGGACAGTGATTCATGGAAAATTACCACGGCCCACAGCTGAGACCAGATGAGATACACGGTTTTATTGGCGTAGGCCACATTCAGATCAAAGTTGCGGATGGTTTTCTGCCAGGCGATGGCGTAAATCAAACAGTTCAGCAGCATCAGTGCCAGAAAGAGGTATACCTGTGGACTGGAAAGACCATCCCGATTATAATATATACTGGCGGCTTTGGAAAAGACGCCAGTAAAAGAAAACAAAAGAATATTCAGATGCAGAAGAATAAAACGTTTTGATTTTTTCATATCTCAGTTATCACATGTGCAGTCCGAAAAACGCATAGACACAGGAGATAATATATTCCTTGTCTTCCTGGGTCAGTCCGTAATACATGGGCAGTCGAAGCAGACGCTCACTTTCCGATGTGGTGTATCGGTCCTCGCCGTGGAAACGGCCGAATTTTTTACCGGCCGGAGCGGAATGCAGGGGAATGTAATGAAAAACAGCCAGGATTCCCTTTTCCTTCAGGAAGGAGAGGAGCCTGGCACGCGTCTGTACATCACGTACCTTCAGATAATACATATGAGCATTGTTGGAAGCGTAATCCGGAATCACCGGGCGTTCCACCAGCCCCCGGTCCGCAAGATTCTGAAAACCCTGATGGTACAGTTCCCAGGACTTCAGGCGATCAGACTGAATCTGGTCGGCTGCCAGGAATTCTCCCCACAGATACGCTGCATTCAGATCGCTGGGCAGATAGGAGGAACCGTAATCCACCCATGTATATTTGTCAATCTGACCCCGGAAGAACTTGCTCCGGTTGGTTCCCTTTTCCCGGATTATTTCGGCCTGTTCGTGAAAGTCCGGGTTGTCAAACAGGAGGGCTCCGCCCTCTCCCATGGAAAGATTCTTAGTCTCATGAAAACTCAGTGCACCAAAATCTCCTATGGTTCCCAGAGCCTTTCCCTTATAAGATGCCCCAAAGGCCTGAGCGGCGTCCTCCACTACTTTCAGGTCATATTTTTCCGCAATTTTGTTTATGGTATCCATCTCACAGGCTACACCTGCGTAATGGACGGGTACGATGACCTTTGTCCGCTCTGTTACCGCATCTTCGATCAGGGATTCATCCAGGTTCATGGTGTCCGGGCGAATGTCTACAAAAACAATCCTTGCACCGCGCTGAACAAAAGCGTCTGCGGTGGAGACAAAAGTATAAGAAGGCATGATTACCTCATCGCCTTCGGACACGTCACATAGCAGAGCGGCCATTTCCAGAGCGTGTGTACAGGAGGTGGTCAGAAACGCGTAGTTTACAGGGAAATTCTCCTCCATCCATTTCCGGCATTTTTTTGTAAAAGGACCGTCTCCACACAGCTTGTGATTTACTTTTATGGCCTGTTCCACATATTTTATCTCATTTCCCACAAAGGGAGGTACATTAAAATCAATCATGTCGTTATTATAGCATAGTCATTCTGAAATGTAAAATTGTTTTGAGAATCTTTTGACGCAGTGAGACGTAAGAGGAAAAACTGCGTCCTTAAGATTCAGAAGCGGATACCAGCACGTCTCCCAGGGAGTTATCCGTCAGAAATGTATCCAGGTTATAGAGGAAGAGCACATCGGTAATCGCGTAGTTTTCGATCAGGTTTTCCACATTGTCATAGTAATACCTGGGGTCCACCATAATAATTTCGCTGTAGTAGGGGAGCAGGAAGGGGACAAAGCAGTTGGCATAGGAATCCTTGAAAACAAGCAGCTTCCGGTCCGTCTCATTTGCCATGGAGAGGTCCACCAGAGAGTGGTTTCCGCCGAAAAATACCTGATACTGATCCTTTTCCTCCAGCGCGTCCACGTCGTAGATGCTGGTTCTTTTTTCACTGTTATCCGAGTCGCTGACGATATACTCTGTCTCGCCCTCCACCGGGGCGTAAATCTCGATGGTGTCAGACACAGCGTGATATCCGCTGGTGGAGGCCATGGTGCCCTGGAAGGTGGTTGATACTGTATAAACGCTGTAATTTTCCGTCGGATCGGTGATGTTAAGGGCATCCGCCGCCGCCTCGAAGGCGTACATGGCGCCTTTGCTTGTCCAGTGGTGGTCCGTTCTGTAATACAGGCCCTCGTCCCGGTGCTGCAGCAGCGTATCGGTCACATCGATAAAATTCACATTCGTATAGAGCATTTCGCGCACCCATTCCATATCCTCGCTCTGATCCCGGACCGGCGCGCCGGCGGGCAGATAGTCCTGGAGTACACTGGCCGCGTTGGGTATAATCATCATATTGATGAGAAGGTCACTGTGGCCGGTGGCAAAGGAGTTGACCGCGGCCATATTGTTTTCCACATGTTCGGTATCCGGCTCAGAGGGGATCTCAATGAGATACTGGTCCTTTCCCAGGTACACGCCGTTCAGCTCCCGCTTTCCAAGAGACAGATCCACCCATGTTTTCAGGGAGATCCACAGGTCGCGGCCGATAAACTGATCCGCCGTGTAGTCCTCCAGGTCTGTCATAAAGGATTTATTCCGGATGCCCTCCAGGGTGAGTGCCGGCATTTCCGCCAGCATGCGGTTTTCCTGTTCAGAATAGGTCCGGTCCCGGACCAGGAGACCTGCGATGGAAAGCCCCAGCACGAAAACCGCGAAAATCATGGACATAATGAGATACAGACGTTTCCATCTCTTTTTTCGGATTCGTGCAATTTTGTCCTGCTTTTCACTGTCCATTTGTGTTCCTCCAGTAATATATGAAAAGTCAGCTGCATTTGATCGGTCAGAACCGGAAATACAGGAAGGGGTTATAGGTGGCGTTTACAAGGTAGGCGGTGCTGATCAGAAGGATCAGGGCATATGCGGTGATGACAAGGCCCTGCCCGGGTTTTTGTCTGCGCCGGTATACCATTTTCCGGAACTGATGATTTGGAAAGGGTGTGCAGCACACAATGGCAAAAATCCCCAGGATGGCCGTGGATTTCAGGTAATACAGCGCGGTCATATTGGCGAAGCCAGCGCCCCCCACACCGAACATGGTTCCAATGTAGGCCAGGGCTTCTCCAAGGGAGTTGGCGGCAAACAGCATCCAGCCGATCATGACCAGAAACAGGGTGTATACCCGGCGCAGAGCCGTGGGAATCCGGTCCAGTACATCGCTTAAAAAATATTTTTCAAAAACCAGGATGATTCCGTAATAAAGTCCCCACAGAATAAAATTCCAGGCGGCGCCGTGCCAAAGTCCGGTCAGTGTCCACACAATGAGAAGATTGCGGATGTGTTTGGGAGCGCTCACCCGGTTTCCTCCCAGGGGGATATAAACATATTCACGGAACCAGCTGCTCAGAGAAATATGCCATCTTCGCCAGAAGTCGGTGATGCTGACTGCGGTGTAGGGGTATTCAAAGTTCTGTATAAAATCAAAACCCAGCATTTTTCCAAGCCCGATGGCCATGTCTGAATATCCGCTGAAATCAAAATAAATCTGCATGGTGTAGGCAAAGCAGCCGATCCAGGCGGTCAGTACCGTAGTGTTGGAGGTCCCCAGAGCCTGGATGGATTCAAAAACACTTCCGATGTTATTGGCCAGGAGAACCTTTTTTCCCAGGCCGGTGATAAACCACACCACGCCCTCTCCGAATTTTGCCCGGCTGATGGCCCTTCTTTTCAGCTGCTTTTCCACGTCCGCGTAGCGCACAATGGGTCCTGCGATCAGCTGGGGAAACATGGAGACATAGGCTCCGAAGGAAATCACATTGTGCTGCGCCTTCACCCGTCCCCGGTACACATCCACGATATAGGAAAGCGTCTGAAAGGTGTAGAAGGAAATTCCGATGGGGGAGGGCAAGCTCCTGATAGGAAATCTGCAGGTGAAAAAGAGCGTTCAGGTTTTCGATGAGAAAACCGTAATATTTATAAAAGCCAAGGACAAGAAGATTGATTGCCACTGTGACTATGCAGGCAATTCTGGCCTTTCCCTTTTCTCTGTTTTCCAGAAAATATTCCAGCTCCAGGCCGGAAAAGAAGTTGATCAGGATGGAAAGGATCATCAGAATCACGTACACCGGTTCTCCCCATGCGTAAAAAACCAGGCTGAAGAGAAGCAGCACAAAGTTTTTAAGAAAGAATGGTACGAGATAGTATACGATCAGTACCAGAGGCAGAAACACAAAAAGAAAAAATACACTGCTGAATATCATACGCTTTTTCCATCCTCCGTTTTACAGGCATGATAAAAACGCTTCCTGCGCCTGCGCCACGTTTTCTCCCACCATGTAAAAAATATAATTTCCTCTTATTTCAAGAACATAATCCTGCACAAGCTTTGTCTGTTCGGCGGCATACCCCTCAAAGCTGTTCAGCTGAGTCTGCTGTCTTTCCAGAATAGCGGCCTCCACATCTTCGCTCTGGGATACATCCGCAAGCCTTACAAGAAGCAGTTCATTGGCGTCCATATTGTCCTCCGGCGCGTATAAGACCACACCGTCATAATCCTGGACATTCAGCCCGTAATATCTTTTTACCATGCGGTTTTCCGCGGGGACGGCATCCCCATAGCCTGCGGCCGATACTACGGCTGCCTGGACTTCCGCCATGGGTGCGTCGCTTACCGTATCGCCCTGGAGATCCCGGGCGATGAAGACCACCAGGCAGAGGGTCAGGATTATTTTTATCACAGAGCTGAACCTTTTCATATCTCGTATGCCTCCGCAATCATGTTCGTAGCCCAGTAGATATAAAAATCGGGAAGAAAATGCACTCCGTCTGCGTCGTACAGATCGGTATGCTCGTTTGCGATTTCCGTGTTGTCGACGAAGTGATAGCCGTTTTCCTCGCACATGGCCTGCAGTGCTTCGTTGTATCCGGAAATTCTGGTATAGTCTTCCCCGTCTGCGGATACCTCCACACCCACGGCAGGCGGGATGGAGTTCACATAGATCTCCGTGTTCGGCAGGGCTTCGGCCAGAAGACCGGCATACTCCGCGTAGGTCTGGGCGTAATCCGCCGCCTCCGGCCAGACGCAGTAGTCCAGATCGTTGGTTCCGTAGATCAGGAAAATCATCTCCGGCTGCCTGGCCTTCAGGGTGCCTATGTAATCGGAAACTTCGTAAATATGCGCGCCGACCTTGGCCAGTACATTGCTTTCCGGGAGAAATTCCTGTCCCGAGAAATCCACGGCGCGGGAGTCTCCCACGATCACGGAGTTGTTAAAGGCACCCCAGACGGCGGAGGGGTCCTCCTCCAGGATTTCTCTGCGCTTTTTCTTATTTATGGACTGGATGTCCGCGCTGACTACGGAAACGTTGCCGTTGTTCAGTTCTCTCAGATAAGTTACACCGGTCTGTACCAGAGCGGTCTCCTCCTGATTCACCTCCGACCTTCGCAGGCCAAGCAGGGCGAAAATCAGCAGGCCCGACAGAGCGATACACACAGCCAGGAGGCGGTACAAAGCGCTTCTTCCCGTGTCTACAGAGTTCTGTTTGATTGCTGCCATTTTTGTCTCCTTCTCAATGAAGCAGAAAATCTGCTTTTTCATACTGAAAGCGGGCGTACGGCGATTTTACTCACTGTACGCCTCCGCGATCATATTCGTAGCCCAGTATATATAGAAGTCTTCCTCAACATGCAGGCCGTCCTCCTGGTAAAGATCCTCGTGCGCCTCCGCTACGGCGGTGTTATCGATATAGTGATAGCCTCTTTCCGCGCACATGGCCTCCAGCGCATCATTGTATTCCCCGATTCTTGGATAATCCGGATCGGCCTCCAGTCCCACACCCACGGCGGGAAGGGTGGAATTTACATAGATTTCCGCGTTGGGCAGGGTTTCCATGAGAAGCTCCACATTCTCCGCATAGGTCTGGGCGTAATCCTCCGCCACCGGCCAGGTGCCGATGCCAATGTCGTTCAGCCCGAAGCACAGGAAAACCATCGACGGCTGCATGGCGCTTAAGGTGTCCAGATACCCGGGTACGTCGGTGATCATTCCGCCGCCCTGGGCCAGAACCTGCTCCTGAGGAAGAAATTCCCAGGTATAAAAGCCCACCGCCCGGGAATCGCCAAGGATCGCGGCGTCGTTGAAAGCGCCCCAGACGGCGGATTCGTCGCTCTCCAGGAGAGCCCTGCGTTTTTCTTTTTTGATGGCGGTGATTTTTTCAGAGACAGAGGATACGTCTGTACTTTCCAGCTGCCGCAGGTATTCCACCCCGGACTGTACCAGAGCCAGCTGCTGCTGCCTTCGGTTCCTCTGTATAAGAAGCGTCAGAATCAGAATTAAAATAAGCACAAAAAACACACCTGCGGTTAAAGACCACTTCAGGTGTGCCCTCCGGTCAGACTTTTGTTTCATTGGTGCCATTTTCTTTTTCGCTCCTTCGTGTGGAGACGAAAAACGTCTCCGTTGCTACTTTACAAATCATATCACAGTTCGATGAAATACGCCACAGAATTTTCACAAAAAATACAAAAAGTTTTTAAACCGGGTGAGGCTTACGCGACCTTAATGGGACAAAGAGCGGGGCTTTTTTGATTTTCCCGGAAAAGACCGCTATACAGTTTCGGGTTTTTATGCTATTATAATAAACCGTGAGACGGTTTTTGAATGATACAAAGAACAAAATATCTGTTGTCGCTTCAATCATTGAATAGAATGAGGAGCTTCTATGAAAAAAAGAAAAATATTTTTGCAGAAGGCCCTGCCGGGGCTGCTGGCGCTGCTTCTGACCATGACCTGCCCTGTGTGGGCCGCGGCTGTGGACAACACGGCGGTTTATACGATCACTACCAATGAGATCCAGGGATGGCCCCAGGGCCCGGAGATCTCCTCAGACACGGCTGTTCTTATGGACGCGGACAGCGGTCTTGTGCTTTACAGCAAGGGAGGGGATGAGAGGCGGTATCCGGCCAGCATCACCAAGGTGATGACCCTTCTGCTGGCTGTGGAGAACGCTTCCCTGGAGGATTCCGTGACCTTTTCCGCCAGTGCGGTCAGCGATATTACCGCGGATTCCAGCAACATCGGCATGCAGGTGGGGGAGGTTATGAGCATGGAGGACTGCCTCTATGCCCTAGTGCTCAAGTCGGCCAATGAGGTGGCCACACAGATTGCGGAATATGTGGGAGGTACGGAGGAGGCCTTCATTCAGATGATGAATGACCGGGCCGCCGAGCTTGGCTGCACGGACACGCATTTTGTCAATGCCAACGGAATGCCGGATGACAACCACTATACAACGGCCCATGACATGGCCCGGATTATGCAGGCGGGTCTGGCCAATGAGACCTTCCGGGAAATCATCGGCTCCACGGATTATACCATCCAGCCCACCAATCTGAACAGTGAGGCCCGGCTTCTGCACACGGATCACCCGCTGATGGCTGTGGAGAGCGGTTATTATTATGAAGGCTGCATCGGGGGAAAGACAGGGAATACCACGGCCGCCGGGCGAACTCTGATAACGGCCGCGGAAAAAAACGGGGTAACTCTCATTGCGGTAACTCTCCGGGCTTCGGATCTGGCTGTGGCGTGTACGGATACCACCGCGCTTTTGAATTATGGGTACGAGAGCTTCGAGGAAATCCAGGTAGAAGGCGGCAGCGTCCTGGTTCCCGCCGGTGTTTCCGTGGAGGAGCTCAGCACTCTGGAGGAGACAGATGGGGACGGAGCGGCGGTTTTGAATTACTATTACGGAGATTTCCTGGTGGGAACAGGGAGTGTTCCCGTTGTATCCACCTCCGGAGAGGCTGTGGAGACGGAAGATGCCGGCAGTGAAGATGCGCTGGAGGCGGTTTCCGGTGAGGTGACATCCGAAACCGGGAGCTCCGGGGAGACGAATGCTGCAGAGGAAGAGGAGGAATCCGAAGGAACCCTGCGGAGTCTCCGCCCGGTGCTTCTTGTTCTGCTGGCTGTGATGGCGGTGGTGCTGGCCGTGTTGGCAGCACTCCTTATAAAACGAAAAAGAAAGTGATGCGTATAATACGAAAGGAGAAGAGGATTCATGGGAAAAATCAGGGTGACCTCCTGTGGAGACATTGAAGGACTGAAGGTGATTGAGCCGACGGTTTTTGACGATGCCAGGGGCTATTTTATGGAGACCTATAACTACAGAGATTTTAAGGAGGCCGGAGTGGATGTGGAGTTTGTCCAGGACAATCAGTCCGGTTCCCGGAAAGGAGTTCTTCGGGGGCTTCATTTCCAGATTCAGTATCCCCAGGACAAGCTGGTGCGGGTGATCTGCGGGGAGGTTTTTGACGTGGCTGTGGATCTCCGGGAGGGTTCGGCTACCTTTGGAAAGTGGTATGGCGTTCTTCTCTCCGCGGAAAATAAAAAACAGTTTTTTATTCCCAGAGGATTTGCTCACGGGTTCCTGGTTCTGTCGGACACGGCGGAATTTACCTATAAATGTTCGGATTTCTATCACCCCAACGATGAGGGCGGCCTGGCCTGGAATGACCCGGAGATCGGAGTGCAGTGGCCCATTCCGGAAGGCATGGAGCTGATTCTTTCCGAGAAGGATAAAAAGTGGGGAAGCCTTCAGGAATATCGGAATCGTCAGGAGTAAGCCTTCATGGGTAAAGTCAGAAAAATGTTTTCGCTTCCGGCAGAGCTGTACCAGAACCGGCAGCTGATTCTCAGCCTGGCGAAGAATGATTTTAAAACCAAATACGCGGGTTCTTATCTGGGAATTGTCTGGGCGTTTATTCAGCCGGTGGTCACTATTCTGGTATACTGGTTTGTCTTTTCCGTGGGACTGAAGGCCGGGACCGCGGCGGATTATCCCTTTGTCCTTTATCTGGTCTGCGGGATTGTGCCCTGGTTCTTTTTCCAGGATGCCTTAAACGGAGGAACCAACGCTCTCATTGAGTATAATTATCTGGTGAAAAAGGTGGTATTTAAGATCAGTATTCTTCCCATTGTGAAGATTCTGTCCGCCTTTTTTGTTCATGTGTTTTTTGTGGCTTTTGCGCTGATTCTGTGTATGTGCTACGGATATTTTCCCGGGCTGGCGACCCTGCAGGTCTTCTATTACTCTGCCTGCGTCTTCCTGTTTACGCTGGGACTTGTATATGCCACCAGCGCCATTGTGATTTTTTTCCGGGATCTGACCCAGATTATCAACATTGTCCTTCAGGTGGGGGTGTGGCTGACGCCCATTATGTGGGATGTGAACAGACTTTCCGCCTATCCCTGGGCCATCCGGATTTTTAAGCTGAACCCCATCTATTACGTAGTTTCAGGGTACCGGGACGCCATGCTGGGGCATACCTGGCTTACGGACCATCTTCTGTGGACCCTGTATTTCTGGGTGGTGACTGTCCTGCTGTTTATCCTTGGCTCCGTGATTTTCAAGCGGCTGAAGCCACACTTCGCAGACGTACTTTAAGGGGAGGAATGCTTATGTCAGAAGCTGCAATAACGGTGGATCATATCAGTAAAATGTACAAGCTTTACGACAACCCCATGGACCGTCTGAAGGAGTCCCTGGGGCTGTCCAGGAAGAAACGGTACCGGGAGCATTTTGCCCTGGATCAGGTGTCTTTTCAGGTAAATCAGGGGGAGACCGTGGGCATCATCGGAACCAACGGATCCGGGAAATCCACGATCCTTAAGATTATCACCGGCGTTCTGAATCCCACCTCCGGGAATCTGTCGGTAAACGGAAGAATCTCCGCCCTTCTGGAACTGGGCGCCGGCTTTAATATGGAGTATTCCGGTCTGGAAAATGTGTATCTCAATGGCACCATGATCGGCTTTTCCCGGGAAGAGATTGATCAGAAACTGGACGCCATCCTGTCCTTCGCGGACATCGGGGATTTTATTCATCAGCCGGTAAAAACCTATTCCAGCGGCATGTTTGTGCGGCTGGCTTTTGCTGTGGCCATCAATATTGACCCGGAAATTCTTATTGTGGACGAGGCGCTCTCTGTGGGCGATGTTTTTTTTCAGGCCAAATGCTATAAGAAGTTTGAAGATTTCAAAAAGCTGGGAAAAACCATCCTTTTTGTCAGCCATGACCTGGGAAGCATCAGCAAGTACTGCGACCGGGTGGTTCTGCTGAACAAGGGGAAAAAGCTTGCAGAAGGGTCTCCCAAGGAGATGGTGGACCTGTATAAGAAGGTTATGGTGGGCCTGGAGGACGAGGCGCAGACGGAGGCACAGAAGGAAGGCCTGGAGGATGCCCCGGATCTGACCGCTGAGATACCGGGAGGTTCGGGGGATTCAGATTCCCCGGCTGAGAATCCAGGAGCCCGGACCGTGTCTGCTTCGGAAGGATGGAAGCGCCCCTTTGATCTCAATCCAAACGTGTTGGATTACGGGAACGGAAAGGCCCGGATCGTGGATTTTACCATGGAGGACGGGGAGGGAATACCCGCCAATACCATTGAGAAGGGAACGGAATTTGTGATCCGTATGAAGGTGGAGTTTCAGGAAAAGGTGGCGGAGCCGATTTTCGCCTATAGCATCAAAAACCTGCAGGGAACGGAGATTACCGGAACCAATACCATGTATGAAAACGCGGATGTCAGCCCCAGGGAAAAGGGGCAGGTCTGTGAGATCGCCTTTCGCCAGGAGATGAATCTGCAGGGCGGGGAATATCTGCTGTCCCTGGGATGTACCGGATATGTGAACGGGAACTTTGAAGTGTTTCACAGGCTGTATGATGTGTGTGCCATTACCGTTGTTTCGGTAAAGAATACCGTAGGTTTTTATGATATGAATTCGGTGGTCACGGTGAGGTGACCGGGAGGAGAAAGTGGAAAAGATAGGAAATGTAATTCTGGATGATGTGAGCTATCCCGGAGAGGATCTGTACAGCGAAGGTCCGGGGGAGGACCTGCTTCTGGAGATTGCCAGAGACTGCCCGCCGGAGGAGTATAACAAAAAAATCCGGGAGACCCAGAGCTGGCCGGTGATGTATCATTTTTCCAATATCCGGTCCAACCTCGTTTTGTGGCTTCCCATAAAAAAGACGGACCGTGTGCTGGAGATCGGGTCTGGCTGCGGTGCGGTTACCGGCGCGCTGGCGGAAAAAGCGGGAACCGTTCACTGCATTGATCTGTCCAGAAAGCGGAGTCAGATCAACGCTTACCGAAACAAAAGCCGGGAGAATGTGACCATTTTTCTGGGCAACTTTCAGGATGTGGAAAAAAGACTGGCGGACACCTATGATTATATTACCCTTATCGGGGTGCTGGAATACGCGGCCAGCTACCTTCCAGGCGAAAAGCCGTGGGTCCGCATGCTGGAGATGGTCCGCAGACATCTGGCTCCGGGGGGCAGAATTGTTGTGGCCATTGAGAACCGTCTGGGGCTGAAGTACTGGGCCGGATGCACGGAGGACCATGTGGGACGTTATTTTGAGGGAATTGAGGACTATTCCCATACTGAGGGAGTCCGCACCTTTTCCAGGAAGGAATGGAAAAAAATCTTCCGGGAGCTGGGAATGAGGGGAGACTTTTATTATCCATACCCGGACTATAAGCTGCCCACAGTCATTTACTCCGACCGCCGTCTGCCGGAAAAGGGAGAGCTGACGTCCAGTCTTTACAATTTTGACCGGAGCCGGGTGGAGCTTTTCGACGAGGCCCTTGCCTTTGACGGCCTCATCGGGGACGGCCTGTTTCCTCAGTTTGCCAATTCCTTTCTGATCCTTCTGGAGGAGACGGCACCGGAAGTGGTGTATTCCAGAATTTCCAATCAGCGGCTGCCGGAGTTTTCCATTGAGACGGACATCCTTCAGAAGAAAAAAAAGCGCTGGGTGAGAAAACAGGCAGTAGAGGCCCAGGGCAGACCTCATATAGAAGGAATCTGTGACGCATGTGAAGGACTGGAACGGCTGTTTCAGGGAACGGAGCTTTTGATCAACCGTTGTGTGAAAATCGACGAAGGAGTGAAGCTGGAATATCTCACCGGGGGAACTCTTCTGGAGCAGCTGGATCTTTTGAAAAAACAGGGAAAAACACAGGAGATGACAGGAGTTTTCCGCAGGTATCTGAATCTGATCCGGGAGACCGCCCAGGAGAGATTCACGGTAACCGATGAATTTGAGGAAGTCTTCGGAACGGTTCCCCAGCGGGAAAAATACGTTACCGCGCCGGTGACGGATATTGATATGGTACTGTCCAATGTGCTTGTGGATTCCGGCGGAAGGTGGCATCTGCTGGACTATGAGTGGACCTTTTTCTTTCCGGTTCCCATTCAGTTTGTGATTTACCGGATTCTCAGTGACTATGAAAACAGCAGCCTTTCCAGGAATCAGGTTTCCGTGGAAGAGCTGTATGAGGATGCGGGGATTGACGGGGAGGACCGGGAAATTTTCCGGAGAATGGAGGAGAATTTCCAGAGATATGTGCAGGGGGATTATCTGCCTCTGCCCAGACTTTATCCTCTCCTTTCCCCGGGACATGTGGATCTGGGAACCCTTCTTCGGCTGGAGGCGGAGTCCGGGGAAGAAAGGCTGCAGATCTTTACCTCCCGGGACGGGACGCTGCGGGAGGAGGATTCCAGACGCTATGCCATGCCCGGGGGAAAGGCGGTGCTCTGGGTGGAGATCCCGGAGGAGGTTTCCCTGATCCGCATGGATCCGGGGGAAAAGGCCTGCAGGATCCGGATTGAACGGATGGAATGGCAGGACGGCCGGAAGTGCGATTTTTACACCAACGGGGAATCCGCGGGTGAAAAGGAAATCCTTTTTAAGGACCGGGATCCTCAGATTTATGTGGATCATCTGCCCAGGGGAAGAAGACGGCTTTTTGTGGAGCTTACCCGGGATCAGGTAGTGGAGGATTATGCCCTTGAACAGATCCGGGAAAGGGAGGAGAGGCTTTGGGAGCAGGAGGAGGAGAACCGAAAGCTTCAGAGGCAGCTGGAAGAAAAGGAAAAGCAGATCCGCGCCATGGAAGAGACGAAGGCGTGGAAGGCCTATCGGAAATACAAAAAGTTTGGAGGAAAATGATTTCTATGCGCTGGTGTATTGACAATGCGGACTGGGACCGCTCTGAAAAGAATCAATTTGAAGTTCGTGGATGGATTTGGGATCCGGAAAACAGAGAAATCACAGCGCAGGTTTTTTTCAGACCTGTGAAGGGTGATTTGTTTCCGGTTTCCTTTTCCATGGAAAGAATTGACCGTCCGGATGTTGTGAAATATCTGGAGGGGGCGGAAGAATGTCATCTCAAAGAAGAAGTAAAACCCGGATTTGTAATTTATCCGAAGGACCTTTTTTCCTTTCTGGGGAAAGAAGGATGGCTGGAGGTGGTTTTTTCAGTTTCGAATGAAAAGTACCCTGTGCTAAAGAAAAATATTACAGAAATAAAGGATTTATATGAGCAGGCTTTTATTGGATATCATGTAGATAATGCCTGCGTGGAGAATAACAGCATTATTGTGCAGGGATGGGCGATTTACGGGAAAAAACCGTGCCCGGTTTTTTTTCAGGATGTTTCTGGTCAGGTACAGGAGGGAGACTGTCATTACACGGTCAGGACGGATATTAATATAGTTTATTCACTTCCGCTGCAGGAGAAAAGTGGATTTCAGATTGAAATTCAGAAAAAATTTATGAGCAGAGACGGAATCACTCTCGTTTTTCGAATTGAAGATTCTGGTCTCATTTTCTCAAGGAAAGTGAACCTTACCAGAAAACAGATGCTTTTTGACAGTACCCGATTTGGAAAATACTTTAATGAGCTCCAACCGGCGAAATGGAAAGATAATTTTGATTTTATCCGGAAAAACGGCTTAGATCAGTTTCAGAAGGAGCTGGATATGCGGGTATATCCGGAGAGTGAAGGCTATGGCTATTGGCGCAGGCTTCACCGGGCGGACCGGCGTGAACTGAGCAGGGAACGAAAGGAAAGTTTTCCTTATGAGCCTCTGATCAGTATTGCCATCCCTGTGTATAAAACTCCGACAGAATATTTCAGGGAGCTTGTGGATTCGGTGCGTGGTCAGACCTATGCAAACTGGCAGCTTTGCCTGGCTGATGGGAGTCCGGATGACAGCCTTCGTTATTTTTTGAAAAAGAATTACCGCGGGGAAAAAAGAATTTCTTATTGCCATTTGAAAAAAAACGGCGGCATTTCAGCAAATACCAATGCCGCTTTAAGGCTGGCCAGAGGGGATTACATCATGCTCTGTGATCATGATGACATGCTTGAGCCCAATGCGCTGTATGAGATCGTGAAAGCAATAAACAGCGAGACGAATCCTGAGGTCATATATACAGATGAAGATAAAGTGACCATGGACGGGAAACGATATTTTGAGCCGAATTTTAAACCGGATTTTAATTGGGATATGCTTCGGGGATGCAACTATATCTGTCACATTTTTGCTTTTTCCCGGGGAATTCTGGAACAGGTAGGAGGATTTCGAAAAGAGTACGATGGGGCGCAGGATTATGACATGATTCTGCGCTGCTGTGAGAAAGCGGAATCGATTTATCATATTCCAAAGGTTTTGTATCATTGGAGGTCGCATCCAGGTTCTACGGCAATGAACCCGGAGAGTAAGATGTACGCCTATGAGAATGGCAAAAAGGCGATTGAGTCACATTATGCCCGTACCGGCATAAAAGCGGAGGTAGGCATGACTCCCTGGTGGGGATGGTACCGGACTAAAATGCCGGTGGCGGGAAATCCTCTGGTTTCTGTGATTATTCCAAATAAGGATCAGACAGAGGTTTTGGATCAATGCCTGAAGTCTGTCTATGAAAAAAGTTCCTGGAGGAATTTCGAAATCCTTGTGATCGAAAATAATAGTACAGATCCACAGACCTTTGCCTATTATAAAAAGGCAGAGCAAACCTATCCCAGACTGAGAGTGCTGTATTGGGAAGGCACATTTAATTACTCTGGAATTAATAATTTCGGCGCGCGTGAAGCCCTTGGAGAATATCTTCTTTTCCTGAATAATGATGTGGAAGTGATTGCTTCGGAATTTATGGAGGAGATGCTTGGCTTCTGCCAGAGGGAAGATGTAGGAATTGTGGGCGCCCGTCTGCTGTTTCCGGACTGGAAAATCCAGCATGTAGGTGTTATTCTGGGGCTGGGAGCAGATCATCTGGCCGGTCATGTGTGCTATGGGATAGACAGCCGCATCTTTATTTTTGGCGGGAGAGCGCATGTGGTGCAGGATTACAGCGCGGTGACAGCCGCCTGTATGATGGTAAAAAGATCTGTACATGAGGCAGTGAATGGCTTTGATGAAGAATATGCGGTATCTTATAATGATATAGATTATTGCCTGCGAGTGGGAGAGCTTGGAAAAAAGGTGGTGTATACGCCATACGCGGAACTTTTTCACTATGAATCTCTGACCCGCGGTGCGGAAGATACGAAGGCGAAAAAAAAGCGGGCGCAGAAGGAGAAAAAAAGATTTCGGGCGCGGTGGAAGCAACGCCTGGAACAGGGGGATCCCTGCTATAACCCAAACCTTACACTGGAAGCAAACAACTGTGGACTGCGTTGGGAGGAGATTAAACAAAAATGAATCAAAACATATGGGAAGTTCGAAGAGAAAGATTCAGCCTGGATGACTGTAATGCTTATCTTTTGCAGGGATATTTTCCAAAGAACTACTATTTGGAAGTGCGTATTGACAGTCAGATCATTCAGGGCGAACTGGAAGAATGGATTCCGGCAAGTTCTGTGGAAAGGTTCAAAAGCGGAGAATCTGCGGATGGGAGCATGGTGGAAGTTACGGTTCATCTCCCCGAAAATTTCCGGAATTACAGTCTGCTGAATATCTATGCAATTTTGGGAAGCCAGAGAATTCTCTGGTTCTCGGTTAAAGTGAAAAGTCTTGCCCGAAGATGGAGAAGGCCGCAGTATTTTATTGAGGAGGAACTGGTCAATGTAAAGGAACGGTCCTGTCGGATTCGAGGCTGGGCGGTGGGAAGAGGCCCGGTTGCAATAAAAATATTTGACGACCAGAAAAAAGAGATCCCCTGTGAGATCCAGATGACAAACCGGTCGGATGTGACAGAAATGTTTCATGAATATAAGGTAGAGCCAAAATGCGGATTTTACATGGAATTAAACCAGCTTCAGGGCAGGAACCTGTACCTTGTTTTTCATACAAAAGACAGTACAGTGGTTCATAAAATCAGCTTGATTCCAGCCGTTATTTTCAAAAATAAAATTGAAAAATACGGAAGGAAGGCCTTTGAATATTTACGCGTTTATGGATCCGGCGCATTGCTGGAAAAGACAAGACGAAAAATTACAACTCTTAAAAACAGACCTCCTGCCTATAACGACTGGCTGAAAAAGCACCTGCCCACAGAGGCGGAGCTGGAAGCGCAGCGCAGTGTATCTTTTCAGAAAGAGCCGAAGATCAGTCTGGTGGTTCCTCTTTTTCGCACGGAGGAAAAGTATCTCCGGGAGCTGGTCGCTTCCGTGAAGGCACAGACCTACCGGAACTGGGAGCTGTGTCTCTCTGACGGAAGCGGAGCAGATTCTCCCATCGCCGGCGTTTTGAAGGAACTGGCGACTTCAGATTCACGGATTCGTTTGATTTCCCATGAAAAGCCTCTGAAGATCGCAGAGAATACCAACGCGGCCATCTCTGTGGCCACCGGGGACTGGATTGCCTTCGGAGATCATGACGATGTGCTGACCCCGGATGCTTTTTATCAGTGCGTCCGCCGGATTAATGAGGACGGGGAGACGGATGTGATTTATACCGACGAGGACAAAATGTCCATGGACGGGCACAAGTTTTTTCAGCCCAGCTTTAAGCCGGACTATAATCCGGATCTGCTCTGCTCCGTAAATTACATCTGCCATCTCTTTGTTGTAAAGCGGGTACTGCTGGAGGAAACCGGACTTTTGCGGCCGGAATTTGAGGGGGCGCAGGACTACGACCTGATTCTCCGCTGTGTGGAAAAAACGGAGCACATTGCCCATATCCCCAGGATCTGTTATCACTGGAGGTGCCATGAGAATTCCACCTCGGAAAATCCGGAGAGCAAGCGCTATGCCTTTGATGCGGGGCTTCGGGCGGTTCAGGCCCATTATGACCGGACGGGAATCCGGGCAGAGGTTCGTCACGGGGAATTTCTGGGACTTTACCGCACCCGGTATATCCGGCCGGAGGATCCGAAAATTTCCATTCTGATTCCCAACAAGGATCACACAGAGGATCTGGAGCGGTGCATTTCCTCTATTGAGGAGAAGCCCGCCTATAAAAACCTGGAATATATTGTCATAGAAAATAACAGCGAGGAGGAAAAGACCTTCGCTTATTACCGCCAGCTGGAGACAAAAAATCCCAGAGTGAAGGTGGTTTATTATAAGGGCGCCTTTAACTTTTCCGCCATCAACAATTTCGGGGAGAAATATGCCTCTGGAGACTATCTCCTCCTGCTGAACAATGATACGGAAGTGATCAATAAGGACTGCCTGGAGGAGATGCTGGGCTATTGTATGCGGCCGGATGTGGGAGCCGTGGGTGCCCGTCTGTATTATGAGGACAACACCATTCAGCACGCCGGGGTGGTGATCGGCTTTGGCGGAATTGCCGGCCACTGTTTTGTCCAGCAGCCCAGAAGCGCCACCGGCTACTGTCACAGGATCATCACGGCCCAGGACTACAGCGCGGTGACTGCGGCCTGTATGATGGTGAAAAAGTCGGTTTACGAGGAGGTGGGCGGTCTGACCGAGGAGCTGGCCGTGGCCTTCAATGATATTGATTTCTGCCTGAAGATCCGGAAAGCCGGCTATCTGATTGTGTACAATCCCTACGCGGAGCTGTACCACTATGAATCCAAGTCCCGAGGCCTGGAGGATACGCCGGAGAAGGTGGAGCGCTTCCAGAAAGAGGTTTATCTTATGGGAGAGCGATGGAAAGAGATTCTGAGGGATGGGGATCCCTACTATAATCCCAATCTGACACTGGAGAGCCAGGATTTTTCCCTGAAGCGGCTTTCCTGAGAAATGCCGCTGCGGAAATTGCGGCAGAGAGAAGGAAGATATGAAACAGAAATTCTGGAAAAGTGACAAAGGACGGACCTTTGTCTTTACGCTGACGGCCTTTGTTCTGATGACTGTGTGGGCGCTGACACAGGACTGCCCGGGGGGCCCGGATGAGGAGATGCGCTACCAGGTGGCTCAGTGGCTTTATCAGCATCCCGGCCAGTTGCCAAGGGGGGACGACGAGTCACTGATCAATGTTGTGTGGGGGCTTTCCTATGCCTTTTATCCCATACTGTCCTATATGGTCTCCGCGGTTTTTATGTGGATCGCGGCGATCTTTGGCGCTGCGGGAGAGACCCTTGTGCTGGCGGCCCGGATGGCGGATGTGCTCTTTGTCACCGGCGCGGTATATTTTGTGGTGAAGGCGTCCCGGAGGCTTTTTCCGGAGGAGGGACGGTGGTTGTTTGCCGCCCTGTGCGCATTCCTGCCTCAGGCGCTGTTTCTGGGAACCTACGTGAACACGGATTCCCTGGCTCTTTTGTCCATGGCAATTCTGCTTTACGCCTGGGCCTGCGTCCTGGACGAGGGATGGACCTGGAAAAACTGTATGCTGCTGGCGGTGGGAATGGCGGTCTGTGCCCTTTCCTATTACAATGCTTATGGATGGATTCTGTGCAGCTTTCTGTTTTTCTGTCTGACCATTCTCCTCTGTGGGGAAAGGCGGCGTAAGGAGCGGTGGAAATTTCTGATTCAGAGAGGCGCGGCGATTTCCGCGGTGACACTGGCTCTGTGCGGCTGGTGGTTTGTGCGGAACGCGGTTTTGTACGACGGAGATTTCCTTGGCCGAAGAGCTTCTTCTCAGTGTGCGGAAAAATATGCCATGACTGATTATAAGCCATCCAATTATCCCACGCCGGAGAAGCTTGGGTGGACATGGAAGGACGTTTTTTTCTATCAGGATCCGGGATGGCGGCATAACTGGACGATCACAGTCCTTGTCAGCTTTATCGGGACTTTCGGGCTGATGAATATTTATATGCCCTACGGATTGAGTAAGGTGTACATTCTCTTTTTTGGAATTGGACTCCTGGGTGTGTGTACCATGCTGGGGATGTTTCATCCGAAAAAACGGATGTGCGTGACGGAAAAAAGAAATCTGGGGGCGGAGCGATGGAAGGTGAAGCTCACCGCGGTTTCCAGCCGATGGGATGAGAAGGGAATCTTTCATCTGCTGCTTGTGCTGCTGATGGTGATTCCTGTGGCCCTGTTTCTGTATTACGTTTACTACAGTGACAACCAGGCGCAGGGACGTTACATTATGCCGGCGCTGTATCCGCTGATGTATTTTGTCACAGCCGGGTGGGTGCGGCTGCTTGGGCGGTTTGTGAAAAGACCGGAAATCCGCAGCTGGATTTACAGAGGGATCGCCGCGCTGCTGATCGCGGTGGCCTGGGGCTGCTGGTTTTTCCTTATTCTGCCATAAGAAACAGGCCGTAACTGTAAGTTACGGCCTGTTTCTTATGAAAGCACTGAGAATGAACAGAATTTTAATCCTGCAGGATCTTCCGTATGGAATAAATACCGAAAGCCAGTATGGCGATTCCGATGGCGGCAATGAGAATGTAGGGGATCGGGGAATGAGACTGAGAGTATTCCTTTGCCGCCTGGAGGTTGGTTTCGCTGGCGGAGGTATCAATCTCTTCGATGTTCTCCGCCTCTACGATGGCGGAACCCACCTCCACACCGGAGTAATAATAGGTGCGGGTAATCACACCGGTGTCGTCCGTAGTTTCTTCGGTAGTCAGACTGCTCTCATCTGCGGTGGCCGGGAGTACGACCACCCCGCCGGAAAGCACGCTGAAATCCGATGCCCCCACGTCCTCCAGCCGGAAATTGTCATATCCGTAATTGAGAAGGGTTACCGCCTCGTCGTCTGTTACGCCGTCTGTGCCGTACATGATCACGCAGATCAGGATCATGTCGTCCCGCTCCGCCGCGGTGACCAGTACGCTGCCGGCCTCCTGGGTATAGCCCACCTTTCCGCCGATGCAGCCGTCAAAATAGGTGTCGGTTGCGATGTTTACCAGAGAGAAGTTGGTGGACAGTGTGCGTGCGCCTCCGGACATGTTGGTGGCCGGAATGGTGTAGGTTACCTTGGTGGTGATGGTTCGGAAAACCTCAATATCAATGGCGGCCTGCATGATCAGAGCCATGTCGTAGGCCGTGGTGTACTGATCCGTATCGGAAAGGCCCGTGGGATTGGCAAATACTGTGTTGGTGCAGCCGAGCTCCTTCGCCCGGTCGTTCATCATAACCACAAAGTCATCCACGGAGCCGGCCACATATTCGGCCATCTGGAGGGTGATATCATTGGCCGATGCCAGTAAGATGGCGTACAGACACTGCTCCACCGTGAATACTTCCCCGATCTGGGAGGATATATGGGCGTTCTCCTCCGTCACCGCGGCCACGCCGGTTTCCGTCATGGTGACCTCGGCTGTAAGGGAGCAGTTCTCCAGAACCAGGAGACTGGTCATGATTTTTGCTGCGCTGGAGGGAGAGTAGGTTGTATCCATGTCCTTGGAATACAGGATGGTATTGGTGGAATTCTCCATGACCACCGCGGAGCCGGCTGTGATGTCTTCTCCCTGGGGCCAGCCGCTGATATCGTTGGTCTCTACTGCCGAAGAGGAGGCTGTGGTGCTGTCGGTTGTGGCAGTGCCGGTGGAATCTGCGGTGCCTGTCGTGGAGCTGACAGCCGCCTCCGCCCATGCCGTAATGCCTGCCTGTGCGGTCAGACAGGCGGAAAGTCCCAGTGTAAGCAGTGCAGCCGCGATTTTTCTTTTTTTCATAATTCCGTAATCTCCTGTAATCTCTGTGGTTTTTTAAGTGAGTGCCGTTTATGAGTATAGCACACAAATCCTTTTCCTTGTAAAAAATATACTACAATGTTAAAATAAAAAAAGATATTTTTAAAAAAGAATGTTATTATTTGGTCCCGGACAGCGTGGGACCGAAGGAAAGAGAACCTATATGGATAAAAAAAACAGAACCGGCTCTCAGATTCAGTGGCTGCGTCTTATAAAAAAGCTTTCCCCCTATACGGTAAAGAAAGGCCTTCTGTATTTCAGACATTATGGCCCGAAGGAATTCTGGATCCGGCTTCACGAGCGCTTTGAGCCGGAGGAGGTACCCTACGGCCCCTGGTATCAGGCCTATATTCCCGGAGAGACGGAGCTGGAAAAACAGCGAAAAAGGAAGTTTAAATATACACCCCTGATCAGCATCGCGGTTCCCGCCTGGCATACGCCGCCGGAATTTCTGAGGCAGATGCTGGATTCCCTTTGCGCCCAGACCTATGGAAACTGGGAGCTCTGCCTGGTAAATGCCAGTCCGGAGGACGAGGCGATGGACAGGATCCTTGCCCGGTATCAGAAAAAGGATCCCCGCATCCGTGTGCAAAACCTCAGGGAGAACCGGGGCATAGCCGAAAACACCAACGCCGCCTTTTCCATGGCCGCAGGAGCGTTTATCGGTCTTCTGGATCACGACGACCTTCTTGCACCCAACGCTCTGTATGAGGTGGTCTGCGCAGTAAACCGCCAGCCGGAGGCGGATGTGATTTATACGGATGAGGATAAGGTTACCACAGATCTCTCCGAACATTTTCAGCCTCATCTGAAGCCGGATTTCAACCTGGATCTTCTCCGGTCCAACAATTATATCTGCCATTTTCTGGTGGTGCGCCGCTCCCTCGTGGAAAAGAACGGCGGATTTCGCCGGGAATATGAAGGCGCCCAGGACTACGATTTTATTTTCCGCAGCGTGGAGACAGCCAGAAAAGTGGTTCATATTCCGGAGATCCTTTATCACTGGAGGACCCACAGGGCGTCCACCGCGGATAATCCCGCCAGCAAAATGTACGCCTTTGAGGCCGGACGCCGCGCCATCGATGATCATCTTGCGCGCACCGGCACGCCGGGAAAGGCGGAACTCACCGCGGATCTTGGTTTTTACCGTGTGCGCTATCCGGTCCGCGAAGAGCCTCTCGTTTCGGTGATTATCCCCAACCGGGATGAGAGAGAGACGCTGAAAAACTGTCTGGATTCCATTTTCAGAAAAACCACATATTCCAATTATGAGATTCTGATTGTTGAGAACAACAGTGTGACAGAGGAGATTTTTTCTTACTATAAAGAGCTCTCCCGCAGTCCCAGGATCCGTCTCCTGCGTTGGAAAAAGAAATTCAATTATTCGAAGATCAATAATTTCGCTGCCCGGCGGGCGAAGGGAGAGTATCTTCTTTTTCTGAACAATGACGTCACGGTGATAGAGCCAGGGTGGATGGAGGAGCTGCTGGGCGTCTGCCAGAGAGAGGAAGTGGGGGCCGCGGGAGCCAAGCTTCTTTACCCGGACAATACCATTCAGCATGCCGGCTGTGTGGTGGGAATGGGGGGAATTGCCGGGCATATGTTTGTGGATATGCCGGCGGAGCGCACAGGGTATCTTCACAAGGCATCCATTCTCCAGGATATGAGCGCGGTGACTGCCGCCTGTATGATGATGAAAAGGTCTGTCTTCGAGAAAACGGGAGGCTTTGAGGAATCCCTCTCCGTGGCTTTTAACGATGTGGATCTCTGTCTCCGGGTTATCCGGGAGGGATATCTGGTGGTTTATGATCCCTATGTCCGGCTGTACCACATGGAATCCAAAACCAGAGGCGCGGAGGATGATGAGGAAAAGGTGCGGCGTTTTCAGAGTGAGATTGAGTATATGCGCACCCACTGGAGTGAAATCCTGAAAAACGGAGATCCGAATTATAATAAAAACCTTTCCCTGACAAAGTGGAATTATTCTCTGAAGCCCCTGCCGGGAATGGGAAAGGAGAAGAGGTAGTTGCTTATGCAGAAGGTATCAGTGATCATTCCGAATTATAACGGCCTGGCTTATCTGGACGGCGTTCTGTCCAGTCTTAAGAGACAGACGGCGGATTCTTATGAGGTGATCCTGGTGGACAACGGCTCCGTGGATGAGAGCTGCGCCTATGTGACAGCCGCCTATCCATGGGTCCGTCTGCTTCGCCTGCCGGAAAATTTTGGATTCTGCCGGGCGGTAAACGAGGGAATAAAAGCCTCCAGGGCTCCCTATGTGCTCCTGCTCAACAATGATACGGAGGTGGAGCCGGACTTTGTGGAGGAAATGGCTGCAGCCCTTGCCCGTCACCCAAAGGCCTTTTCCTGCCAGGCCCGGATGGTGCAGTTTCATGACCGGACCCGTCTGGACGACGGAGGAAATTTTTACAATGCCCTTGGATGGGCCTTTGCCAGGGGAAAGGGAAAGGATATCCACACCTGTGAAAAGGAGGAGCCGATTTTTGCCGCCTGTGCCGGGGCAGCCATTTACAGGCGGAAAATCCTGGAGAAAATCGGTCTCTTTGACGAGGAGCATTTCGCCTATCTGGAGGATATGGACATCGGCTACCGGGCCCGGATCTATGGTTATGAAAACTGGTACGCGCCAAAGGCGGTGGTTTACCATGTGGGGAGCGGAACCAGCGGTTCCCGGTATAATCAGTTTAAAACCCGCTATTCTTCCAGAAATAACGTTTATCTGATTTACAAGAATATGCCCCTGGGGCAGATCGTCCTGAACGTACCTTTTCTTGTGGCAGGATTCGCGGTGAAAATCGTTTTTTTTGTCCGGAAAGGAATGGGACGGGAATACCTGGCGGGTATGAAAAACGGCGTACAGATCAGCCGAAAAGAGAAGAAGGTGCCTTTTTCCCTCAAAAACCTCCCGAATTATGTCAGAATTCAGCTGGAGCTCTGGCAGGGCATTTTTCGCCGTATGGGGGTATAACTCCGTTTTTTCACAGAATTTTTAGATTTGTCGGGAATATTTTGTTGATTTTGAGGGGCAACTATTATAAGATAAGTAAAGTGCACGGAAGAAACCGTGCCGGAAGCTCCCGATGGGAGTTTCAGTGCGCGGTATGATTGAGGTGGAAGAAAAATTGATTGAAGACAATGAGAAGAATTTCAGCCGTCTTCATATGCTGCTGGACGCTGTCATAATTGCTGTTTCCTATGCCTGTGCCTGGACCTTGCGGTTTGTAGGTCCGTTTGCCCACACGGCGGTTCGGGCCAGAAGCTTTCAGGAGTATATGTTGCTGCTGGTCTTCATCATTCCTGGATATCTGTTTTTATATCAGGCATTTCGTCTGTATGAGCCAATGCGGATGCAGGGGCACCGTCTGGTGCTCGCCAATATTGTCAAGGCCAATTCCCTGGGAATTCTGCTTATGATGCTGGTGTTTTATGTCAGCCGGGAGATGGATTACTCCAGACTGACCTTGCTGGCTTTTTATATTTTCAATATAGTTTTCGACTGGACTTTCCGGATGCTCATTTTTTATATTCAGAAAGAGCGGCGCAGGAGAGGCCTGAACCAGAAGCAGGTACTGCTGGTGGGCTACAGCCGGGCGGCGGAGGAATATATTGACAGGATCATCCGGAACCCACAGTGGGGGTATGTGGTGCGGGGAATCTTGGACGACAATGTGCCGGCCGGGAAGGAATATAAGGGAATCAAGGTGATCGGAAGAATCGCCAATCTTATGATCATCCTGCCCGCCAGTCATCTGAATGAGATTGCCATCACCCTGGGTTTAAATGAATACTATCGTCTGGAGGAGATCGTTGCACTCTGCGAGAAGTCGGGAGTACATACGAAATTTATTCCGGATTACAATAACATTATTCCCACGAAGCCTTATACAGAGGATATTCAGGGACTGCCGGTGATCAATATCCGGTATGTGCCGCTGAGCAATACCTTCAACGCCATGATCAAGCGGGGGATGGATATTGTGGGTTCTATTGCGGCTCTGATCGTGGCCTCGCCGGTGATGCTGGTGTTCAGTGTGCTGATCAAGCTTACCTCCCCGGGTCCTCTGATCTATAAGCAGGAACGGGTGGGCCTTCATAATCAGACCTTCTGGATGTACAAGTTCCGTTCCATGGAGGTTCAGAAGGAATCGGAGGAGAAAAAAGCCTGGACCGTGAGAAACGATCCCCGGGTTACGCCTGTGGGGAAATTTATGCGGCACACCAGCATTGATGAGCTGCCGCAGCTTTTTAACATTTTAAAGGGCGATATGAGTCTGGTGGGGCCAAGGCCGGAGCGGCCGTTTTTTGTGGAGAAGTTCCGGGAGGAGATCCCCAGATACATGGTGAAGCACCAGGTACGGCCGGGTCTTACCGGATGGGCGCAGGTGAACGGGTATCGGGGCGACACATCCATCCGCAAGAGGATTGACTGTGATCTTTATTATATTGAGAACTGGTCCGTGGGGTTTGATATCAAGATCCTGTTTATGACTTTATTTAAAGGCTTTATCAATAAGAATGCTTACTAAAGGGGAAGAAAAATGGCAAAACCGGGTAGTAAAAGGAAAAAAAGACTTCTGTTCGTTCTTGAAATTCTTGTTCTTCTTGTTTTTATCGGTGTTCTGCTGGTGTACGGGCAGGTGTATACAGGCCTTGACAAGCTGAACATTCAGGAAATAGATACGGAAGAGGGGGAGATCGTCACCAATGAACAGGCGCCGACGATGACCGGGTACACCACCTACGCTTTTTTCGGACTGGATCACAGGAATTATAATGCGGATTACAGCGGTGAGAACAGCGATACCATTATTATCTGCAGCATTAACAATGACACAAAGGATGTCAAGCTGGTGTCGATTTACCGGGATACTCTTCTGAACACGGATGCTGTGGGGGAAACCTATAATAAGGCGAACGCGGCGTATGCCGTCGGAGGAGCCACCCTGGCGATTTCCATGCTGAATACCAATCTGGACCTGAATATCACGGATTATGTGGCGGTGGATTTCAGCGCTGTGACAAAGGTAGTGGATCTTCTGGGCGGGCTGGATATTGAATTGTCCTACGCGGAGATGGTGCATCTGAATAATTACAGCATTGAGGTTTCGGAGGAGACGGGGGAGAGCTATACGCCTCTGGAGCTGCCGGATACGCCGCCGGAGGATCAGGAGGCTGTCTATGGAACCTATCATCTCAACGGTGTGCAGGTGACCTCCTACTGCCGTATCCGGTATACGGCGAGTCTGGATATGGGGCGTACCGAGAGACAGCGAAAGGTACTCCAGATGCTGATGACAAAGGCCAAAAGTGCCGGGATTTCCGCCCTTTTTGACATTATGGATGAGGTCTTTCCTCTGGTGACCACCTCCATTTCCAAGACGGAGATCATACAGATGCTTCCCACTCTTCTTGGGTACAGCATGGATGAAACCACAGGTTTTCCCTTTGAATATAAGTTTTCGGACCTGGATGTAGGCAGTGTGATCGTGCCCACAACTCTGGCGACCAACGTGACACAGCTTCATGAGTTCCTGTACGGGGAGACAGAATATACGCCTACGGATGATGTACAGACGCGCAGCAGTGCCATCACTTCCGCCGCGGGAGGAGAGGAAAGTCTTACGGATACGCAGACTGCGACGTACGATACGGATGACAGCAGTTATGATGATGACAGCTACTATGACAGCAGTTATGACGATGATGACAGCTACTATGACAGCAGCTATGACGATGATGACAGCTACTATGACAGCAGCTATGACGATGATGACAG
>JAJQBI010000049.1:59904-132703 GCA_021203365.1 Clostridiales bacterium
GCAGCTATGACGATGATGACAGCTACTATGACAGCAGCTATGACGATGATGACAGTTACTATGACAGCAGTTATGATGACGACAGTTACTATTATGACGATTCTTATGACGACAGCTTTTCCGGGGGGCCGGATTTTTAACGGGATATGAATGACAGAAGGATAGATGTGATAATTCCGGTCTATCGTCCGGGAAAGGAATTTGGGATTCTTCTCAGACGCCTCGCCCGGCAGAGGAATTTTTCAGGCAGGATTATAGTGATGAATACGGAGGAGAAATTCTGGAACCGTCAGTGGGAGGAGGAATTTCCCCTTCTCCAGGTTCATCACTTAAGGAAAGAGGAATTTGACCACGGCGGCACCCGCAGAAAGGCCGCCGCTTTTTCGGATGGGGATATTCTGGTATTTATGACGCAGGATGCCATTCCTGCAGACCGTGATCTGATCGGGAATCTGGTTCGTCCGATTCTGGACGGTGAGGATATAGGAGCATCCTACGCGCGTCAGCTTCCCAGGGAAGGCTGCGCTCTGCTGGAGCGGTATACCCGCATGTTCAATTATCCTTCGGAATCCTGCGTGAAGCGCGCCGGGGATGTGCCGGTCTATGGAATTAAAACATATTTCTGTTCAAACGTGTGTGCGGCCTATGAGAGAAAAGCCTATGAGGAGGCGGGCGGTTTCCCGGAACGGGCGATTTTTAATGAGGATATGATCTGTGCCGCGAATATGATCCGGAAGGGCTACGGGGTGGCCTATGCCGCAGATGCCCGCGTTTTTCATTCCCACAATTATTCCGGGCGGCAGCAGTTTCACCGGAATTTTGATCTGGGAGTTTCTCAGGCGGAGCATCCGGAGATCTTCCAGGCGGTTTCCTCGGAAGGGGAAGGCCTTCGCCTTGTCAGGAAATGTATGAAATATCTTTTGCGAAACGGACAGGCGTACAGGATTCCCGGGCTGATCTTCCAGAGCGGGTGTAAATATACGGGATATATTCTGGGAAAGCATTTTGCCGGTCTCCCGGACTTTCTGATCCGGAAGTGCACAATGAATCCGGAGTACTGGAAGGAAAAGTAACCGGAAAGCGGCTGTCGGGTTGTGTCCGCTGACATGCTTTTTTTAAAGAGTTGTCACATTTTAAACACAATTGACTGTTACACTGTTTCTCAGATGTATGAAACGCCAGAAAAAGTAAACCTGCCAGAAGGGAGCCTGTGAACATGGATGAGGAGATAAGATGGGGCGATACCCCACAGGAGGGTGGGGGAGAAACTTCAGAGGAACATAGGGACAGTAGCGATGCCGTGAATTTTCAGCTTGTCAGCTCCCCGGCATCGGATTCCGGGCAGAAGGAAGGTGCGTGGGAGAGAAACGCGGGATATGGAAGAGCCGGTTCCGGGTACAGCAGCGGGAGTCAGAACACAGACAGCGGACCTGGCAGCTTTTCACAGAACACCCGCGGGGAAACCGGTTCTGAGGAGAACCCCACACAGCATAAATATGGATACTATCAGACTCACAGTGTCGTGAAGCCCGTATCGGGAGAGAGAGAGGATACAGACGACTCCGCGCACAGACTGAGTAAGACAGTGGATTTTCGACAGCGTGCAGCCTCTACGGCGGTTCTGGCTGTCATTTTTGGACTTGTGGCAGGGTTGGCCTTCCAGGGGGTGAATTATCTCTGGGGAGAGATTTTTGAAACCGGGGAGAGCACAGCAGCCTCCATAGGGACAACGGAAAAAGTTTCATCCGTCTCGGACAGCAGTGAGAGCATGACGCTCAGTGATGTGATGTCCGCAAGCGGCAGCGTGGCGGCGGTGGCGGAGGCCTGTATGCCCTCTGTGGTGGCGATTACCACGGTCAGTGAGCAGGAAATTAACAGCTTTTTCGGAACACAGCAGTATCTCACAGAGGGAAGCGGTTCCGGGATTATTGTGGGGGAGAATGATGATGAGCTTCTGATTGCCACCAACAATCATGTTGTGGAGGACGCCACCACAGTCAGTGTGTGTTTTATCGGGGATGATACCTCCTCAGGAACCGGTGAGGATGCGACGACCACTTCTGAGGAAACAGAGGAGACAGAGGGAAGCGGCATTGAAACCTCCGGAACCTCCACAGACCTGAATGTGGAGGATGCGGTGTCCGCGCAGATCAAGGGCACGGATTCAGACAATGATCTGGCTGTGCTGGCAGTACAGAAAAGTGATATTTCAGAGGAAGTGATGAGCCAGATCAAAATCGCTCAGCTGGGAAGCTCGGATTCTCTGGTTGTGGGCGAACAGGTGGTGGCCATCGGAAATGCTCTCGGATATGGTCAGTCGGTGACCTCCGGATGGGTCAGCGCGCTGAACCGCACGGTGACGCTGGAGGATGGCACCAGCAGTTCCGACCTGATACAGACAGACGCGGCCATTAACCCGGGAAACAGCGGCGGGGCCCTCCTGAACATGCAGGGAGAGGTAATCGGGATCAATTCCGCCAAATACGCGGACAGCGCGGTGGAGGGGATGGGCTACGCCATTCCCATCTCAAAGGCACAGCCTATTCTTGAGGAGCTTATGAGCCGGGAGACCCGGGACAAGGTCAGCGATGAGTCCAAAGCCGCGTGGCTTGGAATTATGGCGGCGGATCTTTCCAGTGAGGCGATTCAGATGTATAACATGCCTTCCGGCGCGTTTGTTACAGAGGCTGTCTCCGGCAGCCCGGCGGATCAGGCGGGGATTCAGAAGGGAGATATTATTGTCCAGTTTGACGGACAGAGCATCAGCGGCCGGGATGATCTTTTCAGTAAGCTTCAGTATTATGAGGCGGGAGAAACGGTTGAAATTGTGGTATCCCGGATGCTTGACGGCGAATATAAGGAACAGACGATGGAGGTTACGCTTGGATCCAAATCGGATTCAGAGTAAACAAATCTCCTGATGAGACAGCGCAAAAGGCCCTGCGGGGCTTTTTTGCGCTGTCTCTGTGCTTTCAGATTTTAGAAAAAGTTTATTCATTTATGTGTATCTTGTGTTATAATAGGCTGAAGTAAGAGATTTATTGAAAGGAGTCCAGGATGGCGGAACAAACGGACGACAAGAACAATTATGAACATTTCTGTTCTCTCTGCAGAAGGCCGGAGAGCCAGACGGGAAAGATGATCGAGCTTCCCAACGATATGTACATCTGCCAGGACTGTATGCAGAAGAGCTTTGACACCATGAATAATCAGGTAAATAATGGAAAGATTAATTTTTCAGACCTGTTTCATTTTCCAAATGTGAGTATGATTGACCTGAGCGGTTTCCAGAATGCTCTGAATCAGCCGAAGAAGATTAAGAAGAAAGCAGCTGCGCAGGACCAGGAGAAGAAGCCGGCCCTGGATCTGAAGAATATTCCGGCACCCCACAGGATCAAGGCGACCCTGGATGAGTATGTGATCGGACAGGAGCATGCCAAGAAGGTTATGTCTGTGGCGGTTTATAATCATTATAAGCGGGTGGCTACAGATACGATGGACGAGATTGAGATTGAGAAATCCAATATGCTCATGATCGGCCCCACCGGCTGCGGGAAGACCTACCTGGTGAAAACTCTGGCGAAACTTCTGGATGTGCCGCTGGCCATCGCAGACGCTACGTCCCTCACCGAGGCGGGTTATATCGGCGACGACATTGAGAGCGTTGTATCCAAGCTTCTGGCCGCGGCGGACAATGATGTGGAGAAGGCGGAGCATGGGATTATTTTTATTGATGAGATTGACAAGATCGCCAAGAAGAGAAACACAAACCAGAGAGATGTGAGCGGAGAGGCGGTTCAGCAGGGGATGCTCAAGCTTCTGGAGGGAAGCGAGGTGGAGGTGCCGGTAGGAGCCAACAGCAAGAACGCCATGGTGCCCATGACGACGGTGAATACCAGGAATATTCTTTTTATCTGCGGAGGCGCCTTCCCGGATCTGGAGAATATTATCAGGGAACGTCTGAATAAGCAGGCGTCCATTGGTTTCTACGCAGACCTGAAGGATAAATATGACCGGGATCCCCATTTGCTTGAGAAGGTTACGGTGGAGGATCTGCGGAATTTTGGAATGATTCCGGAATTTATTGGCCGTCTGCCGATTATATTTACCATGCAGGGGCTTACCAGAGACATGCTGGTTCAGATCCTGAAGGAGCCGAGGAATGCGATCCTGAAGCAGTACCAGAAGCTTCTGGCCCTGGATGAGGTGAAACTGGAGTTTGAGGATGAGGCGCTGTATGCCATCGCGGATAAGGCGCTGGAGAAGGACACAGGCGCCAGGGCTCTGCGGGCGGTGCTGGAGGAATTTATGCTGGATATCATGTATGAGATCCCCAAGGACGACAGTATCGGTGAGGTTATTATTACCAGAGATTATATAACCGGAAACGGGGTTCCCAGGATTTTGCTGCGGGGACAGGAGACACCTCTTCTGGAGAGTGCCGGAACAGGTGTGTAACACAGAACAGGTGGTAGTTGGAGAAAGAGAGGAAATATTTATGGCCAATGAATTTTTTGACGGGCTGGGGGAAACAATTACAAAAACAGCAAAGGAGCTGGGAGAGCGGGCGGAGAAGATGTATGAGTCCCAGAGGATCCGCAACCGGCTCACCAATGAGCAGAAGATTGTGGAGAGATTGAAATATAATGTGGGAAATACGGTTTATGCCCGCTACTCCAGCGGAGAAGATGTGGACGGGGAGCTTGCAGCGCTCTGTGAGGAGATTGCCCAGCACACGAAGAAGGTTGCCCATTATAAGGATGTGATTGCCGCCCGCAAGGGAGAGAAGTACTGCCCGTCCTGCCATAAGGCTGTGATGAGGGAGGCTGTATTCTGCCCATACTGTGGGGCTGCGTGTCCTTCTCCTGAACCGGAGGAGCCGTCCGGCGCCCAGGAGACGTCTGAAAGCGGAGAACCGGAGGAAACCACGGCGGAAACCGGGGAGGAATCACCGGAAGAGACGGAGGCCTGCGAAGATGAGAACCAGGGTCAGGCCGCGGAAGGCGAATGCGACGGGGCAGAATCCTGCGGGGAGGAAGCAAAGTCCGGGGAAGCCTCTGAGGAGGAATGATCCCCATACGCGGGAAATGGCCGGAAAACAGATCTGAAGGCGGCAGCGCCGGAAATGAGGGAAAATGTTTTATATTTTGTTGGCGGCGGGGATTTTTGCCCTGGATTACGCGGTGAAGGAGCATGTGAATACCACCAGGCTTCAGGGTACGAAGGAGGAGAAGGCCGGAGGCCTCCTGATTCTTCGCAACTGCCATAATAAAGGACTGGCCTTCGGTCTGCTGAAGGACGCAGAAGGGGACATTCCCCGGGAATGTTCAGGCCTGGCTCTGGGCGGCGCGATATGGGCTTTTCTGTGCGCACTTTTTAAGAGAGGCTCAAAAGTGGTCCGGCTTGGTCTGTCCATGGTTGTGGGCGGCGGACTGAACAATTATGTGGAACGGAGGAACAAAGGTGAGGTTACGGATTATGTGAGCCTCGGCCGTGGAGGCCGAAGGCTGAAGAGCCTTGTTTTTAACCTGTCTGACCTGTTTGTTTTTGCGGGTGGGATTCTCTGGATCCTTGGGAGTCTTTTCCCCGGAAAAAAGAAAAAATAAATTTTTCAGTTTTTTTGAAAAATTTCTCAAATTAAGTATTGACTTTTTCTTTGGGTTGAGGTATTATAATCAAGCAGTTGCGAGAGCGGCTGGAACATAGGAATGCAGGAGTGGCGGAATTGGCAGACGCGCAGGCTTCAGGTGCCTGTGGTCGTTAAGATCGTGTGGGTTCAAGTCCCATCTCCTGCATTTTTCTTTTTCTGAAAAACTCTTCAAAACACGCATGGCCTCAGGCGCGGCTGTGTTTCAGATCTGCAGGGTAAACCCAGCTTTCAGGGTGTTTACTCTTTTTTTCATGTTCAGACAGTTGAAAAACAGGAATTCTTGTGATACAATCTTGGAGATTTAATGTAAAATGAGGAAAAGAAAGGGAGATTGTATGAAAGCATTTCTGATATTAGAAGACGGTCATGTATTTACGGGAACCAGTATCGGATCCGCGCGGGAAGTCATCAGTGAGATCGTATTTAACACATCCATGACCGGCTACCTGGAAGTAATGACAGATCCTTCCTATGCGGGCCAGGCGGTGTGTATGACCTATCCCCTGATCGGGAATTACGGGATCTGTTACGACGATCAGGAATCCAGAAAGCCCTGGATTGACGGTTTTATTGTACGTGAGCTGTCCCGCGTTCCAAGCAATTTCCGCAGCGTAGATACCATTCAGCATTTCCTGTCCAGATATGATATACCCGGAATCGCCGGGATCGACACAAGAGCCCTCACGAAAATTCTCCGTGAAAAGGGTACCATGAACGGCATGATTACCGTCAATGAGAATTATGATCTTGATACAATCCTTCCTGAATTAAAAGCATATACCGTCCGCGGGGTGGTGGAGAAGGTCACCTGCCGGGAGAGAGAAATTCTGAAGGGCGACGGTCCAAGAGTCGCTCTTCTTGACCTGGGCGCAAAAAGGAACATTGCCCGTTCCCTGAATCAGCGAGGCTGTCAGGTGACGGTTTATCCGGCCTGGACCCCTGCGGAAGAGATCCTGCGGGAAAAGCCGGACGGCATCATGCTGAGCAACGGTCCCGGGGATCCCAGCGACTGTGGTTCTGTGATCCGGGAGATTCGCAGGCTCTATGAGTCAGACGTCCCGATTTTTGCCATCTGTCTTGGGCATCAGCTGATGGCGCTGGCGGCCGGGGGAGAAACCTACAAGATGAAATATGGCCATCGGGGAGGCAACCATCCGGTGAAGGACCTCTCTACCGGCAGGGTTTATATATCCTCCCAGAATCACGGTTATGTGGTGGACGCCAGGATTCTGGAGGAGAAGAATATCGCTCATCCTGCCTTTGTCAATGTCAACGACGGGACCAACGAGGGAATGTCCTATGTGGGGAAAAATATTTTTACGGTACAGTTTCATCCGGAGGCCTGTCCGGGGCCAGAGGATTCCGCGTTTCTTTTTGACAGATTTTTACATATGATGGGAGGAGACAGATAATGCCAAGAAACAAAGACATCCGAAAAGTACTTGTGATCGGCTCCGGACCGATTGTCATCGGTCAGGCGGCGGAATTTGACTATGCGGGCACCCAGGCATGCCGGTCTCTGAAGGAGGAGGGAATCGAGGTCGTTCTTCTGAATTCAAACCCGGCCACCATTATGACGGATAAGGACATCGCAGATCACGTTTATATTGAGCCCCTTACGGTTGAAGTGGTGGAGCAGCTGATTCTGAAGGAAAAACCGGACAGCGTTCTTCCAACCCTGGGAGGCCAGGCCGGTCTGAACCTTGCCATGGAGCTGGAGGAAAAGGGATTTCTGAAAGAGCATAATGTCCGTCTGATCGGAACCACCGCCGAGACCATCCGGAAGGCGGAGGACCGCCAGGAATTTAAGGATACCATGGAAAAAATCGGAGAGCCGGTGGCACCTTCGAAGGTGGTTATCTCTGTGGAGGAGGGGCTTGCCTTTACCAGCACCATCGGTTACCCTGTGGTGCTTCGCCCTGCCTATACTCTGGGAGGCAGCGGCGGCGGAATCGCCAGTAATGAGTATGAGCTGAGAGAAATTCTGGAAAACGGTCTCCGTCTCTCCCGGGTGGGGGAGGTGCTGGTAGAGCGCTGTATTGCCGGCTGGAAGGAGATCGAGTATGAGGTTATGCGGGACAGCGCGGGAAACTGTATTACCGTCTGCAATATGGAGAATATTGATCCTGTGGGCGTGCACACCGGGGATTCCATTGTAGTGGCCCCTTCTCAGACCCTGGGAGATAAGGAATACCAGATGCTGCGGACCTCGGCTCTGAATATTATTACCGAGCTGGGTATCGCCGGGGGCTGCAACGTACAGTACGCCCTGCATCCGGAGAGCTTTGAGTACTGTGTCATTGAGGTAAATCCCCGTGTCAGCCGTTCCTCCGCCCTGGCCAGCAAGGCCACCGGCTATCCCATTGCCAAGGTTTCGGCCAAGATCGCCCTGGGTTATACGCTGGATGAGATTCCCAACGCCATCACGGGAAAAACCTACGCGAGTTTTGAACCCATGCTGGATTACTGTGTGGTGAAAATTCCACGTCTTCCCTTTGACAAATTCATTACCGCCAAGCGTACCCTTACCACGCAGATGAAGGCTACGGGAGAGGTGATGAGCATCTGCAGCAGTTTTGAGGGTGCGCTGATGAAGGCCATCCGCTCTTTGGAGCAGCATGTGGACAGTCTTATGTCCTATGATTTTTCCCATCTGGACAACGAGGAGCTGCTGGAGGAGCTGCGCGTTGTGGACGACCGCCGGATCTGGAAGATCGCGGAGGCCATCCGCAGGAAGATTTCTCAGTATACCCTTCATGAGATGACCAAAATCGACCTGTGGTTTATCGATAAAATTGCGGTGCTTGTGGAAATGGAAGAGGCTCTGAAAACCCGGGAGCTGGACCGGGAACTTCTTCTGGAGGCCAAGCGTCTGGAATTTCCGGACAGCGTCATTGCCCGCCTTGCGGGGAAAACGGAGGCGGAGATCAAAGGACTGCGCGGAGAATTCGGCATTACGGCTGCCTATAAGATGGTGGATACCTGCGCGGCGGAGTTTGCCGCACAGACTCCCTATTATTACTCTGTTTACGGGGACGGGGAAACCGAAAACGAGGCCATCGCCGACACCGGCCGGAAAAAAATACTGGTGCTGGGTTCCGGCCCCATCCGCATCGGACAGGGAATCGAGTTTGATTTCTGCTCGGTGCACTGTACCTGGGCCTTCGCAAAGGAAGGCTATGAGACTATTATCGTCAACAACAACCCGGAGACGGTCAGCACAGATTTTGATATTGCGGATAAGCTGTATTTTGAGCCGCTGACCCCTGAGGATGTGGAAAATATTGTCAACATTGAGAAGCCGGACGGGGCGGTTGTGCAGTTCGGCGGGCAGACCGCCATCAAGCTTACCCAGGACCTGCTGAAAATGGGGGTG
The DNA here is from genome assembly GCA_021203365.1 of Clostridiales bacterium. Classification (GTDB taxonomy): domain Bacteria; phylum Bacillota; class Clostridia; order Lachnospirales; family Lachnospiraceae; genus Blautia_A. The sequence continues at coordinate 68,931 of JAJQBI010000049.1, forward strand.
AAGATTCTGGGAACCTCCGCAAAGGACGTGGATGCTGCGGAAGACCGGGAGCTTTTTGACGAGGTCCTGGAGCAGTGCGGGATTCCCCGTCCCAAGGGACATACGGTGTATACTGCCCAGGAGGCGAAGGAGGCGGCCGGAGAGCTTGGCTACCCGGTTCTGGTCCGTCCTTCCTATGTTCTGGGAGGACAGGGGATGCGCATCGCGGTCAGCGATGAGGATGTGGACGAATACATTGGCCTTATCAACCAGATCGCCCAGGAGCATCCGATCCTTGTGGACAAATACCTGATGGGCAAGGAAATCGAGGTGGACGCGGTGTGCGACGGAGAGGATATCCTGATCCCCGGAATCATGGAGCACATTGAGCGGGCCGGAATTCATTCCGGGGACAGTATCTCGGTCTATCCCGCCCAGACCATCAGCGCCAGAACCAAGGCCACCATCGCAGAATACACCCGCCTTCTGGCCAGGGCCCTTCATGTGGTGGGCATGATTAACATTCAGTTTATCGTACACAATGAGGAGGTTTACGTCATCGAGGTAAATCCCCGCTCCAGCCGTACCGTTCCCTATATCAGCAAGGTAACCGGCATTCCCATTGTCCCCCTGGCCACAAAGGTGATCCTGGGGTATAGGCTGAGAGACCTTGGCTACACGCCTGGACTTCAGCCTGAAGCGAAGCATTTTGCCATTAAAATGCCCGTGTTTTCCTTCGAAAAGATCCGGGACGCGGACATCAGTCTGGGGCCGGAGATGAAGTCCACCGGCGAGTGCCTGGGCATCGCGGAAACCTTCAACGAAGCGCTGTATAAGGCCTTCCTGGGCGCGGGAATCCGCCTTCCAAAGTATAAGCAGATGATCATTACCGTAAAGGATGAGGATAAAGAGGATATCATTCCCATTGCCAGACGCTTCCAGGCGCTGGGCTACCGGATTTTCGCCACCCGCAGCACGGCCAGAGTGCTGAAGGAGAACGGGATCCGGGCCATCCGGACCAACAAGCTGGAGCAGCCGGCCCCCAATCTGATGGACCTGATTCTGGGTCACAAAATTGACGTGGTGATTGACACGCCGCCCCAGGGGATTGAGCATCAGAAGGATGGTTTTCTGATCCGCAGAAGCGCCATTGAGACCGGTGTGAATGTTCTGACCAGCCTGGATACGGCGGAGGCACTGGTAACCAGTCTGGAAAACACGGATCTTCATAACCTTACACTGATCGACATTGCCGATATTGACAATCGCTGAGGGCTCCGCAAAGGAAAGGAGCCATCCGTCTTCATATTGAGTTAAGGGAGAGAATATGAGCATTGTAGAATTGTTAAAGGTAATACTTCTGGGAATCGTGGAGGGAATCACGGAATGGCTTCCCATCAGCAGCACAGGCCATATGATTCTGGTGGATGAGTTTATTTCGCTGAATGTGTCGGAGGAATTTCTGAATCTGTTTCTGGTGGTTATTCAGCTGGGCGCCATTCTGGCGGTTGTGGTTCTTTACTGGAATAAGCTCTGGCCCTTCCATATCCGCAGCATTTCCAGGAAAAAGCGCGCCGCGCTGAACCGTCAGCCGCTGATTCCACGGCTTCTGATGACTTTCGTGGAGAAATACTGCGACAGGGAAAAATGGATTCTGTGGTTTAAGATCCTGGTGGCCTGCATTCCGGCTATGGTCATCGGACTTCCGTTTAATGATTATATTGAGGAACATTTTAACAACTATGTGGTGGTGGCCATCGCGCTGATCGTATATGGTGTGGCCTTTATTGTCATCGAACGGTACAACCGGGGAAGAAAGCCCACATGCAGGAGCATAAAGCAGCTCAGCTTTAAGACGGCTCTGATCATAGGACTTTTTCAGGTGCTCTCCCTGATTCCGGGAACCTCACGGTCCGGTTCCACCATCATCGGAGGAATTCTTGCGGGAACCTCTCGCACCGTGGCTGCGGAATTTACCTTTTTCCTGGCCATACCGGTAATGTTCGGGGCCAGCCTTCTGAAGGTGGTGAAATACAGCCTGGGCTTTACGGCGGCGGAAGTGGTCTACCTGGTCGTGGGGATGCTGGTGGCTTTTCTGGTGTCCATACTGGCGATTAAGTTCCTGATGAGCTATATTAAACGGAATGATTTTACAGCCTTCGGCTGGTATCGGATCATTCTGGGTGTTCTCGTCCTCGGATATTTTGCCGTAAGAAATCTGGCGGGCGTGTAAAAAGTAAGGATCGCAGAGGCGAGGCCAGGCTCCGCCGTCTGCGTTATGAAAAAAAGGAGGTACATCTATGGGAAAATATGTTATGGCACTGGATCAGGGTACGACCAGCTCCCGCTGTATACTGTTTGATCATGCCGGAAATATGTGCGGAACCGCACAGAAGGAATTCACACAATACTTCCCAAAGCCCGGCTGGGTGGAGCATGATCCTCATGAGATCTGGTCTACGCAGCTTACAGTGGCCAGGGAGGCGATGAAAAGTGTGGGCGCGTCTGCGGAGGATATTTCCGCCATCGGTATCACCAACCAGAGAGAGACGGCCATTGTCTGGGATAAAAAGACGGGAAACCCGGTCTACCCGGCGATTGTCTGGCAGTGCCGCCGCACCGCGGATATGATCGAGGCCCTGGAAAAAGAGGGCTTTGACTCTGTCATCCGGAAAAAAACGGGACTGATCCCGGATGCGTATTTTTCCGGAACAAAAATCAGGTGGATCCTGGACTATGTGGAAGGAGCCCGGGAAGCGGCCCGTGGGGGTGAGCTGCTTTTCGGAACGGTGGAAACCTGGCTGATCTGGAAACTTACCGGCGGAAGGGTTCATGTGACAGATTACACCAACGCTTCCAGAACCATGCTTTTTGACATACATAAAATGGACTGGGATGAGGAAATACTGGAAAAACTGGATATTCCCCGGTGCATGCTGCCGGAAGTGAAGCCCAGCAGCTGTGTCTACGGATATGCAGACCGGGAATTCTTCGGAGGGGAAATCCCCATCGCCGGCGCGGCGGGGGATCAGCAGTCGGCTTTGTTTGGTCAGTGCTGTTTTAATCCCGGAGATGTGAAAAACACCTATGGAACCGGTGGATTTCTGCTGATGCACACAGGCAGTGAGGCGGTGGAGTCCAGGCACGGTCTTCTCACCACCCTGGCGGTAAATCCGGACGGAACCCCCGGTTATGCCCTGGAGGGAAGCGTTTTTATGGCAGGTGCCTCTATCCAGTGGCTGCGGGATGAGATGAAGTTTCTGAAATCCGCCGGTGAGTCAGAGGAATACTGTCTTTCCGTCCCGGATACCAACGGCGTCTATGTGGTTCCCGCCTTTACCGGGCTGGGAGCGCCCTACTGGGACCCTTATGCAAGAGGGGCTGTGGTGGGACTTACCAGGGGCGCAGGCAGGGCCCATGTGATCCGGGCAACTGTGGAATCTCTGGCCTATCAGGGCATGGATGTGATCCGGGCCATGGAAAAGGATGCCGGTGTGAAGCTCCACTCTCTTAAGGTAGACGGCGGAGCCAGTGCCAACAATTTTCTGATGCAGTTCCAGGCGGATGTACTGGACGCGGAGGTAATCCGACCGGCCTGTGTGGAGACCACGGCCATGGGAGCGGCTTATCTGGCGGGAATTGCTGTGGGCTTCTGGAAGGATTCCGGGGAAGTGGCAAAGAACTGGAAACCGGATCGGACTTTCCGGCCTTCTATTTCAGGGGAAAAACGTGCGGAGCTGCTGCATGGCTGGGAAAAGGCCGTGAAATGTACCTTCGGATGGGCAAAGGACTGATGAGCTTATGAGGAACAGAATTATAACTGCAATGGCGCTGACGGTGATCCTGACTGCCTCGGGATGCGACAGTCTGCTGCGGGAGGAGCAGGAGACTACGGTTACGGAGACTCCGGCGCCTACTGCGACGGCTGCGCCTACGGCCACCCCGACCCCGGCGCCCACTCCCACCGCCGCGCCTCGCATTCTGGGGCAGAAAACCGATGCGTCGGCGTCCGTTTATCTGACAAACAGCACGGGAAATACGCTGCGGAGTGTTTATGTAAAAGCTTCCTCCACAGAGGACTGGGGAAGGAATCTGGTCCCGTCGGAGGCCAGTGTCAGAGCCTCTGAGCGGGTACAGATGTATTATACACCGGATGAAAGTGCGTCTTCCTATGATCTGCAGCTGACCACGGAGGACGGAGCCGTTTACACAATCTATTCGGTGAGCCTTGGGGATATGGAAAAATGTACGCTGCAGCTGGATACGGATGGGGACGTGTATCTTACCTATACCAGCCTCAGTACCGGAACAGAGTCCACCACCTACGGCAGTACATCCGGAGGCTCGGATGATTATGACGATTCCGATGATTATGATGACTATGATTATGACGATTATGATTCCGACGACTATGATTATGACGATTATGATTATGACGACTATGATTATGACAGTTATGATTATGACAGTTACGATTATGACAGTTACGATTATGACAGCTATGATTATGATACATATGACTCCTATGATTACAGCAATGATCCCTATGGGGGAGGCGACTGGGAATACTATTGATTTCCGATAATCGGATCAAACCCATTTTCTCAAAAATCAATATCAAAAAGGTTTCTGGATAGCCAAAGATGAAAGGCTATCCAGAATTTTTTGTTAAGGCCTGCCGAATTTAATTTGCCGCTAAAATGTCAGGAAAGATCTATCTATTCTTTGACGAGATACAGGAAGTCCGGGACTGGGAGAAATGTATCAACTCTTTCCGGGTAGAGTTAGACTGCGATATTTATATCACTGGCTCCAACGCAAAGCTGTTCTCTGGCGAACTTGCCACCTATCTCGCCGGACGTTATGTAGAGTTCGTGATCTATCCGTTTTCTTTTTCGGAGTTCATCGAGTTGTATCATAGTGTTTACAGTGTTTTTAATTTATATTTTAAACAGAATTGTGCATATGAGGATTGTTTTAGAGGAAAATAAACTGTAAATAGCTGGACAAATTTCACTTTATCTGATATACTGAATCTGAATTCAGTGAATGAGTTTTCAGTAAGTGAGGTGTCCTATGTTTATTGGTCGTGAGAAAGAGCTTGCTTTGATACAGGAGATACTTAATCAGCCAAAGGGAAGCATGATGATCTATGGTAAGCGCAAGATTGGCAAAACAACACTGCTTACCCATGCCCTGAAAGATCACACGGATAAGACTGTATATTATGAATGCCTGAAAGCGCCTATGAAGGATAACATTGATGGTTTTGTATCTGTGCTCGTGCGGATGAAAGTGCTGCCTGTCGCCATGTCATTCGGCAGTTTTACGGATGTGTTTCTTTATCTGAACACGCTGCCTGAAACTCTGAATATCATCATTGATGAGTATCCTTACCTTAAGCAATTCACGCAAGCTGCGACAGTGGATTCTGTGTTTCAGAGTATCATTGATAATAACCTTGCCAATATTCGGTTGTTTATCTCCGGCTCTCATGTGGGCATGATGAAAGACCTGCTGGAGGAAAATAATGCGCTTTATGGCAGGTTCACGACAGTCATTTGTCTGAAAGAGCTGGATTATAAGACGGTTTCTGCTTTCTATCCGGAGAAAAGCCCTTATGACAAGGTTGGAATATACGCGGTTTTTGGCGGTTCGCCGTATATCAATGAACTGCTGATACCTTCTGCATCTTTGAAAAAGAATGTGATACGCACAATTCTCAATCCGTCCAGTGCGGTCTATCACTACGCGGATAATCTGCTGTTGTCTGATCTTTCAGTCAGCAGCAATATGGAGCGTATTTTGTTCGCCATTGCGAATGACAAAAAGAAATACACAGAGATTGAAGAAAAACTGGATATGACATCAAATGGTTTGCTCAGTAAGCAAATGAAGACTCTGCTTAACATGGAACTGGTATCGAAGGTTGCCCCGATCAATAAACCAAACGACGCCCGAAAGACCCGCTATGAGATCACTGATAATCTTTTAAGATTTTTCTACTGCTATGTTTACAGCAATAAGAGTGCGCTGCAGATGTTGGGAGCAGAAGCTTTTTATGAAGAGTATATTGAGCCTTCACTGGTGACTTTTATTTCTCAACGGTTTGAAGACATCTGCCGCACCTGGTTTTCCATTCAGGTTCAAAATCGCAAACTGAAGGGTGTATTGAATATTGGCACTTATTATTACGACGATTCCAGAACCAGAACGCACGGCGAGTTTGATGTGGTTCTGCAAAGAAAAGATTCTTATGATGTATACGAAGTTAAGTATCTTTCGGCTTCGATGACTCAAAAACAGATGCAGGAGGAAGTCCGGCAGGTGTCTGCAATAAAAGGGATCAAGGTTGGAAAAATCGGATTTATTTCTATCAATGGTTTTGAGACAGACAACAATGATGGATATATCTGCCTGGATGGGACTGTGCTGTACCAGTGAGTGCATATGGCTGCGCGGCTTGCTCCGGTCCCACATGACATCTGGAATCATCATCATACTTTTCCGAAGTCATTCATATCTATAAAAAGGAAAGACCTGTCACGAAAAAATCTGCCGGTGCAAAACAGGAGGACCTGTATTATGAATGATTTCGGCCTGTCAACCCTTGAGCAGTATTCTCTCACTGTGCAATCCACCTCCCGAACCAGAGGAGCGCTCCTTGTCCGCACAGACCAGGCGGTCTATCTTCTGCGGGAGTTCCATGGATCTGAAAAAAAACTGGCTGTGCAGCAGGAACTTCTCCTGCGCCTGAAATCAGACGGATGTCTGACAGACCCCTGCCTGGAGAACAATTCTCAGAGTCTTGTCACCAGAAATGCGGACGGGGTTCCCTACACACTCCGGGAGTGGTATGACGCCCGGGAATGCGACCCGAAATCCAGGGAGGATATTCTGAAAAGCGTGCGAACCCTGGCCAGAATACATACCTGTATGAGGCTTTCTTCCGGAGAAGGCTACTGCGAGAAATCTCTGACGGAGGAGTATGTCCGCCATAACCGGGAGCTTCGCAGAATCCGCAGGTTTATCCGCGCAAGCGGGGCTTCCGGCGTCTTTGAAAAGCAGTATCTGTCCAGTGTGGAGTGGTTCCTGGAGCAGGGGGAGAAGGCCCTTGCCCTTTTAAATTCCTCAGACTATGAGAGTCTTCGGTGGAAAGCGCTGGAAAAGGGAACCGTCTGTCATGGGGAATTTACACAGCACAATGTTCTGCTGCCAAAGGACAGGAGTATGGCGGCCGTTACCAATTTCGGCCACTGGTGCTTTGGAATTCAGATTTCGGATCTTTACTGCTTTATGCGCAAGCTTCTGGAAAAATACAACTGGAATCTGAAGCTGGCCCGGGAGATGCTCCAGGCTTATCACGAAATCCGCCCCATCACCCCCGCGGAGTGGGAAAATCTGAAGATCCGCTTTACCTATCCGGAAAAATACTGGAAGCTTTCCAATTATTATTACACCCATAATAAGGCCTGGATTTCCGGTAAAAATATCCAGAAGCTGAAAAATCTCACAGATCAGAAGGAGGCCTGGGCGGAATTCCCGGAAAAGTGCTTTGGAAGCCAGATTTCTCCTTTAAATTTTCAGGGAAATGGTATATAATGAAACAAGGACTTCGGGCGTTTTTCTAAAGGAACGCCCTCAACAGAAAATATAATGTTCAGGGAGGTACTGACCTTATGGAGTACAAGGAAATTTATGAGCAGTGGCTTGCAAACCCCTACTTCGACGAAGGAACGAAGGAAGAATTAAAAGCCATCGCGGACGACGAAAATGAGATCAAAGAACGTTTTTACATGGATCTGGAATTTGGCACGGCGGGTCTGCGCGGAATCATCGGTGCGGGGACCAACCGTATGAACATTTATGTAGTGAGGCGCGCCACTCAGGGACTGGCCAATTATATCCTGAAGGTAGGCAAGGAGAAGCAGGGCGTGGCGATCGCCTACGATTCCCGTCATATGTCTCCGGAATTTGCCCAGGAAGCGGCTCTGTGCCTGGCGGCCAACGGAATTAAGGCCTATATTTTTGAATCCCTTCGTCCAACTCCCGAGCTTTCCTATGCGGTACGCCATCTGGGCTGCACGGCGGGAATCAATGTGACTGCCAGCCATAATCCGCCGGAATATAATGGATATAAGGTATACTGGGAGGACGGCGCGCAGATCACACCGCCCCATGACAAGGGAATCATGGGAGAGGTGAAGGCCATCTCAGACTGGAATACGGTGAAGACCATGGAGAAGGCGGACGCCGAGAAGGCCGGACTTTTTGAGGTGATCGGACAGGCAATTGATGATGATTATATGGCTGAGCTGAAGAAACAGGTTCTTCATATGGATGCCATTCTGGCGGAGGGGAAGAACCTGAAGATTGTGTACACGCCTCTTCACGGAACCGGAAATATTCCTGCCAGAAGAATTCTCCGGGAGCTTGGATTTGAGAATGTCTATGTAGTGCCTGAGCAGGAGCTGCCCGACGGGGATTTCCCCACAGTCAGCTATCCCAACCCGGAGGCCGCGGAGGCCTTTACCCTTGGACTTAAACTGGCGAAGGAGATCGATGCGGATCTGGTTCTCGCCACAGATCCGGACGCGGACCGTCTTGGAGTTCGTGTGAAGGATAAGAACGGCGAATACCACGACCTTACCGGAAACATGTCCGGATGCCTTCTGGCCAACTATGAGATCGGTCAGAGAAAAGCCATCTGCGGTGAGCTTCCGGAAGACGGCGCCCTGATCAAGACCATTGTGACATCCAATCTGGCGGACGCCATTGCCAGAGGTTATGGCGTAAATCTGATTGAGGTGCTTACCGGGTTTAAGTTTATCGGACAGCAGATCCTTGGATTTGAGAACAGCGGGAAGGGTACATATCTTTTCGGCTTTGAGGAGAGCTATGGCTGTCTGATCGGCACCTATGCCCGGGACAAGGATGCCATTGTGGCCACCATGGCCCTCTGCGAGGCGGCCGCTTATTATAAGACCCAGGGAAAGACTCTGTGGGATGCCATGATTGATCTTTACGAGCAGTATGGGTACTATAAAGATGCCATTCAGTCCGTAAGTCTGAAGGGCATTGAGGGGCTGCAGAAGATTCAGGACATCATGAATACGCTTCGTCAGAATCCGCCCGCAGAATTCGCCGGATATAAGGTGACGGTGACGAGAGATTACAAGGAGGATGTGGTGAAGGATCTGGCTACCGGAGAGACCCGTTCCACCGGACTTCCCAGCTCCAATGTTCTCTATTATGAGCTGACAGACGACGCATGGCTCTGTGTGCGTCCCTCCGGAACCGAGCCCAAGGTGAAATTCTATTACGGCGTGAAGGGAACCTCCCTTGAGGACGCGGATAAGAAGTCCGTGGAGATGGGAGAGTCCGTACTCGCTCTGGTAAATTCCATGCTGTAAAATACACGGAAAAGGCCCGGCAGAGGGGAGCCGATCTGTCTGCCGGACATGGTGTTTGCCAGACTGTGAAAAATATCCGGGAAACTGTGAAATAATCCGAATATCCGGGAAAAACCTTGACAATGCGGGGGAAAAGGTATATATATTATACGGTAGCCTGACTCCGGCAGGCATTAAATGAGAGGTAAGAACTATATTTACGAGGAGGAAACACCATGAACAAAACAGAGCTCATCTCAGCGATGGCGAAAGAGACGAATCTCGCGAAGAAAGATGTTGAGGCAGTTTTGAAGTCCTTTATTGATGTTGTATCGGATGAATTAAAGAATGACGGCAAGGTTCAGCTTGTTGGTTTCGGCACCTTTGAGGTCGGCACAAGAGCTGCGAGAGAGGGCAGGAATCCTCAGACAGGTGAGACCATGACCATTGAGGCCTCCAGGGCTCCGAAGTTTAAAGCCGGCAAAGCTCTGAAGGATGCGGTAAACGGCAGATAATCAGAACAGTGACATCAGGGGGAACGGGAAGGTTCCCCCTTCTTTGTGTGATGCAGGGTCAAATACTTTTGCACAACATCTTTTAATTTTGAAAGGGAAAAATATGCGTCTGGATAAATTTTTAAAGGTATCCCGGCTGATCAAGCGGCGTACGGTGGCGAATGAGGCCTGTGACGCGGGGCGGGTTCTGGTGAACGATCGTCCGGCCAGGGCCTCCGCACCTGTGAAGGCCGGGGACAGGATTGAAATTCAGTTTGGAAGCCGGAATGTCCGGGTGGAGGTCCTGGATGTGAAGGAAACCGTAAAAAAAGAAGAGGCGGAGAGTCTGTACCGCTATCTTTAATGGTCTAATCGGTTGCCTTTCCACATAAACTGAAAAAGAAGTTTTCCCACCGGAGGCCGGATTTGGAAGAAAGAAAAACAATTGCGCACCACAGACTGACTCTGGAGAAAAGGATGTCCGGAACGGTCACCGGGGTCCGGGATGTGAGCTCCTTTGACGAGAAAGAGATTCTCCTTCTGACAGAAGAAGGGAAGCTCCTGGTGAAAGGAGAAAGCCTCCATGTGAAGCAGCTGGATCTGGAAAAGGGAGAGGTCTGGCTGGAGGGGCGCGTGGACAGTCTGCAGTATATTTCCAAAAACGCAGGCAGGGCGGATGAGTCTTTTCTTAAGAGGATGTTCCGGTAGATCGTGAGCGCGTATATGCGTCAGGAAACGCTGCAGTTTTTCTGGTCGATCTGCGCGGGTGTGGTTCCGGTGGGGGTGTACTGTGTTCTGAAGGCTTTTCGAAATGTTTTTTCCCATTCCTCCTTTTGGATTGCCCTGGAAGACCTGCTGTTCTGGATCGCCGCAGCCCTGTTTGCCTTCGCAGCTGTCTACCGGTTAAATCAGGGAAGTCTGCGGTGGTTTCTCCTTTTTGCCATGCTTCTGGGAGCCGTTCTGTCCGGCCTTGTCCTTGCGCCTGCTTTTACCGCGATTCTGACATGGATCCTGAAAATCCCTGCCGCTGCTGTCAAAAAAATGATAAAGAGGTTGATATTTTCCGGCAGAAGATGTAAAATCTGGATAGATCGACTCGCAGCAAGTCCCACAGGAGCGTGCGGAAGTCGAAACCGGAAGAGAAGAGGGAGCAGACAGAGTGGGAAAATCACGGAAAAAAGCTGTGAAAAAAAAGAAAAAAAATAGTTATTCCGCCATGCTGTGCATCGCCGGGATCGCCCTTGCATTAATGATAACCCTTATGTTTCAGAGTCATCAGCTGGAGAATAAGCTGGCGTCTTATGAGGCGAGGGCCGCCGAGCTGACGGAATCCATAGAGGAGGAAGAAGCCCGCACAGAAGAGATCAGCGAGCTGAAGGAATACATGACGACCGAGGAGTACGCGGAGGAAGTGGCCAGAGAGAAGCTGGGGCTTGTAAAGGAAAATGAGATTGTATTCGAGGAAGAATAAGACATTTTTTGGCGAAAAGTTTTAAGAAATTTTCGCCGGTGTTTGACAGATATTTCAGAACCCTGCCCTTATACTTGACTTTCAGCAGAAGGTGAAGGGGAGGGGAGAATATGCAGGAATGGATCGTTGCCATGCTCGTAATCAGTATTTTACTGATTTTCCGGGACATGGCAAAAACTATTTTGGCGCGAAGAACCAGGACAGAGGCCGGTCTTCTGGCAGGGGAGGAGCATCCCCAGAAGGAAAGAATCATACAGTATGCCCAGTCCTTCCGGAAGCTGGCGGACACCTTTTACGGCATGCCTTACCGCAGGGATTATCTGAGCAGCGGTCAGGTGAACCGCATTCTCGCGCAGACCCGGGAGCAGGTCTGTGAGAGATGTTTTCAGAACAGCCTCTGCTGGGGAGAACGGTCATCGGAGATGGCCCGGGGCGGAGAAGCCCTTATCCGTACTCTGGAAGAGGGAGAAGAGGAAAGGGTGCAGGAGATCCGCGGCTCCTGGATGAGTGTGTGCGGACATTCCGGGCAGTTCTGGCAGGAACTCTGTGTTCTTTTCCGGGAGGAGAGACAGAACCTGGTGTGGGACAACCGGATGATTGAAAATCGCCTGGCTGTGGCTCAGCAGCTGACAGAGACCTCCCGGATTCTGGAGAGAGCTGCGGAGAATCTGTACGATCTGACCCCGGCCGGGGCCGATTTTCAGAAGGAGCTTTCCCGGCGGCTGGGCAGACGGCATGTGATCCTGAAAAACGCGTGGATGATGGAACGGACAGAGGGACGGCGCCAGGTTTTTCTCAGCCTGCGGGCCAGAAGCGGTCAGTGTGTGGCGGTGACAGAGGTAGCCCGGATCCTGTCGGACATCTGCGGCATGGATATGGCGCCTGTGCAGGGAGGCAGAAGCATTGTAAACGGAGACTTTCATATGCTCCATTTCGTGGAGGATGTGAGCTATCAGCTTCTCTATGGGGTGGCAAGACTTACCAGAGAGCAGGAAAAGGTTTCCGGGGATAATTATATCTGCCGTCAGGAGGAAAACGGGAAATTTTTTCTGTGTCTGTCCGACGGGATGGGTTCGGGCATGGAAGCCTTTCGGGAAAGCGAGACCGTGGTGGAGCTTCTGGAGCAGTTTATGGAATCCGGTTTTACCCCGGAGACCGCGGCGAAAATGGTAAATTCCGCGCTGGTTCTTGGCGGGAGGGAAGGAATGTTTTCCACTGTGGATATCTGCGCGGTGGATCTGTATACGGGAATCTGTAATTTTCTTAAGGCGGGAGCTTCCTCCACCTTTATCAAAAGAGATCACTGGGTAGAGGCCATTTCTTCGGAAAGCCCGGCGGCCGGGCTGGTTCAGCAGGCGGAGTTTGATATGGCCTCCAGGAAGCTGTACCATGGGGATTACCTCATTATGATGACCGACGGGGTTCTGGACGCTCTTCCGGAGGACCGGGAGGAGGAGACGATGAAGGAAATCATTCTGGATATCCGGGACGACACGCCAAAAGAGATCAGCCGGGGGATTCTTGAACGGGTGCTGGGGTACAGCGATTACCGGGCAAAGGACGATATGACGGTGGTGGCCGCCGGCCTGTGGAAAAAATAAGAGGATCCGGCGAGTCCTTCCGGAATTTGAAAATAAATGAGGGGATCTGGGGATGTACCGGAGAGTAAGGGAGTTTATACAGAAATTTAAAATGATCGAAAGGGGCGACACGGTCGTTGCCGGCGTGTCCGGAGGAGGAGATTCCATGGCCATGCTCTCTCTGCTGCTTCAGTACAGGGAGGAGATTCCCTTTTCCCTCCGGGTGGTGCATGTACACCATGGGATCCGGGGAGCAGAGGCGGACCGGGACCGGGATTTTGTGAAAAAATACTGTGAAGACCGGGGGATTTCCTGCGCGGTGCATCACTATGACGTGCCCGGGCTGGCCCGGCAGTGGGGGATGGGGACGGAGGAAGCCGGGCGGATTGTCCGGCGCAGGGCCTTTGCCGAAGAGGCAGCCGACCTTCCGGCGCAAACACGGATTGCTCTGGCCCATCACCGGGATGATCTGGCAGAGACCATGCTGCACAATCTGGCCCGGGGAACCGGGATCCGGGGGCTGACCGGCATCGCTGCCGTGCAGGACGGGGTTATCCGCCCGCTTCTGTGCCTGGAAAAGCGGGAGATTGCTCTTTATCTCCGGGAAAAAAGCGTGCCTTTTCTGGAGGACAGTACCAATCTGGAGGATCAGTATACCAGAAACCGCATTCGCCATCATGTGCTGCCGGCTCTGGAGGAGGTAAACAGCCGGGCGGTCGCCCATATGGCGGAAACGGCACAGGTTCTTTGCCAGGCACAGGAGTATCTGGAGGAGCAGAGCCGGATCCTGCTGAAAAAAGGCCGGAAAGCTTCCGGAAGCTTCTTTTTTTCGGAGGATTTTTTCGGTCAGGCGGTTATTTTAAAAGAATATGGGATTCTTCTGGCGATGGAGGAACTCTCCGGGCAGAGGAAGGATCTGTCGGCGGTTCATGTGCGGCAGGTACTGGAGCTGTGGGAAAAACAGACCGGCCGGAGGATTACTCTTCCCTATGGCCTGGAGGCGGTTCGAGGATACGGGGGCGTATACCTGCGCAAGGGGGAAACTGGACAGGAGACAGACAAGGAGAGCCTCGAATCAAAAAGACGGTCCTGTGTCCGGAAATCCGGGGAAAATTCCTGGTTTCTGCCGGTTCCGGGAGAGCTGAAATGTCCGCTGGGAACCTTTCGCACAGAAATTTTCTCCTGGAAAAACCAGAAGATCGAAGAAAAAAAGTATACGAAATGGCTGGATTATGATAAAATAGAAGGAAGTCTGAACATTCGGACAAGAAAAGAAGGAGACTATATGGCGGCGGACCGGGAGGGAAGACATAAGAAGCTTACCCGTGTCATGATCGACCGGAAAATTCCAGGGAAGGAGCGGGATCATATACCTCTCGTGGCTGCGGGGCAGGAGATTCTCTGGATTGCCGGCGACCGGATGAACGATCGTTACCGGATTACCGGGGAAACCCGGAGAGTGCTGCAGGTGCAATATACAAAGGAGGATTTAAGGCAGTGAGTGAAAAAATCAGAGTTCTGATCAGCGAAGAAAAGGTGGAACAGCGTATTCAGGAAATCGCCGATGAGATCAACCGGGATTACGCGGGAAGGGAAATTCACATGATTTGCGTGCTGAAGGGCGCCGTCTTTTTTATGTGTGAGCTTTCCAAACGGATTACGGTTCCTGTGTCCCTGGACTTTATGTCCGTATCCAGCTATGGGGACGATACCAAATCCAGCGGAGTGGTGAAGATTATAAAGGATCTGGATCAGCCTCTTGAGGGGAAGGATGTCCTTGTGGTGGAGGATATCATAGATTCCGGAAGAACCCTCAGTTATCTGCTTCGGATTCTGAAGGAACGGCATCCCTACAGCATAAGGCTGTGCACACTTCTGGACAAGCCGGACCGGAGAGTCACTGCTGTGGATGTGGACTACAGCTGCTTTCAGATACCGGATGAATTTGTAGTGGGTTATGGTCTGGACTATATGCAGAAATACAGAAACCTTCCGTACATCGGAGTGGTGGAGTTTGAATAATACCAGAAGGGAGTTTTAACCAAGTGAACAAGCAGTCAAGCAGAATTGGCCTGTATCTGGTTCTGATCGTGGCGCTGGTGTTGGGATATATGTATCTGGATACCCAGGTTGCCACGGACAGCGATTACACCATGCTTCAGCTGGAACAGGCTCTTGAAGATGAAACCGTGATTTCCGCCGTGATTTCTCAGAACCAGGAGGTTCCAACCGGATCTGTCACTGTGGAGATTGTGGGAGAAGGATCCCAGGTCCTTTATGTAACCGATGTGAACGATGTGCAGGAGCTCCTGGAGAGCTACGGGATTTCCACCACGGTGGAGGACGTGTCCGGGGATAGCCTTTTCCTCACCACTTTTCTTCCCATTCTTCTGTCCGGGGGAATTGTGATCTTTCTGTTTGTGATGATGAACCGGCAGATGTCCGGGGGCGGCGGGAGCAATTCAAAAATGATGAACTTCGGCAAGAGCCGCGCCCATATGTCCGGCCCGGACGATAAAAAGGTTACCTTTGCCAATGTGGCCGGTCTTCAGGAGGAAAAAGAGGATCTGGAGGAAGTGGTGGACTTCCTGAAATCTCCTCAGAAATATACGAAGGTGGGCGCCCGGATTCCCAAGGGCGTGCTCCTTGTGGGACCTCCCGGAACCGGGAAAACTCTTCTGGCGAAGGCGGTGGCCGGGGAGGCGGGCGTGCCATTCTTTTCCATCTCCGGCTCAGATTTTGTGGAGATGTTTGTGGGCGTGGGAGCTTCCCGCGTACGTGATCTTTTTGAGGAAGGCAAACGTCACGCGCCCTGTATTATTTTTATCGATGAGATTGATGCCGTGGCCAGGCAGCGCGGCACCGGAATGGGCGGCGGCCACGATGAGCGGGAGCAGACCCTGAACCAGCTTCTCGTGGAGATGGATGGATTTGGAGTCAATGAAGGGATTATCGTTATGGCGGCGACCAACCGGGTGGACATTCTGGATCCGGCGATCCTGCGTCCCGGGCGTTTTGACCGGAAGGTGGCTGTGGGCCGGCCGGATGTGAAAGGCAGGGAGGAAATACTCCAGGTGCACGCCAAGGATAAGCCTCTGGCGGAGGATGTGGATCTGCGCCAGATCGCCCAGACGACGGCCGGTTTTACCGGCGCGGATCTGGAAAACCTTCTGAATGAGGCCGCAATTGTGGCTGCAAAGGAAAGCCGCTCCTATATCATGCAGCAGGACATCAAGGCTTCCTTTATTAAGGTTGGGATCGGTGCGGAAAAGAGAAGCAAGGTGATCTCCGAGAAGGAAAAGAAGATCACAGCCTATCACGAGGCGGGCCATGCAATTCTTTTCCATGTGCTGCCGGATATGGAGCCGGTATATACGATTTCCATCATCCCCACCGGGATGGGGGCCGCGGGCTATACCATGCCCATTCCGGAAAATGATGAGATGTTTAACACAAAGGGAAAAATGCTTCAGAGCATTACCACCCTGCTGGGAGGGCGTGTGGCGGAGGAGATTATTTTCGGTGATATTACCACAGGCGCTTCCAACGATATCAAGCAGGCGACCAGCACGGCCCGCTCCATGGTGATGAAATACGGGATGTCGGACAAGGTGGGACTGATTGCCTATGGAAATGATGACGACGAGGTGTTTATCGGCCGGGATCTGGCCCATACCAGAGGGTACAGTGAGGAGGTCGCAAGGGAAATCGACGAGGAGATTCATCGCATTATTCAGGAGTGCCATGAGAGAGCCCGTGAGATTATCGGGGCGCATATGGATGTACTTCACGGGTGCGCGGAACTGCTCCTTGAGAAGGAAAAAGTGCAGCGGGATGAATTTGAGGCACTTTTTACATCGGATAATTCTTCAATTTCGGAAGCCTCTATATAAAATAGCTAAAAAATGATGCTGATTTTTGTGAAGTTTGTGCAGACTTTTTGAGGGTTCCATGGTACTATATATATCGTAAAAACCCCCAATACATTATATAGTTTTTGCTACACCCCATAAGATGAAATACCTTCTCCAAAAGAGCCAGCTTATCCCGCTGGCTCTTTTACTTTTTCCGAAAATCATTGCCAAAAGCGGATGAATGCTTTACAATGTTAAATACGTCTTACAAGTTACTTTTTGTCGTTACAATCTTTGTATGAGGCGAGGGCATATTTATGAAACCTGAGAGGATGGAAGGCCTGAAAAAAATGCAGTACATGCTGAATATGCGTCCGGTTCTGAATAAGGATGCCATGTTCAGCGACGGTACCGAAACCTATCGCATACCCACAGATCCGGACGCGGGGGACACTGTAACCATCCGGTTCCGCACGCAGCGAAACAATGTGGATATGGTGTATCTGGTATACGGAGACTGCCGTCAGGAAATGCGGATTGAGGAAAGCCGGAACGGCTTTGACTATTATGCTGCCAGAGTCATTATGGGCGAAGAGCCCTTCCGCTATCATTTTGAGATTCAGTATGGCTGGGTTGTCTGTTATTACAACAGTCAGGGGGTCAGCACCGCGCAGGAGGGGAGGATGGATTTTGTCATCTATCCCGGATTTCATACGCCGGACTGGGCGAAGGGCGCGGTGATGTACCAGATTTTTGTAGAGCGGTTTTACAACGGCGATCCATCCAATGATGTGGAAACCGGTGAGTTTTCCTACATCGGCGAGACCTCCGTCCGTGTTCTGGACTGGGATAAGACGCCGGCGGTGATGGGCGTGCGGGAATTTTACGGCGGAGATCTCCAGGGCGTGATGGATAAGCTGGATTACCTGCAGGAGCTGGGGGTGGAAGTAATCTACCTGAACCCGATTTTTGTCTCCCCCAGCAACCACAAATATGACTGCCAGGATTATGACTATGTGGATCCTCATTTTGGGAAAATCGTGGCAGACTGTGACGATCTTCTGGCTCCGGAAGACCGGGACAATTCTCACGCGGGGAAGTACATCCGCCGGGTGACTGACAGGCGGAATCTGGAGGCCAGCAATCAGCTGTTTGCCAGCCTGACCCGGGAGATTCACCGAAGAGGGATGAGAATCATTCTGGATGGAGTTTTTAACCATTGTGGTTCCTTTAACAAGTGGCTGGACCGGGAACGGATCTATGAGCGCCAGGAAGGGTATCCAAAGGGGGCTTATATCTCGGCGGACAGTCCGTATCGGAGTTTTTTCAACTTTAAGGAGAAGGATCAGTGGCCTTATAATGGAAGCTACGATGGATGGTGGACCCATGAGACCCTGCCAAAGCTGAATTATGAGGAATCCCCGGAGCTTTATGACTATATGCTGGAAATCGGGAAAAAATGGGTTTCTCCTCCCTATAACATTGACGGGTGGAGGCTGGACGTGGCCGCGGACCTGGGCTATGAAAGCGACTTCAATCACCGGTTCTGGAAGGATTTCCGGAAGGCTGTGAAGGAGGCCAATCCGGATGCGGTGATTCTGGCGGAGCATTATGGAAATCCGGAAAGCTGGCTTCTGGGGGACGAGTGGGATACGGTGATGAACTATGACGCTTTTATGGAGCCGGTCACCTGGTTTCTCACCGGAATGGAAAAGCACAGCGATGAGAAGCGGGAAGACCTGTACGGAAACAGCGAAGTTTTTATCCGCACGATGAAAGCGCATATGCCGTCCCTTCATATGGCGGCTCTTGGCAGCGCCATGAATGAGCTCTCCAATCATGATCATTCCCGTTTCCTGACCAGAACCAACCGGAGGGTGGGAAGGATTTCCTACGCGGGGGCAGAGGCAGCCTCCCAGGGGATCAATCCGGCTGTGATGCGGGAGGCGGTGGTCATACAGATGACCTGGCCCGGTTCCCCCACGATCTACTACGGAGATGAGGCCGGAGTCTGCGGATTTACGGATCCGGATAACCGGAGAACCTACCCCTGGGGACATGAGGACCGGGAAATGATCGATTTTCACCGGCAGATGATCGCCCTTCACCGGCGCTGGCCGGTTCTGAAAAACGGTTCTCTGGAATTTCTGTGGAATGAGTATCAGGGGCTGAGCTACGGGAGATTTTCGCAGGAGGAGCAGATCATTGTGGTAGTCAATAACCTGGATCAGGCACGCACAGTGCAGATCCGGGTATGGAGAACCGGCATCAGCCGCATGGGGGATACAGTTCTGGAACGGGTCATGCTGACCCACAGAGACGGCTTTACGCAGGAGAAGGTTTCCTACATGGCCAAGGCGGGAATCCTGTATATGGAAATGCCCGCGTACAGCGCGGCGGTGCTTTATCATGGGCAGGTATAGGCTTTTGCGAGGCTGAGAGAGGGGAACATCTTTTGTGTATTTTGGCAAAACTATAGACGAAATCAGAAAAATCTGCTAAAATAGGCACTATCTGGATACAGATCACAGTAATGAGATTAGGAGGAATAAAGAAATGGCATTAGTAAGCGCAACAGAGATGCTTCAGAAGGCAAAGGCCGGTCACTACGCAGTAGGACAGTTTAACATCAACAATCTGGAGTGGACGAAGGCAATTCTTCTCACCGCGCAGGAGCTGAACTCCCCGGTGATCCTTGGTGTATCCGAGGGCGCGGGCAAATATATGTGCGGCTATAAGACCGTTGTAGGCATGGTAAACGGCATGCTGGAAGAGCTGAAGATTACCGTTCCGGTTGCCCTGCATCTGGATCACGGCACCTATGACGGCTGTCTGAAGTGTGTGGAGGCTGGCTTCTCATCCATCATGTTTGACGGCTCTCATTATCCCATCGAGGAGAACGTGGCCAAGACCCAGGAGCTGGTGAAGATCGTTGCCGAGCATGGAATGTCTCTGGAAGCAGAGGTAGGAGCCATCGGCGGTGAGGAAGACGGCGTAATCGGTATGGGCGAGTGCGCGGATCCCCAGGAGTGCAAGAGAATCGCGGATCTGGGAATTGATTTCCTGGCAGCCGGAATCGGCAACATCCACGGCAAATATCCGGCGAACTGGCAGGGACTGAGCTTTGAGACTCTGGATGCCATCCAGCAGCTGACCGGAGATATGCCTCTGGTTCTTCACGGCGGCACAGGCATCCCGGCCGACCAGATTAAGAAGGCAATCACTCTTGGCGTATCCAAGATCAACGTGAACACCGAGTGCCAGCTTTCCTTTGCAGCGGCCACCAGAGAGTATATTGAGGCCGGCAAGGATCAGCAGGGCAAGGGATATGATCCCCGGAAGCTTCTCGCACCGGGCTTTGAGGCGATCAAGGCGACTGTGAAAGAGAAGATCGAGCTGTTCGGTTCCGCAGGCAAGGCCTGAAAAAGGGAAAGAAGCAAAAATAAGAAAAGGCTGTCCGCCGCAGGGAATATCTTCCCGCGAAGGGCAGCTTTTTTGCTGCGATTCTTAGGACCCGAAATGGTGTCGGTTGCAATTTTTTTCTGTACGGGGTATACTTTAGAAAAAAGTTTTAAGAAAATGAATCAG
This sequence comes from Clostridiales bacterium, assembly GCA_021203365.1. Classification (GTDB taxonomy): domain Bacteria; phylum Bacillota; class Clostridia; order Lachnospirales; family Lachnospiraceae; genus Blautia_A. Next base: position 89,289 of record JAJQBI010000049.1, read on the forward strand.
AGGAGAGGTAAAATATGAGTGATTACAGATTAAATACCAAATGTGTACAGGGCGGTTATCATCCGGGCAACGGGGAGCCCCGTCAGATTCCGATTATTCAGTCCACAACCTTCAAATATGACACCAGTGAGGATATGGGAAAGCTTTTTGACCTGGAGGCGGAGGGATATTTTTATACCAGACTGCAGAACCCCACCAACGACCGGGTGGCGGCCAAGATCGCGGAGCTGGAGGGCGGTACCGCGGGCATGCTGACCTCCTCCGGCCAGGCGGCGAATTTTTTCGCTCTGTTCAATATCTGTGAATGCGGAAGCCACATTGTGGCGTCTTCCTCCATTTATGGCGGGACCTTCAACCTGATTTCCGTCACCATGGCAAAAATGGGAATCGACGTCACCTTTGTCTCGCCGGACGCGTCTATGGAGGAGCTGAACGCGGCCTTTCGGGAGAACACACGGGCGATGTTCGGGGAAACCATCGCCAACCCGGCTCTGACGGTGCTGGACATTGAAAAATTTGCCGCGGCGGCCCATGCTCACGGCGTGCCGCTGATCGTGGACAATACCTTCCCCACGCCGGTAAACTGCCGTCCAATTGAGTGGGGCGCAGATATTGTGACGCATTCCACAACCAAATATATGGACGGACACGGAGCGGCGGTGGGCGGCGCCATTGTAGATTCCGGGAAATTTGACTGGATGGCCCACGCGGACAAATATCCGGGGCTGTGTAAGCCGGACGATTCCTACCATGGGATCACCTATGCGGAAAAATTCGGAAAGGAGGGCGCGTTTATCACAAAATGTACGGCCCAGCTGATGCGGGACTTTGGCTGTATTCAGTCTCCGCAGCACGCCTTTATTCTGAATCTGGGGCTGGAATCCCTCCATGTGCGGATGCAGCGCCATGTGGAAAACGGACAGGCTGTGGCGGAATATCTGTCTCGGTGCCCGAAGGTGGCTGCCGTGAACTATCCCGGCCTTCCCGGCGACGCTTACTATGAGATTGCGCAGAAATATCTGCCCAATGGCGGCTGCGGTGTGGTTTCCTTTGAACTGAAGGGCGGACGCCCGACGGCGGAGGCCTTTATGAAGGAGCTGAAGCTGGCGGCCATTGAGACTCATGTGGCAGACGCCCGCACCTGCTGTCTGAATCCGGCCACATCCACTCACAGACAGATGAGCGACGCGCAGCTGGCGGCGGCCGGTGTCCCGGCCGGGCTGATCCGCATTTCCTGCGGGCTGGAGGACAAGGAGGATCTGATCGAGGATCTGGAGCAGGCCATGAGGGTTGTGAGCGATTGAAAAACCCTCCCGGAAACACTTTAATATGTGAAAGTCACCGGAAATAATTTTCGGAAACCTTGAAAACCCTGAACCGCTTTGCTATAATGTAAAGCTGTCTGTCAATCCATGATTTGAGAGTGCTGTACCTTTAAGGAGTATTTCAAACAATGGTTGTCTTCTGAGGCCGGTGCCTGCCGGCAATTTCAGAGAAAAATGAACGCGGCTGTTTCCGGGAAACCATAAACAGCGGCAAAAACTGAAATTTTATGAAAAGAGGAGAGAAACATGGGAGAACTGAATAAAATGCGTACAGCACCGATGCCAAGGCTGGTCTTTGATATGTCATGGCCTTTAATGATTTCATTGCTTGTACAGTCTCTTTACAACATTGTGGACAGTATTTTTGTGGCCAGAATAAGCGAGGACGCTCTTACCGCCACATCCCTGGCGTTTCCGGTGCAGCTGCTTATGATTGCCTTTTCGGTGGGAACCAGTGTGGGAATCAACGCGATCCTTTCCCAGAGCATCGGGGCGCAGAAGAAGGAGGAGACCGGGGTGATCGCCACTACAGGCGTGATCCTGTCCCTGGTGGGAACCCTGCTTTTTATGGTTCCCGGACTTGCGTGCTGCGGTTCCATTGTCCGGCTGTTTACAGACGACGCGGAGCTGGGAGAGTTGTGCCGGCAGTATCTGTCCATCTGCATGATTTTCTGTGTGGGAACCTTTATCGGAACCATGTTTCAGCGCTTTCTCCAGGCGGTGGGAGATACCTTCAGCAGTATGATCACCCTGGTGGCGGGAGCTCTGACCAACATTGTTCTGGACCCCATCCTGATTTTCGGTCTGCTTGGGCTGCCGGAGATGGGAATTGTAGGTGCGGCCATTGCCACTGTGATTGGCCAGTGGGTCACCGCGATTCTGGCCGTGTGGCTGAACCGGACGAAGAATCCCACCGTGAAGCTGAAGTTCCATGGCTATCGGCCCAGTCCTGAGATTCTGGGAAAGATTTTTAAGGTTGGTCTTCCCACCATTATTATGGAAGCGCTGGGCAGTGTTATGGTGATTGCCATGAATAAGATCCTGATTCCCTTTTCCACCACAGCGGTGGCTTTTTTCGGGGTATATTACAAGCTGCAGAATTTCCTGTTTCTGCCCACAAAGGGCCTGGGGCAGGCCGCCATTCCCATTGCCGGCTACAGCTATGGTTCCAGGAATATGAAACGGGTGGATGAGCTGATGCGGGTGACCATTCCGGCTGCGGCCGTGATCGCGGTTGTGGCGTCTGTGATCTTCTTTGCCATTCCGGGACCTCTGCTATCCCTGTTTTCCGCCAGCGAGGAAATGCTGTCCATGGGCGTGCCCGCCCTGCGCATCATTGCTCCCACCTTCATTTTCGCGTCGGTGACCACCGTCCTAGGCTATATCATGTCCGGACTTGGAAACGGCATGATCAATATGCTGGGAACTGCCTTCCGGCAGTTCCTTGTGCTGATTCCCTGTGCCTATCTTCTGGCAAGGGCAGGCGGTATTCAATCTGTGTGGTACTCCCTGTGGGTATCGGAGCTGGTCGCCTTCCTGTACGCGGTTATACATTCCAGGCACATACTTAAGGTGTTAAAGGAAAAGAAATAAAAATACATACAGACAGGAAAAACAGCCGCTGCGGTCTCTGATGAGAGTCACTGCAGCGGCTGTTTTACACTTTTTTTTCCATCTGTTCCCGAAGTGCCAGGGAAAGAGAAAGATAAGCCCGGGTTTCCGGATCCTGAAAATCAATTCCAGTCAGCTCCAGGATTCGCGAGAGACGATATTTCAGAGTATTTCTGTGAATATGGAGCTTTTGAGAAACGCAGGACTGATTTCGGTCTTCACGCAGGTAAACGGTCAGAGTCCGCAGGTATTCCGTGCCGCAGGCCGCATCATATTCGGAGAGGAGGTCCAGTGCCGGGTGCAGCAGGTATGGGGTCATTTCCTGCTTTGTCAGTTGTTTAAGCATATAGGGCCAGGCACAGTCACGGCAGTGGGAGATGTCGGCTGAGACATTTTGTTCCAGCGCAAATCTGCCCTGCTGCCAGGCATCTGCCAGTTTTTCCAGGTCAGAAAAGGGCATGGAAACGCCGATCCGCATGCTGGACATTCCAAATGTCTGTTTAAATTCGGAAAGGAAGGCTTCGCAGTTTTTCCGGGAGAGGAAGATCAGTACATTGGTTTCGTATTCCATCGCGTAATTTGGGGTGGAAAAATGAGACAGAGAACGGAGAAAAATGCGTCTCTGTGTATAATTGCGGATGGTGGGATTTTCCTGTACCAGAAGCTGCCACGGAGCCGGAATCCGGGTGCGCCGGAGAAAAGAATCAAGGGCTTCTTTTTTTATTACTTCGCCTTTGAGAATCGCAGTAAAAAGTGACTTGCCGGAACGAATCAGGGAGGTTTCTCCGGAGAATTCCGCGGCGCGCAGAAAAAAACGCTCAGCAGTGAACAGAGCTGGAGATCCATTTCCGTTTCCAGGTCATCTGTCTGTTCGATCAGAACAAATCCCACAGGCTCTCTGTCCGCGTACAGGTACATGCATACAGCGGAAACACTCGTGTTTTCCATATGCAGAAGCTGGGGATGGTCCGACAGATCCCGGGAGAGCTGTCCGCTGCTGTCAAGATATCGCTGCGTCAGAGTCTGATCCGCCAGTTTTCTGTTTTTTACCATGTCGTCCCAGTAGGGATCAGCGCCTGGAATACTTTCTCCGGCAAGACCCAGCAGATTTCCCTCAATGTCCAGAACAGCCACGGGAGAACGGATGACCGTCGAGGCCAGATCCACCATCTGCTGCACAGAGGCTGAGGAGGAGGCTGCCTTTCGCAGACGCTCCTCAAAATCCGCAAAATAGTCAAAGGCGCCCAGGATATCGTTCAGAAGCTCCTCATAATCGCAGTTTTTGCACAGAATTCTGCTTTTGCCGCTGACCAGAATGCAGGAATTATTGTATTTGGGATCTGAAAAATAGTTTTCGGCCTGCCCCAGATATACATATTCAGGGGAAAGGGGAAATCTCTGATCGGAGATAAAGCGGACTCCCCGGATTTCCATGCGGTCCTCCAGAATGGTTCCCTGCATGGAATAATAAGGGGAGAGGTATTTTTTTAACAGGGACATACTGATCTTCATATATTATTTCTCCTTGTCCAAATTGCACAATACAAAGTATAACAGTTTTTTTTCTTCTCGTCCAGCCTGGTCATGTTCAAAAACGTTTCAAGTGTATAAAATATGATACAGAAGCTCTGAATAAAAGGTACGTACCGTGTCCGATCCGGGCCGTATCCTGTGCAAATTAGACAATAAGGAGGAATGTGTTATGCTTTCACCAAAAGAAAATTATCGTAACTCATTTTTACACAAGGCCACGCCTTATGTCCCCTGTGCCCTGACAGATTCCGCAATTCTGGGTTTTGGCGCGCATAACGGACCATGGTTTGAGAAAGGTCCGGAGGGAGGCGGCTATGATGGCTTTGGGGTTCGCTGGCTTACCCCGGAGTCCGGCAACAATGCGGCAATTCCGGCCTCGGACGTATATCTTCTGGATGATATCTGCGACTGGCGGGAAAAGGTGCATATTCCCATGGAGGAGCTGAATGCGTTTGACTGGGAGGCCTATCTGAAAAACGACGAGCATTTTGAAAACATTGACCGGGAGAAGGTGCTGGTTGAGTTTGGCGTGGGAAATGGATGTTTTGAGCGCCTGATGTCTCTGCTGGGGTTTGTGGAGGGTCTGATGGCTCTTGCGACAGATCCGGAGGAGTGCTGTGCGTTCTTTGACGCCCTGACAGATTATCAAATTGCCTACATCCGGAAAATTAAGGAGCATGTAAATCCGGATATTATCAATTATTATGATGATGTAGCGACGGAGAGAGGACTTTTTATGTCTCCGGACACGTATCGCAGACTGATCAAGCCCTATCACAAGAAGGTGATGGATGCCATTCATGAGATGGGAATGTTTGCCACTTATCATTGCTGCGGACGGGCGGAAGATATTGTGGAAGACATGATTGAGATCGGTGCAGACCAGTGGTCTTCTGTGCAGATTTCCAATGATATTGAAGCTCTTATCCAGAAATACGGAGATCAGATTACCTTCTCCGGTGGTTTTGACAGCAACGGACCGGTGGCTCTGGAGGGCGCTACGCCGGAGATGATTCAGGCAGAGGCCAGGCGCTGTGTGAACAGCTATGGAAAATACGGGAAGGCCTACAGTCTGTTTGGCTTCTTCCTGAACAACGATCCGGCCATGGTGGGAAGAAATTTCGGCATACTGTTTGGAGAATTTATGCCTTACCGCATGTCCAGGATCAGCGGATGAAGCTCTGAATGAAAACCGGATGGTGTAATACAGGTATGGGGCGGTCTTAAGACCGTCCCATAATCATTGGACATCGGTTTTGTGTTCGCCCGTTTCCAGCTGAGTGAACTGTTTCAAAAACCATCCTGTATCGATTTTTTCTCCGATCAGTACCAGGGTTCCCGCTGATTCCTGGCCGTAATTTTCTCTTGCCTCTTCATAAAAATCGCCGAAGCTCTGGTCGATCTTCTTCAAATATCCATTTTCCATGGGCAGAAGTCCCTTGATTCTCCACAGCTTACTGTTTTGCGGCCTTTCCAGGAGATCTCTCAGTTTTGCCCACTTTTCTTCTGAAAAGGGATGAGAAAACACATAGGTCCATGTGCAGATGCTCCGCCGGTTGTCTGAGGGTATCCGCATGGGCCGGAAGCTGCCTGCTTCCCTTACATCCAGGCCGACAGAAGCTATGGTATTCGCTTTTCCATCATGGAATTTTACATCTGTGAAGGTGGAGGAACTGATTTCCTTTAATCCTGTGTCCACAAAACGAAGCTCAGGATTTATCTTCCGCAGAAGGGTTTTGACTTCCTTAAGTTCTGTGGCGTTCATGGTGTCGGCAAAGTTCAGATAAACCGTGTCCGCGCTCATAATCTGGCATTTGTAAAAGTCGCCCACTACAGTCAGGAGTACCTTCACCTTCCGGGCATCTGCCACCATAATAAAGCGGTTCAGAGCAACGCCGGGAACCTGGGTGCAGGTCCGGATGAGAGAGGACAGATCCGCGGCTCCTGACGGCTCAAGAAGAATGTATTCCGGTTTTTGTTCTGCGGCAATCTTTTCTACAGCCTGCCTGAAATTTCCCCGGATTGTGCAGCAGACACATCCGGATGTGAGCTCCCGTACCTCCAGACTTTCTCCGGCAAACTCTTCCATGTCCAGGTTGACCTTTCCGATTTCATTTTCGATGATCACGATGCGGTGCCCTGTGTAGGCTGTCCGCAGCATCTGTTTTATCAGCGTGGTTTTTCCGCAGCCCAGCAGGCCGCCGTATATGTCCAGCAGAATCATTTTTTCCCCTTTCAGGACTTTTTTGCCCTGTTTATGCCTGGGCCTTGCGGTAGGCTTCCCCCTTATTGACCAGCTTGCGGATTACATCGTAGATGACCGCGAATACAGGTACGCCTACGATCATTCCGATAAAGCCGAACAGACCTCCGAAGAGCAGGATGGCAAAAAGTACCCAGAAGCTGGAAAGGCCGGTTACATTGCCCAGAATTCTGGGCCCGAGGATGTTTCCGTCAAACTGCTGGAGCACCAGGACAAAGACCAGAAAGATTACGGATTTCACCGGACTGGTCATCAGGATCAGCAGAAATGAGGGAATCGCGCCAATATAGGGACCGAAGAAGGGAATGATATTCGTCACGCCTACGATCACACTGATCAGCATGGGATTGGGAATCTGCAGAATCAGCATTCCCACAAAGCAGATGACTCCGATGATCAGGGAGTCCAGAAGCCGGCCCCGGATGAATCCGGAGAACATGCGGTCCGCGTACTGAACCTCCGCCACAATGGCATTGGCCCATCTTCTGTGAAACATACTGTATACCAGCTTCCTGGCCTGCCTTGCGAAGGTTTTCCGGCTTCCCAGAAGATAGATGGAGATGATAATGCCGATCAGCAGATTGTACACGCCTCCGAGGATGCCGGTTACCCCGGCGGAAAAGCCGCCGATCATGGTTTTGAGATTTGGAAGGACAGTGTCATTCAGCCAGTTGGGCAGGCTTTCCGAGACGGCTTCGGATATCTCCACAATATAATTTTTCAGGGTTTCATTGTCTCCTGCGTATACGAGGATCCAGTCCTCAAATTCCTGGATGCTGTCCGGAATCTGAACCAGGATGGAATAGATGGTCTGTACCAGTGTGGGAACCACCATAAGCAGCAGGATGCAGACGATTGCCAGAGCCAGAAGCAGGGTGAGGGCTACGCTCAGACTTTTTGCAAGGGAAGCCCCTTTTTTCCGGTTTTTCAGCAGCTGACTCAGTTTTTCCTCAAGAAGATTGCAGGCCGGGGTCAGGATGTAGGCAAGTACCCCTCCTATGATAAACGGCATCAGCACGTTCAGGATCACATGTATGGAGTTTCTCACGGTATCCACCCGGAAGAGCAGAAAAAAGAAAACGATGGTCAGTGCCGCGGCTCCAAAGAGTGCCAGCATAAGCCGCAGATATGGGTTCTTTTTGTTTTTCAGCATAATCTCCCTCCTGATTTTGAGTCCCGCGGGACAGCCGCCCGCGTTCTGTAGGACTTTTTGTCGCTTCAATTATTATATAAAAAGAGGGGAAAGTCTGTCAAGAGCCGGGGCAGAGTCTAAAAAATTAAGTATTTTCCGATTGTTTTAAGGGGTGACTTCGGATATACTTTTAAGCAGTCGGGAAAAAAACAGCCCGGCATACCGATTTTTCGGGTGTGACTTGAAAATCAATGGTTACGGGCAACTGCAACTGCCGGTTGCGCTGATTTTCAAGTCAGGTTGGTGGAGAGCAACCAGGTATTTTACTATAATCTCCCTGGTATCCCGGATAGATCCGGGTGAAGAAAGGAGAAACACACCATGATTTTATCAGAAAAACTTTTGACTCTCCGGACAAGGGCTGGCTTAAGCCAGGAAGAACTTGCGGAGAAACTGAATGTATCAAGACAGTCGGTTTCCAAATGGGAATGCGGAGCATCGATACCGGGAATTGACAAAATACTGGAGATTTCCAGAATTTATGGGATCAGCACAGATTATCTGCTGAAGGATGAGATGGAAGAACTGCCGGGAGAAGTTGTCGCGGATGTGTATCATCCGGAGGATGTGCGTGAGATATCAGTGGAAACAGCGACGGAATATCTGGCCGCAGTCAGGGAAGGTGCCGCACGGATCGCGCTGGGTGTTGGCCTGTGCATTGTGTCTCCGGTTCCTTTACTCATATTTACCGGCATGTCAGAGTCTGGTCTGGTATTTCCGACAGATGATATCGCGGCCGGTGTGGGTACCGGGGTGCTGCTTGCAATCGTAGCAGCGGCGGTACTTCTGTTCGTCCTGAATGGCCTGCGCCTGAATGAGTATGAATATCTGGAAAAGGAAGAATTCCGGCTTTCTTATGGAGTAGCCGGTATTGTTGAAAAAGAAGAAAAAGAGTTTCGCCCGGTTTTTTATCAGGGGATTGCCTTTGGCGCGGCCTTGTGTGTGATTTCCTGTGTGCCAGTCGTGGTTGCCAATGCAGCTGGGGCTGCAGACAGCCTTCTTATATACTTGTCTGGTCTTTTACTGGTGCTTGTCGCCCTGGGAGTATATTTGATTGTCCGGGCAGCAATCCGCAAGGGCGGATATGACCGTATGCTGCAGCAGGGAGACTATACGCAGGAGAAGAAAAGGGAGAATAAACGCCTGGAAGTCTTTGATGGGGCTTATTGGGGGATTATTACCGCTGTCTATCTGGGGGTCAGTTTTGTCTGCATGAACTGGTATATCTCATGGGTTATCTGGCCGGTGGCAGGCGTGATATTTGCAGTTGTCCGTTCCATTGTGTCGGCGATGAATGGCAGGTAAAACCGGATATCAAACACCAAAACTTGACACGCGAGCGGCCATCTTTGATGACAATAAAATTCTTCTTGTTCGCGAGAAAAACGGCACATGGTCTTTGCCTGGCGGATGGGTGGATGTTGATATTTCTGTGAAAGAAAATTTTATTAAGGAAGTCCGGGAAGAGGCTGGTCTGAATGTGGAAGTCGGTACTGTAATTGCTGTTCAGGACAGAGAAAAACACAATTTACCGATTTATGCGTATAAGATATGTAAGATATTTGCTCTTTGCTCCGTAAAAGGGGGAGGATTTTCTGCGAATTCCGAAACAACAGAAAGCAGGTATTTTGGATTAGATGAGCTGCCGCTTTTAGCTACAGAAAAGAACAATGAGGAGCAGATCAGGATGTGCTTTGAAGCATATCATTCGGAGAACTGGAAGACCTTAATTGATTAAATTCCAGGTTTTCGGTAATAGATTTATAACAGAACATTTTTATACAGAGCATCAGCAACCTGAATATACGCACGGGTTCTGGGACAATTCTTTGAACATGGGGATAATTCAGCGATAGCCTGTCCTGGCATAAAAACGCAGGAACACGTTTGCCGTTTACATCATATAAGGAAGTGTATGCAACAATTCAATATGATACGGTTTTGAAGTCATTGTTTTATAGCAAAATGATGTTCATTGAAACCGCAGTGAAGAATATTGCGTTGGAAGGTATTCTTGCAAAGGCAAAGTCTGAAAGCATCCAGGCTATGTATGATAAAGTCGTCAGTGGATATCGTAATGCGCCTGCGAACTTTACACAGGAGCAAAAGAAAAGGCTACAGCAGAATAAATTAAATCTACAGAATTCAATACAGTCCAATCTGGCCTATGCATACAAAAAGAATAATCCTAAAATCACGCACTTTTATAATAACGTCGACTATTCAGGAGTGCCAATTTGGGCATTATTTGAAATTATGACTATGGGGGATTTTGGATATTTGTTATCCTGTTTAACATATGATGTGAGAGATGACATTTCCAGAAGAATAGGATTGAATCTGGCTTGTGATACAAACAGGCAGCTGATATATAAATACATTTATACTTTGAAGGATTTAAGGAATGCAATCGCACATAATGCGGTAATATTTGACACCAGATTCCGCAATATTGATCCTTCAAAAGCAATGAAGCAGTGCCTGGAAATCGAAATGGGTCTTCCGTATGTGAATTTCAAGACAATAGGGGATTATGTTCTCCTGATGTGCTATTATCTAAAACAGTTGAAAGTGCCAAAAACAGAGATAAAGTCGTTTGTACGCTCTTTCGAGAAAGTCACATGTGAATACAGATTGTCTGTTAATCCAGCGGTTGCGTCAATTGTTATTCATCCGGATCTGACATCGCGAATGACGACTTTAAAAAATTTTATTTGATGCTTGCATATTCTGCTGGATAATGGTATAGTATACATATTAATTGGGGTGTGCGTTTGCGGACACACACTTGAGGGAGCCGGTTCTGCTGGCTCCCTTTTTGTATGAAATGCTTGGAGTGTTGATTATTTATGTTTTGATTTCCGTCCCTTTCTTGAGTGTAAATCGAATATCATCCATGCTGTAGACTGCAACGTAATCCACCAGCGTGTATCATGCATCCTTATTGAATTATCTTCGTCAATTGTCTGCGCTGCGGTCGCCAACCCGTCCTGTATGATTCTGGGTGGTTCAACTATGACGATTTGATTGCGCAGAAAGGAATTTATTACCAGCTGTATATGGGTGTGTTCGAGCTGGAATAAATATTTTATAAAACACTTTGACATCCTTCATAGGAAGAAGTAACATAAGGAAAACCGACCATCGGACTGAAGGAGGAGAAAACCATGAAACCATATTGCAGGGAGGTTTATTACTATGAAACGGATCAGATGGGAATTGTCCATCATTCCAATTATGTGCGGTGGCTGGAGGAGACCCGGCTGGATTTTCTGAGGCAGGAAGGACTGTCCTACCATGCCATGGAAGAAACGGGAATTCTGATTCCCGTATTGGGGGTCTCTGTCTCTTATAAGATACCTTTTCGTTATGGAGACAGCTTTGCAGTTACGGCCAGTCTTTATGAGTATAACGGGATCCGGATGAAAATTGCCTACGATATCCGAAAGGAAGGAGAAGAAGAGATTTATGCACGGGGACAGTCGGAGCACTGTTTCTGCGGCCGGGATATGAAGCCCATCTCTCTGAAGAGAAGTTTTCCGGAGCTGTATGAAAAATTCCGGGGACTGCTGGCAAAGTGATGCGGCAAATAGATTTCCATAAATCATCTGATATTTTAAAAGGTACGGATGGCGGATGAAAGGAGAAGTCTTATGCCTCATTTTCCACGCCTGTTTACCCAGAATCAATTGAAAGTGATCGCCGCGTTCTGTATGCTGACCGACCATGTGGGCGCGGAACTGTTTCCTCAGCTTATTGTGCTGCGGGTCATTGGACGGCTGGCCTTTCCGGTTTTTTCTTTCTTCATTTATGAGGGCTGTAAATATACACATGACAGGCGAAAATATCTGACCAATGTTTTGTTTGTCGGCTTTTTGTGTGTTGCGGGATATTACATTTATTCCGGAGAAATTTACTGGAATGTGATGATCACGTTCTCTCTGTCTATTTGTGTTCTGTCCTGTGTCCAGTACTGTAAAGGACAGGTTCAGAAGGGTGTAAGGGAAGGAATACAGAGTGTGCTTCTTTTCCTGCTCTGCGTGGGCGGCATCTGGATTTTCTGCAGATATGTGCAGGTAGACTACGGATTTTACGGCGTGATTCTTCCGGCTTTTGCGGAAATATCTGACAGAGGCCCAAAGTACGGGAAAACCATGCCTTTGCTGGGATTCGGGTTCGGACTGGTCCTGCTGTCGATCCAGATGGGAGGAATTCAGTATTTCAGTCTCCTTTCTCTTATTTTACTGGCCGCATACAATGGATCCCGGGGAAAAAGACATATGAAATACTTTTTCTACTGGTTTTATCCGGCCCATTTCCTGGTGATTGGCGCGGCGGCCCTGCTGATGGCGTAATTTAAGCGGCCCCCCGGTTTTCTGTCTGACTTGCTTTAAAATGCGAGACCCATGTATAGTCATTTTGGCTGTACATGGGTCTTTTTGTATCCTGAAAGTATCTGTCAACCCATTTAAGCCCTATGAAGGAGGACGACTTATGATTTATTACTGTGAGGAAAAAGAACAGGTGCTGGCGGAGCTGCGATCGGGCAAAGCAGGTCTGTCTGAAAAGGAAGCCAGGGAGCGGCTTGAGAAAAACGGAAAAAACCGTCTGGAGGCGGCGAAGGGGAAATCCCTGTTCCGCCGGTTCCTGGAGCAGCTGGCAGACCCGATGATCCTTATTCTGATTGTGGCCGCGGCCGTCAGCGGCGTGCTGGCGGTGGTGCAGCATGACAGTTTTGCGGATGTGATTATTATCATAGCGGTGGTGATTGTCAATGCTGTGCTTGGAGTATATCAGGAAAACAAGGCGGAGAAGGCCATTGAGGCGCTGCAGGAAATGTCCGCGGCAACCTCAAAGGTGCTTCGGGACGGCCGGGTGCAGACCATACACAGCGAGGATCTGGTTGTGGGGGATATCATCCTGCTGGAGGCGGGGGACGCGGTGCCGGCGGACGCCCGCCTCCTGGAAAGTGCCAGTCTGAAAGTGGAGGAATCCGCACTGACTGGCGAATCCGTTCCTGTCACGAAGTTTTTTGATATCATCCGGTTAAGAGACGGGGAAAAGGAAGTCACACTTGGCGACCGGAAAAATATGCTCTACATGGGCAGTACGGTTGTATATGGCCGGGGGAAGGCGGTGGTAACGGCTGCCGGTATGGATACCGAGATGGGGAAGATTGCCGATGCGCTTTCACAGACCTCGGAGGAGCTGACGCCGCTGCAGATCCGGCTGAATCAGCTTTCAAAAATACTGACCTGGCTTGTGATAGAAATCTGTGTCGTTGTTTTTGCCGTCCAGCTTCTCCGGGCGGGCAGCCTGAATGTAAATCTGGTTCTGAATTCCTTTATGGTGGCGGTTTCTCTTGCGGTTGCGGCCATTCCCGAAGGGCTTGCTGCGGTTGTCACTGTGGTGCTTTCCATCGGTGTGACCAATATGTCCAGACGAAACGCCATTATCCGCCGCCTGACCGCTGTGGAGACTCTTGGCTGCGCGCAGGTGATCTGTTCGGATAAGACCGGTACTCTCACACAGAACAAAATGACAGTTGTGGATATGTATGGGGAGGATCAGAGGTTTCTGGCTTCGGCCATGGCATTGTGTTCAGACGCGGAAATCGACGGGGAGGGACAGGTGACCGGAGAACCTACAGAGGCTGCGCTGGTCGCCTGGGCGAACTCCCTGGGACTGTCAAAGCAGACGCTTAAGAAAGAATATGTGCGGTGCGGGGAAGCTCCCTTTGATTCGAATCGGAAAATGATGTCCACCGTCCACAAAAACGGCGACGGTATAATCCAGTTTACCAAGGGTGCGGTTGACGTGGTAATTGGAAAATGTACTCATTTCATGAGGGATGGAAAGCCTGTGCCAATGACCGAGAAGGAGAAGGAGAACATCCTTTCTCAGAATAAAAATATGGCAGACCGGGCCCTTCGGGTGCTTGCCTGCGCCTGGAGAAGCTGGGAGGAGCCGCCGGCGGACTATGAGCCGGAGACGCTGGAGCAAAACCTTTGTTTTGTGGGACTTAGCGGTATGATCGATCCGGTGCGTCCGGAGGTGAAGGCGGCCATTGAGGAATTTACGAAAGAACCTTTTAAGGGAAATCTGCGGTCATGCCACCTTAGCTTCTGCCTTTGTGATTTTGAATTACTATGATACGAATGCGGATGAGGTAAAATTCAAAACGTTCAGTGGTGAGCTTATCGTAAGAAAAAACGGTGACATGCTGGAGATGGATTTTCCAACATATGAGTTGAAAGAGATTCCTGTTACGGATGCAATGGAACAGGCCTTTGGTGTTCGCCCATTAAAAGCGGTACTGGGGCTTGACTTGATTTGTGTTTTTGAGGATGAAGATCAAGTGCGCAACATGGTGCCTGACCAGAAACTTCTGATGAATATTGAAGGAAGAATTCAGAATGCTACTGCAAGAGGAAGCATTACGGATTGTGTATCAAGGAGTTTTGCCCAAAGCTTTCTATTTCCGAAGATCCGGTTTGTGAATCGGCCCATTGCAGATTGCTGATTTTTGGGCTTCTGCCCTTGGAAAAGATGAAATCTATGCATATCAGGCATCTGCCAGAGGAGGATTTTTATAGGACTGGATGAGACGAATAAGACAGAAAATAATCAGGTGCAGCTTGAAGTATCTTTCGGAATGGCTCTGGTAGATGCGTTACCCTCTGAATACAAAGACGTCGCAGATACCTGCAGGGTATTTTACGGCATCTCTTGTTATGTTTTTGAAGTCATTTGCGGCCAGTACCAGTCAATAAATAATTTTTGGATAATGTCCAACAGATCTTCATCTGTCAGAGCATTCGGGTTTTGTATATGGTTTGCTATTGCAGAAAAAACGCTGGAAAAAAACATATCTGTTACAGCCTTTTTTCTGGGCGTGTCCGCAATCTGTATATTTATGTTGTCAATTGTTTTTTCTCTCATTCGTCTGATGAAATGAGAAAGATTTTGCTCTGACATTAGAACAGATATACGATTCAGATCTTCATTGAAACACTTAATGAAGATTTCAAAAAAAGGCCTGTCATAGACGCTGCTTTTTCCCTCATGTTCCGCTAAGGCCGCTCTTGTCTTCTGAAAAAAGCTATCCTCTGCATATTCTATCAGGGCAAAGATATCTTTAAAGTATCGATAAAAAGTTGCCCGGCTGTATCCGGCTGCATATATAATTTCGCAGACAGTGATTTGGGTTATATTTTTTTCTCTGGCAAGCTGAAAAAAAGTATTGACGATAGTTTCCCTAGTGTTATCTGTGATTTCGGGCTGTTTATTCATACTGGTCTCCTGCAGTATACAAAGCTGATCCCATTTGTTATGAGTAATCTACGTTATTATACAGCACTTGTCTAAAAAAAACAAGAGACAGCTGTCTATCGTAAGACACTTGTCTTGAATTGTCACTTGATGATTGATTAACCGCGCGATATAATATAACTTATCGGAAGGGCGCTGGGCATCTAGTGGATGCCCGTTTTGCGCCGACCGAAGCGAAGAGTAGAAGCGCGCTTGCGGGTTTCTTCTCATAATATTATTGCATAGCTGCAGCTATGTGATCTCAGGTTTAAATGACAAATTCACAAGAGGTTTCAATTATAAGTCCCTGAAGCATTCAATCGGGTAAGGAGGTTATTATGACATTACAGGAAGCAATGAGCGCACGACACAAAGTGAGCAAATACAAGGATAAGCCGTTGTCGGCTGATGTTGTCCGGCAGCTTAACGGCAGAATCAAAGCTCAGAATCAGAAATATGGTTTGAATATGAAGCTTGTTACGGAAAGCAAGGATGCGATGCCGGGGATTATAGCAGCGCTGATGTCAAAGGGCGTCAAAAACTACATCGTTCTGGCGGGCCCTGACACGACTGGTATTGACGAAAAACTGGGATACAGCAGCGCCGATCTGATGCTTTACGCGCAAACGCTCGGCCTGAATACCTGGTGGATTGGCGGAATGTTCAGCCGAAAGAACGCTAAAAAGAACGTAAATGCGGGAGAGAACACGAAAATTATCGGAATCGTTGTGGTAGGATACGGTGAGAATCAGGGAGTTCCGCATAAGTCTAAGGCGGCATCGGATATATCGTCCTATGATGGCACTGCTCCGAAATGGTTCAACGAAGGAGTTAAGGCGGCTTTACTGGCCCCAACTGCGATGAATAAACAGGCATTTACCATCAAAGGTAAGGGAAATAAGGTAAGCATGACCTGTGCGAATGGCTCTTATTCCGGCGCTGATCTGGGAATCGGCAAGTATCATTTTGAACTTGGTGCCGGTAAAGATAATTTTGAGTGGATGTGACCCTGCGCGATCGCAATGAATAAAATAGTGTCAAGGCAGGGTTTCTCCCAATGGTGAAAAACCAGTTTGTAAATTTATCCGAAATTGCCGAAAAGAATTAAAAACAGTCACATGTTATTTTCAGAATAGCCTCTCGACGATGGCCTTTTCCTGTGATAGAATAAACGCAGTTTATTTTTTTACTGGAGGAGGCATTTTTTATGGGCGATCAGGCGGATAAAACTGAAAAAAGAAGGGTATGTGCCGGCCTTTTGGCTCATGTGGATGCGGGAAAGACCACCCTCTCAGAGGGAATGCTTTACCTGGCAGGCCAGATCCGGAAGCCTGGCCGGGTGGATCACGGAGACGCTTTTCTGGATACCTTTGAGCTGGAGCGGGAGAGAGGAATTACCATTTTTTCCAAGCAGGCTCTGCTGCCGCTGGGAGACTTACAGGTTACCCTTCTGGACACCCCGGGGCATGTGGATTTTTCCGCGGAGATGGAGCGCGCTCTGCAGGTGATGGACTACGCTATCCTTGTGATCAGCGGGACAGACGGCGTGCAGGGACATACCCGCACGCTGTGGAGACTGCTGGAGCGGTATCACATTCCCACATTTCTTTTTATAAATAAAATGGATCAGCCGGGGCTCCTTCGGGAAGAGCTTCTGGAGGAGCTTAAGAGGAAGCTTGGCGAAAACTGCCTGGATTTTGGCGCCGATCGGACTTCCCCGGATTTTAAGGAAAATATTGCCATGTGTGAGGAAAGCCTTCTGGAGGAGTTTCTGGAAACCGGAGAGATTCAGGAGAGGGATGTACAGAGGCTTATCCGGGAGAGGAAGCTTTTTCCCTGCTATTTTGGATCTGCGCTGAAAATGACCGGAGTGAAGGAATTTATGGAAGGACTTCAGACCTTCATGCTTCCGCCGGAATATCCGGATGAATTTGGCGCCCGGATTTTCAAGATTTCCAGGGACAGTCAGAAAAACCGCCTGACCTTCATGAAGATTACCGGAGGATCTCTTCGGGTAAAGGAAATGCTGGGGGAGGAAAAGGTAGATCAGATCCGCCTTTATTCCGGTGCCCGTTATGAGCTTTTGCAGGAAGCGGGTGCCGGCACCGTCTGTGCAGTGACCGGTCCTGCGGGAACCTTTCCCGGCCAGGGAATCGGCCGGGAGGCCTCCTGGCACGCACCGGTTCTGGCACCGGTCCTCAATTACCGGATTCTTCTCCCGGAGGGCTGCGATGTCCATGGGATGCTGAAAAACCTGAGAGAGCTGGAGGAGGAGGATCCGCAGCTTCACATTGTCTGGAATGAGAAGGCCGGGGAAATTTCCGTCAGCCTTATGGGAGAGGTGCAGACGGAAATTCTGAAGCGGCAGATCTGGGATCGGTTTCACACGGCCGTGGATTTTGGCCCGGGTAAGATTGTGTATAAGGAGACCATTGAGAATACGGTGGAGGGGGTGGGACATTTTGAGCCCCTTCGCCACTATGCGGAGGTGCATCTCCTTCTGGAGCCGGGGGAGCCTGGCAGCGGCTGTCAGTTTTTTACGGCCTGCAGTGAGGATGTTCTGGATCGGAACTGGCAGCGGCTGGTGCTCACCCATCTGGAGGAGAGGGAACACGTGGGAGTTCTCACAGGCTCCGCGCTCACCGATGTGCAGATCACGCTGCTGTCCGGAAGGGCTCATGTGAAGCACACAGAGGGCGGTGATTTCCGTCAGGCCACCTACCGGGCGGTCCGTCAGGGGCTTCGCAAGGCCAGAAGTGTTCTTCTGGAGCCCTGTTATGATTTTTGCCTGGAAGTTCCCCCGGAGAATGTGGGGAGAGCCATGAAGGACATCGGGGACATGAAGGGGGAATTTCTGCCGCCGGAGACGGAAGGGGAGATGGCGGTGCTTCGGGGAAGCGCGCCGGTTTCCGCCATGAGGGATTACCAGAGACAGGTGATTTCCTATACAAGAGGAAGGGGACAGCTGAGTCTGTCTCTGAAAGGCTATGTGCCCTGCAGGGAGCAGGCAGAGGTGGTGGAGGAGATCGGATATGATCCGGATCTGGATCCGGAGAATCCCACAGGTTCTGTGTTTTGCGCCCACGGAGCAGGCTTTCTGGTTCCCTGGGATCAGGTGGAGGACTATATGCACCTGGAAAGTGAATTCCGGGGGAGCGGTGAGGAGCGGGAGGAAGAGCAGGAGCCGGCGTCTGCCCGGCCGGTTCGCCCGGCACCGGGAAGCTATGAGGAGGAAAAAGAACTCCAGGCGATTTTTGACCGGACTTTCGGCCCGTCAAAGAGGGAGAGGGAACGGGCAGCCCGCGGCCTTTTTGACCCGGTTCACAGACAGAAGAAATTTCAGAAAGACTTTGCAGAAACTGCCGTCAGAGAAACTCAGGGAACCGGGAGCGCTGCGGGAAGCCCAGGAGGAGACGGAAACCGGGAGGCTTTCAGACGGTCCGGCGCCGGGAAACCCCGGGAAGAGTATCTTCTGGTGGATGGATATAATATTATTTTTGCCTGGGAGGAGCTGAAAGAGCTGGCAGGGGAGAACCTGCGCGCCGCCCAGACCAGACTGATGGACATTCTGTGCAACTATCAGGGCTATATGGGCTGTGTCCTGATTCTGGTGTTTGACGCCTACCGTGTGGAAGGCCATCCGGAGGAGGTCCTTACCTATCATAATATTCATGTGGTCTACACAAGAGAGGCAGAAACCGCCGATCAGTATATTGAAAAAACGGTCCATCGGATCGGCCGGAAACATAATGTGACGGTGGCCACCTCCGACGGCCTGGAGCAGATCATCGTCATGGGAGCCGGTGCCCGCCGTCTTTCCGCCCAGGGGCTTTACGAAGAGATCTGTGAGGCTTCCCGGCAGATGCGCCTGGAGGTGCAAAAACGCCGGCAGAGCAGCCGCACCTATCTCTTTGACCAGGCCACGCAAGAGGTGACGCAATATGTGGAGACCGTCCGCCTGGGGAAGAACAGGAATTCATAAGCCCTTCGAGGGAATCCTCATCATCATCTGTATTTCAGGGTAATTGTTTACAAAATCATCCGGTCTGTTCTTTGGCTTTTTGCACAAAATTGAAATCTGTTTTCAAATTTGCTTTGCATTTTATCAGGAAAAGTTGTAAAATTGGAAATGAAGATATTGTGACCTCGAAACTCCTTGTCGGAACCATACCTGACAGGGAGTTTTACTTGACTGGCCGGAAGCTTTTCTTCGGTGAAAGTCTTTGGCCGGTGTGCGCAGCAGATGCAGAAGGGATGTGGAGCAGGATGTTTAAGACAGGAGATTATGTTGTGTATGGGCATACCGGGATCTGCCGTGTGATGGGCGTGACGACCATGGACATGAGCGGGATCTCAAAAGACAGGCTGTACTATATTCTTCGTCCCGATGGAGCCAGTGAGGGCAAGATTTATACGCCGGTAGACGGAATGAAGCTGGTCCTGCGGCCAATCATGACCAAAGAGGAGGCCGAAGCCCTGATTGAGGAGATCCCCTCTATTCAGCCTCTGGACATTGACAACGAGAAGCTTCGCGAGGAAAAGTACAGGGAATGTATCAAGTCCTGCGAGTGCAGGGAGATGATCCGCATCATCAAGACCATTTATTTTCGCAAGCGGAGCCGTCTTTCCCAGGGAAAAAAGGTGACAGCCACAGACGAGCGCTATATGAAGATTGCGGAAGACAATCTGTATTCTGAATTGTCCATGCTTCTGGATGTACCAAGGAATAAAATGGAAACCTATCTCACTGCCAGACTGAAAGACAGCGAGAAGGCCTGAGAAGCAAATAACACAGCGAATGAAAGAAAATGCCGGGCAGGCGGATGCGCGGCCGCCGCCCCGGAACCTGAAACGCACCTGTGCAGGATTAGGATTCCTTTGCACGGATGCGTTTTTTGCAGCCCCCAAACTGGCTATTCCACACAGAAAAAACGGGCAGGCGGTGTAAAAATTATTGATTTTGCATAAAAAACCGAAGAATATCAAAGAAAAACCGAAGGATTTTGTATGGAAATGAAAAGGCATCATTGTTACAATGCTGTCATCAAAAAAATAGATGACAAGGGAGGTTATCAAATGAAGAAAAAGATTATGAGCATTTTCCTCGCGGCGGTTATGGTGGGAAGCTTTTCGCTGTCTGTTCCGGTAATGGCAGAGGAGGAAGCAACGGCGGAGGCTGCGGACGTGGATCTGTCTGAGTACAAGGTTGGCGTTTGTATTTATCAGTTTTCGGATAACTTTATGACTCTGTTCCGTGAGGAACTGCTCAGCTACATGGTTGAGCTTGGATTCAGTGAGGACAACATCCAGATTCAGGACGGCGCCAATGACCAGGCGACTCAGACGAATCAGATCGACGCTTTCATTACCGACGGCGTGGATGTACTTATTATCAATCCTGTAAACTCTTCTTCTGCGGCAACCATCACGGATAAGGTTGTGGATGCGGGTATTCCTCTTGTATATATCAACCGTGAGCCCGATGAGGACGAGGAAGCCAGATGGGACGAGAATGACTGGGATGTTACCTATGTTGGCTGTGACGCACGTCAGTCCGGTACCATGCAGGGTGAGCTGATCGTGGATCTTGGTCTGGATGCGGTAGATTTTAACGGAAACGGAGCCGTGGATTATGTTATGATCGAGGGCGATCCGGAGAACATTGACGCCAAGTATCGTACCGAGTATTCCATCGCTGCCCTTGAGGACGCCGGTCTTGAGGTAAACTGCCTGGACGATCAGGTAGGCAACTGGGATCAGGTAACCGCACAGCAGCTGGTAGCCAATTCTCTGAGCCAGTATGGCGATGATGTTGAAGTTGTATTCTGCAACAACGACGCTATGGCTCTTGGCGCTCTGCAGGCCATTGAGGCTGCAGGCCGCACCGTTGGCGAGGATATCTATCTGGTAGGCGTGGACGCTCTGTCTGAGGCCTGTGAGGATGTTCTTGCGGGAACCATGACCGGAACCGTGTTTAATGATCATATTTCTCAGTCTCACAGCGCGGCGGACGCGGCGGTAAATTATCTTACCGGTGCCGGAAATGAGCATTATATCGGCTGCGATTATGTAAAGGTTACAGCTGAGAACGCGCAGGAAATCCTTGATATGGCCAGCTGATCCGGCAGCTTATCAGGATCATATAAATAACATGTCCCGGATGGACGGGCTTGTTATCAAATGAAAAGAGGGGTGCGGGCGGTGCGAAAAGCGTCCCGCACCTTTTCCTGTCTGCGCAGTGAAGGAGGAAAAAATGGCAGAATATAGACTTGAACTGAAGGGCGTTTCCAAGTCCTTTCCGGGCGTGAAAGCGCTGGACAATGTGCAGCTTTCCGTGCGTCCCGGTACCGTGCATGCACTGATGGGAGAGAACGGCGCCGGCAAGTCCACGCTGATGAAGTGCCTGTTCGGAATTTATAAGATGGATGCCGGGGAAATCTTTCTGGAAGGTGAGAAAATCAAGGTGGCAAATCCTGACGAAGCCATGAAATACGGAATCGCCATGGTACACCAGGAGCTGCAGCCGGTTCCGGCCCGGAGTGTAGCGGAGAATCTGTATCTGGGCCGTTTTCCGGTGAAAAAATTCGGGCCCCTGCAGGTGATTGATCACAAGAAAATGTATGAGGATACCGCCTACTGGCTGAATGAAGTAAAGATGGATTTTGATCCCAAAGCCCAGCTTGGCTCTCTCTCCATCGGACAGATGCAGTCGGTGGAGATTGCCAAGGCCGTCTCCCACCAGGCGAAGGTTGTGATCTTTGACGAGCCGACTTCGTCCCTCTCCGATAACGAGGTGGAGGCTCTGTTTCGCATTATGAATGATCTGCGGGACAAGGGCGTTTCCATGGTTTACATATCCCATAAGATGGATGAAATCAAACGCATCGCCGACGATGTCACCATCATGCGGGATGGTACCTATGTGGGGACCTGGCCGGTTTCAGAGCTGACCACAGATCAGATCATTGCAAGAATGGTGGGCCGGGAGCTGACCAATGTATATCCGGAGCGGAAGAATAAGCCGGAGGATGAGGTGGTGCTGGAGGTAAAGGATCTCTGCTCCATTCACCCCAGGTCTTTCCAGAATGTATCCTTTAACCTCCATAAAGGGGAGATTCTTGGATTCGGAGGTCTGGTGGGCGCACAGCGGACAGAGCTTCTGGAGGGCGTTTTCGGGATTCGCGCCGTGGCCTCCGGGGAAGTGTTTATCAAGGGACAGAAGGTGAATATCCGAAAGCCCGCGGACGCCATGAAGGACGGAATCGGACTGATCACGGAGGACCGCCGGGGGAACGGTATTTTCGGCTGTCTTTCCATTAAGGACAATGTGGGCGTTTCCGTATACAATAAATATCTGAGGGCCGGTTTTATTCTGGATCATCAAAAAATCAATAAGGTGGTGGACGACAGCATTCAGATGCTGAGCATAAAAACTCCCAGTATGCAGGAGCATATCTCCAATCTGTCCGGAGGAAATCAGCAGAAGGTAATTGTGGCGCGCTGGCTGGCCAACAATCCGGATATTCTGATTATGGATGAGCCCACCCGCGGAATCGACGTCGGAGCAAAGCATGAGATCTATGAGATTATGAATGATCTGGCGGCTCAGGGCAAGGCGATCATTATGATCTCCTCTGAGATGGCGGAGCTTCTGGGCATGTCGGACCGCATCTATGTGATGTGCGACGGAAAGATGCGGGGAGAGATTACGGAAAAAGAAGATATGACACAGGCGAAGGTTATGAGCTACGCCACACAGTTCTGAGGATGGGAGGAGAAAGAACAATGGAAAACAAGAAAAAACTGAATTTTAAGGATATTATGATCAACTATGGCGTGATCATTATCGTGGTCCTTCTGGTAATCTATACCGGGATCACGTCCCCGAATTTTCTTTCGGTCAATAACCTGACCAATATTCTGAATAATATGAGCTCCCGTCTGGTGATCGCCCTTGGAATCGCCGGGTGTATCATTACCGCAGGCTGTGACCTGTCCGCCGGCCGTATGATCGGATTCGGCGCCTGTATTGCCGGAACTCTTCTGCAGCGGATAGATTACAGCAACAAGTTTTATCCGGAAATGGAGCCTCTGAATATTTTTGTGGCGCTGATTATCGTAATGGCGATCTGCGCGCTGTTCGGTTCTGTTACGGGCTTTTTCATCGCCTATATGCATGTTCCGCCCTTTATTTCCACCATGGCCATGATGGAGATTGTCTACGGCATCAACATGATTTACACGAATTCCACCCCTCTGGGCGGATATGTGACAGCTTACACCAATCTGTCTACCGGAACCTTCCTGGGAGTAAGCTATCTCATCTGGATCGCGGTGATTGTGGCGGCCATTACCTGGTTTATTTTTAACATGACACGCCACGGGAAATATATGTACGCCATTGGCGGGAATCCTCAGGCCGCGGAAGTGGCCGGTGTCCCGGTAAACAAAACTCTGATCATCATCTATGCGAAGGCAGCAGCCATGTACGGCCTGGCCGGCTTCATGCTGGGCGCGAAGGCGGGCGGAGCTTCCGTAAACCTTGGACTGGGCTATGAGATGGAGGCCATCGCGGCCTGTACCATCGGCGGCGTATCCGTATCCGGCGGCCGCGGCAAGGTTTCCTCCGCGATTCTGGGCGTGGCGGTGTTTGAGATTCTGAAGGCTGCCCTCCAGTTCCTGGGAGTGAACTCCAACGCCCAGTGGATTGCCCTTGGTATTATCATCTTTATCGCCATTTCTCTGGATATCCGGAAATATGTGGCAAGGAAATAAGAGAATACAGGAAAACGAAATTCTGTTACACTATGATTTTGTAAACAGGGCCGCCGCAGTCAGCAGCGGCCCTGTTTACAAAGCAGACGGAAAAATTTCCATATGTCAGAGGGGAGGGTGCCATGAGCCTGTATTCGGTTTTGCTGGTGGATGACGAGGAGGAGGTAATCCGGATCATCATGAAGAAAATTGACTGGGAACAGATGGGATTTCGCGTTGTGGGGTACGCCCACAATGGCGTGGAAGCCCTGGAGCTGGCAGAAGAGCTTTTGCCCAGTGTTGTGATGACCGATATTAAAATGCCCTATATGGACGGGCTGGTGATGAGCCGGAAGCTCAAGGAGCTGTACCCGGAGGTGAAAATTCTTATTTTTACCGGTTTTGATGAATTTGAATATGCCAGAGAGGCCATTGACATAGAGGTGGAGCAGTATGTACTGAAGCCGGTGGATGCGGAGGAGCTGAAAAAGGTTTTCGCCAGGATCCGCAGGAATCTGGACCGGGAGAGGGATGAGCGCAGCAACATTCATAAGCTGCAGGAGTACTACATGGAAAGTCTGCCCCTGCTCCAGGAAAGCTTTTATACCTCTCTTCTGGAGGGAAGGGTGCCGGAGCAGGAAATTCCCCGATATCTGTCCAGCTATCAGATTCATCTGGACGGGCCCTTTTACGTGGTGACGGTTCTGCATATCAGCCGGATGCAGAATCTGTCGGATATGGATTCCTTCCTGAAGATGGTCTCCGTAAAAAAGCTGGCGGAGGAACAGCTGGACAATCATTATGGCAGTAAAATCCTGCTGTACCTTGGGAATATTGCGGTGATTTCCCAGCTTCAGGCGGAGGATGAGATTACCCGGTATACGGATTCCATGGATGAATTCTGTCGTTTGGCCAGGAGGGTGTGCAGCGTGGCGGTGACGGCGGGAGTCGGTCACATCTGTGCGCAGCTCCGGGACCTGAATTATTCCTATCAGGGGGCCGGAACTGCGGTTTCCTACCGCGCCATTTACGGAAACACAAGAGCCATCAACATCGGTGAAATTGAACCCAGGGAGACCGGAGACAGCTTATGGGAGCAACAGGCCATCCGGGATATCATAAAAAGAATAAAGACCGGGGATGGGGAGGCCCTGGCCGGTCAGATTCATCAGTGTGCCCTGCGCTTTTCCGAAACCGGTACTTCCCTTCAGAATTTCCGGGTTTTTATTCTGGAGCTGGAGGCTGAGCTCTACCGGATGGGAAATGACAGCCAGATGGATATGGATCTGATCTTTACGGGAGAGAAGAGCCTGGCCGAGCAGGGATTTCAGGCGGATTCCCCGGAGGAATTCTGGAGTCTTGTCATGGAGATCTGCACAAGAATGCAGGATTCTATTGCCCGGGAAAGGCAGAATACCACAAAATCCTTTGTCACCCGGGCCATGGAGTATGTGGAAGCTCATTACAGAGACAACAATATTTCCATCGAAACCGTGTGCAAAAATCTGGGGGTCAGCGCGGCCTATTTTTCCACAGTTTTTAAGAAAGAAACGGGTAAAACCTTTATCGGTTATCTGACGGATTACCGGATGAAACAGGCGGTCTCTCTGCTGTTGACAACCGATGACAAAACATATATTATTGCGGAGAAGGTGGGATATATGGACCCCAACTATTTCAGCTATGTGTTTAAAAAACAGTATGGCATCGCGCCATCCAGATACAGAGTGGAGAAATTAAAAGAACGTGGGCAGAATTAAAACCGTATTGAAAAAAAGAGGCCTCTGGCTGGGCGGAAAACTGGAATCCTGGAGTATACAGATGACGATTTTCCTGTCCTTTACCGTCATATCCGTGTGCTGCATGTGCTTCCTTGGAATCCTTCTTTACCGGCAGTTTGCCGACCGGGAAGAGGCTGCGACCACAGAGAATACGGAGGAGCTCCTTGCGCAGACAACGATTAATCTGGAGGACTATCTGCGAAGTATGCGCCGTATTTCTGATGCTATGTACTACAGTGTCATAAAGGACAAGGATCTGGCGGCGGACAGTCTTTATGATGAGATGAACCTGCTCTATGAGGCGAACCGGGATAAGCTGATCAGTATCGCCTGTTACACAGACGACGGGGAGCTGGTGGCCGCGGCGCCGGTGGACACCGGAAAGATGGACGGCGCAGATGTGGTTTCCCAGGTATGGTTTGCGGATGCTGTGAAACAGCCTGAGAACTTCCATTTTTCCAGCCCTCATGTGCAGAATCTTTTTGACGATGGCACCTTTGGATATTACTGGGTGGTTTCTCTGAGCCGGTCGGTGGAGCTGACGGACAACGGAAGCTCTGTCCGGGGCGTCCTTCTGGTGGATATGAATTACAGCAGTATTGAACAGCTTCTGGAAAAGGTCAATACAGACCCCTCCGCGGAATATGTTTACCTGATGGATCAGAATGGTAACCTGATCTATCATCCCAGACAGGATCTGATCCAGATGGGAATTTATGAGGAAAACAATCTGGCTGCGGCGGACTATGAGGACGGGAGCTGCAGGGAGACCTTTCAGGGAGAAAAACGGATCGTCACGGTCAAGACCATCAGTTACACCGGCTGGAAGCTTGTCAGTGTGATCCCGGCGGATTCTTTTTCCATGGGCGGGGACGGAACCCAGTATCTGGTGGTGCTGCTGGTGGCTCTTTCCCTGCTGGCTTCGGTACTCCTCAACCAGCTGGTCTCCGGCAGGATCGCCAAGCCTCTTCGGAAGCTGAATGATTCCGTGAAGGAATGGGAGGCCGGGAACATGGAGCCGGATATTTATGTGGGCGGATCCTTGGAGGTGGAGCATCTGGGAAAGACCCTGCGTTCAACGGTGGAACAGATTCAGGTGCTGATGCAGGATATTGTTGTAAAGCAGGAAGAAAAAAGAAAAAGTGAGCTGGACGCCCTGCAGTCTCAGATTAATCCCCATTTTCTGTACAATACACTGGATTCCATCGTCTGGATGATCGAGGGGGAACGGTATTCGGATGCCGTTTTTATGATCAAGGAGCTGGCAAGCCTTTTCCGCATCAGCTTAAGCCGGGGCAGATCCATTATCAGAATTGAGGATGAGATCACCCACGCGAAGAATTATATGAATATCCAGAAAATACGGTATCGAAACGCCTTTCAGGTGGAGTTCGATATGGAACCGGAAATTCTGAATGGCTGTACGGTAAAGCTGGTGGTGCAGCCCCTGCTGGAAAATGCCATTTATTACGGTATGGAAAGCATGGACGGAGACGGGAGAATCCTTGTCCGGGGATATCAAAAAGATGGGGATGTTTACCTTGAGGTGAGGGATAATGGCCTTGGAATGCCGGAGGAGGCCGCGGCCAGACTGCTGACGGAAAACGACCGGGAGAGAAAGCGGGGTTCCGGCGTGGGACTGCAAAATGTTCACAACCGGATCCGGCTCCGGTTCGGAGAACAATATGGGCTGATTATTGAAAGCTTTCCGGATGAGGGGATGACTGTGCGGATTCATATCCCCTTTATTCCTTTTACGGAAGAAACTCAAAGATGTCTGGATGAAGGCAGGCTTCCCCAGGACTGCATGGGAGGAGAACAGGAAAAATGAATCGAAACCGACTTTATCTGGGTCTTGTGATTTCAGTGATTCTGGCAGTGATCGGCTATGTCTCTTATGAAATGCTCAATGCGGTCCGGGAGGAGCCCTATTATTACGTGTCGGTCATTGTGGAGAACAGCGGCAGTGACCGGTGGAACGCTTTTAAAGAGGGCCTGGAAAAGGGAACGGAAGGCCACAATATTTATCTGAATGTGGTATCTACCACGGAGTTCGCGGGAATGGAGGAGGAGTGCAGCCTTCTTGAGCGGGAGCTGGCAAACGGCGCGGACGGTGTGATTGTAGAAATGCGTGAGAGCGAGGACGGGGACGGCTTATTTGCCGCGGCAGTGGGAGACAGCGCGGTGGTTCTGGTGGATACGGCCATGACCCTTACGGATCCCTGTACAACGGTGGCCACCGATTCCCGGGCGCTGGGAGAGGCACTGGCCCAGGCTGTGATAAAGGGAGAAGGTTTTTCCGGGGAAACAGACGGGGAAAAAACCGGGACAGAGGATGCCGGCGGTGATCTGAGCGGCGTCACCATTGGCATTCTTGCCGGAAATCAGAAAAAGCTTTCCATGCAGCAGCGTCTGCAGGGATTTGAGGAGGCGGTTTCCCAGGCGGGAGCGGAAATCCTGTGGTGTGTTTCCGAGGAAGAGAGAGAAATGTCTGCTGCGGAGGCAGAGCAACGGATGGAGGAGAAGACGCCGGATGTTGTGGCAGCCCTTTCGAATGAAGAACTGGAGGCGGCCATTGATTTTTTCCTTGAAAATTCCGGACTTTCGTGTAAACTATATGGGGAGGGCCGTTCAGAAAAAGCGGTTTATTATCTGGATCAGGGGCTGGTTCAGGCTCTGGTGGTCCCCAACGAATATTATATGGGATATGAAAGCGCGTCCGCCATTTCCCGGATGCTGGAGGAGCACAATATCACGTCGGAGGAAATTGAGACGGATTTTGTGAGCGTTACAAAGGAAGAAATGTATGGAGAGGAGGCCCAGAGAATCCTTTTCCCCATCGTAAGGTAGCAGGAAAGGCGGGAGGAAGCTTTGAGACGATATGGTATCCTGGCTCTGGCGGCGGTTTTTTTTCTTTCCGGCTGCGGGAGCCGCGGTGAGAATGTGGTGAAAAGTATTAAAATCGGCGTCACTGTGTACGATCAGTATGACACCTTTATCACAGGCCTGATGGACTCCTTTACGGCCTGTGCGGCCCAAAAGGAGGAGGAGACCGGGGTGGCCATTAACCTGGAGGTGATGGACGCGGCCGGAAGCCAGTCCACTCAGAATGAGCAGGTGCAGACCCTGATCGAGAGAGGCTGCGACATTATCTGCGTGAATCTGGTGGACCGGACAGAACCCACAACCATTACGGACATGGCGGAGAAAAATGACACGCCGATTATTTTTTTTAACCGTGAGCTGGTGGAAGAGGATCTGGAACGGTGGGAAAAGCTTTATTATGTGGGGGCGGACGCCTTCGAGTCCGGCGTCATGGAAGGAGAGCTGGCTGCGGATGCCTTTCTCCAGAGCGAGTCCGCAGATAAAAACGGGGACGGGATCTGTCAGTATATTGTCCTGGAAGGGGAAGCCGGGCATCAGGATTCCATTGTCCGGACCGAATATTCCATCAATACCATGATGGAACAGGGGGTGGAGGCCGAGAAGCTGGGCTATGCCATCGCCAACTGGAACCGTGCTCAGGCCCAGACGAAGACGGCTTCCCTCTATGCCCAGTTTGGAGATGAGATTGAGATGATTCTTGCGAATAATGACGATATGGCGCTGGGCGCCATTGACGCGTTGAAGGCCGCGGGGGTATCCGAAGAAGACTGGCCGGTGATTGTGGGAATCGACGGGACGGATGTGGGACTGGAGGCGGTGCAAAACGGGGAGATGGCAGGCACCGTCTATAATGACAAGGAAGGGCAGGCCCTGGAAATGCTGAAGCTGGCCTATGCCCTGGCCACGGACAGCGGCTGGGAAGAGGTCGACCTTGAGGATGGAAAGTATATCCGTCTTCCCTATTCCAAGGTGACGGCGGAGAACGCAGGTGAGTTTGAGGATATTCGCGGGGAAAGCGACAGCTGAGGTTTTACGCGGGGTAAAGGAGATTGTATCCGTATGGGAGAAAGACTTACAAATAAGGATGTTGAAAAGATAGAGAAGGAGATCGAGCACCGGAAGCTTGTGGTGCGAAAGGACGCCATTGAGGCGGTGAAGGAAGCCCGCGCCCAGGGCGATCTCAGCGAGAATTTTGAGTATTACGCGGCAAAGAAGCATAAGAATGAGAATGAAAGCCGCATCCGTTATCTGGAGCGCATGCTGAAAAACGCGGTGGTGGTCTCCGAGGATTCCCGGGAAGATGAGATTGGCATGGATGACCTGGTAGAGGTCTATTTTGAGGAGGACGACGAGGTGGAGCAGTATAAGCTTGTGACCTCCATCCGCAGCAATTCCATGGAGAACCGTGTCAGCATTGAGTCTCCTCTTGGGAAAGCCCTGAGGGGTCATCGGGTGGGCGACCGCGTGGAAGTGAAGGTCAGCGACAGCTACAGCTATTTTCTGGAGGTTCGCTCGATTCAGAAGACAGGTTCCGAGGAGGAAGAAATCCGGAAATTCTGAAATCCGGAAATTCGGGAAGAAGTGCTGCGGGGGATTCCCGGGAGTTTTCAGGGACATTGAGAAAAGAGACAGGAGTTGGACGCATGATATGATATACTGTGTGGAGGATGAGGAAAACATCCGGGAACTGATTGTTTATACCCTTGAGGCCACAGGATTCGAGGCAGAAGGATTTCCGGACGCCGGAGGGCTCTGGGCGGCCCTTCGCAGGGGGCTGCCTGAGCTGATCATTCTGGATATTATGCTTCCGGGGGAGGATGGCTACGCCATTCTCCGGGAACTGAAGAGCGATCCATCCTGGAGGGAAATTCCGGTCATCATGGTTACTGCTATGGGTACGGAGTATGACAAGGTGAGAGGGCTGGAGGCCGGAGCGGACGACTATATTACCAAGCCTTTTGGCATGATGGAGTTTGTGGCCAGGGTGAAGGCTGTGCTGCGCCGGTGTTCTCCCTCCCCGGGGGAAAAGGAGCTTCGTCTGGGAGATCTGTGTGTGAATGTCTCCCGCCGCAGTGTGACCTGGAAGGAACAGCCCATTGAGCTTACCCGCAGGGAATTTCAGCTTCTCCAGTATCTGCTGGAAAACCAGGGCCTTGTAATGTCCAGGGATCAGCTTCTGTGTCAGATCTGGGGATATGATTTTGCCGGGGAGACCCGAACCGTGGATGTTCACATCCGTACCCTGCGACAGAAGCTTGGGGAGGCAGGAAATCTGATTGAGACGGTTCGCGGGGTGGGATACCGGATCCGGGAATAAAAACGAGGAGGAAATCAGTATGAAGAAACCGACACTGGCCGTAATGGCTGCAGGCATGGGAAGCCGTTACGGGGGACTGAAGCAGATCGACCCTGTGGACGCGCAGGGGCATATTCTTATGGATTTTTCTATCTATGACGCTCTGCGGGCAGGATTTGGGAAGGTTGTTTTTATTATCAAAAAGGAGAATGAAAAAGACTTCCGGGCCGCCATCGGCGACCGGCTGAGCGCGCAGACAGACATCGCCTATGTTTTTCAGAGTCTGGATAACCTTCCGGAGGGATACCAGGTGCCGGAAGGCAGGGTGAAGCCCTGGGGAACCGGACACGCCGTATTGAGCTGTATGGGGGAAATTCAGGAGCCCTTTGTGGTCATTAACGCCGATGATTATTACGGCGTGCGGGCCTTTGCCACCGCTTATGATTTTCTCACGAAGGAGAGCGGCGGGGAGGATGTTAAACGGTATATGATGGTGGGCTACCGTCTGGAAAATACGCTGACGGAAAACGGTCATGTGGCCCGGGGCGTCTGCGTCACCGATGAGGAGGACCACCTTCAGGAGATTCACGAGCGCACCCATATTGAAAAGCGGGGCGGGGGCGCGGCTTACACGGAGGACGACGGACGGACATGGACCCCTCTTGGAACGGACAGCACGGTTTCCATGAATATGTGGGGATTTACTCCGGATATACTGACGGAACTGCAAAACCGGTTCCCGGCCTTTCTGGATAAAAATCTTCCGGAAAATCCGCTGAAATGTGAGTATTTTCTTCCCTTTGTAGTGGATGAGCTTCTGAGGGAAAAGAAGGCCTCGGTGAAGGTGTGCAAAACTCCGGACCGGTGGTACGGGGTGACCTATAAGGAGGACAAGCCGGTTGTCATGGAGGCGATCCGGCGTTTTAAGAGTGAGGGAGTTTATCCTCAGTACCTCTGGAAGTGAGGCGGAGAAATCCGGGTATCATAGCGGCAAAATGTTTTTTGTCACTTTAATCATGGAATGTTTCCTGTGTGAACAGGGCACAGGTGATATCATAAGGACTAAGCAGGAGGATAAGGCTATGGCGATTTTAGTAACAGGCGGGGCAGGATTTATCGGAAGCCACACGGTTGTGGAGCTGCAGAACGCAGGGTATGATGTGGTGGTGGTTGACAATCTCTGTAATTCCAGTGAGAAATCCCTTGACCGGGTTTCCGCGATTACAGGCAAACCGGTGAAGTTTTACAAAGCGGACATTCTTGACCGGGAGGCGATGAATGAAATATTTGACCGGGAGGAAATTGACTCCTGCATTCACTTTGCCGGCCTGAAGGCGGTGGGAGAGTCTGTGGCGAAGCCCTGGGAATACTATGAGAATAACATTGCGGGAACTCTGACGCTGGTGGATGTAATGCGAAAGCATGGGGTAAAGAATATTATTTTTTCCTCCTCTGCCACGGTATACGGGGATCCGGCCATGATTCCCATCACGGAGGAATGCCCCAAGGGGCAGTGCACCAATCCCTACGGATGGACGAAATCCATGCTGGAGCAGATCCTGTCGGATGTTCAGAAGGCGGATCCGGAATGGAATGTGGTTCTTCTTCGCTATTTTAATCCAATCGGTGCTCACAAGAGCGGAACCATCGGCGAAAATCCAAATGGAATTCCAAACAACCTGATGCCTTATATTACCCAGGTGGCGGTAGGAAAGCTGAAGGAGCTGGGGGTTTTCGGAAATGATTACGATACCCCGGATGGAACCGGTGTGAGAGACTATATTCATGTGGTGGATCTGGCGAAGGGACATGTAAAGGCCCTTAAGAAAATTGAGGATAATTCAGGTCTTTCCATCTATAATCTTGGCACGGGCAAGGGCTATTCCGTGCTGGATATCGTGAAGAATTTTGAGGAGGCCACCGGAGTGAAAATCCCCTATGTGATCAAACCGCGCAGGGCCGGAGACATTGCGGTCTGCTACTCCGACGCCTCAAAGGCGGAGAGGGAGCTTGGCTGGAAGGCGGAGAACGGAATCCGTGAAATGTGCGCGGACTCCTGGAGATGGCAGTCCCAGAATCCCAATGGGTATGAAGACTAGTTTTTCCTTCCGGGTAAGACATTTTTTGCGCAGAAAAGCCGTCGGCATATGCCGGCGGTTTTTTGTAAAATCCTGTTATTTTGCCTTATCCAGGGTAAAAATAAATTCCGTTCCCACCCCTTCGGTGCTGATCACATTGATGTGCTGGTCGTGGGCGTTGATGATTTCCTTTACGATGGAAAGTCCCAGGCCGGTTCCCTTGCGGTCCCGGCCCCGGGAAACGTCGGTTTTGAAAAAACGGTCCCATATTCTGGACAGATTTTCCCGGGAGATGCCGCAGCCGTGATCCTTGACAGAAACGAAAACCTTTTCGTTTTTTTCAGCGGTTTCCAGTACGATGAAGGAGTGGTCTGCGCTGAATTTAATGGCGTTATCCAGAAGGTTGTACAGGACCTGCTGGATCTGCTCCAGATCCGCCCGGACGAAAAGCTGATTTCCGGAGAGCAGCAGCTTCAGGGAGAGATCCCTTTCAGAGCAGATTCCCTCAAAGGAATCTGCGGTTTTGCGAAGTACGTCATTGATATCAAAGCGTTGCTTGTGGAGCAGGCGCTTTTTTACGTCCAGCTCATTGAGGGTGAGAAGACTTCGCGTCAGCTTTTCCAGGCGGCCGGACTCAAAATCGATGATTTTCAGGTAGCGCTCCTGCATATTCTGGGGAATGGTACCGTCCAGCATGGCTTCTACATAGCCCTTGATGGAGGTCAGGGGAGAGCGGAAATCGTGAGAAATATTGGCGACAAATCTCCGCTGATATTCGCTGTTGCGGTTCAGCCGTTCCGCCATATAATTCAGGGATTGTGCCAGGTATCCCATCTCACCCTCTGAGTTCACGGGGATATTGTAGGAGAGATTTCCGCCGGCGTATTCCGAGGCGCCTTTGAGAATCTTCTGGAGGGGGATATGCACCCGCTTCCGGTAGTCCAGAAGAAACAGTGCGAATAGAAGGCAGACGACGAAGAAGACCGGCAGGATGACTGCCAGAATATGACTTCGAATGTCATAGAGGCTGGACAGAGGAAAGTGAATCACAACATAGTATGAGTCCGAATCGGTAAATCCGTTTACAGCTGTGAGGACACTCAGCTGTGAGGAAGAGAAGGCACCGTAAAAATCACCGGTCTGGTATTGTTTTTCCGACAGATCTTCCGATGAAAAACCGTCTAAAACTTCAGTTTCCTTCTCCGGGCTGTCTTCGTCTGTATTCATGAGAATGGTTCCATCCCCGCGCATGAGCCAGATGACTGTGCCCTGAAAATCTGCGGCTTTCAGAAGATTCCTCCACAGGGTATCCTCAATAGAAGAATCGGAAGCTTCTGTGTCTTTTAAGGAGGAGTCTGTGGCGGAGTCATTCGTATTGTCTCCCGCGGCCGCCGGATTCTCTGCCGTTACAGAGGACAGATAAGAGGTCAGGTCCTCGTCTGCTGCGATCTGGCCGGCGCCCCTGGTCAGCTGTGTGCAGATTGCGCTCTCCAGCTGTCTTTCGATGAGCCAGGAGCCGGCCGTGGATATCAGGAAAAAGCAGAGAATTCCGATGCCAAGGTACAGGGCCAGCATCCGGCTGTATACATGCTTCATGAATTTTTTACCTCAAATTTGTAGCCAATGCCCCAGACGGTGGCCAGAGACCAGCCGGGGTGATCCTTTATTTTTTCCCGGAGACGTTTGATATGCACATCCACGGTGCGGATATCCCCGACATACTCATACCCCCAGATATGATCCAGGAGCTGCTCTCTTGTGAAGACCTGGTTGGGGGAGGAGGCCAGGAAGTAGAGAAGCTCCAGCTCCTTGGGAGGCATGTCCACCTGTTTTCCCATATAAGTCACAGAATAATTGGTCAGATTGATCGTCAGATCCGGATAGGAGACACATTTTTCCGCGGAAGCGGCGTCCGGCTTTTTTACCTGGAAGCGGCGCAGGACGGCGCGTACTCTGGCCACCAGCTCTTTGGCGTCGAAGGGCTTGATGATGTAGTCGTCCGCGCCCAGCTCCAGTCCCAGGACTTTGTCAAAGGTCTCTCCCTTGGCAGAAAGCATGATGATGGGAACGTCGGAGGTATGCCGGATTTCCCGGCAGACCTGGTAGCCGTCTATTCCCGGCAGCATCAGATCCAGCAGAATCAGATCCGGGCGAAAGATTCGGAATTCCCGAAGCGCCTGCTCTCCGTCGTTTACAATTTTGGTCTCAAAGCATTCCTTTGTCAGGTACAGAGCCACCAGCTCCGCGATGTTGTTGTCGTCGTCTACAATTAAAATTTTCTGTTTTACAGCTGTCATGACAGATTCCCCCTTTATGTTCTGCCTCAGATGCGCAGTCTTTCAGCTGCAGGTTTATGGGTCCATATGATATCTGCAATGTTATTCGGAATTCGCTCATTTGGGCTGATACATTAGCCCAAATGGCTACTACATATTATTTTTTGAATTCCACGATGGTTACGCCGGCATCTCCCTCCCCGAAAGCGCCAAGCCGGAAGGATTCCACATGCTTCTGGCGCTTCAGATAATTGTGTACGCCCTTTCGCAGGGCACCGGTTCCCTTGCCGTGGACGATGCGGACCTGGTTCAGGTGAGCCAGGTAGGCGTCGTCCAGATATTTGTCCAGTTCGGCGATGGCCTCATCCACAGTTTTTCCGAGAAGATTGATCTCGGAGGAGACGGCGGCAGATTTGGACATGCGGATTTTTCCGGCGCCGGTGCGGGAAAGGCCCGGAGACTGGATCACCGGGTCGTCGATCAGCTCCAGATCCGAAATATTTACCTTGGAGCGCAGAATCCCGGTCTGCACAAACAGGTTTCCCTTTGAGTCCGGGCGGCTGCCTACGGTTCCCTTCAGATTCAGGCTGAGGATGCGGACGGAGTCCCCAAGCTTCAGATCGGAGGGTTTCAGCTCTTTTTTGGGCTTCCTGGCGGAAGACTGAATAGACAGGCTGCTTTCCTTTTTGGACATTTCCTCCCGAAGCTTCTGACGTTCTTTTTCCACGGCAGACAAATCCACATGGTCCTTCTGAAATCTGCGGAAAAGCTTCATGGTCTGGTCGGCGTAATCTCTGGCCTCCTTCAGGATCCCATGGGCCTGCTCGTTGGCCTGGCGCAGTATTTTCTCCCGGCTTTCCTCCAGGCGTTTCTCCTGGCTTTCCAGGCGCTTTTTCTGGGCCGCGATTTCGTCCTTGTAACGGGCGATTTCTGCACGTTCATTTTCAATGGTCACCCGGCTGTTTTCCAGGGAGGTGAGAACATCCTCAAAGGATTCATCCTGCTCGCTGATCTGTTCCTTCGCCTTTTCAATGATGAAATCCGGAAGACCCAGACGGGAGGAGATGGCGAAGGCGTTGCTTTTTCCGGGGACGCCGATGAGCAGACGGTAGGTGGGACGCAGGGTTTCCACGTCGAATTCACAGCAGGCATTTTCCACACCCGGGGTGGACAGGGCGTAAACCTTCAGCTCACTGTAGTGGGTGGTGGCCATGGTCCGGATTCCCCGCTCGTGGAGGTAGGACAGAATGGAAATGGCCAGAGCCGCCCCCTCGGTAGGGTCTGTTCCGGCGCCCAGCTCGTCGAAGAGCACCAGGGAATTCCGATTCGCTTTCTGCAGGAAGGAAACTACGTTGGTCATATGGGAGGAAAAGGTGCTCAGAGACTGTTCAATGCTCTGTTCATCTCCTATATCTGCGTAGATTTCCTGAAAAACAGAAAGCTGGGAGCGGTCAGCGGCCGGGATGTGAAGCCCCGCCTGGCCCATCATGGTGAGAAGCCCCGTGGTTTTCAGAGAGACTGTTTTTCCGCCGGTATTGGGGCCGGTGACCACCAGAAGGTCGAAGTCATCGCCCAGCCGCAGGTCGATGGGCACGGCCTTTTTTTTCTCCAGAAGGGGGTGGCGTGCCTTTTTCAGGGAAATCCGTCCCTCCGTGTTGAAAATGGGTTCCGTGGCGTTCATGGACATGGCCAGGGAGGCCCTGGCAAAGATGAAATCAAGCTTAACCATCAGATCCAGGTCCAGACGGACAGTGGGAAGCTCCTGTGCGGTTTCCTGGCTCAGCCTGGCCAGGATGGCTTCGATTTCTTTTTCCTCCTTTAATTCCAGTTCCCGGATATCGTTGTTCAGTTTTACCACGGCCATGGGCTCAATAAAAAGGGTGGCTCCGGTGGAGGACTGGTCATGGATCATTCCGGGAATCTGGCTCTTGTATTCCGCCTTCACAGGGATGCAGCATCTTCCGTCCCGCATGGTGATTACCGCGTCCTGAAGGTAATTCCGGGCACTGCCGTTTACCATGGACGCAAGCTGGCTGTGTACCCGGTCGTTGGCGGTCCGGATACTTCTGCGGATCTGCCGCAGGCCGGCGCTGGCGTCGTCGCTGATTTCATCCTCAGACACAATGCATCTGCGGATTTCGGAGGAAAGGCCTGTGAGAGGCTCCAGAGCCTCAAACATATCGTCCAGACAATCCCGGTCCGTTTCCTCCCGGCCGCTGCGGGAATAGGCCTTCACTCTTCCGGTATTTTCCAGAAGCCCGCAGATGGCCAGAAGCTCCGGGATTCCCAGGGAGCTTCCTACCTCCAGCCGCATAAGGGATCCGCGGATGTCCCGGACACTGCCGAAGGAAATGCCCCCTTTTCTGAACAGTCTTGACAGTGCGTCCCGGGTCTGCGCCTGGAGGCTTCGGATCTCCTCCACGTCCAGGGAGGGCATCAGATTGCGGCATAGCTCTTTTCCCATGGGGGAGGAGGCTTTTTCCGCCAGCATTTCCGTGATTTTATTGTATTCCAGTGCTTTATATGCTTTCTGATTCATAATGACTCCTTTTCGCTCTTCCGGTTTCAGAAAGGCGTTGACCCAACATCATGTGATTTTTCGCTTCAAGCATTATATCATGGCGGAACGCATAATTCAATTCAAATGGTTTGCCTTCATATTTCCTGTGTGATTTTCGTAGCCATGGAAGGAAAAATATGTTATGATACTGGTCAGAATATCAAAGGACAGGCAGGACTCACCTTCAGGCGGTGCGGACCGGAAGGCTCCTGTCCGGAAAGGCAGAATTTATGCGTTTTATCAGTGAATTACGTGAAGGCGATCGTATCAGCGGAATCTATCTGTGTAAGCAGAAGCAGTCCGCGGTGACCAAGAACGGGAAGCCTTATGAAAATATAACTCTTCAGGACAAAACCGGCCTGCTGGACGGCAAGATCTGGGATCCCAATTCCATCGGCATCGAGGACTTTGAGGCGCTGGATTATATTGACGTTATGGGAGATGTCAGCACCTTTGCAGGGGCGCTTCAGATAAATATCAAGCGTGTCCGCCGGGCTAGGGAGGGAGAATACGATCCGGCGGATTATCTCCCTGTCAGCAGCCGGGACCGGGAAGAAATGTACCGGGAGCTTCTTGGCCTTATGGACAGTGTGACGAATCCCTTTCTTCATACGCTTCTTCAGAAGCTGTTTGTGGAAGACTCCGGTTTTGTGGCCGCTTTTAAAGCACATTCCGCGGCGAAAACCGTGCATCACGGCTTTGTGGGAGGGCTTCTGGAGCATACCCTGAGCGTGACCCGTCTGTGTGAATATATGGCCGGGGCTTATCCCGTTCTGAACCGGAACCTTCTGATCTCGGCGGCTCTTCTCCACGATGTGGGAAAAACCAGAGAACTGGCGGCTTTTCCGGTGAATGATTATACAGATGAGGGGCAGCTTCTGGGGCATATTATCATCGGCGCCCAGATGGTTCATGATCTGGCGGGCCGGATTCCGGACTTCCCCCGGAATCTGGAAAATCAGCTGGTGCACTGTATTCTGGCCCACCATGGGGAGCTGGAATACGGCTCTCCCAAGAAACCGGCCCTGGCGGAGGCTGTGGCCCTGAATCTTGCGGACAATACTGACGCCCGCATGGAAACTCTGACGGAGATCTTCGCCGCAGACAAGTCAAAAAAGGACTGGCTGGGATACAACCGTCTGTTTGAGTCCAATTTAAGAAGGACAGAAGAGGACAGATGAGAAAGTCCCCGGGACAGACAGGAGATTTAGAAGGATATGAAGTTTCAGAAAAATGAGCTGGTCAGGCTGAAAATAGAGGACTGCGGGGTGGACGGACAGGGGATCGGCCGGGCGGACGGTTTTACCGTGTTTGTGAAAGACGGGGTGATCGGGGACACGGTTACAGCCAGAATCGTGAAGGCAAAGAAAACCTACGCTTATGCCCGGCTGGAGGAAGTGATCGAACCGTCTCCCTTCCGCGTGGAGCCAAAGTGTCCCTG
Organism: Clostridiales bacterium; assembly: GCA_021203365.1. Classification (GTDB taxonomy): domain Bacteria; phylum Bacillota; class Clostridia; order Lachnospirales; family Lachnospiraceae; genus Blautia_A. Next base: position 128,596 of record JAJQBI010000049.1, read on the forward strand.
TGCCCGTCCCTGCGGCGGATGTCAGCTCCAGGCCCTTTCCTATGACCGGCAGCTTGACTTTAAGACGGAAAGAGTCCGCGGACATCTGGAACGGATCGGCGGATTTTCCAAGGTTCCCATGGAACCCATCATCGGCATGGAGGAGCCCTATTTTTACCGGAATAAGGCTCAGTTTCCAGTGGGAAAAAGCAGAGACGGCCGTATTATCACCGGCTTTTACGCCGGCCGTACCCACACCATTGTGGAGAACCGGGACTGTGTTCTGGGAGTCCCGGAGAACCGGCAGGTGCTGGACCGTGTGATCGGACATATGGAGCGTTTCCATATCCCGCCTTATGAGGAGACGACCGGGAAAGGACTGGTGCGCCATATACTGATCCGGTATGGCTTTTTTACCGGGGAGATTATGGTGTGCCTGGTCCTGAACGGAGACCGGCTGCCCCATGCGTCTCTTCTGGTGGAAGCCCTCCGGGAGATTCCGGGCATGACCAGCATTATGGTGAATGTGAATCGGAAACAGACCAATGTGATTCTGGGGGAGAGCCTTTTGCTTCTGTGGGGAAAGCCTTATATTACGGATACGATTGGGGGAATTTCCTTTCAGATCTCACCTCTTTCATTTTACCAGGTCAATCCCCGGCAGACCGGGAGACTGTACGCGAAAGCCCTGGAATACGCAGACCTTCACGGGGAGGAAACAGTCTGGGATCTGTACTGTGGAATCGGGACAATCTCCCTGTTTCTGGCACAGAGGGCGGGATTTGTCCGGGGAGTGGAGGTCGTTCCGGCGGCCATTGAAAATGCCCGGCAGAACGCCCGGCGTAATGGTATTGAGAATGTGGAATTTTTTGTGGGAAAGGCGGAGGAAGTGCTGCCGGAGGAGTATCGGAGAAACGGTGTTTACGCAGACGTGATTGTGGTGGATCCGCCCCGGAAAGGCTGTGATGAGCGGGTTCTCTCCACCATGGAGGAAATGTCTCCCAGGCGGATTGTTTATGTCAGCTGCGACAGTGCGACTCTGGCCCGGGACCTGAAATATCTCTGTGCCCGGGGATATATTCTGGAAAAGGTCTGCCCGGTGGATCAGTTTGCGCAGACTGTCGAAGTGGAAACTGTGGCGAAGCTGCGCAGAGGGTGATCGGGGATCTCTGTATCTGTAAGGGACCCTGAGGAAAGGAGAGAAATATGAGGGGAAAGATACAGCCAGGCAGCCTGCGGGCCCTGGCCATCCGGCTTCTGGTAACGGCGGTGATCGGGGGTATATATTTTTATGTGGAGCTGCCTCCGGTGAATTTTCATTCTGTGGAATTCTGGACATTTCTGGGGATTCTGCTGGCCGTATATGTGGCGGTGACTCTGGTACTGTCCGGCTTTCGCATGACCGGAGGCGGCGGATTTGAGATGCCCGGGGGCGTCCTGTCTCGTTGCAGAATCCCCCTGATTCTGATTGGGGCGCTTCTTGTGGCCGGATTGGCCGCCAGCCTTTATTCTCAGTCGATTTTTCACGCCTCCGCCTACTATAATCTGCTGGATGTGCAGACCGGGGATTTTACGGAGGAAGTGGCGGAGATTTCCTATGATAAAATTCCCATGCTGGACCGGGATTCCAGCATTCAGCTGGGAAGCCGCGCCCTGGGAAGCCTGAGCAGCGACAGCAGTCTGGTGTCTCAGTTTGAGGTTTCCGATGCGGAATATTCGCAGATCAATTATCAGAACGAACCGGTGCGCGTGGCGCCGCTGCTCTACGGCAATCTTATTAAGTGGTTTAATAACCGCTCCGAGGGTCTGCCCGGTTATATCGTTGTAAATATGGTGACCCAGGAGGCTAGTCTGGTGAAGCTGGAGGAGGGAATGAAATACTCCACCGGGGAGCATTTTGGCCGGAATCTGTACCGCCTTCTGCGCTTCCGATATCCAACCATGATGTTTGGCGATGTGAATTTTGAAATTGATGAGGACGGAACGCCCTGGTGGGTGTGTTCCCGCACTGTGCACAGAATCGGTCTTTTTGGCGGGGTAGACACAGAGGGCGCGGTTCTGGTAAACGCCATTACCGGGGAGAGCACTTTTTATGACCAGGTGCCCACCTGGGTGGACCGGGTTTACTCCGCGGATCTGCTGGTAGAGCAGTATAATTATCACGGGACCCTGGTCAACGGCTGGATCAATTCCTGGCTGGGACAGAAGGGAATTACCACCACCTCAGACGGTTACAACTACATTGCCATGAACGACGACGTTTATCTTTATACAGGTGTGACCTCTGCCGGAAATGACGAGTCGAACGTAGGATTTATTCTGGTAAATCAGCGGACAAAGGATGCCAGGTATTACAATATTACGGGGGCGACAGAGTATTCCGCCATGTCTTCTGCTCAGGGTGCGGTGCAGCATCTGGGATATGCGGCCACCTTCCCCATTCTGCTGAATATTTCTGATGAGCCGACGTATTTTATGTCGCTGAAGGACTCGGCGGATCTGGTAAAAATGTACGCCATGGTGAATGTATCCGACTATCAGATCACGGCCACCGGAAGCTCGGTAGCACAGTGCCAGGCGAATTACGAGGAGCTGCTCATCGAAAACGGAATCCGGGTGACAGATCCGGTGGATGTGGCGGAGGAAGAAGCGGATGCCGAGACGGAGACGGTGACCGGCAAAATCACAGATATCCGTTCCGTTGTGGTGGAGGGAAATACGATTTTCTATATTTCCCTGGGAAATGAAAGTTATTACGCTGTCTCCGCCGCGGACGACCCGGATGCGGTTCTCTGCGATGTAGGGGATGAGGTTACGATCACATATTATGTGGAGGAAGAAGGCGGAGAAACCCTTACCGGAATTCGCGTGGAGTGAACGGAGACACAGGCGGCACCGCAGTTTTCCTGAGCAGATGTAAGGCGTTTCAGGAAACTGTGAAATGACAGAGTGTGGTGATTCTGCAGCTGCGCGGGAGCAGGTGCAGAACCATTCTTTAATCGTGGAATGATAGGAGTGAAGGGATGACATTACAGCAGATTCTGGAGGAGGTAGAAAGTGGAAGACTGAGCGCGGCGGAGGCGGAGGTTCTCCTGAAGAAGGAAAGCCATGAGACAAAGGGCTACGATGAGATGGGGTATGCCAAGATTGATACAGACCGGGAAAAGCGCACCGGTTTCGCGGAGGTGATTTACTGTGCGGGGAAGGCGCCGGAGCACCTGGTGAATATTTTTGCGCGTATTTATCATGAGAACGGAGAGGTTTTCGGAACCAGGGCAACAAAGGAACAGTATGAGATGATTCTGGAGCGCTTTCCGGAGACGGTTTTTGATCCCGTTTCCCATATTCTCAAGATAGAAAAACTGGAGAAAGAGTATATTGGCAGAGTGGCTGTCTGTACAGCCGGAACTGCGGATATTGCTGTGGCGGAAGAGGCTGCCCAGACCGCGGAGTATTTTGGCACCCGGGTGGACCGGGTCTACGATGTGGGCGTCAGCGGGATGCACCGGCTTTTTTCCAGGCTGGACGTGATTCAGGAGGCCAACTGCGTGGTGGCTGTCGCCGGAATGGAGGGCGCACTGGCCAGTGTGATGGGCGGGCTGGTTCGGCGCCCGGTGATCGCGGTTCCCACTTCCGTGGGATATGGAGCCAATTTCGGCGGTCTGTCCGCGCTTCTGACCATGATTAATTCCTGTGCCAATGGAATCGCAGTGGTAAATATAGACAATGGATTTGGAGCCGGCTATCTGGCTACACAGATCAACCGGCTGGCGGAGGGAAAATGACCCTCTGTAAGGAGGAAAAAATGGGAAATATGCTGTATCTTGAATGCTTTTCCGGGATCAGCGGGGACATGGCGGTGGGAGCCCTGCTGGATCTCGGAGCGGACCCGCAGGTCCTCATGGATGCGCTGCAAAACCTGCCGGTGGACGGCTTTCAGGTGAAGATAAGCCGTGTGAAAAAATCCATGATTGAGGCCTGTGATTTTGACGTGATTCTGGATGACGAACATGAGAATCATGACCATGATATGGAATATCTGCATGGACATGAGAGGAAGCATTCCCATGTGCATGAGGAAGAGTCCGCGCATACGCATGGAGAGGCGCTGCATGTGCATAAGGAAGAG
>JAJQBI010000049.1:132803-145171 GCA_021203365.1 Clostridiales bacterium
GCGCATACGCATGGAGAGGCGCTGCATGTGCATAAGGAAGAGCCTGCGCATACGCATGGAGAGGCGTTGCATGTGCATGAGGAGAACGTTACGCATACACATGGAGAGGCACTGCATGTGCATGAAGAAAACATTACGTATGCTCATGAGAGTATTTCCCATGTATCAGAAGGAACCCCGCACCATGATCATCCGCATTCCCATGTGCACAGGGGGATTTGTGAAATTCGAAAGATCATTGATGAGAGCTCTCTGACAGAGTGTGCCAGGGGATATGCGCACAGTATTTTTAATGTAATTGCACAGGCCGAGTCGAAAGCCCACGGTCTTCCCCCGGAAAAGGTACATTTTCACGAGGTGGGCGCGGTGGACTCCATTGTAGATGTTCTGTCTGTTGCTGTCTGTCTGGACAATCTGGACATTACCGAAGTGGCTGTGTCGGAGCTCTGGGAAGGGCAGGGAACTGTGCGCTGCCAGCACGGGATTCTTCCCATTCCGGTGCCCGCAGTGGCGAACATCGTACAGGCCGGCGGCCTGAAAATGCATATCTCCGACGTGCGCGGAGAGCTTGTCACACCCACCGGAGCAGCCATTGCGGCAGCCATCCGGACAACGGATCATCTTCCGGAAAAATTTTCCGTAAAGAAAATCGGCCTTGGAGCCGGAAAGCGCAGCTATGAGGGATGCTCCGGGTTTTTGCGTGCCATGCTCCTGGAGCCTTTGGACAAAAGGACAGAGAAGGATATCATCTGGAAGCTGGAATCCAATATTGACGACTGCAGCGGGGAGACCCTTGGTCATACCATGGATCTTCTTTTGCAGGCCGGCGCCCGGGATGTACATTATATCCCCTGTTTTATGAAAAAAAACCGTCCGGCGTGGCTGCTGGAAATCCTCTGCAGGGAAGAGGACATAGGGAAGCTGGAGCAGATTATTTTCAGGGAAACCACTACGATCGGCATACGCCGGATTCCCATGGAGAGAGAGATATTAAAGCGGGATGGCCGCCGGATTGTTACTTCCTGTGGAGAAGCCGGAGTGAAGATCTGCCGTCTGGGTGAGGAAACCTTTATCTATCCGGAATATGAGGATCTGTGCAGAATCTGCCGGGAAAACAAACTATCTTACATGGAGGCCTATCAACTGGTAATGGATACGGCGAAGAATCTGCGGATTGAATAAAAGTGTTCTTTGCCCTTCCGGTTATCGGCAGCGGTGTCACAGAAGCTGCGATGCGTGATATCAGCTGCCGGAATAAATATACAGCAGGAAGAAAAAATGTCTTTAAAAAAAACAGAGAATCAGAATAACAGAAATAAAAGAAAGAGAGATATAGAAAGCAGCGTAGACAAGCCGGAATCTTCCGTTGGTGAAAGCGAAAAGAAGAGGCATTTTTCCAGTAAAAGTCTGAAAACGGAAACCGTTTCCGGCTGTGTTTACGCAAAAAAATGCGGCGGATGTTCTTACCAGGGGATACCATATCCGGCACAGCTTCAGAAAAAACAGCAGAGAGTTTCTGTTCTGTTAAAACCTTTTGGGAAAGTCAGCCCCATAATCGGCATGGAAGATCCATATCATTATCGAAACAAGGTACACGCGGTCTTTGACCGCGACCGACGGGGAAATGTAATCTCCGGTATTTACGAAGCCAACTCCCATCATGTGGTTCCGGTGGAAGACTGTCTGATTGAGGACCGCAAAAGCCAGGAAATCATTCATACGATCCGCGACATGCTGAAATCTTTTCGGATAAAAACCTACGATGAGGACACCGGCTATGGCCTTCTGCGGCATGTCCTTGTCCGCCGGGGATTTGCGACCGGTGAGATCATGGTCGTTCTGGTGACGGCTTCCCCGGTTTTGCCCTCGAAAAACAATTTTGTAAAAGCACTTCTGAAGGAGCATCCGGAGATTACAACCGTTGTCCAGAATCTGAATGACCGAAAAACCAGTATGGTTCTGGGCGACCGGAACATTGTTCTGTATGGAAAGGGGTATATCCACGATGTTTTGTGCGGCCGGAGCTTTCGGATTTCACCCGGCTCTTTTTATCAGGTCAATCCGGTGCAGACAGAAATCCTTTACCGGACAGCGGTCGATTTTGCCGGATTGAACGGCACAGAGCGGGTCATTGACGCCTACTGTGGGATTGGCACCATCAGCCTTCTTGCAGCCGGCCATGCCGGGCAGGTGCTGGGGGTGGAACAGAATCCGGACGCCGTCCGTGACGCCCGCATAAATGCGCGGGAAAATAAAATAAAAAATGCCGAATTTTTTGTGGGCGATGCCGGTCAGTTTATGGATTCCATGGCCGCCCAGGGAGAAAGAACAGATGTGGTTTTCATGGATCCTCCCCGCACTGGCAGCGACAAAAAATTTCTCACTTCGGCGGTGAATCTTTGCCCGGACAGAATCGTCTATATTTCCTGCAATCCGGAAACTCTGGCGCGGGATCTGAGATATCTGACACGCCATGGGTATGTGGTTCAGAAGATTCAGCCGGTGGATATGTTTGGGTTTACAGAGCACGTCGAGACGGTTGTTCAACTGTCCCAACAAAAGCCGGACGATGTGATCCGGGTAGGGCTTGACCTGGACGAGCTGGATATTACGGCGGCGGAAAGCAAGGCCACCTATCAGGAGATCAAAGCCTATGTGAAAGAGCAGACTGGTCTTTCCGTGTCTTCGCTGTACATCGCACAGGTGAAGCAAAAATACGGCATCATCGAGCGTGAGAATTATAATCTGTCAAAATCTGAGGACGCAAGACAGCCACAGTGCCCACCAGAGAAGGAGAAGGCAATTGTAGAAGCGTTACGGCACTTCAAAATGATAGAAGGGAGCGATTGATATGAATACATCCTGTGAGTTTAACATTGACACTGCCAGCGTGGAGCTGCGATTCGACGATGGAACCGAGATCAGCATCTATACTCCAGGGGTGGACGATGAGATTTGCCCCACCGTCCCCATGCAGACAGAGATTGACTGGCTGATCTACAACGAGCCGTTGACCTATGCCAGACTGGTACTCTCTGGAAAACTGGAGCAGTATGCCAGGGATATGGTCGGAACACATGGGCTGGAAGATTAAAGAAATAATAATTAGTTGTGGCGGCTCTGAAAATCAGGGCCGCCACTTTATAAGCACTAGCTGTGTTGCCGAGACGCTCTGCTGTCGTCTGACGAAGCATCCTATTTCTTAATCTCTGTCAGTTGGTTTTGTCTATTGAACAAAACTGATGAACAGAGCAAGGGCAACAATACCGCCCATGAGCAGCACCCAAAAGCTGCTTATGATCGCCGAAATAATGTTTACTGCACTTCTGCTTTCGCGGCTCTTTACGCAGATAATGGAAAGTGTCAAGCCTGCGAAAACAGAAAGGATATTAACCCTCGCCCAGACAGAACGTATTCCGTCTGTCAGCGTGATATGGAGCAAAACCGGGATAAAGGTTGCCAGTGGCAAAATGCTGATAATCAACGCTGCCACGCTCATTTTCTGTAATTTCTTATTCTCCATAAAGTCACCTCATTTCTTTTTTTCCGAAGCGTATTACTGCCGCGAAAAACACCAATGCAAAAATCAAAGCGGCACACGGCAGGAACGGGAATATATCAAACCCGGTGCTAATACCTGTTGTTGTGAAGTCATGCAGCGAACAGGTAACAAGATAGCCGCTGTAACAATAAGGGTATGCAATCCAAAGAGGGGTATTTGCAACCAGTACGCCGGGAATGACAAGGAACAGATTGAAACCGACAGACAGCAGCGGTTTATCGAAAAGTACGGTTATCGCCCACATGGTAGCGACGCATGGAAGCATAGTAAGGAATAATCCTGCACACCATTTCAAAAGATAGAGAAACGGCAGCGTTTCCGTAATCCCTGCATTACTTGTAGCAATCAGTCCCGCAATCACGAACACCGCAAGAAATACCACCATTTCCAGAGCTAGAAAGACCAACAGCACACAAAACTTTGCGACAGAAAGCGCATATCGGCTCACGGGCAAGGCTAACATTTTCAATATCCCGTTATTTCCTGTTTCCCGTCCTGCGATCATCACGCAGACCACAATCATGCTGAATGGTAGCAGATAATAGGCATAGACCAATGCGCTTTGAATGAACATAGCAGCCCAAGCGTTTGTATAGTCCGGGGTAAAATAGCTGCTCAGATTTGCCACGCCGGACGCAACAACCAGCAGCGGGGCAATAAAAATCAATGGGACGATTTTCCCCCTTTTGACTTTCATAAACTCGATTTTAAGCAATTCAAAGAAACTCACTCCGTACACCTCCTATTCATATCTCTTTGTTTTTGTCGTCCATAATCCGACGCAAAGGAAAAGGATTGTTTCAGCCAAAGATACAGTTATAACAGTCATATCCGGCTGTGCGCTCATGGCAACGGCAGGCTTTAGCATAACCACAAAGGGGTGTACGAGAACCCCCGCTATATCCGATGTAGCCAATGCCATACCGCTTAAAAATCCCGCCACGCCGATACCAAGCGGCACCCACATATTTTCAAAACAGGACGACACGAAAACCATAAACGACAATACAGGCATTGCTGTTAGAAAGGAATATCCGGCAAAGGATATAAGGGTCTGGGCTTCAAATGTGCCTTGCGGTAAATCTTTGATACCGATTGCGGCAAGTGCCATATTTTGAAAGCATACGGCGATTAAGAGCAGAACGGTCAAAATCAGAAACTTGCATAGGTACATGGCAGGAACACTCATAGGGAGCATATACATCTTTTTGACTGCGTTCCCCTTAAATTCCATGTTGTAGATCATACAAGCAGCAACTATGATCCCAAACATATTTAATATCATAATCATGCCGTAAACTTGCGTCAGCAGAACGTCCATAGGCGGCAAAGGCAGATGAAGCAAGGTATCTTTACGGACAATGAAATTCACAAAAGCGTATGCTGCACCCAAAACACCGACGGCAAGCATAAGGGGGATAATGCCTGTTCGCTTTTCTTTCCGAAGTTCGATTGCAAGCGTCCTCATAGCTTTGCCCTCTGCTTCCTGCCTGCATTGTCCTTTTCCACCATAGACAGGAACATATCTTCTAGATTGTCCGCAGCAAACCCGGATTGTAGTGCGTACTGCCGCAAGCCGTCCAAACTTCCCTCAAACAGCAGCCGCCCGTGATTGAGTATTCCTATATCGTCTGCCATTAGTTCAATTTCAGACAGCATGTGTGAGGAAATAAGAACGGTGCAATCGTAGAGATCGGGCAGGGATTTAATCAGATTTCGGATTTCATGTATGCCGGAGGGGTCAAGCCCATTCGTCGGCTCGTCCAAGATCAGAATGGGCGGTCTGCCAAGCAATGCCCCGGCAAGCCCCAATCGCTGCTTCATGCCAAGCGAATATTTTTTTGCAAGACGGTCGCCAAATTCTGAAAGCCCGACAAGCTCCAATGCGTCGTCAACCGCACTTCCCGGCAGCCCTAAAATGCGACGGATAATGTCGAGGTTTTCCCTGCCTGTCAGATTTGCATAGAAAGACGGGCTTTCAATAAATGAGCCGACTTCTTTCAAAATGGCAAGGCGATCAGCGGGAAACTGTTTCCCGTAGATTGTAAAGTTGCCTTTGGTGGGAGCAGTCAGCCCCAAGAGCATTTTCATAGTGGTAGATTTTCCTGCACCATTCGGACCGAGAAAGCCGTAAATACTTCCTTTCCGAATGTGAAGTGAAACATCATTGACAGCGACAAAAGATTTGTATTTTTTTGTCAACTGTTCTGTTGTGATCATATAGTCCATATCAACATCTCCTTTCATGCGATTATGGTACGACATGAACCTTACGGCAGCATTCTCCCCACCTTACATCTACCTTACTTTTATACGGCAAGCTGCAAAAATGCAGGCTTATGTGATATAATGACGGGCGAAGGGGGAGCGACGCAATGAGTGATGATTACTTGCTGAAAAAAAGGATTCTGCTCGTTGATGATGAGCAGGAGCTTTTAGATATGGTCTTGTCCATTTTAACGGATTACGGATTTCATCATATAAAAACCGCTAAAAATGTAAACGAAGCCCTGGCAGCAGCAGAGAAGTCTCGTCCGGAAATGGCGATTCTGGACATCATGCTGCCGGACGGAAACGGATTTGATTTAATGGAGCAATTAAAAAGACAGGGTGATTATCCTGTCCTGTTCCTGACTGCCTGCGGAGAAGACGAGGACAAATTTCGAGGATTTGGGTTGGGCGCTGATGATTATATCGTCAAACCATTTTTGCCGAAGGAGCTATTATTCCGTGTTATGGCGATTTTGCGGAGAAGCTATAAAGAGGAAAGCCCCGTTGTGCGACTGAAGCACAGTCAAATTGATTTCTCCCGTGCGGAAGTCGTGAAAGGCAACGAACGTATTCCTCTGACTGCAAAGGAGCATGATCTGCTGTCTGTTTTGTACCGTAATGCCGGACGTATTGTTACCATTGATGCATTATGCGAAGCAGCATGGGGCGACAATCCCTTCGGATATGAAAACTCACTGATGGCACATATTCGCCGCATCAGAGAAAAAATAGAATTAAATCCTTCCAAGCCTGTTTCGCTGGTAACGATCAGAGGTTTAGGATACAAGCTTATGGTGGAGGACTAATCACATGAAAAGTGTACCGAAGCTCATACGGCGTTTTGCGGGTATCTGGGTGTTAAGCTGCGTGCTTTTGCTGGTGGTCAATCTGGTCGGATTTGCTGCTTTGATGGTATGGCAATCTCCAGATACCGCTGATTCACCTTATCATATAGCGGCAGAGACAGGAACGGCATTGGTAAAATCGGGAAGTGGAGATTATGAACTTACCGAAGAACTGTCTATGAAACTGGCACAGCAGGATGCATGGGCAATTTTTATTGAGAATGATACATTAGGAGTTGCATGGTGTACGGAAAATACTCCTGCCACGATACCGACTGCTTATACGTTATCTGAAATAGCGGATTTGGCAACGGGTTATCTTGACGGCTATCCCACCTATGTGGGAGAAAGCGAAAACGGAATTGTGGTTCTTGGCTTTCCGAAAGACAGCTATTGGAAACACACACGGCCAACCTGGAATTACAGCTTTATTGCGAATCTGCCTCAGACAACTCTATTAATGCTGCTTGCCAACGTTGCAGTCATCCTCACTATTTATGTCATCACGAATATGACGCTTTTGAAATCGGTAAAGCCGATTACGAAAGGCATACAGAATTTATCTACTGGGGAGCGTGTACACATTCCCGAAACAGGCTTGCTGTCTGAAATTTCTTCCAACATCAATCAGACCTCTGATATTTTACAAGAGCAGACCGAACAGTTAAGAAAAAAAGAAACAGCAAGGGCAAATTGGATCGCCGGTGTTTCCCATGATATTCGCACACCGCTGTCCATGATCCTGGGTTATGCTGGGCAGTTGGAAAGCTCCGCAACTCTGACAGATGCAGAACATCAAAAGGCGGCAGTGATTGTGAAACAGAGCAACCGTATTAAAAACCTGATTAACGATCTCAACCTTGCGTCCAAACTGGAATACGATATGCAGCCACTGAAAAAGAGACAGGAAAATGCGATTGCGATTGTCCGGCAAGTTGTTGTAGCTTTTATGAATATGGACATTGAAGAGAAATACCCGATTGTATGGAATACCGATGAAAATCTATCCTCCTGCATCATTGAGGCAGATGGAGATTTGCTGAAACGCGCTGTAGAAAATCTGATTCAAAATAGTATAAACCATAATGAAAATGGATGTACTATTTTTATATCTGTTGCGGAAGATGCTGAAAATTGCATGATCTATATTGAGGATGACGGTATAGGGGCTGATGAAAAGTTGATCGAGCAGCTGAACCATACGCCCCATTATATGGTCTGCGACACCAGCACTTCCGAACAACGGCACGGACTGGGCCTTCTTATTGTGAAACAGATTATAAGCGGACACAATGGAACGGTTTTGATTGGAAAAAGCGAATACGGAGGATTCAAGGTTATTTTGACAATACCAAAGTAAAAATACGGCTGTTAAGAAGGCACGGAATCACTCAGTGCGTTCTTAACAGCCAATATAATTTATCGCTATATTGTAACAATAAAATGCTTTTGCCGAGCATTCTCCGGCATTGAAATTATTTCACAGATGGCAGCGTTTGCGTAAAGATTTGATTTGACCGTATCCAACTCCGCCAGCTTCACAATCTCCGCAGTCCCCTGTACAAAATCAAAAGAAATCTCGCCCCATTCGCCGTCGTAGTCTACCCGATATTCGTAGACTGCGGCGGCGATTTTTTGTTTTTTCTTTCTTTGGGATTTTCGTTTCAGCTCCACCACATGAAGCGCACCGGCCTCTACCAGATTTTTCGTCAGCTTCTCCAGCGCCCGGCGGTAGGCCCGTTCTGCACCGCTGGCGCTGCTGCCCTCAAACATGGTCGCCAGATCGTCAAATGTGGTTCTCATCGACAATGGGCTTACCCGCCCACAGGTCATACAGATAGCGTTGCGCTTCTCCAGGTATATCTGTTCCCGGTAGCTGAGTTTGTCAAAGGCGGCCTGTACCGCTTTTGCCTGCATCCCGTTCCAGAGAATATCTGTATAGTTCCAACTGTCGTCACGGGTCACGTCCTCGCCGGTTTCCTCACCGTCCTCGTCCTGCACTGTCGCATAAAACGGCACCTGGTTTCGATTCTTTCTGGCAACCGCCAGGTATTCAGCGGCGATTGTTTCAGAGCATCCGTTTTGTTCCGCATATCTGGCAATGGCCTCCTGCTCGGATTCGTGTTCGTTGTAGAGCCACGCAATACCACGCACGGCCTTATATTCATCCAGACTGGAGAATGAACCTCCTTCTTCCCTCATACGGCAGGTCAACAGGGCGTTACCGACATGATGATGAATATAGGTCAGGAAATCAGCACCTTTGTCGGGATTATAGTCCGGCAGATGCTCCAGCATGGCAAGGACGCACCCCATCTTGTAATCCAGAAAACGGTCCGGGTCATAGCGGTCAAGCCCTTCCTGCAACAGGAAGGAGCGTATCCGCCCATTTAAGCGGCCTTCATAATGATGCAGGAAAAAAGAGAAGTAGATGTAATCCCGTTCCATAACAGCGGTGACGATGTAATCATTGATAAACGCTGCCTTGGGCGGTTCCGGCTCAAGCTGGAATATGCGTTCCACCTGGCGCATGGTCAGCCTGTCCTCTGTAAAGCTGTATTTGCCGTAGTAACCAGACATATCCCATGTATAATCACTGTCCACATCATCACCACCTCTCCGTTGTCATTTCTGTCTATTTCATCTGCTTCTGTGCTTCTGCCAGAAGTGCAGACTGCTCCATCTCCTGTTTATAGGAGCCATTGGCATAATCCACATCGGAGATTGCACGCTCCATTTTGCTTTTCGCCAGCCGCTTCATGATCTGAGCCGTGTTCTCATCCAGCTTTTTACGCTTGGTGCTTTGCAGGATGGTGTTCATCCGGCGGTTGTAGATTGCCTTGATGGGATGGTCGTCTGCACGTTCTCGTTTCGCCCGTCCCAGCTTTGCGCCAATCTGACGACACGTCCGGCCACGTTCATCTCCCGGAGCCATACCGCCGCAGTATTTGGTGTGCCTTGCGTCGATGGTCAGAAACCACCTGCCACAGATGGGGCATTTTCTCGGCGCATGGCCAACACACAGACCTTCAAATAAATCTGACCGGAACATTCCCACAAAAGTGAGATAGTGCATCCGTTTGACAAGCTGCGGCTGCTCCTTTTCTGGCATGACTGCGGAGACATATTGAACCGATACGTTTGACAGCGCTGCCCAGGAAGGGTCACTGGCGGAAAAAGCCAGAGATGAGGAAAAATATGCCCCGAACGCCGCAGCATAATCATCCGCTGTCCGGTTGCTCTTGTGAAGTGCTTCGGCAAAAGGCAGAATGCTCTGCCGATATATCGCCATAGTCGCCGGAAGCTGAGCAAACAGTTGAAGCAGTTTTAGCAGTCCGACGCCGCTGCGATACTGCTCATCCATAGCAACTATCGACCCACCATTGGATGCTGCTTTCGCATAGTCCACAGCGTTCTGCATGGCGGTATCAGAAAAGAGTTTTGTTGCAAAGCTGTTATAAAAATCATAGTCCAGCCCTTCAAAGGGCGGCAGGTTCCGCAGAAGCGCCAGCATTTGCATGACGGCTTCCCTTGCGGGCAGCAACGTCTCTATGCTGATCTGCCCTAATGTCACCTCATTGTAAACCGTATTCAGCACCGCCGCCGGTTGGTTCATCTCTGCGAGGATTTCCTCCGGGGTATTCAAGGCAGCACAGCCCAGCGTCCCTGTAGGGAAGGTACGCCCTTCATAGGTCACCTGATCCTGCCAGAAGTCCAGGGTCAGCAGATTGTGTTCAACAGCGTCCATAACCGGCCTCCTTTGTTTTTCGGTAGCCGCTACCGAAATTCGATCTTCTTTGTCACGTTTTCGCTTTTTCTTTATTATAGCATTCCGCATTAGCAAAAGAAAGAGGCTGTCATGTTTTTTGATATGACCTTGTCATGCCATTAGCCTGTTTTTTTCGATTTTCCCCATAACAAATACAGAGAGGTGTGAAAAGCATCCCTCAAATATTTGATAGGAGGTATCTCGAAATGAACCTGTTTGAAACCGTAAAGTACGGGGTCAGCAACCGGGAGGCCGCAATCTGTTATGGTGTGGAAGTCAACCGCAGCGGCATGGCGCTCTGCCCATTCCACAATGACCGACATCCTAGTTTATTGGTGGCGGACGACCACTACCATTGCTTCGCCTGCGGTGAGCATGGGGATGTCATCGACTTTGTGGCAAAGCTCTTTGACCTGTCCCTCTATGACGCCGCCCGGAAGCTGTCCGCCGACTTCCACCTGTCGCCGGACAAACCGCCCGGTGCAGCCGCATTGAATAACCGAAGAAAGAACACTCAGGCACAGCAGCTCCGGAAAAAAGAGCGGCTGTGCTTTTCTGCGCTCACGGACTATCTGTGGATTCTTCGGGAATGGAAGGTGCAGTATGCCCCACGCTCCCCGGATGAGGAGCAATTCGATGCCCGCTTCGTAGAAGCCTGCCATGAGCTTGACCATGTGGAATATCTGCTGGATGAGATGATGATTGGTGGCTCTCAGGAACGGGTGGAACTTGTGGACAGTGATTCTGTCCGAAAAATACAGAGCCGCTTGACTCAGATCAAGGAGGAACATGACAATGTCTGAATTGTTAGATGCACCCGCATGGCTGGACAAGAACAAGCATATTGTCGAGCCGCTGTTCTGTTATTGGTTTCTTGACTGCTACCCCATGCGCTGCATCCACGATCACTTCTACACCGTGGATGGCCCGGTGACAGATGAGAGCCGTATCAAAAGGGACATCTTCTACGAGATCAACGAATATCTGGATAGCGGAGTCGCTCGGAAGGTGGATCACCTGTTCAATGCTTTGAAAATGGCAGCGTACTCGGAACCGCTTCCTCTGCAAACAGACCGTATCCATGTGGCCAATGGAACCTATCACATGGACGGCGGCTTCACCGAGGAAAAGGAATTCTGCATGAACCGGCTGGCCGTTAAGTATGTATCCGACGCTCCGCCGCCCACAAGGTGGCTGCAATTCCTGTCGGAGCTTTTGTACGAAGAGGACATCCCAACCGTGCAGGAGTACCTGGGCTATTGCCTGCTCCCCACCACCAAGGGGCAGAAAATGCTTATGCTCATCGGCAAGGGCGGCGAAGGCAAGAGCCGCATCGGATTGGTGATGAACGCAATCTTCGGAACCAGCATGAACACTACTAGTATCCAGAAGGTGGAGACAAACCGCTTCGCCCGTGCTGACCTGGAGAGCAAATTGCTGATGGTGGATGACGATATGGATATAAGCGCCCTGCCCAAGACGAATTATATCAAGTCTATTGTCACCTCCGAGTGCCGGATGGACATGGAACGCAAGGGTATCCAGAGTTACCAGAGCCAGCTCTATGTCCGGTTCCTCTGTTTTGGCAACGGAGCCTTAACCGCCCTTCATGACCGCAGCGATGGTTTCTTCCGCCGTCAAATCATTCTGACATCGAAGGACAAGCCTGCTGACAGAGAGGATGATCCTTTCCTGGTCGAGAAGCTGATAGCCGAGAGAGAGGGCATCTTTTTCTGGATGCTGGAAGGACTAAAACGGCTGATTGCCAACAACTACAAGTTCACGATCAGCGGTCGCGCCAAAGGGAATATCGCTTCGATCATCCGCAACGCCAACAATATTGTGGACTTCCTGGCCTCGGAAGGATATATCCGATTCCAGGCGGGGCTTGAAGCGCCTACAAGAGATTTGTATGCCGCTT
>JAJQBI010000071.1 GCA_021203365.1 Clostridiales bacterium
CTACTATTCACAGCCGCTTTCCCTCACATGCGCAAAGTCGGCTGTGAATAGTAACTTTTTTATACATTAATATACCCCAGCAGAATATTCATCTGCTGATAGAGCAGCTCTTTGGAGCCGGCGCCAAGGATGATCGAGACATATGGCCGGGCATACTCATTCTGAACGAGGATGGCCAGACAGTTGCCGGCGGCGCTGGTCGTACCTGTCTTGCCGCCGAGAATTGTCACATTCTTGGGCGGTGTGGATTCCCCGGTCAGATACTGATCCGTAGCGGTCAGCACAACACTTGTCTCTGTTCCGTCCGAAGCCGTATAGACGGCCGTATAGGAAGACAGCTGTGTGATATCTGTAAATTCCGTGTAATTCAGAGCCTCGTTGAGCATGAGATAAATATCATAGGCGGTGGTGTAATGATTGTCGTCGTGAAGACCGTGGGGATTCACAAAATTCGTACCCGTGCATCCAAGGGAAGCCGCGTAGCTGTTCATCATGGCCACAAATTCCGTAGTACTTCCGCCCACATGTCTGGCAATGGCCAGGGCTGCGTCGTTTCCGGAATATACCAGAAGAGAATGGACCAGAACATCCATGGTCACCTGATCTCCCTCCACGAAACCCACGCGCTGAGAATCCGAATCCAGAGCCACATCCTCGGCCGTTATTGTAACCACGTCCTCCATATTGCCATACTTCAGAGCCACAAGAGCCGTCATGATTTTCGTGATACTGGCCGGATAGATCCGTTCATAGGCGCCCACTGCGAAAAGCACCTCCTGATCCTCCAGACTGAGGAGAAGCCCTTCCTGCCCGGATTCCAGGTTTAAGGCGTCCACAGTCACCTCTCCCTGGACAACGCAAAGATCCGCGGCAAGAGAATCCGCCCGGTTGTTTTCCCTGGATGTAAGTGTGCTCTCAAATTCAGCAGAGGATGCGTAGGCCAGCACCGGATCCGAAAAAATCCCGTCCCGTATCAGGTAGATAATACCGCTCCCCAATACGCAGACAACCGCCAGTGCGAGAATCAGCGATATCGTACTGCGAATGGGATTCCTTCGCAATCTGCGAAAACGGACCCTTCTTCTGCGTCTTCTTTTTTTATTCGTTCTCGTCCTGTCCGCTCTGGCAGTGGAACGAACCGGCCGGTTTCCGGAACCGGAGCTTCTCTTCTTTGGTGTATTCGTCATAAATATTCCTCTTTCTGGAAGTATACTTCTTTTTTCTGAATCTCCTTATTATAAGCGCTGCTCTGAAGTCCCACATTCAAAACAAAACCCATGCCAATGTAAAGACTGATCAGCGAGGTAAGACCATAACTGACAAAGGGAAGAGGCGTGCCTGTGTTTGGGGCCAGGCCCGTTGCCACACAGATGTTCAGAAAGCTCTGTATGGCCACAATACTTCCTGTCCCGCAGCAGATAATTTTCCCCGCCAGGTCCTTCGCCCGCAGACTCAGGCGCACACATTCGATGGATATACCCATCAGAAGGACGATAATCACCGTACAGCCAACAAAGCCGTAATTCTCCCCGGCCACCGCGAAAATAAAGTCTGTCTGATTCTCCGACACAAAGTTTCCGTCGTTGACAGAGGAACCGGCCGTATCCTCATCCGTAAACAGATTGCCTGTCAGTTCCCCCGACGCGATGGCAGTCTTGGAATTGCTCTGTTGTTCAATGTCATCCGAGTATTCCTCGTTTTCCGGATAGAGGAACGACATGATCCGATCCCTCTGATAATCCAGTATCAGGGTCTGATCCGGCTGCACAACAATAGAGAGAAAAATAATCAGCAGAGGAACCGCGATGAGAAAAGCTCCCCCGATGATTTTATAGCTCAGGCCGGCCACATAAATCATTATACAGAACAGAATCGCCACTGTAATGGTGTTTTTCAGATCCGGCTGCATACAGATCAGCGCCAGAGGAATCAGGAGAAGAATTCCTGCCTGAAGAATCGTCTTAAAGGTATTCAGATCCTCCTCATGGTCCATAAAAAATCTGGCAAAAAACAGAATCAGAAGAATCTTTGAAAGCTCTGTGGGCTGAAAACGAACGAAACCAAGATCAATCCAGCGGGAAGCCCCGTTGGAGGTATCCCCGAACAGCCGTACCGCCAGAAGCATCACAATGTTGAATCCATAAAGCAGCCACTGGAAATTTAAAATCCAGGAATAGTCCATGAGGGACAGGATCAGCATGAACACAATCCCTACAATCACGCCCAGAATCTGCCTGGTCCGCAGGCTTTCCTGGGCAATGGTTACCAGGTTAATCCCGATCAGGCTGATGGCCACCAGAAAAACGACCAGGCGAAAATCATAAAATCGCAGCTTATACTGTCTCAGCATTCAATCATCCCTTTTCTTAAGTACAGGTATGGTGGCGCGCAGCACACAGGGTTCCTGTGAGATCTGCAGATCCACCTGATTTTCATCTATGATTATGTATTTTTTCACAGTATGTATCAGTTCCTTCCGCAGCCGTTTCATCATCTGTGGAGAACAGTCGATCCGCTCGGAGATCAGAAGAACCCGCAGCCTCTCCCGGGCGTAAAACGCAGAACGGTTCTGCTGCCATGCACTTTTGCCGTCCGGCTCCTTCCGGTTCCGACTGACCGATTTCGGAAACAAAAGCCTCAAAATGGAGATCCTCCTTTACACAGAGATTATTTTCTGAACATACGACTGATTTTTTTCAGAAATCCTTTTTTCTTCTGATAGGTTGTAAACGGTATCTCCTCTCCCAACAGCCTGCGGCAGATATTGCGGTATTCCTCTTCCGCCTGGGAATCTTTTCCGGAAAGAGGCTCTCCCTGATTGGTGGAGATCACAATCTGCTCATCGTCCACAATCGCTCCCAGCAGATCCACGGCCAGTATTTCAAGTACATCGTCTACGGACATCATATCTGCCCGGGCAATCATATCCGGTCGAAGCCGGTTGACAATCAGCCGGATATCCCGGATGTCTTCCGCTTCCAGAAGACCTATAATACGGTCCGCGTCGCGGATGGCGGAGACCTCCGGTGTGGTTACAACAATCGCCTTTTGAGCTCCGGCGATGGCATTTTTAAATCCCTGCTCGATCCCGGCCGGGCAATCCAGAAGAATAAAATCAAATTCCTCCCGAAGACTGTCCGTCAGCTTGATCATCTGTTCCGGCGAGACCGCGGTTTTGTCCTTTGTCTGCGCGGCCGGAAGAAGATAAAGATCACTGTGGCGGCGGTCCCGGATCAGAGCCTGCCTAAGGCGGCAGGTACCATTCACAACATCCACAAGATTGTATACGATCCGGTTTTCCAGTCCCAAAACCACATCCAGGTTTCGCAGGCCGATGTCTGTGTCCACCACTGCGACCTTTTTCCCCATTTCAGCCAGTCCGGCACCAATATTTGCAACTGTGGTTGTTTTTCCCACACCGCCTTTCCCGGAAGTAATGACAATGACTTCACTCATGGTTTCTGATTCCTCCTGTACAAAAAATGTTCCAGGCTCCTGGTATTCTCTCGCGTGCCGCAGACAGCTCCGAAATTCAAAAAAAGTGTCTTTTTCATAAGGGTCTTAAATAAATTCCTGCGTAAAAGGCCTTTTAAAAAGCCATATGGAAAAATCCGGCCGGACATTTCCGGATTTTTTCGTCCAGAATCAGTCGTCAGACGTATCGCTGGTATCACCCGCAGCATAGCCGGTAAGAATGGTATCCGCATCCTCCAGCTCAAAAATATACTCGTATATGTCATTTGCGGCCAGACAGGCATTTCCGGATGTATACCCGTTCTCAATCCGGACCGCCATGGCGTACTGCGGATCATCTGTGGGCGCGTAGGAGATAAAAAGGCCATGGTCCGGATGATTCGTGGAAATCTCCGCGGTTCCGGTCTTTCCGGCGATGGATACGCCAAGGCCCGTAAACTGTTCATGGGACTGCACAACCAGCTCCATACCGTCGTGAATTACATCCCATGTCTCCGAGGACACATCCATTTCATTGAGAATCTCAGAGCCATATTCCTCCAGAAGCGTACCTTCCGAATCTTCCACCCGGTCAAGGAGAGTCAGATTATAGACGGTTCCAGATGTGGCGATGGCGGCCGCGTATCTGGCCAGATGGCTGGTGCTGTAAAGGTTGGTTCCCTGCCCAATGTAAGAGGGAACCGCGTTCTCATCTGACACCTGAGGCGTTGCCTCAGAGAGCTCAATCCCGGTTTTCTGATCCAGCCCGATCATGGAAGCGTATTTCTGCAGTATGCCAAGGCTCTGAGATTCTGAAAAATTGCCGTCCTCATCAAGACCCAGCCACCATCCGGTCATATTAAAGAAATAGTTGCAGGAATTCTGAATGGCTTCCCGGACACCAAGAGTTCCGTGGATCGAGGTACAGCTGATACTGGGAGTTACAAGCTCAAATTCACCGGTACATTCGATGTAGGTGGAATCCCCGTCCAGAACTCCTTCTTCCATGCCGGCAATGGTAGAGAGTATTTTCAGCGTGGAGCCCGGCGCGGTTACCTGCTGTGTGGCCTTGTTGTAAAAGGGACTGGAGCTGTCCAGGGCAAGGCTGGCATAATAATCCGTGTCCATATCATTGGCAAGCCGATTGCTGTCGTATCCGGGATAGGAGACACAGGCCAGCACACCTCCGGTATCCGTATCCACAATCACACAGGAGGCGGAGCATGGCTCCAGCGCCAGCTGCGCAGGCTCGATTTCCAGCTTGTAAATCTTCTGAATCATAAAGTCATAGGCCGTCATGGTCCCCGCCTTCAGGCCCTCATAATCCGAATCATCCTCCGCAGAAAGAACTCCCTGATCGTACAGTGCCAGACAGAGCTCCTGTCCGGAAACCACATCATCCTGAAGGAGATAATAATACAGAAGTTTGGAAAAAGCAGAATCCGTTCCAAGATAGTCCAGAATATAATCGATGAGAGCCGAATATACCTCTGTAGAGTCCAGATAATCTCCATCCGGGGCAAAAGCGGAAATATCGATCCAGTTCTGACTGGCTGCGTAGAGCAGGTATTCTCTCAGACTGATGGTCCCTTCCGTCCATGCCTGATAGGTTTCATCTGAAGTGTCAATGGCACTGGAGTCAAGGATCCCCAGCGTACTGGTCAGAAGCGTTCCGGAAATATACGTAAGATATTCCTGAATCTCATCCGTCTCCTCCCCCAGGGACAGAGCCGAACTCCCGTCCAGCCTGTTATTCAGTATATCAAAAACTTCCTGCTGCTTTTGTTGAAATTTGGCGTAAATGTTTTTTTCTGTATCGGAGGCGTCCTCATCGGCAAACGCAGAGATATCCAGAACGCTGTTATCGATCAGGGCATAGTATACATCATAAATCGGAATGGTCAGCTCAGAGGCGTCCTCAATGGCGGAATAATCAATGGATTTGGCCGTAGTAATCTTCGAGAGAAGGATTCCGGCCACCCTCTGTTTCAGAATCTGGTAAATCGCACTCTGCCAGTCAGAATCTATGGTCAGATACACATCGTTCCCGGCCACCGGCTCCACTGTACTGTCCTCATCGATGCGGAGAACCTTCCCAAGGTTGTCCACATAGACCGTCTCTTCTCCGTCTGTTCCCTGGAGATCCAGCTCCATATACTGCTCGATCCCGGCCTTTCCCACAATGGCATCGTTGCTGTAATCCGGATTGGACTCCCGCAGCGTAGTCAGCTCCTCCGAGGATGCCTGTCCGGTATATCCCAATATGGGACCCATACTCAGATCATCGATATAAACCCGGACAGAATCCTCCTCAATCTCAATCCCCTGCAGGGAATCCTCATTTTCCCGGATGGCTGCCACAGATTCCTCGCTGACGCCGGTGGCCACCGTCACCGCCATATATTTCTTATAGCTGTTGGTATTCAGCTCATAGCGCATAATGGCAATATCAAGAAGCTCCTGCGCAGTAAACTCCTCCGGCAGGCCGTACGCGGCCAGCTCCTCCGATGTATAGGCGCTGTCTCCCGTAAGCACAATGGAAAATCCCTCACTCCCGGTGAGAAAGTCCATCATCTCCTCCGCGGTGGCACCAGCCTCCTCCTCTTCCATATCACCAATCAGGGAATATCCGTATATATCCGCCCGAAAACGGTTCAGAGTAAAACCTTCTGAAATATCAAAAGCATATTCTCCGCTTTCATCCACAACAATATGGAAACTGTCATAATCCAGGGAGTCTCCATTTTCAGACAGGATCTGAATTACACGATAACAGATCCCGTTCAGTGTCAGATTCTTTTCCCTGGTTGTATCATAGCTTCCGTTATCCTCAAAGGTAACAGAATAAGAAAGCTCATTCCACGCCAGGAGAACACCGTTACAGTCGTATATATTTCCTCTGGTGCTGTTAAGCACACGGGTTTTGGTCGTTCTGGACTCAAAGTCACTGATATAATCCTCGCCCTGAATAATCTGAAGGTCAAAAATCTGACGGATCAGAATGCCTCCCATAAGTATAAAGGCCAGGGTCAGTAAGGTCGTCCGCTTTATCTGTATTTTTCTGAGCAGCTTTTTTATTTTAGTACCCAAGTAGATTCCCTTTCTTTCTTCGTCTCCGTCAGGAACCGATGATTCAGCCGATAGAAAATACGGTACACAATCAGCGTCAGAAACGCCGTATATATCATTTCCGGAATGATAATCCTGTAAAAATAGGTCCACAGCCCCAGCCGCCCGCGAAGCAGAAACTGAAGGGCGTAAACCGCCAGGTTATAGAGAAAATCCGTGCCCAGGACCAGGCAGAGCGGAATCTTCACATCATCGTCATAATAAATGCGGTAGGCGTAGCCGCCAAGGAAGCCCACGTACATATAAATAAGCGCGTAAAAGCCAAACACGGAACCGTAAAACATATCAATGAGAAAGCCGGAAAAAAAGCCGGTCCACATGCCGCTTTTCCGTCCCCGCATCAGTCCCATGGAGACACACAGAATCAGAATCAGATTGGGCTTGACGGAGCCGATGGCAATTCCGTTCATAACTGTGGTCTGCAAAAGGAAGCAGCCAAGTATGGTAAAAAACAGAATAATTTTACTCTTCAAGGCTGTCCTCCTCTGTAATATCCGTTTCCCCGCTGTCCGAGGAGTCTTCCTCAGAGGATTCCTCCGCGGTTCCGTCCACATAATCCTGTTTGTTTACAGTGATAACAAACACATCCTTCAGATGGGCAAAATCCACAGGCGTTACAATCGTTCCGGCCTTCGTCATATTGTTTGAATCCAGAGAAACCTCGCTGACATATCCGATAAAGAGCCCCGGAACATATTTATCACTGATGTTGGAGGTGACAATCCGCTCTCCCGTGGTCACCTTGTCCTCCTGGTCATAAAGCTGCTCAAAGCTCAGCTTTCCCTCGTCGATCAGTTCCAGATCGCCTGTGACCACACAGTTGTCTGAGGTGCTGACGGTCATGGCGCTGACATTGCTGCTGTCGTCTATGATGGCACGCACCGTAGCCCAGGTGGAGCCCACCTCGGTCACAATACCTACAAGCCCCTTCCCGGCAATCACATTGTTGTCCACACGGATTCCGTCACTGGAGCCCTTGTTGATCATAAAGGTGGAATACCAGTTCCCCGGATCCTTGGATATGATGGAAGCCGCGACCTTGGGATAATCCGAGTATTCCTCATCCAGGTCATAAAGCTCCTGAAGCCGCTCAAGCTCCAGCTGGTCCTGAATCAGAATGTTGTTCTGTTCCGTCAGACTGTCCACCTGCGCCTGAAGCTCCGCGTTTTCCGCCAGAAGCTCCTGCTTATCCCGAAAATTATCCTGCAGCGTATCCAGCACAGAGCTGATGGCGGAAATACTTTTCTGGAAAGGCACGACAAAAAAACCGGCCACATTCTGGGCGGAATCTGTACTCACGCCGGATGCCAGCGTGGTTACAATACAACACAGACAAAACATGGTCATGATCGCCAGAAGATGCCTGCTTTTTAAATTCAGGCGGATATGGAATTTTTTCAGCTTTGGTTTCTTCATTCTCATACTCCTATAGTCTGCGCTGTAAAATAGGCTGGGCCCATTTTCGCAGTTCCCTCTCCCGGATGATCTTTTCCAGGCCGTTCATGGCGGAATTTTCATAAAGCTGGGAGAGATTAAAGGAAACTCCCAGGTAATTTGCCAGATAATTGTCTATGTATGGAATCCGGGTGCTTCCCCCGGTGAGATAGATTCCCTCTCTGGAGATATGATAGGCGGTCTGGGGCGGCGTCCGCTCCAGAAAAACCTTAATCTCCGCAGCAATAGAGTCCACGCAGTTCATAATACCGTCATTGACAACATAGGAAGAAATGACCTCTTCCCTGGGAAGGCCGGAAATACTGTCAATCCCCACCACCTTGCGGGCTTCCCGCCGCTGATCGCTCAGCCTTCCCATGGCAAGCTTCAGGCGCCTGGCCGTCCGCGTGCCGATCTGCAGGCTGTAGCGCCTGCGCACTTCGCTGCAGATGGCCTCGTTCATCTGAGATCCCCCCACAGGAATTTTCCGGTTGATAATCACCTTTCCGTCTGTGATGATAGACATCTTCGTGCTCTCAGCCCCGATGTTTACGATCATGCTTCCATCCTTTTTCTCCGGATCCACGTCCATGGCCAGGGCATCGGCAATGGGACTTTCCACCATGAAAACACGGCTGTTCCGAAGCCAGCTTCCGTTTACCAGATTGTAATAGGTGCGTTTCTCCACAGCGGTCATGTCCAGAGGAACAGAAAAGTACATAACAGAAGCCAGGGAAGGAGCCGGATCAATCTTGCGCAGCATACTGTACAGTACAATTTCCTGAAGCTCCTGATCTGCGATGATGCCAAAAGCCATCGGCGAATGAACAGAAATGTCGGCAGGTTCCTTCTCAAACATCTCATATGCGTCATTGCCCACGGCTATAATCCTGCGTCCCCTGGACGCAATCATATTTCTCTCGGTATAGCTCTTATTCCGCAGAACAGAATAGAGCTTGACAGAGCTGCTCCCCAGATCTATTCCGTAATTCTTTGCTAAAAGCATTGCAAAACCCCTTTTATTTCCCATCAGGATAAAACCCGTTCCGGAAAAAGCCGCCCTCACGGCTCATCCGGATATACCAGGATTCCCTGTTCCATCAGACTGATATAACGATGATCCCCGATAATAATGTGATCCAGGAGATGAATCCCGATCATCTCCCCGGACTGCCAGATCCGCTGTGTGACATCCAGATCACACTGACTTGGCGTGGGGTCCCCACTGGGATGATTGTGAACCAGGATAAGCCCCACCGCGCGGTGCCGGAGCGCCTCCACAAAAACCTCTCTGGGTGTAATCATGGTTCCGCTGGCCGTCCCCCGGCTCAGAAGCTGTTCCCCCATCAGGTGATTCCGGTTGTCCAGCATCATGCAGTAGAGAAGCTCCTGCTCTTCGTGCCGAAGCTTCTCCATATAATATTTCGCGATGGTAACCGGCTGGGCAAAGGAAATTCCGGGCCTTGCGGCCGCGGCCGCCATCCGTTTTGAAAGCTCCCCGATGCATTTCAGCTGGATGGCTTTAACCTTTCCCACACCCCGTATCCTCTGCAGCTCCGCCGCAGACATATGCAGCAGGCCAAGCAGCCCCGGATAAGCGGTCCCTTCGGTTGCCTTTAAAATCATGTTTGCCAGAGTCAGAGAGCTGCTTCCGGTGGTTCCACAGCGAAGGATCACAGCCAGCAGCTCACTGTCGCTTAAGGCTCCCTCGCCCTCCCGGAGGCATTTCTCGTAGGGGCGCTGGTAGCCGGGTATTTCTCTCATACTGTCTTTCATAGGCATCTCCTTTTCTGCTCTCTGAAGCCTGCAAAGGAGAATACAGCGAATTTATTTTAGCATAAAAAAGAAAGGGTGTACACTCTCTTTAAAAAAATTTCATAAAAGTTTCGCGTAATTTTTCGCAATGACCTCTGCCACTTTTATCCCGTCCATAGCCGCCGAGGTAATGCCGCCCGCGTATCCGGCGCCTTCCCCGCAGGGGTAGACTCCTTCTATATTCGCCGTCAGGCGTTCCCGGTCACGGATCAGGCGTACCGGGGAGGAAGTGCGGCTCTCCACACCGCAGAGCACCGTATCCGGCCGGTCAAATCCGGAGATCTGACCGCCAAAGGCATGGATTCCCTCTTCCAGGGAATTTCCGATTTCCTCCGGAAAAATTCCACGCACATCCCCGGGAGTATATTTCCCTTTTATGGCCGGGCGGATCTCCCCGGGCAGCGTGCCCCACCTTCGGGCACAGAAATCCCCGTAAAGCTGTATGGGTACGGTCCCCTGGCCGGCCTGCCACGCGGCCCTCTCCAGACGGCGCTGAAACTCCACGCCGCCAAGGACACCCTTCACAGGAAAATCAGAGGGCTGCACAGTGACAATAACCGCGCTGTTGGCGTTGTGCCCGTCCCTGGCCTGGTAGCTCATCCCGTTTACGGCAAGAAGCCCCGGCTCTGAGGAAGCGTTCACCACATAGCCGCCCGGACACATGCAAAAGGTATAAACGCCCCTTCCGTTTTTACAGGTGTGCGTAGCCTTATAGGCAGCCGGCCCCAGATAAGGATTCTTCTCCTCCCCGTAAAGGGCACGGTTGATCATGGCCTGTGGATGCTCCACACGCACACCCGCGGCAAAGGGCTTCGGTTCCATGACAAGCCCGGTTTTCTCAAGCATGAAAAAGGTATCCCGGGCGCTGTGTCCAGGGGCCAGCACACAGACCTGGGCCGGGATTTCCTCCTGATCGTTTATTCGAAGACCGCAAAGCCGTCCCTGTCTGGAGAGCAGACCGGTCATCTTTGAACAGAAACGCACGGTACCGCCCATCTCCTCAATTTCCCCGCGCAGCTTCTGTACAATTTTCACAAGGACATCGGTCCCCAGATGGGGTTTTTGCTGCCACAGAATTTCCTCCGGCGCCCCGGCCTCCACAAAACGCCGCAGCACCTCTTTTCCCCTTCCGAAGACATCCTTTACAAGGGTATTCAGCTTTCCGTCAGAGAAGGTTCCGGCGCCGCCCTCCCCGAACTGCACATTGGAATCCGGGTCCAGAATTCCCTCCTTCCAGAAGCGCTCCACGGTGAGGGTTCGCCGGGACGCCTCCTCCCCCCGCTCCAGGACAAGAGGACAGTATCCCGCCCGGGCCAGATACCAGGCGCAGAACAGCCCGGCCGGGCCGCTGCCCACAATCACGGGAGGATGACGCAGGGGAAGGATACCTCCTTCTGGAAATACATAAGGCTTTTCGCTAGTTAACATAACCTTTTTATGGTCAACTTTTCTCAGAATGGCCTTTTCCCCTTTTACAGAGACATCTACGGTGTAAACAAATTTTTTCTCCTCCCGATGCCGGGCATCCAGAGACTGCTTCACAATCTGATAGGTAAAGGGAATGTTTCCGGCGCGCAGCGCCCCCCGAATTTTATTTTTCAGTTCTTCCTCTGTATGATCAATGGGAAGCTTCAGCTGTGTAACACGAATCATATTTTACTCCTGTCCGCCGCCCTGGCCCCCGCCAGAGCGCCGCTGGACCAGGCCCACTGCAGATTGTATCCGCCGCAGCTTCCATCGATATCCAGAAGCTCCCCGGCAAAATACAGACCACCGTGCAGTCTGGATTCCATGGTATTTTCATTCACCTGACGGGTGTCCACCCCTCCGCTGCACACCTGGGCATGGGAAAAGGACAGTCCGCCCTCCACATCAAGAGGAAACCTTTTTAAAGCCTGAAACAGATCCTTCTGCCGGGTCAGAACGGGAATCAGCTTCCGGGGAAAAAGACCGGTGAGCAGCTCCTGCTGGTCTTTGAATGGACCGCACTTTTTCCGTCGCTCCATAAAGGAAGGAAGCTCATTTTCCCCGATCTCCGGCAGAAAATCCACCGTGAGAGATGCCTTCTTTCCCTCATGAAGTCCGCGGATGGCGTAGCGGCTTATCTCAAACACCGGGATTCCGGAAATCCCATAATCCGTCAGCTGCAGTTCTCCCTGCCGGGCGGTTACCTCCCTCCCATCGAGAAAAAGGGTCACCTGACCCTCTGTACGCACTCCGGCCCATCCCGCGAAGGCCTTCCCCGAACAGCGAAGTCCGGTGAGGGCGGGGAGAGGTTCTACCAACCGGTGTCCAAGAGCCTTTGCCAGTATATAGCCGCTTCCGTCCGACCCGGCAATGGAAGAGGCTTTTGAGCCACAGGCCAGAATCACCGCGTCACCCTCGTATTGCCAGCCCTCCGTAAACGCAGTCCATCGAAAGGCCTGCTTCCCTTTTTCTCCGCCTTCCTCCGTATTTTCCAGGAGCTTCAGAATCTTCTGATTTCCACGGATCCGGACCCCCAGATTTCTGGCCTCCATACACAGAATTTCTGTCACACTCTGGGCCTGCAGACTTCGGGGATACAGCCACCCGTTCCGGTCTACACAAAGGAGACCCAGTTTCTCAAAAAAGGCCACCGTCTCCGGAACCGAAAGGAACTCCAGAGCGGGATTTACAAATTCCGGCCGGGTTCCCCTGTAGGAATCCGCCTCCCGGATGCGATTGGAAAAATTACACCGGCCTCCACCGGTGGCGCCCAGCTTGCGCCCCACACGGTCATTCTGCTCCAGAATGGTAACCGACGCGCCGTTTCTGGCCGCAAAAATTCCGGCCATAAGTCCGGAGGCACCGCCGCCTATGATCAGAACCTGTTTCTCATCCATTCCTTCTTCACCTCACAGGGTTACCAGTTTTTTGTCCAGAAGCTTCTGCAAAGACATGAGAATGCCATACTTTCCATGCTCCCAGGTCAGGCCTCCCTGAAAATACACATTGTAGGGAGGCTTCATGGGACCGTCCGCCGAGAGCTCAATGGATGACCCCTGTACAAAGGCTCCCGCGGCCATGATCACCGGGCTGTCATAACCCGGCATATCCCAGGGCTCAGGGTCCACATAGCTGTCCACCGGGGCCGCGGCCTGAATTCCCTTACAGAAGGCGAGCAGTCCCTCAGGGGTTCCAAGAGTCACCGCCTGGATGATGTCCTGCCGGGGCTCCGTGGAGTCCGGCACTACCGGAAATCCCAGGCGCTCATAAATATTGGCGGCGAAAACCGCACTTTTCAGTGCCCCCTTTGTCACCATGGGCGCGAGGAAAAATCCCTGAAAAAAGGACTGATTCACCCCAAGAGTCGGCCCCACTTCCATGCCAAGGCCCGGACAGGTCATGCGGTGGGAGGCGCGCTCCACACATTCCCGGGTACCGGCGATATAGCCGCCCACCGGCGCCAGTCCGCCTCCGGGATTTTTGATCAGGGAACCCACCGTCATATCCGCACCCACATCGCTGGGCTCCACCCTGTCCACAAATTCTCCGTAGCAATTGTCCACCATACAGATCACATCCGGCTTCAGGCTCTTGACAAAGGCGATCAGCTCTCCGATCTGTTTCACGGAAAAAGAGGGCCGGGTCTGGTATCCCTTGGAGCGCTGGATGGTTACCAGCCGCGTCCTCTCATTGACGGCGCCGCGGATTTTTTCGTAGTCAAAGGTTCCGTCCGGGAGAAGATCCACCTGACGGTAACGGATTCCATACTCTGCCAGTGAGCCGTCTGAGGGACGGATTCCGATCACCTCCTCCAGAGTGTCGTAGGGCTTTCCTGCGGGGGAGAGAAGCTCATCCCCCGGGCGCAGGTTTCCAAAAAGAGCGACGGCCAGGGCATGGGTTCCGCAGGTGATCTGCGGGCGCACCACACAGGCCTCTGTGTGAAAGGTATCCGCGTAAACCTTTTCCAGGGTTTCCCTCCCGAGATCATCGTACCCATAGCCGGAGGAGGAACCAAAACAGGCCGCACTGACACGGTTTTTTCTCATGGCGAGAAGGACCTTCATCTGATTGTATTCTGCCGTCCGGTCAAACTCCCAAAACCTGGGTTTCAGTTCCTCCTCCACCTGCTGTCCGAACTCATACACCTCCGGGGAAATTCCCAGCTGCTGATAGATTTCTTTCATTTACTTTCGCTCCTTTTTATTCCACGGACGGCGCATTCTTTCAGAATATGATCCAGAATCGCGTCCTCCGAAAATGCAAAATCTTCCTTATTCACCCATATCACATCCGGCTCCCGGCGAAACCAGGTCAGCTGCCGTTTGGCAAAATGGCGGGTATCTCTTTTCAGAATATCTGCCGCCTCCTCCAGGGAAGAATCCCCTTCCAGGTAATCCAGAATCTCCTTATATCCCAGGCCCTGCATGGAGGTCATTCCTCTCTGACATCCCATGTCCCGCAGGGCTTTTACCTCCTCCACCAGGCCTTCCCCCAACATGGCATCCACTCTTTTGTCAATGCGCTCATAGAGGATGGGACGGGGCATATTCAGTACAAAATAAGCCAGATTATAGGGACTGTTTTTTTCCCGCTCCTCCTGATTATGGGCGGAAATGGGGGTCCCGTTCTGATGATAGAATTCCAGGGCGCGTATTACACGTTTCACATTGTTTTCATGAATGCTTCTGGCACTTACAGGATCCACCTCCAGAAGCATCTGATGAAGGGCCCTGCTCCCCTGCTCCCCGGCGATTCGCTCCAGCTCCCGGCGGTACCCGTCCTCCGGGCCGGAACGGGCAAAATCAATGTCCCGGGTCACTGCCTGAATGTAAAAACCGGTGCCCCCCACAAGGATCGGGATCTTTCCCTTTGCGTAAATCAAATCCAGAGCCTCCCGGGCCATCTGCTGAAAAAGCACAATATTAAATTCCTCTGTGGGCTCCAGCACATCCACCAGATAATGGGGAATCCCCTCCATTTCCTCCCTGCGGATCTTTGCGGAACCGATATTCATATGCCGGTAAACCTGCATGGAATCCGCAGAAATAATTTCCCCGTCCAGATGCCTGGCCAGGGAAATCGAAAGACTGGTTTTTCCCACGGCCGTCGGACCTGTGAGCACGATCAGCGGCTTTTTCAAAATAACCCTCCTTGGGACTACAAAATCCGTTTGAATTTTTTCTCAATTTCTGTTCTGGTCATGGAGATAATGGTGGGACGTCCGTGGGGGCAGTGAAATGGATTGTCCAGCGTAAGCAGTTCATCGATGAGACGGTTCGCCTCCTCGGCGGACATTTTGTGCTTGCCCTTGACCGCCGCCCTGCAGGCCATAGTCGCCAGGCGGGAGGTAAAAATCTCCAGCGCGTTCCGGCTTCCCTCCCCGGCCAAATGGTCCAGCATTTCCAGGAAAAGCTCCTCCTCGGTCATCCCGTAAAGGTTGGTTGGCACCGCCTGGATGCAGTATTCCCGCCCTCCGTAATTTTCAATGGAAAAGCCGTAGCCCTGAAAGTATTCCATATTGGCCTTCAGAAGCTGTTCCTCCTCCATGCTCAGGGAGACGATGATTCCCGGGCTGAGATACTGAGATTGTGCGGTCTGCTCCCGGAAAAGCCGGACAAACCGCTCATACCACACCTTTTCATGGGCCGCGTGCTGATCAATGATGTAAAACCGATCCTCATACTCCACCAGCCAGTAGGTCTCAAAAAGCTGCCCGATGAGCCTGTGACGGCTGCGGGCTTTCTCCGAAAGAAAATTTTCCTGAAACAGATCCAGCTGGACGGGCTCCTCCGTCCCGGTCTGATCTTTTGCAACGGTCTGGCTGTCTTCTGGTGAGACATCCCCGGAGTCTTCTCCGGTTTCCTTCACGGAATCTCCGGACGCCGCCGATGTTTCCCACAAGGTTTCCGGCTGTTTTTCCGTCTCTTCCTGCGGGGCATCGGATCCTTTCGCGGTTTCCGCCGCCTGCCGCGACGCAAGAGTGCCGGAAAAAAACTTTTCCTCCTCATCGCTGAAGACCGAACCTTCAGAGGAATCCCTCCTCAATGCAGGGCTCTCCTCTCCAAATAAATCTCCTCCAGAAGAATAATTCTCTCCTTTCGGAGCATCTTTTCCTGAAGAAAACCGCCTTTCTCCCGGCGCATCCATCTCTGAAGAACCGATTCTTTTTCCAGAAGTCTCTTTCCTGGAAGAAAAACTTTCTCTTCCCGGAACCTCATTTTTCATGGAAGAATTCCCGTCCCGCAGAGTATCTTTTCCCGGGGAAAGGTTCTCTTTCCCGGGATACCTTCTGTCCAGGTTTTCTCCCAGACGCTCCGGGCGGGTGCCGGCCGTCCCATTTTTCAGCGCATCTCTTCTCTTTATCTCAAAGGGCTCCGGCACCGCTCCCACAGAGAGCGCCGGTTCCCTGGATGTCTTCTCTTCCTTTCCCACAGACACGCCGGGGATCATTTCTCTCCCGGTCAGAGCCTGATGGACTGCATCCCGGACCGCGGTATAAACCTCCGGCCCCCGGGCAAAACGAACCTCCATCTTTGACGGATGGACATTTACGTCCAGATCATTTCCATCCATCTCAATGCGAAGGGACACAAAAGGAAATTTGTGCTGCATAAGGAAGCCCTTATAACCATCCTCAATGGCCTTTGTAATCACATTATTCTTTACAAACCGCCCATTAATATAATAATTTTCAAAGGAACGGTTTCCCCTGGAAATCTCCGGTTTTCCCACAAAACCCGTCATCCGCATAAAATCATTTTCACAGGAAACCTCCAGCAGGGACCGGGTGATATCCTTCCCATAGATGCTGTAAATCACATCCCGCACACTGTAATTTCCGGAGCTGTACAGCTTTACCTGCCGGTTCTGAATGTATTTAAAAGAAATCTCCGGATGGGAGAGCGCCAGCTGCTCCATCATGGTTCCGATATAATTGGCCTCCGCCATATCGGATTTGAGGAACTTGCTTCTGGCAGGGGTATTATAAAAAAGATTGCGGACCAGAAAGGTGGTTCCGTCCGGCGCACCGGTCTCCTCCAGAAGCTTCTCTTCCCCTCCCTCGATAAGGTAGCGGGTTCCGCTTAAGGAAGACGGGGTCTTGGTTATCAGCTCCACCTGGGCCACAGCGGCGATGCTGGAAAGGGCCTCCCCCCGGAATCCCAGAGATGCAATATGGGTCAGATCCTCCGCCTTCTCGATTTTGCTGGTGGCATGGCGGAGAAAGGCCACCGGCACCTGGGCGGCCTCTATGCCGGAGCCATTATCCGTGATGCGGATGGACTTTTTTCCCCCGTCCGTGATCTCCACGGTAACTGCGGTGGCGCCTGCGTCAATGGCGTTTTCCACCAGCTCCTTCACCACTGAGGCGGGGCGTTCCACTACCTCCCCGGCGGCGATTTTATCTATGGTATTTTTGTCAAGAACCGCAATTTTTTTCATCCTTTTCACCACCGATTCCGGATCTTGTTCTGCAGATTATACAGGATATTCAGGGCTTCCACGGGCGTCAGCGTACTGATCTCCAGATTTTTGATCTCCTCAATTATGGAGTTATCGGACACTGTGTCAAACATGGAAATCTGTCCCATATCCACCTGGTCATATTTTACTTTTTTCTTTTTGGGAGAAGCCAGATCCTTCACTGCGGCGGTAATGTCCGCGTCGCTGAGCTCCTCCACCAGCTCCTTTGCCCGGGAGAGCACTGCCTCCGGAACTCCTGCCAGACGGGCCACCTGGATCCCGTAGCTTTTGTCTGCGCCGCCCTTTACAATCTTCCGCAGAAAGACAATATCGTCCCCCTTTTCCTTTACCGCCACACAGTAATTGTTCACGCCGGGGAGCTTTCCTTCCAGCTCCGTCAGCTCGTGATAATGAGTGGCAAAAAGAGTCTTGGCTCCGCACACCCTTGTATTGCTGATGTACTCAATGACCGCCCAGGCAATGGCAAGGCCGTCAAAGGTGCTGGTTCCTCTCCCGATCTCATCCAGGATCAGAAGACTTCTGGATGTGGCGTTTCGGAGAATATTGGCCACCTCCGTCATCTCCACCATAAAGGTGCTCTGTCCGCTTGCCAGATCGTCGGAGGCACCCACACGGGTAAAAATACGGTCCACAATCCCGATATCCGCACTCTGGGCGGGAACAAAGCTTCCGATCTGTGCCATCAGCACAATCAGCGCGGTCTGGCGCATATAGGTGGATTTTCCCGCCATATTAGGGCCGGTAATAATGGAAATCCGTTTCCGGTTGTTGTCCAGGGTGGTGTCGTTGGCAATGAACATATCATTCTCGATCATGCGCTCCACCACCGGATGCCGGCCTCCCTTAATGCGGATCACACCGTTGGTATTGATCTTCGGACGGCAGTAATTGTTCTGATCCGCCACCAGCGCCAGAGAGGCAAAAGCGTCCAGACCCGTAATGGCCTTGGCCGTTTTCTGAATGCGCACTACCTCCCGGCCCACCTTATCCCGGACATCCGCGAAAAGCTCATATTCCAGCGCATACAGCTTATCCTCCGCGCCCAGAATCAGATCCTCCAGCTCCTTCAGTTCCTGAGTGATGTACCGCTCCGCGTTTGCCAGTGTCTGTTTGCGCACATAGTTGTCCGGCACCAGGTTCTGAAAGGACTTGGTCACCTCCAGGGAATAGCCGAACACCCGGTTAAACTTCACCTTCAGGTTTTTAATCCCGGTGCGCTCCCGCTCCCTGGTTTCCAGCTCTGTGAGCCATTTTTTCCCGTCGGTGCGGGAACGGCGGAACTTATCCACATCCTCGTTATATCCCTCCCGGATGATGCCGCCTTCCTTCTGGGCCAGGGGCGGATCCTCCGCGATGGCTCTGCGGATCAGGTCCGTCACATCCGACAGCATGTCCATATCCTCATTGATCTGGCGCAGCAAAGGCGACTCAAAATCCCCCAGAATCTGTTTGATATAGGGAATCATCTCCGTGGACGCCGCAAAGGCCACCAGATCCCGGGGATTGGCCGTGTGATAGGTAATCCGGCTGACCAGGCGCTCCAGATCATACACCGGATTCAGATATTCCCGGATCTCATCCCGGAGCATGGGCTTCTGGTTCAGCTCCTCAATGCCGCCCAGCCGCTTCTCAATCTCCTCCGGATCAATCAGCGGCTGTTCCACAAAGCCCCGCAGGGTTCTCGCCCCCATGGCGGTTTTGGTCTTGTCCAGAATCCAGAGCAGTGTCCCCCTCTTCTGCTTCTCCCGCAGTGTCTCCACCAGCTCCAGATTTCGACGGCTGGAGCTGTCAATCAGCATGTATTTTTCCGGAACATAGGGACGGATCGTGGCCATCTGGGTGAGATCCGTCTTCTGAGTCTCTGTCAGATACCGGAAAAGCGCCCCTGCCGCCACGATTCCGCTGTCATAGCCGCCGATCCCCAGGTCCTCCAGGGAGGAGACCCGAAAGTGTTCCCCCAGAATTTCCCGGCAGCGCCTGTCGTCAAAGTAATCCGCTTCCAGAGTGAAAAGACAGATACCCAGCCGGTTTTTCAGATCCTCCACATCCATTCCGCTCATGAGAAAAGCGTCGTTGCAGATAATCTCCGCCGGCGAAAACTTGTTGATCTCGTCCAGCAGCTTCCGGTTCTGATCCAGTTCTGTCAGGAAGCAGTCGCCGGTGCTCACATCCGCCATGGCCATCCCAAAATGGTCCTCTGTAAAAAATACGGACATCAGGTAATTATTCCGACTCTCATCCAAAGACGCCGCATCCAGAGTAGTTCCGGGGGTAACAATGCGGATCACTTCCCGTTTTACAAGACCTTTGGCCAGCTTCGGATCCTCCACCTGCTCACAGACCGCCACCTTATGTCCCTTTTCTATCAGACGGGTGATATAGGTTTCCGCGGCGTGAAAGGGAATTCCACACATGGGCGCCCGCTCTTCAAGGCCGCATTCCTTCCCTGTAAGGGTCAGCTCCAGCTCCTTCGTGACAAGAAGGGCATCCTCAAAAAACATCTCATAAAAATCCCCCAGACGATAAAACAGGACGCAGTCACTGTACGCCTTTTTTGTCTTTACGTACTCCTGCATCATGGGAGATAATTTACTGGTATCGATCCCGGAAATATGAGACATATCTGTTTTTCTGTTCTCTTTTTCTTTTGGTGATGTGCTGTTTTTCAATTCAAACCTCATTCTCCCGCACTATATGTCCGAAATAATAAAATCCCCGGCAGGTGTCCAGCCGCACATTTACATACTTTCCAATAAGCTCCGGCTCTCCCGGAAAATGGACCAGCAGATTGTGCTGGGTGCGCCCGGTAAGTGTTCCCTTCTCCCGGTTCTCTTCTTCCACCAGAATTTCCTGCACCGTCCCCGTAAAACGGGAGGAAGCTCTGCGGCCTTTTTCCTGCACCAGGGACAGCAGACGGCCAAAACGCTCCTTTACTACATCCTCCGGCACCTGGTTTTCCATACTGGCGGCCGGGGTTCCGGTACGCCTGGAATAGATAAAGGTAAAGGCTGTGTCATAGTCCGCCTTTTCCACCACGTCCAGTGTCTCCAGGAAATCCTCCTCCGTCTCTCCCGGAAAGCCCACCATAATGTCCGTGGTCAGAGAAAGATCGGGAATGGCGCAGCGGATCTTTTCCACCAGAGCCAGATATTTTTCCTTATCATAGCGCCGGTTCATCTCCTTCAGAATACGGCTGCTCCCGGACTGAAGAGGCAGGTGAAGATGATGGCAGATTTTCCGGCTCTTTGCCATGACTCCAATCAGCTCATCGGAGAGATCCTTGGGATGAGAAGTCATAAAACGGATTCTCCTCAGCCCCTCAATCTGCTCCACCTGGGTGAGAAGCTGCGCAAAGGTCACCGGCGCCGCCAGAGTTTTGCCATAAGAATTTACATTCTGGCCAAGAAGCATGACCTCTGTCACTCCATCCTCCACCAGCTTTTCTATTTCATGGACAATGGCCTGGGGCTCCCGGCTTTTTTCCCGGCCCCGGACATAGGGGACAATACAATAGCTGCAAAAATTATTGCAGCCGAACATAATACTGACACCGGTTTTGAAGGGGTATTTCCGTGAGGTGGGCATTCCCTCCACAATCTCGTCCGAATCCTTCCAGATATCGATGATCTGGCTGTCACTGTGCAGGGTGCGGCAATAGAGCTCCGGAAATTTATGGATGTTATGGGTTCCGAATACCAGGCTAACATATGGGTATTCTCTGCGGATTTTCTCCACCACATGAGGCTCCTGCATCATGCATCCAAACAGGACGATTTTCATATCCGGGCGGTGCTTTTTAATGCTCTTCAAATGGCCCAGGTGGCCGTAAATTTTCTGGTTGGCGTTTTCGCGGACGGTACAGGTATTATAAACCACCGCATCCGCCTCCGGGGTATCCACTTTCACATAGCCCATCTGCTCCATCATGGCCGCCACAGACTCCGTCTGAATGGTATTCATCTGACAGCCCTCATTCTGTATATGGAAGGTAGGATGCGGCTGATCTGAGGCTTCCAGAAATTCCCTGCATTTCTGAATATACTGCATCTGAATTTCCGCTTCACTGTTCTGGTTCAAAGTCATTCCTCCGTGTTTTGAATCATACGATGTTGGGGTCAAAAGTATTTGACCCCTATGATACCTGAGAATTCCCTCACAGA